>NZ_JAAOMP010000067.1 GCF_018853815.1 Acidithiobacillus sulfurivorans | reverse complement strand
TCTGTGTAACCGCCAGCGCCATGCCTGCCCGATCACTGGCCGCGACCGCAGATCCGGCATTAAATCCAAACCAGCCTACCCACAGTAATGAAGCGCCTATCAGGGTGTACATGAGATTATTGGGGTGCATGGCATCATGCTTGTAGCCGATCCGCTTGCCCATGACCAGCGCAGCTACGAGGCCAGCTACCCCGGCATTGATGTGCACCACGGTACCGCCTGCGTAGTCGAGGACGCCATCGGCGCCCAGCCAGCCGCCGGGTCCCCAGACCATGTGGGCGATGGGTGCATAGACCAGCAGGGACCACAGACCGGTAAACCAGAGCAGGGCTGAAAACTTCATGCGCTCTGCGAAAGCGCCCACAATCAGCGCCGGGGTGATGATGGCAAAAGTCATCTGGAAGGTCATGTACACGGATTCCGGGATGGTCGGCGCCAGACTGCTGACCGAATCCAGCCCCAGGCCGTTGAGGAACAAGCGACTCATGCCCCCCATAAAGGCATTACCTGTGGTGAAAGACAGGCTGTATCCCAGCATCATCCATAATACTGAAATCAGCGCCGTGACCGCAAAACTCTGGGCAGCTGTCGCCAGCACATTTTTTTTGCGGACCATGCCTGCATAAAACAACGCCAGACCCGGCACGGTCATGAGCAGCACCAGTGCCGTAGAGGTCAGCATCCAGGCAGTATCCCCACTATTGAAACTGGGCGTGCTGGTGCCTGCCTCTGCCAGCGGACTCCCCAGGAGGGCGAGGGCACCCATCCATGCCGTTCCTCGAAATACGTATTGCCTTGCTCCCTTCTTCATCATATCGCTCCTTGTTTTCCATCGTTTCTGAGGCTGAATGCCCCGTGTGTGCAATTTGGTTTAGCAAAAACCGTGCAAGCCATTAAAAACAACGAATAGAGGTCTTTTGAGCCAGGAGAGGGAGCAAATCATCGAAAATGTGCACCAATATGGTGCAGCGGTTTCAGGGTAAAATAATGCCCGCAGGCGCGGGCATAGGGTTCAGAAGGATCAGATGCCCCGAATTTTAGTGGTGTTTACGATAACGCATATACCAGTCCACCAGCAGGCGTACCTGTTTTTCCGTGTAGCCTTTTCGGGTCATGCGCGCGACAAAATCCTGATGTTTCCGCTCGTCGTCGGAAGAACTTTTTTTACCGAAGGAAATCACCGGCAAGAGGTCTTCGGTATTGGCAAACATTTTCTTTTCGATAACCGCACGCAGTTTTTCATAGCTGGTCCAGGAAGGGCTGATCCCATCATTGGAAGCTTTTACCCGCAGGACAAAATTGACCACTTCATTGCGGAAGTCCTTGGGATTGGCAATGCCCGCCGGTTTCTCGATTTTTTCCAGTTCTTCGTTCAGAAGGCCGCGATCCATGAGTTGACCGGTGTCGGGGTCACGGAATTCTGTATCCTGGAGCCAGAAGTCCGCATATTGAATGTAACGATCAAAAAGATTCTGACCGTAATCCCCATAACTTTCGAGATAGGCTTTCTGGATTTCCAGTCCCAGAAATTCGGCATAGCGAGGCGCCAGTTCGGTTTTCAGAAAGGCCAGATAATGGGATTCAGTTTCCGCCGGGAACTGTTCGGCGCGGATTTGCGTTTCCAGTACGTGCAGCAGATGGACGGGATTGGCAGCCACTTCATCACTGTCAAAATTGAAAGTGCGCGACATGATTTTGTAGGCAAAACGGGTAGAAATGCCATCCATGCCTTCATCTACGCCGGCAGCATCCCGGTATTCCTGCAGACTTTTGGCCTTGGGATCCTTGTCTTTCAATGATTTACCGTCGTAGATTTCCATTTTGGACCAGAGACTGCTGTTGCCCGGCTCTTTGAGACGGCTGAGCACTGAAAAACGCGCCAGCATGTCCATGGTGTCGGGTGCGCAAGGGGCGTCACTGAGGGCGCTGCTTTCCAGCAGTTTATGGTAGATGCGGGTTTCTTCCGTGACCCGCAGGCAGTAGGGCACCTTGACAATATATACCCGGTCAAGAAAGGCCTCATTCCGCTTGTTGTTGCGGAAAGCGGACCATTCCGATTCGTTGCTGTGGGCCAGGATAATGCCCTGAAAAGGCAGGGCACCAAAGCCCTCGGTACCATTGTAGGTGCCCTCCTGGGTGGCGGTCAGCAGTGGATGCAGCATCTTGATCGGCGCCTTGAACATTTCCACGAATTCGAGAACGCCCTGGGTGGCGACATTCAGGCCACCCGCGTAGGAGTAGGCATCGGGATCATCCTGGGAAAAATCTTCCAGTTTGCGAATGTCCACTTTGCCCACCAGGCTGGATATATCCTGATTATTCTCGTCACCGGGCTCCACCTTGGTGATGCCGATTTGATGCAGTTGTGATGGCATCAGGCGCTGCACCGTGAATTGACGGATGTCGCCGCCAAATTCGCGCAAGCGTTTGGCCGCCCAGGGAGACATCACGCCATTCAGGGCGCGACGGGGAATACCAAAACGATCCTCCAGTATGGGGCCATCTTCATCACGATCAAACAAACCCAAAGGCGATTCGTAAAGAGGCGAAACCTTGCCGTTGGCAGCGAGACAATAAATGGGATACTGCTCCATCAAGGTCTTCAAACGCTCAGCCAAAGAAGATTTGGCAGCCCCTACCGGACCCAGCAGGTAGAGAATCTGCTTGCGTTCTTCCAGTCCTTGCGCGGCATGACGGAAATAGGCCACTAGGTTTTCGACAACATCTTCAATGCCGAAAAAATCCTTGAAAGCCGGATAGGTGAGCAACTTTCGATTCATGAATATCCGCGACAGTCGGGGATCAGCCTGAGTGTCGATCATCTGCGGCTCGCCGATGGCGGCCAGCATACGTTCTGCAGCGCTGGCATAGGCCATGGGTTCACGGGCACAGAGATCCAGATAAGCATCCAAGGAAAGGGTGACTTCCTGCTGTTGCAGAAAACGCTCTTGATAACGGTCGAATAACGCCATTTGCCACTCCTTGCGGCGAAGCCGCGATGGTTTACAGCCTGAAACTCTTGGACATGGACGCGACCCTGGGGTTCAGGTGTTGAAGAATGTTTTATGTTAAGCATTTCCTGTGCCAAAGTGCGGGCAGCTCTGGTCTTTTCCCCCGATGAGGACTGCTGGGTATTCCTGCACTGTGTACTGACAAATTGTTCGTCAGTGGTGCGCTCTGTGCACGATTATGGTGCATGGCGGCGGGTTGCGCCAGTCCGCATCCCGACCGGAAAGTTTCTGTCCAGAAATGCTTCACAATATATTAACCGGCTGTTTATCACTGGATTATATGGGTATTTGGCTATGAGCCTGGGCTTTGAACAAAAAAAAGGGCGGGAGGACCGCCCTGGAAGCCACTTGAGGAGGAGTGATCAGATGACCATGATCAGGATATGTTTAGCAGGAAGCGTGCCATCTTTTTTGCAAAATGCCGATTCCCGCTTTTAGGTGAGTAGATTCGTTGAAGAATAAAAGGTGTTGAGGATATGGCACGCCCCTTGCTGCACTATCCATAGGTCATGATCTGATCCATTTGCACATAGACGCCACGAGCGACCTGTTGGGGGTGAATCATGAATCGCTTCGAGCATTTTCGCGAGGTACGCAAGGATCTTGCCGCACTGCTTGGGGGCGTCGTTGATGCCCTCGCCAGTCCTGCATTGTTGCAGCAGCATGCGGATGAACAACGAAAAAAGCTGACTTGTCTTATTAACCGTCACCCCTTTCTGGATTTGTGCTACCTCCTGGATGCGGGAGGTCGGCAAATTGGGGATAATGTGGCTGCTTCCCGGCGCCGTGCTGCTGGTAAAGAGGATGGGGATGGCGTGGATCGCAGCCATCGACCTTATTACCGTCTGGCCCTCAATGCGTTGTCCCCGGTCCTGACTGAACCCTATTTATCTTCGGCCAATGGTCATATTTGTGTGACAGCTACAGCACCTATTCGTGATGAAAAGGGGCAACTGCTGGGCATGCTGGTAGCCGATAGCGAACTGGATAGAGCACTCGCCCTGCTTGAAGAAGATGATATCCGGCGGGGCTTCGAACCCTATTTCAAGGCCATTTATACCCTGTTTTCGACTGGCCTGCTGGCAGTCAGCGCCGCTCTGGGTTTTCATGCGGTCGTCAGCTTGAAGCAGGTCTGGTCGGCTGTTGCCGCTCCTGGGGACTTTACGGCGCCTTTCCAGGCGACCATTTTGTTCACCCTGGCGCTGGCCGTATTTGATCTGTCCAAAACCATTTTTGAAGAGGAAGTCCTGCTGCGCAAAGACATTCGTCGTCATAGTACTACGCGACGCACTTTGACCCGATTTATTGCGGCCATCCTGATTGCGGTGTCCATCGAAGGCCTGATGCTGGTGTTCAAATTTGCTCTGGATGCTCCCCAGAATCTCTGGTTGGCTGTACTGCTGCTGGTCGCCGCTGCATTGCTGTTGGTGGCCCTGGGCGTGTATGTATATTTGGGCGGCCAGGCAGAAGTGCTCCTGTCACAGCATCGTGATCAGCGCCACGATGCGGGTTAGGACCTTGGTTTTGGGGATTTGGCCATGCGCAGATCCAGAGTATGCGGATAATCCGGTTGTTCTTCATCATAAGGTGCTTGCCAGGGGTATTCACCGCTGCCTCTGGCAACGAAACGCCCCTCACTGGGGAGCACCTTACCCCCCATGATAGAGGGTGGAGAAGACATCGATTCGGGTTGGCTGTGACCGGTCGTGGTAAAGCGGGATTGGCGGCGGGCCTCGGCTTCCCAGGCGTTGACGGGGAATACTTCCGAATTGCGTCCACCCGGATGCATGACATGGTAGGTACAGCCGCCGATGCTACGTCCATTCCAGGTGTCGATCAGATCAAATGTCAGTGGGGAATGCACCGGAATGGTCGGGTGCAGGGCAGATGGCGGCTGCCAGGCACGATAACGTACCCCTGCCACCTGGGTATCCGAGGCACGGGTTGTCTGCAGCGGGACACGCCTTCCATTGCAGGCCAGTATATGCCGTCCGGGAGTCATGCCCGTGACCTTGACCTGCAGGCGTTCAATGGACGAGTCCACGTAGCGGGCGGTGCCACTTCCGGTGACCTCCTCACCGAGAACATGCCAGGGCTCAATGGCAGCACGCAGTTCGATTTGCACATCACCAATCTGCACATGACCATGCTCTGGAAAGCGAAATTCCGAAAAGGGTGTCAGCCATTCCAGTTGAAAGAGAATTCCGTGGTTTTGCAGGTCCGTACAGACCTCGCGCAAATCTTCCCAAACATAATGGGGCAGCATGAAGCGATCATGAAGCGTCGTTCCCCAGCGAATCAGGGCATGACGATAAGGATCTTCCCAAAAGCGTAAAATCAGACTGCGGACCAGCAACTGCTGGACCAGACTCATGCGCGCATGGGGTGGCATTTCAAAGGCACGCAGTTCTACCAGTCCCTGGCGTCCGGCGGAACCGGTCGGAGAGTAGAGTTTGTCAATGCAGATTTCCGCGCGATGGGTATTTCCGGTAATGTCGACCAAAAGATTACGAAACAGGCGATCCACCAGCCAGGGTTGCACGACAGTGCCCGGAGGTACCTGGGTAAAGGCAATTTCCAGTTCATAAAGTGCTTCATGACGGGCTTCGTCCACCCGGGGTGACTGGCTGGTCGGGCCAATAAACATTCCGCTGAAAAAATAGGAGAGCGCCGGATGATGTTGCCAGTAGGTAATGAGACTTTGCAACAAATCCGGACGGCGCAGGAAAGGGCTGTCGCCGGGGGTGGCGCCGCCCAGCGTCATGTGATTGCCGCCGCCAGTACCGGTGTGGCGGCCGTCCAGCATGAATTTTTCGGCGGTCAGGCGGCAGGCATGCGCCTCTTCGTAAAGCAGGCTGGTTTTTTCCACCATTTCCGGCCATCTGGAAGAAGGGTGAATGTTCACCTCAATAACACCGGGATCCGGTGTGACCAGCAGTTTTTCCAGGCGCGGATCACTGGGCGGCGCATAACCTTCAATGACGACCGGCATTTCCAGGGCAGCCGCAGTGGCTTCAATGGCGCTGAGTAGTCGCAGATAATGTTCAGTCACCTGCAGGGGTGGGAAAAAGCAATACAGACAGCCTTGGCGAATTTCCAGGGTGACTGCTGTGTGGGGAATTTCCTCCCAGCTGGGGGCTTTGTTGCTGGCGGGGCTTTTCGCTGTTTGGGATTTAGCGGTGCTCCCCGGCGTCGGCTTGGCATGCATATCCGGTAAGGGCGGTAAGGGCGCGAAGGGGTCCGTTTCCGGCTGCCATTTTTTGTGCGGATCGACCATCCATGGCAGGCTATCGAGGGGTAGACGCATGCCTAAAGCCGAGTCACCAGGAATGAGAATCAGGCGTCCGCTGCGAAATACCCAGGTTGCGGAGTGCCAGCACTGCTGATTCCATTCCCAGGCCAAAGGTAGAACCCAACCCACGGGGCGGTCCAGACCAGCCTGAAGCTTTTCCATGAGGGCCTGACGCTCCAGAGGATCATCGAGGCGATGGGTACTGAGGTCAATGTTGACCGGAACCCGTCCCTCCTGATGAAGGACATGCCAGGCATCTTCGTAGGCAGGAATGAGCCGGGTGCTGTCTACCTGCAATTGTTCGCAGAGCTGACAGGCGAAATGATGGAGATCTTCCGGTTTCCAGCCGTAATCCTTGAGTGGGTCCGCCAGCAACGTCGGATCTTGCCACACCGGCAGGCCATCTTTGCGCCAGTATAAGCCTAAGGCCCATCTGGGCAGGGGTTCGCCCGGATACCATTTACCTTCACCCGTATGCCGCAAGGCGCCTTGCGCAAAATGCTTGCGCAGGCGTTCCGAAAGGATTTCAGCGCGTTCCCGTTTGTGTTTGCCCAGCGCCTCCAGATTCCATTGTGGATCATCCACCGCTTCCGTAGCCACAAAAGTGGGCTCCCCGCCCATGGTCAGACGGACATCTGCCGCCTGCAGGCGGTCATCGACAATCCGCCCAAGCACCATGACTTCTTCCCACTGGCTCTCGGTATAGGGTTTGGTGACCCGAGGTGTTTCCGGCAGCCGGGTGACCTGGTTGAAAAAATGAAAGGTAACCTCACATTTTCCGGTGGCACCACTGATCGGCGCGGCACTTTGGTAATGCGGCGTACAGGCCAGTGGAATATGCCCTTCACTGGCAAACAGACCGGAAGTGGGGTCCATACCAATCCAGCCTGCTCCGGGGATGTACACTTCCACCCAGGCGTGTAGATCAGTGAAATCCTGAGCGGGACCGGAGGGTCCTTCGAGGGGTGCCTGATCGGCCACTAACTGAACCAGATAACCGGAAACAAAGCGGGCCGCGAGACCCAGATGTCGTAAAATCTGGACCAGCAGCCAGGCGCTGTCCCGACAGGAACCGCTGGCTTTTTTCAGGGTTTCTTCGGGAGTCTGGACGCCGACTTCCATGCGCAGGTTGTAAGCGATGGCAGTTTGTAACTGCTGATTGATACCGACCAGAAAATCAATGGTCCGCTGTTTGCGTTTCATGATACCCAGCAACATTTGTTGCAGTAGGCGCCCGGCTTTTTCTTTTTCCAGGTAGGGAGCCAGCTCTTTATATAATGCCGGTTCGTAACGGAAGGGCCAGCGTTCCGCTCGTTCTTCAATAAAAAAATCGAAAGGATCAATCACGCTCAGGTCGGCGATGACTTCGATGTTGAATTTGAGGGCCTTGACGCGTTCAGGGAAAACCAGGCGGGCCTGATAATTCCCGAAGGGATCCTGCTGCCAGTTGAGGAAATGTTTTTCGGGGCTGACTTCCAGCGAATAGGCAAGAATCGGAGTACGACAGTGTGGTGCTGGCCGCAGGCGCAATACGTGAGGATGGATTTCCACCAAACGATCAAAGTCATACTCGGTCTGATGACGCAGAACGACATGAATACCCATAAAATATCCTCGGTGGTGAAATGCTGTGGGACTTAAGCTTGTGCAACCTGCAAGTGGAGTCCATTCAGAGCATTTTCCGAACCACTATCTTCCCTGGCGAAATAGGTACCCTGAATGGTCCGATGGACCATGGCGAGATCCCTCTGGGCCTGATCCAGATATTCATGGAGCAGGTCCGGGCGGAGGTCGCTCAATTTCAGCTGATCCAGGCGTCGCCGGGCCCGGCGGACGGCCTCCGCAGGGGTTCCGGCATTGGGCAGATAGGCTAGAGCCACTTCCATTTCTCCCAGGCAATATTTCATGCTGCGCGGGAACTTGCCGTCCTTGAGCAGATAGTCCACCACCTGATTACTGCGCACCTGTACGGAAATGTGGCGACGGTACATTTCAAAGGCACTGAGTGACTTCAGAACCCCGATCCACAAGCTGCTGCCCGCGGTTTTCTGCAGGCCCTGATCCTGGGGTAAAATCACGGCACTGGTGACATCGACAATGCGCGTGGTCATGTCCGCCCGTTCCATATTGCGTCCCAGCTTGATGAACTGGTAAACATTATCCTGACTCATGCTGCTGATCAGCAAGCCTACCAGGGCGTGGCGTCGGGTAATGACTTCGTTGAGAAAAGCGTAACGGGCATGGCGGCTATCTGCTCCAGAAACCGCCTGATCGCGAACATACAGAAACAAGGTGTTGAGGCGTTCCCAGAACTCGCCAGGCAGCAAGTCGCGAAACGTCCGGCAGTTTTCCCGAGCCTGATGAATGGCCGCCATGACCGAGTTTGGATTACGCTCGTCGGCAATCAAAAAACGCATGATGCGGTTTTCTTCGGGGGCACCATAAAGCTCTGCATAAAGCGTCGCATCACCGGTGACCTGCAACAGGATATCCCAGCCAAAATAGGCTCCAGGAGGCAGATCCAGCAGCATCAGGGTGGTGGCATTAATCAGGCGGGCTACGTCTTCCGTGCGCTCCAGATAGCGCGCCATCCAGTACAGATTTTCAGCTACTCGGGAAAGCATGGTGCCTCCTCATCAACAATCCAGGTGTCTTTGCTGCCGCCACCCTGGGAGCTGTTCACGACCAGTGACCCGGGCTGCATCGCCACCCGGGTCAACCCCCCAGTGGTTACATACAGTTTATCCGCTTGCAAAATAAAGGGCCGCAGGTCGAGGTGTCGTGCCTCCAGATGATCATCTACCAGTGTGGGTGCGGTGGAAAGATTCAAGGTTGGCTGGGCAATGTAGTTGCGCGGGTTGGCCTGAATCAGTTCGGCAAAACGGTCGCGTTCAGCCTGACTGGCGCGGGGGCCGATCAGCATGCCATAACCCCCGGACTCGTTGGCAGGTTTCACCACCAGTTCGGCAAGATGGCTGAGGACATAATCACGATCCGCCTCGCGCATGCACAAATAAGTCGGAACATTGGGAATAATGGGTTCGGCATCCAGGTAGTATCGAATGATTTCCGGAACAAAGGCGTACACGACCTTGTCATCGGCTACCCCGGCACCGGGCGCGTTGGCAATGGCCACATTTCCGCGTCGCCAGGCGCGGAGCAGTCCGGGGATGCCAAGCGCCGAATCCGGAAAAAACACTTCGGGGTCCAGGTAGTCATCATCAATACGGCGGTAAATGACATCGACGCGTTGTAATCCGGAAATGGTGCGCAAATAAACAATATCTTCCTTGCTGACGTAAAAATCCGTCCCTTCGGCAAGATAAGCGCCCATCTGCTGGGCTAAATAACTATGTTCGAAATAAGCGGAATTGTAGATGCCAGGGGTAAGTACTGCGAGCACGGGCTTTTCTTCCGGGCGCGGAGACAAGGCCGCCAGGGTTTCATACAGGCGATTGGGGTAGTCGTCCACGGGCCGGATAATGGATGATTTGAACAATTCCGGGAAAAGTCGCTTCATGATCTGACGGTTTTCAAGCATGTAAGAGACGCCCGAAGGTACCCGGAGATTATCTTCGAGCACATAGATGGTCCCGTCAGCATCACGCACCAGATCACTTCCGCAGATGTGTGCCCAGACCCCGAAGGGGGGATGAATGCCCCGACAGGCTTCCCGAAAATTGCGCGAACCTTCCAGAACTTCGGCCGGGAAAACGCCATCAGCGACAATGCGCTGATCATTGTAGAGGTCATCAATGAACAGGTTGAGTGCCTGCAGACGCTGTTTGAGGCCCTCTTCAATGCGCGTCCATTCGCTGCTCGAAAGAATTCTCGGGATAATGTCAAAAGGCCAGGCACGATCAATATTGCCAGCTTCACTATATACGGTAAAAGTGATTCCCATGGCGAGAATGGAGGCATCCGCAGCCTGACGACGCGCCTGCAACTCGCTGCTGTCCAGGGTGTTCAGATAATTGAACAGGGGTGCAGCCGCCCGGCGCGGTCGGGCATTTTCATCCACCAGTTCGTCATGGGTAATCTGCTGCTGATAATGGGTTCTGAGCCAGTCCATCTGCTTTATCTCCTCGTTGCAAGATTCTCGCCCAAGTTTTAGTGAGATGAATGAAGCAAAGCGCGTGCCAGTCAGGCTGGTCGGTTTGTGGAGGCAACAAACCGTCACGCCAAGGCGATAATTGTATCATATTGGTGCATGTTGCACTAATAAAGTGCAGAGCTGTTCCGTGTGTTTACACGCTGTTACTTCACAACGGTGGCATGGCTGTCGGGGTTTCCCAGTCAAAAGGAGGAAGACCGTCCAATGCCTGTAATAATCCCTGACTCCAGCGTTCACCAAGATTCCGATAAAAACGATCTTCCTCGGTCAGCGAAAGATAGCGGCCCATCTGCAGAGAATTAGTTTTATAGATGAGTAACTCAACCGGCGGGCCGACCGTAACATTGCTACGCATGGTGGAATTCATGGAAACCAGCGCGCAGCGGGCGGCGGCTTCCAGGGAAAGTTCCGGTTTGATCACGCGGTCGAGTATGGGTTTGCCATATTTGATTTCGCCGATTTGTAAAAAGGGGTGATCTGCCGATTCGTGAATGTAGTTTCCCTGAGGATAAATCATGTAGGTAACAGGCGCTTCGCTGCCGATCTGACCACCCAAAATGAAAGTGGCCTCAAAATTGGTGTTGGCCGTATCACGGCAGACCTGATTACGCTGGATTTCGGCGTTAATCAGGCCAATGTAATCTGCAGCTTCTGCCATGCTGGAAAGATTCAATAGATGGATTTCGGCATTTTGGTCCATATCCTGCTGCAGGCGTTTGACGACTCCCTGAGTGGTAGCCAGATTGCCGGCTGAAAGCAGGCAGAGAAAGCGATCACCCGGCCAGCAAAAATTATGCATTTTTGAGTAAATACTGACATTGTCAGTGCCTGCATTGGTGCGGGAATCAGAACAGAAAACCAGCCCCCCGGAAACGTGGGCAGTGAGGCAGTAAGTCATAATTATCCCTGTAGGCATGCAGCGTTGTTTAGTCATAGTCGCTGATATTTTGGTGTTTTGGAAGCCTGTTCACCATGAGCATGATTTACCGGCGTTGTGGTGATCAGAGGTTGTGCACTATTATGGTGCGGTCGGTGCACTATCCTGGTTGCGACTGTTGCTCTGGATGATGGGCGGTCATTTTGATTCGAGACGTTGTTGTTACTGGCTAAAGCTGGTACCCAGCTGAAGGGTTGTATGCGTACGCAGGGCAATTTCCCGGCTGCCAGAGATTGGTTTGGTGTGCTTTTTGCTTAGATGAATTTATGAAAGCGCCTCCAGAGGCGGATACCTATTTGGAGCTTGCATGGCGCAGCGCAAAAGCACAAAAGCAGCATTGACGGAAAACGCGGTACTGGATGCCCTGGAGTCAGCAGTAATGACTCTGGACGCTCAGCACAAGCTGCGTTTTATGAATCCGGCAGCAGAAAACCTCCTGCGCATCAGTCAGCATCAGGCACGCGGCCAAACCGTTGCAGCCTTATGCAGTATTGTGGGAGAAGATCGTTTTGCTGCGTTGTTTGCCGATGCCACCGATTTGAATGGGACCATACTGCGTCGCGCCTTGCCATTGCAGCTCCATGATGGCAGCCATGCGGTGGTGGACCTGGTGGTGACGCCTTTGGCCGATGGTCATCTGATTATCGAAATGCGGCCGATGGAGCTGCCCGCACGTCATGCAGAAGAAGAAATGCAGGATCGGATTTATGGAGCGGCTCAGGAAATGTTGCGCGGCCTTGCCCATGAAATCAAAAATCCCCTGGGTGGATTGCGCGGCGCCACCCAACTTCTTGAGAGAGAATTGCAACGTCCTGAATTGAAAGATTATACCCGAGTCATACTCCATGAAGTCGACCGTCTGCATCATCTGGTGGATCGTTTACAGGGACCACGCAGTCGCCCGATTTTTGCCAACGTCAATATTCATCAGGTGCTGGAGCATGTGCGGCGTCTCCTCCAGACCGAATTACCCACGGGTATTGCGTTGCGTTTCGATTATGACCTTTCCATTCCGGAAGTTTATGCGGATCAGGAGCAACTGGTGCAGGTTTTTCTCAATTTGCTGCGTAATGCCCAGCAGGCGCTGGATCGCCATGGCACCATCCTCATCCGGACTCGGGTGGATCGATATGTCACCTTACTCCACCAGAAATTTCGCCTCGCCCTGCGGGTCGATATTGTCGATAGCGGTCCCGGGATTCCTGAAGATCTTTTGCCCCGCATTTTTCTGCCCCTGGTGACCAGTCGTGCGGCAGGCATGGGGATGGGGCTGGCTATTGCCCAAGGCCTGGTGCGCGGACATGGTGGCGTCGTGCACTGTCATTCCCGACCGGGGGAAACCATTTTTTCGGTCTCCCTGCCCCTTGGCCAACATCGTGAGGAGCCGCAATGAAACAGGTCTGGATTATTGACGATGATCCCTCTATTCGATGGGTACTGGAAAAAGCGCTGGCCCAGGCAGAAATTCCTTCCCGGAGTTTTGCCGATGCGGATAGTGCCTTGCGGGCGCTGGGCCGTGATCAACCCAATGCCATTGTCACGGACTTACGCATGCCCGGTCTGGACGGCCTGGCTTTTCTGAGGGAAGTGCAGGCGCGTTGGCCCAAGCTCCCGGTTATTGTCATGACGGCCCATTCGGACCTCGATAATGCCGTTTCGGCTTTCCAAAGTGGGGCTTTTGAGTATTTACCCAAACCCTTTGATATGGACGAAGCCATCAATCTGGTCCGCCGGGCTTTGGGGAGTCAGGAAGAACCGACAGCCAGTAGCCAGGCGGACGATGCGGACCCGGCGGAAATGATTGGTGAAGCGCCAGCGATGCAGGAGGTGTTTCGAGCCATCGGACGCCTGTCCCGATCACAGATCAATGTGCTCATTACCGGTGAGTCAGGAGCCGGTAAAGAGCTGGTGGCCAGCGCTCTGCATCGCCACAGTCCACGGGCCAGAGGGCCTTTTATTGCTATCAATACCGCCGCTATTCCCGCCGAACTGCTGGAATCCGAACTGTTTGGCCATGAAAAGGGTGCATTTACCGGAGCGGTACAAACCCGCCAGGGACGTTTTGAGCAAGCCTCCGGGGGTACCCTGTTTCTGGATGAAATCGGGGATATGCCTGCTGCTTTGCAAACCCGCCTGCTGCGGGTGCTCTCGGATGGTACTTTTTACCGGGTGGGGGGGCATGCCCCTTTGCGTGCTGATGTGCGGGTGCTGGCAGCCACCCACCAGAATCTGGAAGCCAAGGTCCGCGACGGCAGTTTTCGCGAAGATCTCTATCATCGTCTGAATGTCATCCATATTCACTTGCCGCCGCTGCGCGAGCGCCGCGAAGATATTCCGAGACTGGCGCGGCATTTCCTGCGCCGCAGTGCGGATCAGCTGGATGTCGAGCGCAAGCTGTTGAGCCCGGCTGCCGAAATGGCTTTCACGGAATGGCACTGGCCGGGCAATGTCCGGCAACTTGAAAATGTGTGTCGCTGGGTTACCGTCATGGCCCCCACCAGTGAGGTGCAGATCACCGATTTGCCTCCGGAGATGAGCGTTGCGGCGCCGCTAGCGGAACTGGCAGATGCACCGATCCACCAGGATTGGCGGCTGCAACTGGGCACGCTGGTGCGCCAACGTCTCGCTAGTGGGGAAGAATCCCTGCTCGATAAAATTCAGCCCCAGTTTGAGCGTTGCATGCTGGAAGCAGCACTTCAGCATACCCGTGGTCATAAACAGGATGCTGCCCAGAAATTGGGTTGGGGACGTAATACACTGACCCGCAAGCTGAAAGAACTGGGTATGGAAGATCACTAAAAATATTCTTGCGAATTCTGGCCCTTAGACTAATTGCACTTGAACATGCAGGATTAAGAGCATGTTTGGAAGCACGGTCGTGGGGTTGAGGTGTTTATGCAAGGCTTGATGATATTCCTGGAAGTGGTTGTTGTACTGCTGTTACTGGTAGAAGTGTTTATTCGCTTGCGCGCCCGGCGGCGACGTTTGCAGAATCGCGCTGCGGCGGCTTCGCCAAATCTTTCCAGGGATGCATCTGTTCTACCAGTCAAGGCTGTCCCCGCTCCCCCGCGCGAAGTCACAGCCATTCCTGAAGCTGAAAAAGTGACAGCGACCCTGCAGGAAGCGCTCAGCATTGATGACTTACTCAATGAAGCGAATATTTATCTGGAATACGGTCATCATGCGCAGGCGGCAACGGTATTACGTTGGTATGTCGATCTGAATCCCCATGAAACCCGGGTGATTAATCAACTGCTGGACACCTATATTGCCATGGCTGATATGGACAGTTATGCAGATTTGCTGGAAAGTCTGGGCGAAAAATCCGCCAAGGTTCCTATGGATGAAACCTGGTGGCGGGAGCGGGTGGAACACGGTTTGCAGCAAGATCCCGGCAATCTCGAACTTCTGGTACTGGCCGAAAAGGTGGGAATGACTGTTCCCATGCCGCAGGAACAAGGCATTGAGGCAGTGATGACCGCAGAAATGGCCCTCGCGCTGGTTGCCCGCAATCGTGATCCCCATTATGGCATGGCTATATTGTGGCGAGCGATTGCCCATGAGCCACTGCGCTTGCCTCTCTATGCCGAGTTACTGCGTATTACCCACCAGCAGCATCTTCTTGAGGAATATATCAACGCCTTGATTTTGTTGTTCTTAACGGTGGGCAGTGGCGGAAAAACGCTGCGAGAACGGATGTTGCGAGCGGGTCAGGATCTTGGGCCGCACCCCTTATGGGATGTGCTGGCAGAATGGCAGGGTGATCCTGAAGAATTGCGACAGCTGGCCCGTTCCCGACAACTGGAAATCCCCAAGTCTCTCCCCGGTGCCTGAGCCGTTGGGCAGCAATCATGCTTGACAAGCCATTGTCGCCCTCACCACAATCCCCTGCGGCCGCAAGCTTGGCACTTTCTGGTGTAAAGTGGTGCCGATGCCAATAAACAGGGAGCAGCAAGGTATGGATCTGGAGTCGGTTAACCAACTGGTGCGGTCGGATATGTTGGCTGTAAATCAGGTAATTCAGGAGCAACTACGTTCCGGAGTGCCGACCATTCCCGCGATGGGCACCTATTTGATTAACGCTGGTGGAAAACGACTACGTCCTATCGTGCTGCTCCTGGCCGCGCGCATGGGTGGTGAACACAGCGCACGACCAATCCCCCTGGCGGCAGTGGTGGAATTTATTCACACGGCGACGCTCTTGCATGATGATGTGGTAGATGGTTCCGAGCTGCGCCGCAATAATGCCACGGCCAATCAGTTGTGGGGTAATGCGGCGGCGGTTTTGGTGGGCGATTTTCTCTATGCCCGCTCCTTTGAAATGATGGTGGCAGATGGGGATATGCGTATTCTGGCGACCATGGCCGAGGCAACCAGTGTCATTGCCCAGGGAGAAGTAGCACAACTGGAAAACGCGCACGACCCGGATTTGAGTGTGGCGTCTTATTTTTCGGTCATCGAAGCCAAAACCGCCAAATTGTTTGAAGCGGCCATGCGGATTGGTGCCTTGATCAACCATCTGGACCCGCAGACTGAAACAGCACTGGCGAAATATGGTTCGTTACTCGGGATTGCTTTTCAGTTGATGGACGATGCCCTGGATTATTCCACCTCCGCCGAAAAAATGGGTAAAAACCGGGGCGATGATCTGGCGGATGGCAAGGCGACCTTACCCTACATTCACGCCATGCAGCATGCTACTCCAACTGAGCAGGCCATTTTGCGCACGGCTTTGGATGGCGAAAACCCGGCCGATTTTGCGGCGGTCTGGGAAATCATTGCCAGAACAGAAGCTATTGATTACACTTTGCGCGTCGCGGCAGAAAAGGCTGAACAGGCCATTGCTTGTTTATCCAGCTTTCCCGATGGTCCGGAAAAGTCAGCATTGACATTTCTGGCCGGGTTCGCGGTGCAGCGTGACTTTTAGGTAACAGCATCGGGGCGTGGCTCAGCCTGGTAGAGCGCCGCCTTCGGGAGGCGGATGTCGGAGGTTCGAATCCTCTCGCCCCGACCAAATTGTTGAAAAGGCCCGCTTCGTCGGGCCTTTTTGGTGTTTTCATGGCGGTCCAAAAAAATGCGGCTCGAAGCAGACAGGGATTTTGTGGATGTTTAAATGGTTGTTACTGGCAGGTTTTCTGGGCTTGTTGTTTTATTTCTGGCGACAAAAACAGCGAATACCCAAAAATCATCCCGAAGTGGAGTCCCTGGTTCGCTGCTCCGTTTGCGGGCGCCATATATCCGTCCACTCCGCCATGTTAAGTGCTAAAGGCCATTATCGTTGTACCCTACATGCGGGAGATCCGGATTGACGACTACCAGTTATTCCTCGGGGACGAAAACCTCCAGGCCAATGATTTCATTCCGGGCGGGTTTATACGCCGTTTTGGCCTTGGTGGTTTACGGTCTTTCCTGGTATTACAACGGTCAGCTGATTCCGTTGCTCGCTGCTGGAAGTATTGTGTTGATGATCTGGGGGGCTATCGTCTGGTGGCCGTGCCTGCGCGCTGGCTTGATCTGGCCGCGTGGTTTTTTGCCGATATTCATGTTGTTATGGTTTGTCTGGTTTGGTTTGACCTTGTTCTGGAGCGGGTCTCCCTACAGCAGCTGGTTTTACTTTTGGGTGCTGGGTGCGCTGCCGTTGACCTTTCTGATAGCCATCATGATCCCGGAGCCAGTGGCTGAACAATTCTGGGTGTGGCTCTGGCGCGGAATTTTAATCAGCGCCTGGATTTTGAGTGCCATGGCACTCTGGCAATATTATCAGGGGATGGTCACTAATATTGGTCTGGCCAATTTACGTCCTTTTGGCCCCTTGCTAGATACCAACAGCTTTGCGGCCTGGCTGAATTTGCTTTTTTTTCCGGTGCTTGCCTTGTATTTTGTCAAAGATGGCCGCCGCCAGGTGTCCTTTCTGCGGGGTGGCGTTCATCTGGAGGCTTTTTTCTATCTTCTGACCTTGTCGGTATTGCTCCTGGCGTTTTTCTCGACCAGCAGTCGGGGTGGTCTTCTGGCCTGGGTCTGCACCATGCCTTTTGCGGTCTGGGGATTATGGCGTCAGCCTGCCGCACGGTCGCGTTTTCTTGTCGTTGCGGCTTTGGTCATCATCGCCTTTTTACTGATGGACTACGCGCATGGTTATGACCTGATCGGCCACCTTTCCCCAGGATACATTACCAGCAATATTACTACGGTATCGCGCAAGTTGATGTGGATTGCGACCTGGCATATGTATCTCAGTCATCCTTGGCTGGGTACCGGGATCGGCAGCTACTTTTTGAATTATCCGGCTTACCGGCTGCCAGGCGAACTGGCATCAGCAGGTACTTATGCACACAACGATTATCTGGAGTATCTGGCCGAGGGCGGACTGATCAACCTGGGCTTCCTGCTGAGTTTTGCCGGGATTTTGATGTACGCCATGTATCGTCTTTTATATCGGGCGGGGAAAGCCCTGCAGATGAGTGATGAACAGCGTCTGACAGCGCTCGGCCTGGTGTTGGGCGTGTTTGCCATCACTGGTCATGCTTTGGGGAATTTCATTTTTTATAATCTGCCTCTGAGTGTACTGGCAGGGCTTTTCATGGCGCGTGCCTGGCGGATTTATGGCACTTCCGAAAATACCCAACCCTTGCTGCCAAAAATTGGCATCAATCATGGGTTCATAGCCCAGATTATTTTGTTACTGGGCATAGTCGTCGCCTCCTGGAATTTGCTGGCAGATGCCGCCACTTATGCTTTTCTCAGCGATAATACCTGGCTGAATTCCGTTATTAAAAATCCCCGGCAACGCACTACGTTACTGTTGAAGGTCGCAGATACGTTGACTTCACTGCGTCCCTTGGCGACCCAACCCCACGTTTACCTTGCCAATACTTATCTGACATTGGCGGAACGCGATACCCGGATGGACAGCGCAAGCCGTCGTTCTTTGGTTCAGGCGGCACTGCATCAATATGAACAAAGCCTGATAGGGATTCCTCAACAAGCTGGCGTTCTCAATTCCATTGGGACGCTTTATCTTACTCAGGGGAAATTACTGGGTCTGGATGCCACACAAAGACAACGCCAGACGCTGCTGGCCTGGCGTCGAGGCCTGGCTATTAATCCTGAAAGCATCAGTCTCCGTAACCAGATTGCCCAACTGGCTTATGCCGATCAGGGCGATGTAAAAGGCGGTTTGACCTTTTTGCGGGCAGGATTAGCGCGACCGCTCTTCCCTTATCCCCGTTCTGAACTTTTGCTGGATATTGCGCTGATGCAATGGCGTGCAGATGAAAAAACGGGTGCGGAAAAAACCCTGCTACGTATTTTGCATGAAAACCCGGCTTACGAGCCTGCCGTTTCGTGGTTGCAGTCCATTCATCGCCAGGCCGAACTGCATTCCGGGGATAGATGAGCGCAGAACGCCCAAAGTCGAATCGCATTTTGCCCCGTTGGCGGGCTGTGCTCATTCTGGCGATCATCTTCGTCGGCTTTGTCATTGTGCTGACCCGGGACACGGATTTGCAATGGTGGCAGGATCATACCCTGCGTGATCAGGGGCGGATGCGGTATATGCAGGATCGTCCTCTTCCTGCTGATCGCGGCGTGATTTATGCCGGTAATGGTACGGCACTGGCAGTCAATGTACCCGCTGTTACCATCTGGACAGACCCGCGAATTTTTAATCGATACCAGAAAGATTGGGATAAGGTCGCTGCTGCCTTGAATTTAAGCCCACAGGCGCTGGCAGAACGTGTGCAATCCGGTGGTTCCGGGTTTGCCTATATTTTGCGTCAGGGCGAGCCGCAAATGGGCAATGCTTTGAATGCCCTCCATGTGCCGGGTATTTACGTGCAGGCAACCAGTCGCACTTACTATCCACTGGGTGCTGTGACTACGCCTCTGCTGGGCTTGGTACATCTGGATCATCATGGTGCTGCCGGTCTGGAAAGGGGCTATGACCAATGGCTTGCAGGCCATTCCGGCACGGAAAAAGTATTGGTGGACGGGCAAGGTGAAGTGCTGCGGGTGCTGGGTGCTCGTCATGCCCCCGTACCCGGTCATGATCTGCATTTGACCATTAATCCCCAGATTCAGTACTGGGCATACATGACCTTGTTGGCAGCCCAGAAGCACTTTGGGGCAACAGAAGGTTCTGCAGTGGTCATGAACGTCGAAAATGGACAGATTCTGGCCATGGCCAGCGTGCCCTCCTGCAACCCCAATTCCCGAAATGGTTGCGGCAATCCTGCCGATTACGTCAACAACGCCGTGCATCAGGCTTTTGAACCGGGTTCTGTCATGAAACCCTTTATGGTGGCGGCAGCACTGAAAACCGGCAGTATTCAGCCGGACCAAAGCTTCAATGTTTCGCACTGCCTGCCCGTCGGTGGGTTTTGTATTCGTGATGATGTGGTGCATCATGAATTGAATGTGGCACATATTCTCAAATATTCCAGTGACATTGGGGCAGCCAAAATTGCTCTGCGGACGCCTGCCCAAGCCATTTATGATATGTATCGGTCCGCAGGTTTCGGGAAAGAGCCGGATTTGGGCTTTGCCGGCGCTACTGGTGGCGTCCTGCCACAACCTCAGAACTGGGATAAAGCCCGCCACGCCACCATTGCGCTCGGTTATGGCGTTTCGGTGACGACCCTGCAGCTCGCCGAAGGTTACGCAGCCATTGCCAACGGTGGTTATCATGTGGCACCGACCCTGATAGCGGGTCAGCCAGTGCAAAAACAGCGCATCATGCCGGCAAATATTGCCGCACATTTGCGCCACTGGCTTGAGGGGGTGTGTGCAGCCAATGGGACCGGTATTTTGGCCGCCATTCCTGGTTATGCGGTGGCTGGCAAAACCGGAACCGCCAACATGGCCAATGGCAAAGATGGTTTCCAGAAAAACAAGACCAATGCGACTTTCGTGGGCTTTGCCCCCGGCTTTGCTCCAAAACTGGTCATGGCCGTGACCATGCGCGGCAGTACGCGGTACTGGAACTTCGGTGGCGTCGAATCGGCACCGGTGTTTCGGGTTACCATGCGCCATGCGCTGCAAGAATTGAATATTTCTCCACGCTGGTGTGGTGGCAAGGCTTGTGCTTCCAAGAATAAAGGCATTACCGCTACCCAGGCGGAAATATGGGCAGAAGGAGGCGGAAATTGAGTCGAACCGACAAATGGGTCGCCAGCATTTTGGCGCTGGGTATTGCAGGCTTGCTGCTGGGTGTTCTCGCCTTTGCCGCTGTTTCGCGCATCCCGGTAGCCCATATTTATGTGAATGCCGCCGGTGCCCGAAATATTATTGTGGCCGGACATCAAGCCGTAGCCGCACCGGATTGGCCTGGCGCCTATCGAGTAACCCCGCGTTTTACCAATCCTGCTTTCTGGTCTGATGCCACCCTCTACTTTCGGCAGGGCAAGGCGGTGACTATCCCGCGTCAGGACATCAAACTCTGGGTGTACCGTGGTTAAAGCAGACCCCATGACTGCGGCTCTGAAGGTCTTGCTGCAAGGCGCCATCGCCGTTGTTCTGGTGCTTCTGGCGGTTTTGTTATTGCTGGCACTGGATGGCCTGTTACTCATTCCCGGATTGATGTTGGCTTACACATTGATGGGTCTTCCCTGGCACTGGCCCGGTATTTTGCCGGACCCCCTGCATCCTCCCGGCCCCTGGATCAGTATGGCCGTCGGGGTCATTGCTACATTGGTCCCGGCTGTAGTGGATGCGATCGTCCTGCACTTTTTTCTGCGCAAATGAAATAATTTCTGGTTAAGCGTTGCTGCTGGCAGCGGCTTTGGCTTCCAGGTGCTCCCAGCGTGAATAAGTCTGCTGCAATTTTTTTGCGAGTTGTTCTGACTGCAGTTGGAGCGCTTTCAGTTTTTCCGGGTTCTGATAGGTTTCCGGTAAAGCCAGAGTCGTTGCCACGTTTTCCTGTTCCTGCTCCATAGCCTCTATTTGGGCAGGTAAAGCAACCAGTTCCTGACTTTCCTTGTAACTGAGCGTAGTTTTTTTGTTGTTTTCCCGCTTGCCAGATGTTTTGCCCGTAGAGTTTTCAGCATTCTTGCTGGAAGCACGCTGAATTTCTGTCTGCCAGCGTAACCAGTCCTCATAGCCGCCCGCATTCTGGGTAAGCTGACCATTTTCTCCGAAAGCAATGACCTGGGTGACTACGTTGTCAAGAAAGTCCCGGTCATGAGAAACCAGAAACAGGGTGCCCGTATAATTCTGGAGACGCTCTTCCAGAACTTCAAGCGTTTCCAGATCCAGGTCATTGGTCGGTTCGTCGAGCACCAGAATATTGGCGGGACGGGCAAACAAGCGAGCCAGTAGCAAGCGCGCCCGTTCGCCGCCCGACAGGGCCTTGATCAGCCCCCGGGCGCGACTGGGAGGGAACAGAAAATCCTGCAAATATCCCAGAACGTGGCGCCGCTCCCCATTGATTTCAATGAAATCATTACCATCCGCAATGGCATCCACCACCCGGCTTTCCGGATCAAGTGTCGCCCGCATCTGATCAAAATAAGCGACTTCCTGTTTGGTGCCGCGCCGGATCTGGCCTTGCTGGGCCTCCAGTTCGCCGAGAATCAGGCGTAGCAAAGTGGTTTTACCGGCTCCGTTGGGGCCGATAATACCGACCCGGTCACCGCGCTCAATACGCGTCGAAAAATTCTGGATGATGGGACGATCTTCATAATAGAAGGACACCTGTTCCAGTTCCGCAATCAACGCCCCGGAGCGTTCCGCTGTACTGATCTGCAGGCTCGCCTGACCCTGCTGCTGGCGACGGCTGGCGCGCTCCTCGCGCAGGCTTTCCAGCCGACGCAAACGGCCCTGGTTGCGCTTGGCACGCGCCTTCACACCTTGACGCAACCAGGCTTCTTCCTCTGCGAGTTGCCCTTCCAGACGATTATCCGCCGAAGCCTCGGCCGCCAGCACTTCCGCCTTACGCGCCTGATATTCGGCAAAGCTGCCCGGAAAGCTGCGTAAAATGCCACGATCCAGTTCGACAATACGGGTTGCCAGGCGATCCAGAAAACGCCGGTCATGGGTGATGAATACCAAAGTGCCGCGATAGCGCAGCAGGGACTGTTCCAGGGCAAGAATGGCGGGTAAATCCAGATGGTTGGTGGGTTCGTCAAAAAACAGAATATCCGGTTCGGACACCAGTGCAGCAGCAATGGCTACGCGCTTGCGCTGCCCCCCTGACAAAGCAGAAACCACGCCTTCCGGGGGTAGGCCCAGGCTATCCCGCAGGGCTTCCGCTTTGTAGTCGATTTGCCAGACATCATGATGATCCGCCAGGGCATGGGCCTGTGCGTCTCCCGCTTCGGCATTTTGAAGCTGCCGCCAGGCGGGGTGTCCGGATTTGATGGCAGTGAGCAGATCGTGATCGGCGGCCAGTTCGGGTTCCTGAGCCAGATAACTACGGCTAAGTCCCGGCGCTACCCAAAGATTTCCGGCATCCAGCCTGCAAAGACCGGCAAGCGCTTGCAGCAGGGTCGATTTACCTTCGCCATTGCGACCAATCAGACCAATGCGTTCACCGGCTTCAAGATTCAGATCCGCGTGGTCCAGTAAGGCGCGGCCTCCCCACTCCACCTGCCCCGCTTCCAGCCGCAGAATTGACATCGCCCCAATCTCCCATGTGTTTTCATTCAGAAAGGAGATAGGGTACGGGGCGGGCTCTGGCGGCGCAAGCCGTCATTGCGGATAGATGTTGGTTTAGCTCAGCAGACGCAGGGTAAGGGGATAACGGTAGCCTTCACCGCTACTCGATTTCAGCGCGGCGATAATGCAAAAAACCAGATTGAAGAGAAAAATCAGGGGAAAAATAAAAAGCCCGATGAGTAAGGCGCTGAGAATACTGGCGACGATGTAAGCGAGGAGAATGGTGATCTGAAAATTCAGGGCTTCTTTGCTCTCGGTGATGAGCCATTGATTGTCGCCGTCCTTCTTGATCAGGTACACAATCAGCGCCGGTAAAAAACCGAATAAAATACCTCCGGCCTGGATTAATGCCATAATGTTGCGATCTTCCTTGTTGTCGGTTGTTACCAGACTGCCTGTTTCCATGATAAAGCTCCCTTGCAAAATGAGTGGTCCAGCTATTTGATGTTGCGTGATTGTATGATGCTGGTTTTTTATCATACTGATTATCATCATGAAGTGGAATATGCTTGTGTTACATGGGCCGCAAATTATATTTGCCAGCACAGCGTCCGACCCTTAGCATAAGGCGATGTCAGAGATTTTTACTATAGAGCAGCGGCAGTTTCTGAAACTCCTGGGTTTGGCGGTGCCAGGGGAGAGCCCCGTTCTGCCCCCCTTAAAAAACCAAGCAGTTTCTGCCCCGGCGCAAGCAGCCGCCGAGCCAAAAATCCCGGAATCCATAGCAAACTCTCTGGAAGCCCCAGAGGGTATCAGTACCTTGCGCGCAGCCGCAGGTATTCTCAGTGCCCGACCCAAAGCAGTGGGCGTACCGCAGCCGGTAACCCCGGAACCGCAGCAAAAAATCCAGACTGAACCGGAAGCGGTGTCGTCATTATCTGAGCTGCCTACACCCGCCGAATCTGGCGAACCGCAAAGACTGCAGCAGGTCAGCGCGAGTGATTGGCGTGATCTGCAAATCATGGTGAATAACTGTCGGGCTTGTTCATTGGGCGAAACCCGCCAGCACGCGGTTTTCGGAGCTGGTAACCCCCGTGGTTCCTGGCTTTTTGTGGGAGAAGCCCCCGGCGCCGAAGAAGACCGGCGTGGCGAAGCTTTTGTCGGTCGCGGCGGGCAGTTGCTGGATAACATGCTGAAAGCCATGGACCTGACCCGGCAACAGGATGTCTATATTGCCAATGTGCTCAAATGCCGTCCCCCCAACAATCGTGATCCTTTGGGTCCAGAGGTACAGTCCTGCCTGCCTTTTTTGCAGCGTCAGATTGCTCTGCTCCAGCCCCGTATTATTGTTGCCCTGGGGCGCTTTGCCGCCCAGAGTCTGCTGCAGGTCACGACACCCATCGGCCAGTTACGCGGGCAAACCCATCAGTACCAGAATATTCCATTGATCGTTACCTACCACCCGGCCTATTTACTCCGCAGTCCTTTGGAAAAGCGCAAGGCCTGGGAGGATTTGCAGTTGGCTGTGCAGGTGTACTCAGCGCAATCATTGCCTGAATAATTCCAGTGAAACCTGCTCGTGACTTTTGGGTAAGCCTTCTACCCAGACACCACCTTCACTGACGGAAAGAAAGGTACTGACTCGCTCGTGCATCTACTGTGATTATGCAGGTTAAAAGCAGGCAGGGCTGTAGGCATTTTTGAACAAACCTAATGGATGGATTCAACATGCTTTCTCCGTGAATGATGCGTGGCATCAGGCACCTGCATTACAAATGTGATCGGGCACCGGCGCTTTATCGTCAGAAATAGTGGCGAGATCGCTGGGAGAAGTGGGAAGTGGCTCCATGTTCGAAGGAGTTGGGGTGGAACCGGGTACACTTTCCGCCTCTGGGTGTTGCACAAGCTGGTTTTGACTAGGTAGCCCCGCCACAAGCACAGGGCTTTGCATGCGCATCACCGTGTCTGTCTGCAAAGGGATTCCCCAGCCCATTTGGCCATTAATACCCATTACCGGACTTAACTTCAGACCAAAAATGCTGGGTAAGCCCATTTCCTGTTTCAAGGCATAGAGGCCACGCCCAAGTTGATCAATGAAGGGTATAACGAGCGGCTGTACAGTAGTAATTTGTACTTTCAGAAGAGTCGCATCCTGTATGGACATTTTGCTGTTGACGCCGGTTCGTGTCTGCCGGTAAGCAAGATGATCTACAGGAATCGCATGGACCGGAGCCCCGGACCCGTCACGGGTCAGTTCAGCAAAATCGTCAAAGGCTTCTCGAGTGGGGCTGAGTATTTGGATATTGGCTTGTGCTGCAGCGGTTTTGGCGGCGGCGTAGCCTCTGGCCAGAGCTTCCAGATTTTGACCGTGGGTATACAGCGGAGTCAGACCACGGGCCAGGGCTTCACGGATTGCTTCAGTGTTCGCACCGTGCAGCGTTCCTGCGCGCACAGCCTCCTGAGTGGCCACTTCAAATTGAGCGCGAGCCTGATAAAAAAGAGCTCCTTGAAAAGTGCCGAGCAGGGCCAGCAGTAGAGTTGGCAGGGTGATGGCAAACTCTACGGCACTGACCCCCCTTTCGCTAAGGGGTATAGCGACAGTCTGCTCGACTACTGTGGGACCCGTCCGATCAAACAAATAAAAACTAGGCAACATAATGTTCTGCTCCCGACCCACGTTGCGGTTCAGGTGTCTGGAAAATTCCGAGATCAATGGGTAATCCCCGCTCGCGCATTACTTCATAAAATTCTGGTATAGCTCCGGTCGCCCTGAATGCACCACGCACCCCGCCTTCACTGTCGTAACCCTGTTGTTTGAAAGTGAATAACTCTTGCAGCTGGATGGTTCCGCTCTCGGTCCCGGTTACCTCGCAGATGCTGGTGACCTTGCGAGAGCCGCAGGAGAAACGGGTGATTTGCAGGATGACATCTACTGCTGAAGCAATTTGTTCCCGGATAGCGGTGAGTGGTAGATCCATGCCTGCCATCAGTACCATGACTTCCAGACGGGAGAGCATATCGCGGGGGCTGTTGGCGTGAGCTGTAGTAAGGGAGCCATCATGCCCTGTATTCATGGCTTGCAGCATGTCCAGTGCTTCACCACCGCGACATTCACCAACAACGATGCGATCGGGCCGCATACGCAGGGCATTACGTACCAGTTCCCGAATGGGTATTTGTCCTTTTCCTTCCATATTGGCAGGTCGGGCTTCAAGAGAAACGAGGTTTGGCTGGTAGAGACGCAATTCTGCAGCATCTTCAATGGTGACAATGCGCTCGTGGTCGGGAATATAGTTGGAGAGTACGTTCAGCAGGGTGGTTTTACCCGATCCTGTCCCTCCGGAAATAATCATGTTCTTACGCTGCTGGACACAAACCTGAACAAATTGCGCCATATCGGGTGCGATGGATTCATAAGCCATCATGTTCTCCATCTGCAGACGTTTTTTGGAAAATTTGCGGATGGTGATGCAGGCACCTTTGAGGGATAAAGGCGGGATGACAGCATTGACACGGGAGCCATCGGCAAGGCGCGCGTCCACCAACGGTGAGCTTTCATCAATGCGTCTACCAATAGGCGCAACAATTCGATCAATAATATGACGAACGGCTATTTCACTACTGAACAGGGCGGGCGCTGCCAGTAGCTTTCCTTGCCTTTCAATAAATATTTCGTCAAAGCGGTTTACCATGATTTCGGTAATGCTTTCATCAGCCAGAAAATCTTCCAGTGGACCCAGCCCAATGGCTTCATCCAGCACTTCTTTGGCAAGCCGTTGTCGATCAATGTCCGCTGATGGATTCATGCGCCAGACGATTTCGCGCACCAGTTCACCCACCATGCGGCGCAGTTCTTCTGTGGAAAGCGTGCTGAGATCAATGCGGCGTAAATCCATCTGGCTACGGACTGATTCATGTACTTCCCGAACCATGCTGAGCCAGTGTGCGTCGTATACAGGACGAGCTATCTGCTCAGTTTTGGAGATGTCCAAGGCCTTGGTTGTTAACTGTGGAGGAGTAAGAAATGGTTCAGCAGTGGATGGAATATCAATGGAACAAGGTATTTTATTACTTAAAAGAGCTGTTGCGGAATTGTCTTTGTCGACTTCTAAGATTTCGTCGTCAAAGCGGGGCAGTATCTGCAGACAATATCCGGCGATAACAACTTCGTCTTGTGCACCCACTGGCCCATAGGCGCGCATGCGTTCACCATTGACCATGATCGTGGCGAAATTGCTGAGCCCTTCAACATACACTCCGCCCTGCTCGAAGTAAGCGCGTGCATGTTCCTTGCCAATGTTCCAGCCTTCCAGACGTAATTGAGCATACTCAGCCTTTCCCATGAGACATACCCCATCCCTGGGTGCAATAATTTGGGTTCCTGTTTTGGGATGTGATGCGCGGATCAGAAACATGGTCTTCTCTCCTAACGAATAAGTCCTTTATTTGAGCTGTGTTGGTACATATTTTCGAGATATTTGGCCTGAGAGGCAGCATCAATATTTTCGCGTGAATCTGCTGTGATTACGGTGGGGGTAACTAGAAAAACTAATTCGGATTCGTTATCCCTGAAATCATCGGACTTAAAAAGGTAACCAATAATTGGTATGTTTCCCAACCCGGGAATTTTGCTACTATTTTTGGCAAGGTTGTGATCCACCAATCCTGACATTACCAGTGTTTCACCATCTTTCAGGTTGATTTCCGTTTGACTGCGATTGGTAAAAAATCCTGGCACACCGCCAACTGTCAGTGAAGGGTCAATGTTGCTCACTTCCGTAAATATTTTCAGACCTACATTATGGCGATCATCGGCAACGGGTGAAAATTTCAGTCGAATTCCGAAGTCCTTAAAAATCACTGATGTCTGACCAAAGCCTATGGCTAGTGGAATGGGTATTTGTCCGCCAGCCAGAAATTCAGCGGGTTCCTTGCTGCCGCTTTTAGCGCTTAATTTGGGATTGGCAATCTCATAGGCTTCACCATTTTGTAGCGCATAATTAATGCGTGAAGCCACGGAAGCTATGATGCCAAAGTTACTTGCAAATGGGGCCACTTTCAGCGGTAAATCAGTTATTCCGGAATTAGGAAATGAGAAGTTCGCTAAAGGCCCACCTGTACCATTACTGGTTGGAACTCCCATGCGGAAATAGGAGTTAGAAGTAAAATCACCCACAATTCCAGCTTGTGGGCCGGCCATGGATTGATTCCAATTGACCCCGAGACTGCGGAAAAAATCTGTTTTCATCTTAAGTATTCGCACGTCCAGAAGAACAACTTTTTCCATTCGCAGGGGTTCTTTTTCGGCGAGATTTACCACGTTGGGGTAAACTGCTTTAAGTTTTTCAATGCGATTCAGAGTTTCTTCAGAAAGGTTTTTTCCATCTATGATGATTTTGTCGCCGACAATCCTGACCTGAGTGTTGGGGCTGGCAGTCAGCAAGCTTGAAATTTCGTCCGCCGCATGTCCAATATCTTTGGGAGCGATTACTACCCGAGCAGCACTTTCTGTTCCGTTTTTGTACCATAAATGCAGATTGGTTTCTCCAGTACCCTCTGCAAGGAGCAATAATTCCTTGTTATCTACAAGTGTCACGCTCAAAATTTTACCGTTACCAACCGCGACTCTTCTGATCGTGCTGGTCGGAATGATTTTGACCTGACCAGAATACATCGAAATGTTTTCTGCTTGATTAAGAAAAGGATCTGCTGTGGCTACGGACCATGTTGATATACATAAGATGGCCGCAGTCAAAATATTGGTAACGGGTTTCATCAGAGGCTATTTCCTGTCATGACTGAGGTAAAGGAGGAATATAGGAAAACGGTAAATATTGGATTTTTTGTTCAGCAGGAGGGACGCTGTGCTCCTGATTGTGGTGCTCTTCAAACGATGGGTTAGATTTGAGCGCACCATCATCTTTCTGTCCCGCAGTGGATATTTGAGTGATGTCCGCTGGGCCATTCGAGGTTGTACCACCCGCTATATATTCCACTCCTGCGGGAGGAATAGGTGGATAGCCAATGATGTCATGCAAGGATACACTACGCTTTGGCCATGCTGCATTTTTTTCATTACCACGTAAATCCATTCTGATTTCCCCGCTTTTTTGCGCAACCAAAATTTTTTGTGCTTGCAGAGGCGTAACTTCAAGAGTAATGGTGTTGTAACCCTGTGAAGAATTGTCAATATTGTTGGGAGAAAGTTCTCTTCCGGTGGCGATTATTTTTAAATTTTGGCCTAAAAATCGCACCAGCGAACCTTCTGATGTGGAACTTATTGTTTGTAGGCTATTCAGGGCGGCGTTATGAGAGATGCTTGACGAAGTGATCCACAATAAGTCGATGCGATCTCCTGGCCGCAGCATTTTATCCAGGGAGTTCTCGGAATTTACCGAAATGGTCAATGCAACGTGTTGGTCATCAAGAACGTCCGCTGGACTCTCTGTCGCATTGATCATCGACAGTGTAATTGGCTTTCCTCTTTCTGCCTGAAAGAGCAGTCTTTTCAATGCGATTTTATCGAAATCAGTATCCAGAACTGCGCCTGCAGGAGCATTGTCGGCCGGGATGACACGCCGTGCTACCTTGGCTAAGGTAAGGACAGTACCAGCGGGTAAATTTTCTATTGGGACAACTACTGATACGGTGCTTTCCTTCTTGGGAGTTAATTCACTTAGAAGGCGTTTTTTCAGCGCAGTTTCCTGAGCATCCAGCGTGTGAATAGCAAGCACTGCTGCGGCAAAACCCGCTGTGATAGCAAATGCCAAAATGATCCAGCCACTTAGGGCACGCTTTTTCTTTTGCAGTAATGGGGGGATGGCGGATGGTTCAGGGATGTTTTGAGTCGACACGAATTATCCTCAAAAAGGCAGAGTGGCGATAGCTGCAGCCCAGGAAAAATCGCTGGAAAATTTCCGCAATGCATCCATCAGTTGTACGATGGGACTGGGTGTACCCACAAACAGTAAGCCGAGTGCAAAAATGGCGACGATGGCATACTCGATGCTGGACTGACCTTGTTCATTCATCGTCTGTTTCTACCGTTGATCCAGTACAACAACGACACGACTTTCACCAACTCCATCGGCACTAATAATCATATCCAGGTGGCGGTTGTCCTTATTCATGGAAATAACGGATGTCTGCCCCTGCATTGCCGGGCTTCCACGCCATTGTCGTGCCAGAAGTGCTTTTTCCAGGAGCGTACGCAAATCAGATGCAGGCATGTTCACATGTATATGCAAAACTCGTCCGTGTATCCCATGATCGTGACTATCAACGTCCTGCAATATCTCGGCATTCGCAGGGAGAGGTAAATCATCTGGCAGAGGATCGCGCTCTGTCTTTTGGTCCATGCGTAGGCTGGAGAGTGTCCCGTAGGCAGTATTCCCTTCCATATGCCACTGGCTGGTGAGCGAATAAGGAGGAGTTATACAACCCTGGATATGCTCACCACGAAGATTATTTTCGGTATATGATCCTCTTAGTTGGGCGCAGGCTTCGACAAAATGGGAACGCAGTCGCTCTTCCTCCGCACTGACATGAAATTGTGTAGCATGAATATCCACGCCATTGATTTTGAGGCGGCCCGCTAAAGGCTCTGTCACAGTATTTTCAGGTGTTGGTAGTAAGAGGGGATTTTCTCCCGCCCAAACGTCTGTGTTACCCAGACAGAACATACAGAGAAGAAGGAGTTGATTTTTTCTCATGACTTTCCATCTCCAGGATAAGGTTGCAGGCGATCTCCATACTGAACTTCTGGATCCACATGCCCGTAGCCCAGCTGATTGAGTTCAGGAAACAGCAACCCCCCCATGGTCTTTACGGTGTTGATCAGACCATTGTCGAGATAGGCGCTGGGCAGGAGAGTTTTAACGATTCTGACTTCTTCTTCAGGACCATTAGCGGTCCATGCGTCCGTCAAAACCGCTGCTTGCGCGTTAAAGCGCAGACCATCTGAGAAGGTGCGGCCTGGCAGGTAGACGTAAGAGGGTAAACCTCTTAGTGGCACACTGATGTTTGCCACTGTGGACCCTGTCATCTGCAAGGGGATTTTGGAGATTTTCATGAGCGTTCCCAAAAATTTCATAGACACGCCATCGGCGATGTTTTCCTCATGCGTCGAAATGCTTATGTCCGCCAAATTGCGGAGTAATGGCTGACCATCATGTCGGGTTAGTATTGGGTTTACGGTATTACCATTGCCCGGGTTGATAGATCCGAGCCCTATACTGTGAGGACCAAAAAAACGTATTGCGGCCTCGTTTCTTAGCTCACTGTCATTTTTGATGGCGGACCATTCCCGCCCTGGAGGAGGAGACTTTCTCCACACTATTCTCTCCCAAGCTACATAGCGCGCTGCCTCGATACTTCGCAATTGCGTAAAGCTCCATTTGCCGGTGTAAATGACAAGGAAAAATAGAGGAATTATTGCAAAAGCCGCAAGCACGACGAATTCGGTGAGTGACTGCCCTCGTTCTGGACTATGTGAGCTATCCTCAAATAATTTTTTTTCAGCATGGTTTTTTTTCAGCATGGGAAGCATCATGTTTATTGCAAGCCAAGCAAAGTCGCATACAGCGATCTTTCGCGTGCATTCAAATCCACTAGTCGTGCTTCCCAGAACGGGCTGAAAAGATTGGCGCGCTCGTCATAGGCATCAGCGCGTTGCCATAATGATGCAGGGCGGCGGAAAAATGCTTGAGCTTTGGCCATGGAGCGTATGTGCTTGCCTGGATTGTCCTGTGCCAGTGAAATATTTGTTTTTTCCTGAGCTGAATGCTTGATGCCCAAAGCGTTGCTGGCGTCCCGTACGTTTTGGCGACCATGCTCCACAACTACAACATAAGAAGGCATTACTTCAGCTGGATCTCCATTCGCGTCCTTAAGTTGTGGGCTACTCCGATTAAAATCCCAGTAGCGACTGATTCCACCAGCAGAAAAGCGTGTTGCATCGCCGCCGACCGAACGCATGGATGCCGCTGTGCTATCTTGCTCTCCGGGATTTTTGAAAGCAGCAATATTGGATCCTTGAGCATTTTGCGAACGGGAATCCTGATAGGCTGGTAAGTTGACTGTACGTTCTTCAGATGGAAAAACGGTTTGGGGAGTAGATCTTTTTTCCAGATATCGACCAGGATAGGAGAAATTACTGCCATTACCGGTTTGTGATGCTCCATAACCTAATGGAATTTCAATCCATTTTTTGCCACCAAACAATATCCCTTTTCTGGTCCAAACATGTAATGACAATGTGTCCATACCGGACCAAACAAACTTTCCTTCTGTAGTTTTGGCAATCTCCGAGCCTCCAGAGCGACGAAATTCCCAGCCGGTAACGTACAGATTTCCGGATTTAACAGGGAGAAGAGGTGTAGGCAGATGATTCCGAGTGGATGTAAAACCATCTCGTGAGGCATTGATCATGGAGGCCATGCGGTTTTGAGCTTGCTCTTTGTCACCGCCCCAACGTTGAAGGAGGTCTCCACGATTTTTGAAATAACTGCTGAGGTTGGTAGCCATAATAATGGTGTTTAGTTGACCGTTGGCATCATTCAGTTTAACAACCTGTTCAGCAACGGCTGTCATTGCTCCACCAGGATGATTGTTGCCTCCTCCTGGATCGAAAACACCGTTAGCAATGTGGTAGGCTTCTTGCGAACCACTCAAAGCCGAATCGGCTAAATCCAGTGCGGGTAGCAAGACGCTGCTTGCAGTTTCGATGCTTTGATTCAGCACGTTGGTGCTTTGTGCAATGGCATTGGTAATGGTGGCTATGATCGAGCCTACACCTGGAATGATCTGGGCCAAATTTCCAACATTCCGGATATTAACGCCCAGACTATTTATGTATCTTCCCCAGGAAACAAGACTGATGGTTTGACCAATAGCTACTTGATTTGCCACCATAGCGCGATTGGTGTAAGCAATAAAATTTAGTTCTCGCGCTTCCATTTGCATGGCTGAAAATGCTGCCGCGTCAGCCGCATTTTGCGTTTTAAGTTTGACAGCTGTTTGCTGCCCAGTATTAAAAACAAACAACCCTGCTAACAGTATGGCTGGAATTAAAGCAACAGAAAACAACGCTGCCTGCCCGGATTCTGCGATATTTTTCGCAGTAAATATCATATTTATAGACGTTGAACGCATAATAAATTCCATATTTATATGAAGTTGATGATCCGGGAAGGTGCGTATGAAATTATTTCTGAATTGGAATGAATGAAAAATTCTAAATTAAAATAATTATTTGCCTAAGTCGGATTTGTAATCGCTCATATTCTTCTGAATGGCAGCATTGCCTGTTGCTTGCCCTGCAGTGCCCTGCGCTGCAGTGATTTCGGTTCCTCCACTTTTACCAGATAGTTCCTGGGAAATACCCGCCATTTGATGGCGTAACGTCTGTCCAAAATAGGAAAATACTGCAATTCCAGTTATGGCGATGAGTGCAACGATGATGAGATATTCTGTCATTCCTTGACCGTACTCTTTTTGCTGATTTGACGTGGATAAATAATGTTTCATAAATCCTCCATAAAGGTCGGTTAATTGATCGGTGTAATATTATTTAAGCACGCCATAAAAACATGAACAATATGGTCAATAATCACGCATTTTATTTTTTAATTATTTGGAAACATTGAATAAATAATTTTTTATAATTATGGCTGATAATTTATTATTTTAATAATGATTAATGTTTTATGTATAAATATTTTTTTATTGTTTAATATGTTGTTATTTTTTGTTAAATTTATGACAAATAGTAATTTTATATACTTTCCTGATTAGCACGATGATTCCGCTGAGCGGAGCCAGTGCTCGGGTCTTGGTCCGGTGTTGACAGCAGAGCGAAGCAAACTCATTGGTAACGTGGCCAGATTAAAACGACGGTTGAAGCGATAAGTTATGGTGGAGAGATAACGTTGCGTGAGGGGCTAGTGTAATAGCATGAGTGCGACTTACGGGCCGATTCGCAAGCTCGCATCCTCTGGATGTGGCTGATGACTGCGAACGAGATAAGGATTCCCGGCCTGCGAAAGGATCCTGCCCGGTGCGATAAAAACAAGTTACGGTTACGCCAATTTAATAATTTCTACGCGTCTGTTGATAGCCCGATTTGCCTCAGTATCGTTGCTAACCAAGGGTCTGCTTGATCCATAGCCTGTTGTTTCAAGGCGCTGGGGATCTATGCCTTCGGCAATTAAGGCATTTTTAACAGCCACCGCCCGAGTGACGGACAACTTTTGGTTGTGGCTTTCTGAGCCTACCTGATCTGTGTGCCCCTCAATTCGTACATGTAACTGTGGATGCTTCTTTAGCAGATCACTCAATGCCTTCAAGGAGGGTTGGGCATCTGTCCTGAGGGTTGAGCGATTGAAATCAAAAGGTAAATGCAAGGAAAATTGCCCTTTGTCATTCAGTGCGTAGAGCATGTTTTCGCTAGTCAGAGGGTCGGACGAACTGGGCACCATCCCGTTTTGCATAGGCTGCGTCTGTATTGCATATACTGAAGCATCCTGGGAGTGACCGAACAGAGTGTTGTCGTTGATGAAAACTAAAGTTCGTACTCCATCAGTAGCTCGATGTTCTGCTGTTAGCATGCGCCCGTCATCAAAAAGAAAATTTTCAACGCCTCCTGTATAGCCTGTCGGCGCGTTTCGCCAGAGAGATGTATTGATGGCTGCATCTCCATTGGTTCTGCAATTGTGATTGGCGCACTGCCACAAAATGTGGAACCCTGCATGCTGCAAAGCTTGTTGATAGTTGCGGATCACTTCCAGTGGCGAGCGATCTCTGGGAACCTGATATTTGATATAGGTGATTTGGCCCTCCAGTGTTTCAGAACGGGTCAGAGCATTTTTACCTAATGGTCCCAGGGGAATTGTCATTTCATCGTAATGAGTGCTGCGATAATTATCTACTACGCTTCCGGGGTATCGCCCCAGAAAGGGAAGATCTTGACCACTTTCTGCAAGGGTAGATGTTGATCCTGCTAAAGATATCGTCAGAAAAAAGAAAATATTAAAAGTGTTACGCATGCTGTTCACTCCGGTCAGAAGTGGTCCCGAAAGACGGCGTGGCGATTCGTTTTTTACTGCCAATGGTCCTTAGAAGGCGCGCGAGGAGCATGCGCCTGTTTGGCACCCCATGACGGCGGCATAGTGCGGCTATCCGGGAGCGTATGGTGCTTTCACTCTGTCCAAGTTGCAGTGCAATTTGGCTTTGACCAATACCGTTAACCAGTAATTGTGCAATACGTAAATCTGTCGGGCTTAGTTCAGGATGAAAAGGGTATTCTATTTCTAATTTGCTGTGCAGGAGGGTTAGACCTGCTTGAATTTTTTGCATTTCTGCAGAATTTAGTATTCTTTGGGTGTCAAGATGAAACAGTACGATCTGCATGGGAGCGTCATTGCAGATGAAGCTTGACGCGATTTCCAGCGATGTCATGACTGTGTGCGGAGTTGGGGTGTTCCCCGTGGCTTCCCTTTGAGCCCGAACGATCAGTTCCCGAGGTGGGCTGGGCCAGCGTCCGGCAGGGTAGCGCCACCAGCAATGTGTTTGCCAGCTCTTGCTTTGTCGATGAATACGGTAGGTTTTTATCTGGCGCAGCCAGCCTATATCACGCCAATATTGGGCCATCTGTGTTGGGGATAGCTGCAAATTGTTGTTCAAAAGTGTTGCATCTGCGCCCTGAAGTTTTGTCTGGGCCAATAGTTTTAACCACATCGTTCGCTCCCTCCATTATGGAAGTTGATATATCTATAATATTTTCAGAAAATAATACTGTTATTTTTCATGATGTCAATAGCATATATAAAATGGATAATGACTGCTTTCATGATTTTAAAATTTTTGTTTATCAGTTTATATATAAATAAAAAACAAGTAGTTATAATATATATATTATGATTATTGAACATCTTTTTAGAATTTTTATCTTATGATTAAATGATCCTGTAAAGCAGCTGTGGGTTATGGCTGAAAATGTAATGCTGATTATAATGTGTATTGTTTTACTTTTTGTCTGAGCTGCTTGTTTGAGTGGGAGAGACCTGTTGCGACATGAAGCATTTGCTTTTCTGGTCTTTATGGCCGTTCTGGGCCTGACTCTGCTGCTATCATTTGCTGCCCGTCAGCTTCTGTATAGAGGACAGAGCCGCTTCGCGCGCGACAGTCAAATGGGGTTGAAAAGTCTTTTCATTTTTGCGGACCCCGTGTTGCTCTGGAAATTGAATCTGATGTTGCTGGTTGTTCTGCCTATTCTGACGTGGTGGGCGTCGGGGTCAGTTGTGGTCGCTGCCGGGGCTGCCTTTTTGATCCTGCTTCTGCCGCGCCTGATTATGCGTTGGCTGCAGAAGCGACGTCTGGACCGGCTGCATGCGCAGTTGCCTGATGCGCTGATGATGTTGGCCAGTGGGCTGCGTGCTGGTGCTAATTTGCAACAGGCTATGGAGGGGCTATCTCGTGATCTCAGTCCGCCCATCAGTCAGGAGTTGGGCTTGGTGGTGCGAGAACAGCGTCTTGGAGCTGCTTTTGAAGAAGCAATTGACCATTTGGCTGAACGCATACCTAGCCCGGATGTACAATTGGTCGCTTCCGCATTGCGAATTAGTCGGGAAGTTGGAGGCAGCCTTGCCGATACGGTGGCTCGACTGGGAGAAACTATTCGCAAGCGACTGATGATGGAACAGAAAATAAAAGCATTGACTGCGCAGGGCCGTCTTCAAGGAATAGTCATGACGGCGCTTCCTGCATTGATTATTTTGGCCCTCTTGCAAATCGAACCGCAAGCTATGGGTGCATTATTTAGTACGAACCAGGGATGGGCAGTATTGGCCGTTGCCATTCTTTGTGAGTTTTTGGGTTATTTTTGGATACGGAAAATTGTGAGCATTGAAGTATGACAAATCTACCAATATGGTTACTTGCCGCGCTGATAGGGTTGTCTATTGCTGTTGCAATTTATGGATTGGGTTATCTGGCACGCCAGATGGAGCCCTCGCCCAGGGATTACATGGATCCTTTACCCAAAGGGTTGAGGCTGCTTTGGCCCATAGTTCAATTTGTTCGTTCAACATTGGTTGTTTTCATTCCCGATCGTTTGCTGTTACCGGTACATCAACGGTTACAAAGAGCGGGTATGCACTACTTGCTGAGTGCCAGAGAGTTTATTGCACTGAAGGTTCTGAGTACGACGGTACCCTTGATTTTTTGCGTGTTGTTATATCGGGTTTCAGGGTTATTCAATATCTGGCTGTTATTTTTGACCATGTTGTTTGCGAGCTTTTATCCTGACATCTGGTTGGTTGAACAAGCCAAGCGGCGTGGGCGTCTTATTCTAAAAGAGTTACCGGTTTACCTGGATTTCATCACCCTGATGATCGAGGGAGGGCTTAATTTAACCAGTGCGATTCAGGTGGCCGTTGATAAGGGCCCCGCAGGACCACTGCGCAACGAGTTCGCGATCATGATTCGAGAATTGCGATCCGGTACGGCAAAAATGGACGTGTTTCGACGCTTTGGAGAGCGCGTATCGTTGACGGAAGTACGCAGCCTGGTCAGTGCGCTGGTTCAATCAGAGGAGCGTGGCGGAGATCTGGGGCCAGTATTGCGTGCTCAAGCAGAACAGCGACGGGAAGAACGTTTTTTGCGGGCGGAAAAATTGGCTCTTGAAGCACCAGTCAAGCTTTTGGCGCCGCTGGTGGTTTTTATTTTTCCGATTACCTTCCTGATGCTGGCTTTTGTGATTTACATGAAATTTTTACAGGAGGGTGGATATTGATGCCAGTAGGTTGTATCTCTCGGGGAGAAGACATTTTATGGGCAGAAGTGTCTTGCGCCAGCCATTTTGGAGATCGTCTGCGTGGGCTGTTGGGGAAGAGTCATCTCAATGCAGACGCAGGATTGCTGTTGATGCATGTAGGTAGTATTCACAGCATAGGCATGGCGTTCCCTATTGACGTAATTTTTTTGGACCAGAACAAGCGGGTTACTGCTTGTCACAGCGATCTGCCCGCCTGGCGCTGGCGATTTTGCCGCACTGCAGTAATGACCCTGGAAGTAGCCGCAGGCGGCATTCGTTGTTATGGAGTTGAACCCGGCCAACAGCTTGAATGGCGCCCGCCATTGCACGACTGAGCCATACAGTCCAAAATCCACCCCTGATATGAGGGGGACCCATGTTTGACAATCTGACCCAAAAACTCACCCAGACTTTTAAAAACCTGCGCGGCCAGGGGCGTTTGAGCGAGGACAATATTCGTGACGCCCTGCGTGAAGTGCGTTTGGCCTTGCTGGAAGCCGATGTGGCGCTGCCGGTGGTGAAAGACTTCATCAACAAGGTGCGCGAATCGGCGCTGGGGGAGGAAGTGGTTAAAAGCCTGTCTCCGGGGCAGGTGTTTATCAAAATTGTCAATGATGAACTGGTCAAGCTTATGGGCGAGCACAACGACCGGCTGGATTTGAGTGCCCGTCCTCCGGCAGTGATACTTTTAGCCGGGTTGCAGGGTTCCGGTAAAACCACGACCAGTGCCAAGCTCGCCTTGTGGTTGAAGGACAGAGAAAAAAAGCGGGTCATGATGGTGAGTACCGACGTCTACCGGCCCGCTGCCATGGAGCAGTTGGCGCATCTGGGCAAGGATATTGAGGTAGAAGTATTCCCGTCCCGTCCAGATCAGCAGCCAGTACAGATTGCCAAAGATGCGTTAGAGGCAGCGCAGCGTGGGGTATTTGATGTGTTGATTGTCGATACTGCCGGACGCCTGCATGTGGATGACGCCATGATGGCGGAAGCTCAGGCTTTGACCAGTGCCGTTCAGCCAGTGGAGTTGCTGTTTGTGGTGGACGCCATGACGGGTCAGGATGCCGTCAATACGGCCAAGGCTTTTAATGATGCCTTGCCGCTGACCGGCGTCATTTTGACCAAGGCTGACGGTGACGCGCGTGGTGGGGCCGCCTTGTCGGTGCGGGCCATTACCGGCAAGCCCATCAAGTTTATGGGTATTGGCGAAAAAATCCGCAAGGGTCTGGAACCTTTTTATCCGGATCGACTGGCTTCGCGTATTTTGGGTATGGGCGATATTGTCAGTCTGGTTGAGCAGGTCCAACAGGATGTGGATGTTGAACAAGCGCAGAAAATGACCGAGAAGCTGCGCAGCGGAAAAGGGTTTGACCTGGAAGATTTTCGCCAGCAACTCCGGCAGCTGGAAAAAATGGGGGGCATGTCGAGCATTATGGATAAATTGCCGGGTATGGGCGAGCTCCCCGCTGAGGCACAGGCGGCCATGCAGGACGGTAAACCCATGCGTCGTCTGGAGGCTATTATCAATTCCATGACGCCCGGCGAACGTCGGCATCCGGAAATCATCAAGGCTTCGCGTCGGCGTCGCATCGCTGCCGGAGCCGGAACGACCGTGACTGAGGTCAACAAACTGCTCAAGCAGTTTGAGATGATGCAGAAAATGTTCAAAAAAATGGGGAAAGGGGGGCGCGGACTCAGCCGTTTATTGGGGATGAATCCCAAATCGATGTTAAAGGGCGGTTTACCCTTCCGTTAGAGCTTGTTTTTAGTTACGATACGCGCCTTTCTCCCGTCCAGTGGGAGAGGACATGGTTAAGGAGAACACATGGTAGTTATTCGTATGGCCCGGGGCGGCGCCAAAAAGCGGCCTTTTTATCACATCGTGGTGACGGATAGTCGTAACCGGCGCGATGGCCGTTTCATTGAGCGCCTGGGTTTTTACAATCCCATTGGAGCTACAGCCGAATTGCGCATCGACAAAGAGCGTGCAGCTTACTGGTTAAGCCAGGGCGCGCAGCCTTCCGATACAGTAGCCGGCTTTTTCAAGAAAGAAGGCGTGAGTAAGACGGGTGTCGCTGCCGCCTGAGTCTGAAGAATGGGTGGTGCTAGGAAAAATTTCCGGCATCTACGGTGTGCGTGGAATGGTAAAAGTGTTCTCTTTTACGGATCTGCGTGATGCCATTCTCGACTACTCACCCTGGTTTTTGGGTTCTGAACTACGGCCTTATGTGCTTGAAGAAGGACGTATGCAGGGTGAGGGCGTGGTTGCCAAGCTGGCGGAAGTCAGTGACCGGGAACAGGCCCGTGCCCTCATTGGTCAGGAGATAAGAATTGCGCGGGCGTATTTGCCGGACCTGGAGCCCGGTGAATTTTACTGGCGTGATTTGATTGGCATGCGGGTGCTGAATCAGGAAGGCCTGCTTTTGGGAAAGGTGAAGGCCTTTCTGGAAACCGGTGCGAATGACGTTATGGTACTGGACGATGAAAAAGGTGGGGAATTGCTGATTCCCTGGTCAGATGCAAGTGCAGCTGGGGTGGACCAGAGTGCCGGACTGATCACCGTGGACTGGCAAGCGGACTGGTGATGCGTTTTGATGTCATCACTATTTTTCCGGAGCTGATTCACGGTTATCTGCGCGAGGGGGTGCTGGGGCGGGCCCAGGCGCGTGGGCTGATACAGATACATGCCTGGAACCCTCGCGATTTTAGCGATAATGCTTATCGCCGCGTGGATGATCGGCCCTTTGGTGGTGGTCCGGGAATGTTGATGATGGCGCCCCCGTTGTTGGCAGCCATTGCTGCGGCACGCGAAGCAAATCCGGGAGCACCGGTGATTTACCTGTCCCCCCAGGGGCAGCGCCTGCAGCAGGACGCCGTGCAGGGCTTTGCTGGTGCAAAAGGGTTGATTTTGCTGGCAGGCCGCTATGAAGGTATTGACGAGCGGGTGCTCGCGGCGGTGGATGCGGAATGGTCCATAGGCGATTATGTGCTGGCAGGTGGAGAGTTGCCTGCCTTGGTATTGATTGAAGCGGTAGCCCGGCAGTTACCGGGTTTGTTGGGACATGCGGACTCGGCAGCCGAAGATAGCTTTGCGGATAACGGCTTGTTGGATTGTTCACATTTTACGCGCCCGGAAGTGGTGGGGGGAGTAAAGGTTCCGGAAGTTTTGCTTTCGGGAAATCATGCCCGGATTCGTAGTTGGCGCTTGCAACAGTCTTTGGGGCGTACGGCTGAGCGGCGTCCGGATTTGTTGGCGCAGCGCGTTTTGAGTGCGCGTGAGCAGAAGTTATTGGATGATTATCGCCGTCAGGACGGCGAAGTGCAGTAATACTAGGCGAAGGAGCAGGGCTGTGAACATCATTGATGAAATCAACAAAGAACAGATTCAGTCGGAACTTCCGGCTTTTGGCGCAGGCGATACCGTTGCCGTGCATGTCAAGGTGAAGGAAGGTGACCGCGAACGTATCCAGATTTTTGAAGGAATCTGCATTGCCCGTCGCAATCGTGGCCTGCATTCTGCCTTCACGGTGCGGAAAATCTCCAATGGTGAGGGTGTGGAACGCGTTTTCCCCTCTTATTCACCGCTGGTGACCAAGGTAGAAGTCAAGCGTCGCGGTGATGTGCGTCGTGCCAAGCTTTACTACCTGCGTAACCTGTCTGGTAAGGCTGCCCGCATCAAAGAAAAACTGGGCTGATGATTTCTGCTGCGCTTCCTGGCGAAGGCCGGGTTCGCTTTGGATAATCTGATCATGACGCCAGCGTCCAGGGAAATCCTTGAACGCTGGCGTTCTGCGTCTGTTGATGGGCGGTCGGCTCTGTGGGCCGACCCCGCCCGGAAGTTGCTGCTCCATTCGGCCTGGCAGGAGGACATCCTGCCGTATTGGTGGAGTGCAGCAGGCAATACGGAGGCTTTGCAGGTGGTGGTGGATAGCCAGTCCATCTGGGCCGCAGCTGGGCAGCTTCCTGTCGAACTGTTGGCCGCTGCGCTAGGTATCCAGGAAGAAAAACGCGCGTTATTGACTGCCGCCCCTTTGCCGGAGTTGCTCAAGCTGGAAGCCAGTGAGCCAATGCCGCTGGATATGGAAGTCGATCTGCTGTCCAAGGCGGTGGAAGAAGCCGATCTGGAGCATCTGGTGCCTTTGCTGCAGAGCATGGCCGATGACGAAAATGCCCGGCGTGTGGTGCTGAATCGCCTGGCCCAGCGGCTGGCAGATGACAGCCATGCCCAGGGCCTCCGTAGCATTCTGTTTGGTGAATGGCATGACGCAGCGGCCGGGCTGCCTGCCCGGCCTTTTGCTTTGGGGGCTTTGGCTCTGCTGCAGAGCCATTGGCAGCAGGCATCCGGTGTTGCGGTGGTCGTACCGGAAGGGCGTGCGAGCCGCGATCCTGAAGTGGATAAGCCGTTGCTGCATGCCCTGCGGGAGCGCGATCTGCCAGCCTTCATGGGGCGGATTCGGGCTTTGGGGGATCAGCCTCTGGATGCCATTCGTCAGTTGTTTCTGACGGTGACCCTGATGATTATTGAGGGTGGTCATCGTCATGATCCCCAGGCGCTGATGCGTTTGTATGTTTGGCTGGGAACCCTGCTGACCTTGCCCCATCGCAGTTTGCGCCAGGCACGTAAGGTGTTGTTCAGTGCTGCCGCCTCCACTTTTGGCTTTGCCGGTTGGCAGCGCCGTGAGGATTGGCCGGATTTCAGTACCCTGGCTGCTTATCGGGAGCGGGCGCTGTCCGAACCAGTCCCCGCGCATTTTACCTGGCAAGGGGCGCTTTATGCCGCCGCTTCCGGAACGTCCGCTGATTGGTGGTTACAATTGGCTGAACGGGCGGTAGCCCAAGGGAATCCCACGGGTTTCTGGTCGATCTGGCGAACCGCGCAGCGTGCCGGACAGGTCACAGGAGGACCCTTGGCATGGATTCACCCTTTGGTCGTATTGCGTTTTTATTTCGATTAAGTAATCAGCCTCATGACGATGGCATCACCCCCATCTGAAGATCGTCAGCGCATAGATGCTTTTCTGGATGCGCTTTGGCTCGAAAAAAATCTGGGTGAAAATACCTTGGCTGCTTATCGGCAGGATCTGCTTCAGCTTTCCTCGGCTCTTGCAGAGCAGGACGCGCATTTACTGAGTGCGGATGCAGGGATGTTGATGCGTATTCTCGGACAAAAACTGCAATCCGGCGCGGCAATGCGTTCGGTAGCCCGGTTGCTATCCAGCATCCGCCGTTTTTATGGTTATGCGCTGCGTGAGGGCTGGGTAACCCACAACCCCAGCCAGAACTTGCAAAGTCCTCGTCTTGCCCGCTATTTGCCCCATGTGCTGAGTGAAACACAAATTGAAGCCCTCCTGGCCGCGCCTGATCAGACCCGGCCGCTGGGGTTGCGCGACGCGGCGATGCTGGAGTTGATGTATGCCTGCGGCTTGCGGGTTTCAGAACTGGTCAATCTGGAAATGCGGCAACTGGATTTGAGCGCGGATCTGGTCATGGTTTTTGGCAAAGGCCGTAAGGAACGGCTCGTGCCCATGGGGGAAATGGCGGCTGAGCGAATAGCGGCTTATTTGCAAAATGCCCGTCCCCGGATTCTGGGTGCGCGTATTTCTGCAGCCGTATTTGTGACAGCTCGCGGGGCGGCGATGACGCGTCAGCGTTTCTGGCAGAATATGGAAGCCTATGCAAAAGTCGCCGATATTGAACAGGCGGTTTCACCCCATAGTTTGCGCCATGCTTTTGCCACGCATCTGCTGAATCATGGCGCTGATTTGCGGAGCGTTCAGTTGATGCTGGGGCATGCGAATCTGGGCACTACCGAAATTTACACCCATGTCGCCCAGGCCCGCCTCAAGGCCTTGCATGAAAAGCATCATCCCCGCGCGTAGGATCATTCATCGGTTACTGAACCGGCTGGACTTGCAGCTTGACGCGTTTCGACTATCTTCAGAATACGTACCCTAATCAATGAGCGTGGCAAAACATGAATCAGCTTCCCAGCATATTTACGCAGCGCGATCCTAAGACTGGCATAGTCACCATTGATAATGAACCAGTGATTTTTCACTGTAATCATTACAATCGCTTTTTGCAGTTGGTGGTCGAAGATTGCCACTACATTCAGCGTGATCCTATTCTCAAGCAATCAGCGGCTGAGGTCAGCTTCCGGCAGTTGCAGCAACATTTTCAATCCTGTCCGGACTGGTCAGTGGAAGATCGGCTGGCCTATGCAGAAGCTGTTTACCGATTTTGTGGATTCGGTGATTTGCCCCTGGCATCTTTTCACCTGCCGGAAAATCCGGAAAATGCTTTTCAGATTATCGAAAAGCATTCTCATTATGGTTTTGCTCTACGTCTGAATTATGGGAAAAGACGCTGGGCAGGAGAACACTTTGACCTGGGATTTGCTATTGGTGCCTTATCAGCGGTTTATGAGATGCCATTTGCCGGTCATTTGGGAAATCGCCTTGGTGATCAGTCCCTCAGCCGTGGGGACGAACAAACAGAACTATGGATGAGTCAAACCCATATTGCCAATCCGGACGGAAATATTGTGGGTACTCAGGCCATTGCGGAGGTACGATTGCCTTCAGAAGCGGCGGATATTCCCGATCGCACTATTGGCCTGCATGTGGATGAAGCGAGTATTATCGCGGCAGTCAGTGGCATGCCGCTTCAGGGCGATGAGCATGGTTTGATACGGGAATTTGGCGTTTGTCTGACGCGTCATTATGCGGACTATTATAATTTGGTATCTTTTCGCTTCGAAGAGGCGTTAGTTAATGCTCTGGCGACGCATCCTCTGCTCGATGAAATGCTGTGGTATGAATATCCCGCCCTGTTTTATTACAAGGAAAAATTTGCGGGATTACAGGGTAAGGATTTGGCCGATACCCTGCTTATTGAAGCCGGTCATATCTGTGGTTTCAATACGATGGGTGGCATTATGCGCTCGGATCCCTGGTATCAGCTGGTGGTCCCTCAAATACGTTGTCGTGAGGACTGGATGGCGGGTATCGTCGCCTGTATTAATGCCCTCGGCTGGGGTATCTGGCGGATTCATGAACTGGTGCCCAACGAACGTCTGGTGCTGAGGGCCTGGTATCCCTATGAATCTCTCGGTTACCTGCGTAGTTTCGGCATGGCAGATCATCCAGTGGATTATTTGATGACGGGGATTGGCGCTTCCTTGATGAACCTGCTGTACAGTGCTGATATTACCGCCAAACCCGATCTGACCCTGGAATTTTATTATCAGGTGAACCGCTCAAAAGCAGGTTTCTGGGGACGGCAAAGTGCTTGTGTGGCTATGGGCGATCCCTATTCTGAAGTAATTGTCGAGCGCAATGTTCTGTAGCGCCCAAATAAAAACCGCAGTCCCAAGAGACTGCGGCAACTTTTATGCAAAGAACGGGTTATTTCTTTGCCAGGGTAATGACCACATAGATGCTGGCTTTACCCTGACGGACCAACATGGGAATGGGTTGGTCTTTTGGTAACCCGGCGACAATGTGCGCCAACTCGCTGACATTTTGGACATCCTGCTGATTGATCTGCTGAATGATCATTCCGGGCATCAGTCCCGCCTCGGCGGCAGGGCCTTCACTGACGCCCACCACCACGACGCCATGGTGAACATCCAGCTGTTTTTCAATGTCTGGGGTCAGATTTTGAACATGAATATCCATCCGACTGATTTTCAGGGTCTTTGCAGGCGCTGCCGGTTGGGTACTGCTGGGCTGCTCGTCCATGTTTTTCGGCAGGGCGGTGACCAGGACATTTTTGGTTTCCGCGACGCCATGATGAAGGATGCCCACGCTGGCATGGGTGCCGGGAACCGTGTTGCCGACCATGGGCGGCAGTTGGCCGACGTTGTAAACCGGTTTGCTGTCATAGGTCACAATGACATCACCGGGCTGGATGCCAGCCTTGGCAGCGGGGCTGCCCGGCATCACCGAAGCCACGAGGGCGCCTACCGGTTCCTGAAGATGCAGGGCTTGCGCCATTTGCGGCGTGACATCCTGCACTTCGACACCCAGGTACCCGAACTGAATGGGTTTATGATCCTTGAAGTCCTGCACTACGCGCATGACGGTATTGATGGGGATGGAGAAAGACAAGCCCATGTATCCGCCGCTGTTGGTATAAATCTGATCATTGATGCCGATTACCTGGCCCTTCATGTTAAAGAGCGGACCACCGGAGTTACCGGGGTTGATCGGCACGTCGCTCTGGATGAAAGGGATGTATTCGTCATCAGGCAACGGCCGGTTCATGGCGCTGACCACCCCCTGGGTGACGGTATTGTAAAAACCAAAGGGCGCACCTACAGCCAGCAACCACTGGCCGACTTTCAGATGGTCAGAATTGCCGATAGGGGCTGTGGGAAGGTCCTTGGCATCAATTTTCAGCAAGGCGGTGTCGTAGCGTACTGAAAGTCCAATCAGTTTGGCTGGATAGGCATGATGATTGGTCAGGGTGACGACAATATGATTGGCACCCCGTACTACGTGACCGGCGGTGACAATGTAACCATCCGGGCTGATGATAAATCCGGAACCCAGGGATTGAATTTTTTCGTGCTGCTGATGGCTGGGTCCGGCTTGTCCGGGTGCGCCGAAGTGCTGAAAAAACTGGTAAAAAGGAGAGTTTGGCGGAAACGGATTGTTCTGCTGGTGAATGACTTTGTTGGTGGTGCTGCTGATGTTCACCACTGCCGGACCATAACGGTCAATGATGGGGGTAAAGTCCGGAAGGGCAACCAACGCCTGTTGGGGTGCCGTGTTGGTGTTGATGGATAAGGCGGGTGCCGTAGGGGTGGCATCGGCCTGTGCCCATTCGGTGGCGCCCAGCGTAAAACCAAAGCACGCAGCAACAACAGCAGTAATCAGT
>NZ_JAAOMP010000066.1 GCF_018853815.1 Acidithiobacillus sulfurivorans | reverse complement strand
ATATAGGGCTACGGAAGGTGGCTGGAGAACTCTATGGGTTAGGGCGGACGGCATCAGAAAAGGAGGTGCGTGACATCACGGAACAGTTCCATGGGTGGAGAAGTTGGGTCGCGTTTTATTGGTGGATGACGTTACAGCAAACAGCCAATCAGCAAAATAGGAACGTGTTATGCGTGACAACTCACTGAGAGATTGATAAGGACAACCAGAATTTCGATATTTTTATGGGTAGACAATCCTGACGCAGATTCCTGCCGAAAACTGACCAATTATAACCGCTGATGAAGACCTGTTACATATTTCTGTACTATATACCGGCAATTGTTCGTCAATGGTGCGCTCTGTGCGCGATTGTGGTGCATGGCGGCGGGTTGCGCCAGTCCATATCCCGTCAGGATTGTCTCTGCCCGGAAAGGTTTTGCAGAATATTAATCTGCTGTTTATTAGTGGATTGTATGACTGTTTGGATATGGATCTGGGCTTTGAACGAAAAAAAGGGCGGGAGAACCGCCCTGGAAGCCACTTGAGGAGGAATGATCAGATGACCATGCAGCAGAAAGCGTGCCATTGTTAGTGAAAT
>NZ_JAAOMP010000065.1 GCF_018853815.1 Acidithiobacillus sulfurivorans | reverse complement strand
CCTACGGCCGGATTGCCACCCACAACAGCACCCAGCACTGCACCGCCCGCAGCACCGATAGCCCCACCACTCAGTGCGCGTTGTCCTGTGGGGCTCATATTGGCGCAGCCAGTCATGGCGATCAGACAAAAACCCAACGCCAGAACTTTTAACCCGTACCGGTGATGACCGAATTTTAATCGAAGGGGATATTGCATGGGGATTAGGCTCCTTATGGTGTAGT
>NZ_JAAOMP010000064.1 GCF_018853815.1 Acidithiobacillus sulfurivorans | reverse complement strand
CCAGCCCAGGTGCTGTTCAGGACAAAGCAATACCAGATGATCCCGATTTTTCGATAAGTGCGCCCGCCATGGAATCGCAGCGAACCAGAGCAAAGGATGGGTGGCGATTTCTGACGATGGGATGTCTGACATTTCTTTGGATTCAGGCCATCTTTTTGCGGGCCTTGCCAGAATCAACAAGGCATCCTGAGCCGCTGAACCGAACGTCGCGGAGGGGTATCGCGCAACTCCAAAATGGCGGCCCGCCAGTCGTGCGCTCAACGTCCAGGAAAGCCCACGATTGTCGGCATGCGACAACCCTTCCCGGGTTTGTTGCTGCTGCAACCAGTGCTGCGCATCCAGAACGGCCGCCGCCATATATAAAGGCAGCGCCGCGTCATCCGATTTTTCGGTATCCCACATCGCTTAATCCCGCAGAGGCTGCTGAGGGGCAGGACGAGTGGAAGAGGCGTCCTCTTCCGGACTCTGTCCGCCATCTTCTCCTTTCGCGACATCTTCCGATACGATGCCGGAGATCATGGATCCCGCGCCACCGCCAGAAATCGCGTCCATGCCCATATGCAACATACTAACCAGGGTGTCAGGGTCCATCGGCTCACCCTTCACCTGCGCTTGACGCTCTTCGGTAGCCAGTGCTGCCATGTACGAACGATATTTGCGATCTGACGCATCTTGGCGCTGGCTGCGTTCCTGTTCTTCCCGCTGCCGTTGAGCAAGCATTTCCCGTTTGTTTTGATGTTGTCGCGCCGCTTTCTCATCCTGCGCTGCATGCTGCGACGCGTCATCCCACGGAGAAGGAGAAAGCGGCAAACCCTGCAGATTCATAATACGAGGAGAGGCGTTTTGCTGCGCCATAACATCAGGTGTCATCGGCATATCTTCGGTTGAATCGTCCACGGAAATTCTCCTTCTTGTCCCGGATAATGGTTTGTCTAAACCCGCTAACGTGGTTATGATAGCACATTAATAGAGATTGAAAAGGCGGACCATGCGATGCCAGAAACGACCAGTACCCCCTACTCCCAATTGTTGATGCGTATTCTGGAGCAGACCTACGCGCAACATCCCTGGCAAAGCGACGGAGAGACCATCCCCGTCGATATTGCCCTGGACGTCTCAGGGGGGCTGCCTGTCTGGTGGAACCAGGTAGCGAAAACGGCGGCTTTGCTGGACATCTCCGAAGAATACCTGCCGGCGGAACGGATAGCCGATGCACAATCGCTGTCCGGCTGGAAGCTGGTCTGGAAAGACGACATAGCGCTTTCCGCTACGGGAGACTATCTGTTGCGCGTCATCTTGCCAGCCCTCGCTATGGACGCCGTAGATGTTTTACATCAGCAGGAAGATATTCTGGCGCAAGCCCATCATCTGGGAATGTTTCCTGATAGCAACGCGCTGACTAAAAATCTCACGGAAGGCTTGTCCGTTTCGCAGTTGATCACCCCATGCGAAGAAGAACCGGCTCCTTTGCAGGGAGAAGTCCCTTCACAGGAAAGCATGTTACCCAACGAGGCGGCCGCACAACGCTCGGCGAGCCCTTTCCCCCCCTTACCAACAGAGACCCCATCTATACATTAAGGAGTTATTTTCATGGCTAAACTCAACAACCTGGATGCCCTGGATGGGGCAACCGACCGCACGAATAACACGATCGCCGCTCCGGCAGAAAGCGAAAAGGTCGCGCATCAAAATGACGCTGGCACACAACCGCCTGCCACCGAAGCGTCTCGGGGGGCTGTCGCGCGGGTCAGCAACCGCAGTGCGTGGTATCGCGCCCTGGGCATTGCAGAGCCGATGATGAGCGCCTTGTCCTCTAGCCCCGGCATCCTTTCTTCAGAAACGCATTTTGCCCAGTCCGCAGAGCAACTCAGCAAAGCGGTCTATTCCGTGGCGGAAATTCTGAAAGAGCAGCAAGTACCCCCTGTCGTGGCCATGATGGTCGCAGCACCCTTATGTGCAGCATCCTGGCAGATACAGGTGGAGAAAGGACAAAAAGCGCCATCCATCGACGCGCAAAACATCGCGAATGTAGCGATTCGATTTAATGAAGCCATGGGCGATGCGGAATTCCCCGTGCGGCAACTCCCTTATATCGCGCGCATACTCGTCGAGGATCCAGCAGCACCATCCTTGTTTGGCACCAACTTCAAAGACACTTTGCGTGGCATGTCGGGGGTCACTCTGACGGAATCCGCAGAGCGCGGGTATACAGAGGCAACGGCCCTTGCGGAAGCCCATGAATATTTTCTCGCGCGGCTTTCCGCATTTCGCCCTGAACGGATCGGAGAAGCCGTTCATGCTTCACGGGAATACATGATCCCAACAGATGGGAAAAACCGGGAAGGATGGCATACGCTGGTATTCTGGGGAGACACCGCTAAAGACGAGCGCGCTAAAGAAATGTTGGGTTTAGCGCTGGCCACCCAGATTGCCATCGGCGAAAACTGGTACAACGAAGTGCAAAAGAAAAACCCCGAATTATGCCAGATTCTGGTCAAAATGAGCAGGGAAGACAATACGCGCCTGGTCGCAACAGCCGCCAGACAGTACGCCGACAGGGTGGAGTATGGCGGCGCACATCCGGATCTGGAAGATACCGAAAAACTGGCCAGCGTCATGAGTACCGCCATGCGTGAAGGGATGACGGTTTTCCATAACGCGCGGGCCAACATCTTTACGGCAACAGAAAATATGCTCGAAAAGAAGCATCCCAAGGCGTTAGCCTCCAAAGATGAAAACCTTTTACGGGCCGCTATGGAAGCAGAAAATTGGGGCGATCGCGTCAAGGCAGCTTACCAATCCGCGAAGACACTCCGGGAAGGCATATTTTCTGGCATCCACGAGGGCGTCAGCGCCATGGACCTCTCTGTCAGCATGAAAATCCGTGCGGCGGTAGGGGCCGCTGTTGCCCCCCTGCTCAAACCTGCCAATACCAGTATTCTCGCGAAGGCATTCCCCAGCATTACGAAAGACGCCACCCCCGATCAGGCCTGCGCCACGGTGGTCGATTGGGGTGAAGTCGCTGTCCGGACAATAGCGGATGCCACCGTGAACGTCATCGACATTCCCAAACTCGACCGCGAAAAGATGCAAGGGCGCGTTGAAAAAGTGCTGCAGGAAGTGCTCGAACACACGGACGTTGTGTCGCGCTGCGCCAAACAAGGTCACGCCGCCGATATTTTCCCGGAGATGGTCAAAGAGTTACGCACCGTCATTCAGACCACTGCTGGTATGCTTCCCGGTTCCGTGCGAGAGGCTTGCATCGAATCACTTCAGCAATCCTTGTCCGATGCCGAACAGCAATTGTGTCAGATGTTTCACGCAGGCGTAACACCCTTGCAGGGGACGGTCTCTTCACAACGGGGACCAGAAAACGCGTTACCCAACGAGGCGGCTCAACAGTCACAAGAAACGGTTTCTACGCAGCGTCCTGCTTCAGGTGAGGAGGCTGCCTGATGGGATTGCGGCTGGTCATTGCAGAAAAGCCCAGTCTCGCGCGCGCCATCGCCGAAGGGCTGGGTGGCGGTACAAAAAGCGGGCAACTGGAAGCAGGCGGATATGTCATCACCAATGCTTTCGGGCATATTCTGGAGCAGGCCCCACCCGATGACTATCTAAAGATGCGTCCCGGGGCCCACCTGGATGAATCGGGTAATCTCAAGAAAGGCTGGCGGTGGGATGATTTGCCCATCATTCCCGAAGAATGGATTAAAAAGCCCGTTGAAAAAGCGGCAGATCAACTGAAGAAAATAGGCCTGTACCTGAAACAGGCAGACCTAGTGGTTCACGCCGGAGACCCGGATCGGGAAGGCCAATTGCTGATTGATGAAATCCTGGAATACTTTCATTATAAAGGCCCCGTACAGCGCGTCTGGCTAGCGTCCATGGACGCCGCATCCGTCAAAAAGGCCTTTGCAACACTACGGGATAATCAGGAGTATCGATTCCTATCCATAGCAGCGGAATGCCGTTCCCGCGCGGATTGGTTGATTGGGATGAATCTTTCGCGGGCCTGGACCATTCGCAATCATCAAAAGCTGTCCGTGGGTCGTGTACAAACGCCTACACTGGCATTGGTGGTGCAGCGCGATCTGGAGATCGAAGCCTTCCGACCGAAGTCCTATTACGAAGTAGTCGCCCACCTGTCCGTGGAGCAAGGCCTCTTTAAGGCACGCTGGAAGCCTTCTGCAGAGGAAGCAGACTCCCCGGCATTTGATACCGAAGGGCGTCTGATTGATAAAACCTTTGCAGACAGGGTGGCTGCAGCAGGAAAAGCAGCCAGTAAGGGCACCGTCGCACAACATCAACAACAAGACAAAACCAGCCAGGCACCCTTACCGTTCAGTTTGTCCGCACTGCAGAAAACCGCATCGGCCCGATGGGGCATCAGCGCCAAAGGCGTACTGGACGCCTGTCAGTCTCTCTACGAGAAAAAGTTGACGACCTATCCTCGAACCGACTGCCGGTATCTGCCAGAGGAACAATTCGTGGACGCTGCCCGCATTATCGGCAGCCTGCAAGAACAGTCCTTCGTGACCAAAATGGTGGATGGCACCGAGTTATCCCCCGGGCGGAAACATGCGGCCTGGAATACAGGGAAAATTACAGCGCATCACGCGATCATTCCAACTGGCGCACGTCCATCTTCCCTGGATCAGGATGAAACGCATATTTACCACGCGATTTGTCAGTCTTACTTGGCGTTGTTTGCCCCTCCCGAGAAATACAAATCGACGCAGGTCGTCGTCCATCTTGGGTTGGACAGTGCTTCAGCGCCGATGGAATGGGTAGCCAGCGGAAAACGGGTTATTGACCCCGGCTGGAAACGGCTATTCGGGGCAGAGGACGCGCAGGAAGAGGAAGAAGGGGATGATGGACAGATTCCTCCCATGCAAAAGGGTGACCCTACGCAGTGTCAGGAAACCCGTGTCGTTTCCAAAGAAACCCGACCGCCGGCACGATTTACGGATGGAACACTGATCGACGCCATGAGCAATATCCACAAAATGGTGCAAGACCCGGAGGCGCGCGCACGCCTCAAAGAAAACGCGGGGATTGGCACCGAAGCCACGCGGGCAGCCATTCTCGAAACATTAAACGAGAAGGGCTTCATACAGTCCAAGGGTAAACAGTTGATCTCTACCCCCTTAGGTCGTGCCTTCATCGCCAAAATGACGCCAACCATCAAGGATCCGGTCATGACGGCGCGGTGGGAATCGGTACTAGACGGGATATCGGCGGGGAAAGTGGAGATGCGCACGTTTATGGCAGGCATCGAAAAGCAGGTCACCCAATCGCTGGAAAATGTGCCTTGCGACGTCGTGCCCAACCAGCATGTGGAGGCCTGTCCGATTTGTGCGGCGCCCTTTTCGGTACTCCGCAAGGAATCCACCAAAAAGGCAGGGAATTTCTACTGGGTCTGCGACAATCCCGACCGCCCGCACGAAAAGCTGTCCGATGACAATGGCCGTCCGGGGAAACCGTTTGAACCCCGTGCGGAACTCCCTTTGGAAAATGGCGATGGCCCCAAATGCCCGAAATGTAAAATCCCTACCTTTCATATGGTCACCAATACAGAAAAGAAAAAACCCTACTGGCGCTGCCGGAAATGCTCGAAATCCTGGTGGCCTGGCGACCCGGACACAGAAGGTAAGCCCACGTTAGGTACTGCTTGGCCTTCTCGGTGAATACCGCTATCATGGCTAATGTAACAATTTTTTGGAGCATCTATTTGTGAATGAATCAAACCAAACATCGGGCAGCCATACCATAGAGAAGGAATCCGCTTCTCCAGCCACAGAACATGGAACGGAGCCGGTGAAAGGTAGACCTAAGCGTGCCCGGCCTTATGTAGAGCCCATCACCCGACACATGGCGGACATCGCGCAGGATGCACAGGTTTCCGAAGCGGTCGCTTTCCGCGTCGCACAATCTTTTCTGAGGAAACTCGTGCAACGATTAACCGCCGAAGACTGGCCGGAAAATGGGCATCTGGTTCTATCCAATATTGGTCGTTTTGAATGGCGACACTGGGCGCCGCGTCATGGTTACAATCCTCGGGCACGCGAAGCCTTG
>NZ_JAAOMP010000063.1 GCF_018853815.1 Acidithiobacillus sulfurivorans | reverse complement strand
GTTCCGTGATGTCACGCACCTCCTTTTCTGATGCCGTCCGCCCTAACCCATAGAGTTCTCCAGCCACCTTCCGTAGCCCTATATCGGCTGCCGGTATGCAGTCCGAATATCCCAATCCACGCATCAGGACATACTCCGCAGTCCATCGACCTATTCCTCGGAATTTCAGGAGATGACTGATCGCCTGCTCCTGTGGCAGAGCGCGGATTGCATCAAAATTGAGCCGCCCGTCGACCACGGCTGCGGAAACAGCGGCGATGTACCCCGATTTCTGGCGGCTGAACTGTAGGGCCGCTAACTTCTGCTGATCGGCCAGGAGAACCTGCTCTGGCTCCGGAAATACGGGATACAGGTGACCGTCCATTCGAACCTGATCCCCGCAGTGTTCCAGAAAGCGGTATTTGAGACGACGCGCGAAGGCAACATGAATCTGCTGACCGATAATGGCCCAGATGAGAGATTCGTA
>NZ_JAAOMP010000062.1 GCF_018853815.1 Acidithiobacillus sulfurivorans | reverse complement strand
GCGCGGGGCGGTCTCTTCTGCTTCAAGATGCCAAATGGCCAGTGAGGATGGTTCGTGGAAGCCGCTGGCCTGAAGGCCATCTGACGTCCAAAGGCTGGATCGCCAACATCGACACCAGAAATAACATCGGGATTTTTTATACGACGCCAGTTGGACGACCGGAGACCTATGGGGTGTTTGCTCGTGCCGCTTTTCGAGGGAGAAATCCACTCGGCAAATCCAATGTGACGGTTAGGAAAGCGATTTCCTATCCCGGTGAAATTTACT
>NZ_JAAOMP010000061.1 GCF_018853815.1 Acidithiobacillus sulfurivorans | reverse complement strand
ACTGCGCGGCATGGTCGAAACCGGCTTCATGTTCTGAAACAGCGTAATGATTATGGAAAATGGTCAAGGAGTTTCTCATGATTGAATCGGTAAAAGTTTCCTCAGCGCTTTGTGCGAGCCTTGCTCTGCTCGCTGTCAGAAAACGCGCCTGGTCATTCGAAAGGCTTGGCCATGAACTGGGCGTAGAGGCAACGCTGATCAGAAAGAGTTGGCATCACCTCTTGGAAAATGCATGGCGTCTCTTTCCCGAGGAGAGATTGAGTAAGCACGCCTGGCAACCAGACGCCAGCATCAAAGCAATGATTGCCCTGGCCGCCTGCAGGTATGGATCGGAGCAGATAACGGCTGTTGCCCGACAATACGGGGTGCCTGTTCAACAAGTAAAATATTGGCGCCGCATTTTATTGTCTCGCGCCGCACAAGTCTTTTAGCTCTGGGCCTGTAGGGAAGCAACTATGTTGCCCTCATCAGGCCTCGATCTGAGTTTGCCCCGTTCAATTTTTCTATCGATCATTGCTTTTCTATTCTTTTTGTTAGTGCTTGGCGGTTTTTACGTGCTGTTTTCTTTTTATCGCAAAAAAGCTTTGAGTCCGGCGATCAATGCACCGATGTTGAGCGACGAATGGTTTTCTGGATACGCCAGTGAAGCATTGAGCTCAACATCCCCCATTTTGGTCGTTTGTTTGCACGGCCTAAAAAAGATGAAAACGAATGGATATTGTTAAAGAAAATCGATCAACGGTTTTTATGGGTATGCATAAAAACGGCCAAAATGGGATTTTTGACATTAGATCTGGAAGGGACCCCTTTATGGAGAGAAGTGCCATTGGATCGGTTAGCCTTGTCAGGATATTTGTGTGCGGAAAAAATACAAGATTTAAAATAAAAATGTTGTTTATATAAATTAAATTATACTTCAGTAACGGTGGGTGCAACGTAACATTCCAAGTTGCATGCAAGATAAATTAAGGGCCAATCTTCTTCCCCAACCACCCCAATCATGAATACAGGTCGAATGACGTCATTTGCTTTCCGCCGATGAATGACCGCTATCAGTCTTTTGCAGACATTCAAGGTGTAATAGCGGCAGGTCTGTGGCCGCGTCGAATGCTGATTGTCATGCACACAGAATTTTGCGAATCGCCTTGGCGTATCCTATCTCGAAGATCGTCCTTCCCCTGTCGTTAAGGATTTCACCGTGGCTACCCTCGTGCCACCCTTGATCTTCGAGAAATGGTGCCGATATCGCCTTGTGCAAAGCATCCCGTTCCGATGAAGTTAACTTGGTTGCCATGGTCAACATGGCCGGTGGCTTTACGGAGGTATCCAGCGCTTCACCGGCCCCGAGTGGCCTTGAGCTATGCTCGAAAGTGGTGTACGGGCGCGTTACAACTGGCTTGAATGAGGTGGCGTACTGTTGCTACAAAGGGTTTCCGA
>NZ_JAAOMP010000060.1 GCF_018853815.1 Acidithiobacillus sulfurivorans | reverse complement strand
GCCGCTGCCGCCGGTGGCCATTCCCGGATTGCCCCAGGGACAATAACAACGCACTGTTTCACCCAGCATGAGACTGTGCTGCCCCTTCAAAACCCAATGCCCGCCATAGCGGGATTGCAGCGCATGTATTACCCCTATCCGGTCCACCTGAACGTCAGGAAGCTGCATTGCCAGCAGACGGGCCGCTTCACCTGGATGCGGGGTAAACAGCCGAACAGCCTTCGCACTGAGCAACGGCGCTCCAAAACGCGCAAGAATATTGAGGGCATCCGCATCCCAGACCTGGGGAATGCGCAAACTCCCGACCTCGGTCAGCATATCATGCGCTGCCAGCCCCTGCCCCAGACCGGGCCCCACGGCGAGTACCGCATTGTCCGGTAAGGCAGTGAAACTTGGAGGCCAGTCCCACCAGGTCGCTTCCGGAAGCGCGGAAGCCAGATAAGGAAGAGCGGAAGGATGGCCCACGGCTGTTACCAACCCTGCCCCGACCCGGTAGGCAGCCGTAGCAGCCAAAGCCAGTGCGCCGCCCATTCCTGCTGCGCCGCCCAGTACAAAAACATGACCAAAACGACCTTTATGTGCATCGGGAGATCTTTTCGGCAGTTTCGGCAAACTCTCCCAAGTTAATGCAACAAAGTCATCATCCACGTTCAGGCCCTCTCAATATCCTCCTCAGGATACGCGCTGACATGGTGAATACTCAAATCGGGACCGGCATATTCCGCCTCGGCATCCAGGCGGATACCAATGAAAGCCTTGATGGTGCCGTAAACCACTCCGCTACCCACCAGCGCAATCAAAACTCCCAAACTGGTGCCCAGCAGTTGCGACCAGAAACTGACTCCCCCAGCACCGCCCAGCATTTTCAGGCCGAAAATTCCCACGGCCAGGCCACCCCAGACACCGCAAACGCCATGCAAAGGCCAGACTCCGAGAACATCGTCCAGGCGCAGTCGATGTTGTACAAAGGTAAATAAATACACAAAAATAATCCCGGCTATGGCACCAATGGCCAGAGCCCCGATGGGCTGGACCACATCCGATCCGGCACAAATGGCCACCAGCCCTGCCAATGCCCCGTTATGCACAAAACCCGGATCGCCCTTGCCAACGGCCAGAGCGGCGAGCATTCCACCCACCAGGGCCATGAGTGAATTCAGGGCCACCAGACCCTGAATCTGCGCCAATTGCTGGGCGCTCATCACATTAAAACCAAACCAGCCGATGATCAGAATCCAGGAGCCCAAGGCCAGAAAAGGAATATTGGAAGGCGGCATGGCATGTACCGTACCATCCTTACCATAGCGCCCCCGGCGCGGTCCCAATAACCAGACTGCCATCAGGGCCATCCAGCCACCCATGGCATGGACCACTACCGAACCGGCGAAATCATGAAAAGGCGCACCAAATGTCTGCGTAAACCAGGCCTGAATGCCATAATTGTTATCCCAGACGATGCCTTCATAAAAGGGATACACCAGACCCACCAGAAAAGCCGTAGCCAGCAATTGCGGATAAAAACGGGCGCGCTCGGCAATGCCTCCGGAAATGATGGCAGGTACGGCTGCCGCAAAGGTCAGCAGGAAGAAAAAACGCACCATTTCGAAACCATGATCTCCGGCAGTCAGGGTTTGTACGTTTCCGAAAAAACTGATGCCGTAAGCAATATGATAACCGATAAAAAAGTACACAATGGTCGAAATGCCAAAGTCACTGAGGATTTTGACCAAAGCATTGACCTGACTGCGACGGCGCACGGTCCCCAGTTCCAGAAAGGCAAAGCCGGCATGCATCGCAAAAACCAGAATGGCGCCCATCAACAAAAAGAATACATTACCGCCCGGAGGCGTCACACCCGTAGCCAGCATACGACTTCTTCCTCTCTCAATTGTTTTGTTTTAACTATTCATCCAGCAGGCGGCGTCCATGCAGCGCCCGCCCGAGTGTGCCGCGATCTACATATTCCAGTTCACCGCCCACTGGAACGCCGTGGGCAATACGACTGATGGTAATACCTGCAGGCACCAGATCTGCCAGAAACTGGGCAGTGGCTTCACCTTCCAGAGTGGGGTTGGTGGCAAATATCACCTCCTGCAGACCCGCTTCCGCCAAACGCGCACTGAGACGATCCAGATGCAAGGCCTCCGGACCAATGCCATCCAGAGGCGACAAATGGCCCATCAACACAAAAAAATCCCCGCTGAACACGCCCGTATCTTCAATGGCGCGTAAATCTGCGGGTGATTCCACAATGCACAGCTGCGAATGATCCCGATGCGCACCCCGACAAACGCCACACAAAGGGGCTTCGCTGAGGTTATTGCAGCGCTCACAAAAACGCACTGTGGCGTGCGCGCGTTCAAACGCAGCGGCCAATTGGGGGAGCAGGCTACGTTTGCGCACCAACAGATCGTAGCAGATGCGCTGCGCAGAACGCGGCCCAATACCGGGGAGGCGCCTTAACAGCGCCTCCAAAGCCTCCATACTCGGAACATCAGCCATATCAGAAAGGCAGATTCATGCCCGGAATGCTCATCCCGCCCGTCACTTCGGACATCCGCTCGGCGCTGACTTTTTCGGCATTGCGTACGGCATCATTAATAGCTGCAGCCACCAAATCTTCCAGCATTTCCTGATCATTATCCGCCAGCAACGAGGGGTCAATACGCACCTTGCGCACATCATGGCGACAGGTCATGGTGACCTCTACCAGATTACCGCCGGCATGCCCCTGGACTTCAATATGGGCCAGTTCTTCCTGGGTTTTTTGCAGACGATCCTGGAGTTGCTGCGCCTGTTTCATGATATTTCCCAAACCACCTTTCATCATCGACTACCTCCCTGTTAATTCGTTAAAGTCATCAAGGTAATAGATTCTACCTGAGTACCCAGTATTTCCGTAAATTGTTTGATCAGAGGATCATTGGCCACCCTGACCTGCGCTTCTTCCTGTTGCGCGGAGGCCTGAGATTCTGCTTCAGCATAGACACTGCGTACGCCGCTTGCCTCGGTCAATTCACGGATGCCAAGTTGCGGCGTCTGACCAAAGTGGTCACTGAGCGCCTTCAGAATTCGCGCTTTCTCCTTGATAATAAAGGGCAGATAGCGAGGCTCTATGAGCAGATCCACCTTTTGCGCATCACACTGCAGGGCCTGACCGTGACGCAGCTGTTCCTGCAGCAGCGGTGAAAGTGACAATGCTGCAATCAGTTCCTGCCAGGAAAGGCTCAAATTGCCCGCTTGCAGGGGTATGAATACCTCTTCGCTGTGAATTTCTGGAGCTGGCTCGCGGACCATATCCGAAAATGTGCGTGATTCTGGAATCAGTTCTGGCATAACGGATTGAACAGTTTCAACGGCTTTGATCGCAGTCTCGGTAGAGGTTTGAGAGATTGAACTGGGCTTTTTTTCCGGTTCTGGCGGCACCGCCGAAGGTGGAATATTCCCCGTAGAGAAACTGAGCACCCGCAAAAACGCCATTTCCAGTGCCATGCGCTGATCTGGATATAGCTGAAAATCCCGGCGCGCTGACAGCAACAGGGCGTACCAGGACTGTAAAACCAGTGGATTGATTTTGTTTCGTAACTGACTGATCAGTTCCGCATCATCACCCTCTGCAACGCCTGGCACAAACTGAGCAAGACTCAAACGATGGGTCCCCTCGATGACCAGGTCCAGTAACCCGGCGGCATCCAGACCCCGCGCCAGGTGTTCGTTGACCAGCGCAAAAACGCGTTCCGCATCTTGGGCAATAAGCGCTGCAATCATCAGCATAGTGGTATCGTCGCCACTGCGTCCCAGCATGCCAAGCACACCCTCGCGGCGCACTTCGCCACCACCATGGACAATGGCCTGATCCAGAAGACTGAGGGCATCGCGCAAACTGCCATCGGCAGCTTTGGACAATATGTGCAGTGCGGCATCTTCTGCGGAAATTTTCTCTGCCTGCATGATCTGCTGCAGGCGACCCTGAATCTGGCCGATTTCCAGCCTGCGTAAGTTGAACTGCAAACAGCGGGATAAAACGGTGACGGGAAGCTTCTGAGGATCGGTGGTTGCCAGCAAAAACTTAACGTGTTCAGGCGGTTCTTCAAGGGTTTTCAGGAGTGCATTGAAACTATGGGTGGACAGCATGTGCACTTCATCAATGAGGTAGATTTTATAGCGCCCAGCCACTGGGGCATATTGGACGTTATCGAGAAGTTCACGGGTTTCATCCACGCGCGTGCGGCTGGCAGCATCCACTTCCAGCAAATCGACAAAATTTCCGGCGCTGATACTCAGACAGGCGCTGCAGGTTCCGCAGGGTTGGCTGCTGATGCCTTTTTCGCAGTTCAAACATTTGGCAAGCAACCTTGCCAAAGTGGTTTTACCTACGCCTCGCGTTCCGGTAAACAAAAATGCATGGTGGATTCGACCGGAGTCCAAGGCATGACGTAAAGCCGCCACAACCGCTTCCTGGCCAACAAAATCTTCAAAATGCTGGGGCCGCCAACGCCGGGCAAGGGCTAAATAACCCGTCATGGGAAAACACAAAATTGGGAGGCGACGCGAATCAGCCGCACCCCGGCACCTGGATCGCCGGCTGCCGCTGCTCCCTTCCGGGCCTGACGGGGTTCACCAGCTACCACTGCGAGGGGACCGATTGTTGTCGCCATAGAAAACCTGAAATTGTCCACACAAGGACGAGAACAGACGAAAAGTGCAACACAACTTTTGCACTCACAAGTCGCGAAGGTATCAGAACCCCGATCTGCGATCAATATTGGCCACTCAAAATCGTCAGGGTTAAAACCGCTCAATCACCATTAGGGTGGAATACTTTTTTGTGACTGATTCGCAGGAAGCTATAAAGCATCCCCAAGAAGGTTAGGCACCAAGCGGTCAGCGCCAGGAAAAAGGAAGCATGGGCCAGCGGAAACAAAAAAGTCAGGTCTAAGCTATGAGCCATGTGGAGCGTTGCAAGACTGTACATTCCCAACGGAAATACCATGGCCCAGTAGGAATCATCGTAACGGAGGGGAAATTTTCTTATGACATAGCGCCAGAACCCCAGGATGATCAGCAACGGAATCCACCAGCTCCCACCTGCCCAATAAAACAGGGTGAACCCCTTAATAAACGGCAGAAATGGGTGCAGATAGGGCGCTGACTCCCCATTAACCACCAGTAACGATCCCGCCAAGGTGGAAATAGCCATGGCGCCCATATTGCTCCAATAGGAAGAATGAAGATGTTCGGGTAAAAAATCCAAAAAAATCATTCGATAAAATATCAGCACCATAACCCAGATATATAACATTCCCCCCAATAACCAGAGACTGAGTGCGATGAAGTCAAATTCCGCCCTGGGCATGAAAGACCAGTGGATATCCAGCAGTAAAATCAAAATAGCAATAGATTGTGGGGCGATGATGTGCAAGAGCCAGCCACCAGAAATACCATTTATCAGTCCAGGTTTATGTTTCTGAATCATGAATCGAGTGAGTAAGCCGTAATTCAGTGTCAAGTAAAGAATTACTGCCAATACCAACAAAAAAGCTGGAGTAATTGTTTGTTTTTCAAGGATAACAAATTGACTACCAAGAACGCAGCTTCCAGCCACCATCGTCAGAAAACCAGAGCCTTTTTGCACATTGGCAAAATCGGCGAACATCTCCGAAGGGTAGCGTAAAATACGGCCAATATTCATGATCCATAAAATGCTGTAGAAGGCGATATTAAGCCCGAGCAAAAGGCTTGCTAGGAGCGTTAAGTGCAACAGTTCTGCCGAAATGGAAATAACGCCCGTACCCATCACCAGCGTAAAATACGCAGGAGAAAGATTTTTTAAGGCTGAATAATGCATTCGGATTTTTGGCACTGACAACAATCAGTGCTCCAACGCTGAAACATTTGAAACCATATAAAAATTGGCGGAGATGGTGCAATCCAATCCAATGTCCACCAGCGTTCAATGTTATCCATAATAATCTTTACATTCATAATGTTATAAAAATCGTTACTCGGTAGCGAGAGTTCCGGATGATCAGTATCCTCCGGGCATTGCCCGCAGGCAAGATTGGCAGGGGCAGCGTATGCCATCTTGTCACTATAGAAATCATCTCACCGGTTTACTGACCCATGGACGACTATCCTTCGGCTGGCAGCGTCCGATCCGCACCGCAGGCCACCACCTCCTGCGCCGGCGTGATCTCGTGAAACCAGAAGTCAAGGACATCGGAGAACATTATCAAGCCAGATCAAACCGATCCAGATTCATCACCTTGGCCCAAGCTGCCACAAAATCCCGCACAAACTTGGCTTGCGCGTCAGCACTGGCATACACCTCGGCCACTGCCCGCAACTCGGAATTGGAACCAAAAATCAGATCCACCCGGGTCGCCTTCCACTTTTGCTCCCCGGTTTTACGGTCATAACCAGAAAAGCTGTTTTTCACCTCCGAGTCAGCTTTCCACTCCGTAGCCATATCCAACAGATTGACGAAGAAGTCGTTACCGAGAACCCCAGGCCGATCCGTAAATACCCCTTCGTTGGACTGCGCATAGTTGGCTCCCAAAACCCGCAAGCCGCCAATCAACACCGTCATTTCCGGGGCCGTCAGCTTCAGTAACTGCGCCTTGTCGACCAGCAGCACCTCAGCACGGATATCTGCAGCCCGAGCGCTACGGTAATTGCGAAAGCCATCGGATATCGGCTCCAGATGTGCGAAGGAGACGATATCCGTCTGGTCTTGAGGCGCATCCATACGCCCGGCACTGAAAGGAACCGTGATATAGTGGCCGCCCTTTCTGGCTGCTGCTTCAATCGCCGCACAACCCCCAAGAACGATGATATCTGCCAAAGAAACTTGCTTATCCCCGCTTTGTTTTCCATTGAAATCAGCGCGAATGCTTTCCAGTGTCTGCAATATCTTGACCAATTGTCGAGGCTGATTGACCTCCCAATCCTTCTGGGGCACCAAACGGATACGCGCACCATTGGCGCCGCCACGCTTGTCCGACCCCCGAAAAGTCGAGGCCGATGCCCAGCTGGTGGCAACCAGCTCCGAAACGGTTAAACCCGAATCCAGAATTTTGACCTTGAGGGAAGCCACATCCTGCTCATTGATAAGCGGATGATTCCTTTTCGGTATGGGATCCTGCCAGAGCAAATCCTCCACCGGTACTTCCTTGCCCAAATAACGGGTTTTGGGACCCATGTCCCGATGGGTCAACTTGAACCAGGCTCGGGCAAAAGCGTCTTCAAATGCATCAGGATGGGTGTAAAAATGCCGTGCAATCTTCTCATACACCGGATCAAAGCGCAGTGCCAGATCAGTAGTAAGCATGGTCGGACGATGATGCCTGGAAGGATCGTGGGCATCGGGAACATTATGGGGTGCATCTTTGGCCACCCACTGGTTCGCACCTGCCGGGCTTTTGGTGAGTTCCCACTCATATCCGAACAGGGTTTCAAAAAAAGTGTTATCCCACTGTGTCGGCGTTTTGGTCCAGGTGACTTCCAGACCACTCCCGATCGTGTCACCGCCCTTGCCGCTTCGGAAACTGCTTTTCCAACCCAATCCCTGATCTTCAATAGACGCGCCCTCTGGCTCGGGACCGACATGCGTTGCAGGACCAGCACCATGGGTTTTCCCGAAGGTATGGCCTCCAGCAATCAAGGCCAGGGTTTCTTCATCATTCATCGCCATGCGGGCGAAAGACTCCCGAATATCCACAGCAGCGGCGAGGGGATCGGGATTTCCTCCGGGGCCCTCCGGATTCACATAAATCAAACCCATCTGCACTGCGGCCAAGGGATTTTCAAGGTCACGCTTACCGGAATAGCGGTTGGCATCACTCAGCCAGATTTTTTCCGATCCCCAATAAACAGATTCGTCGGGTTCCCAGACATCCCTGCGCCCCCCGCCAAAGCCAAAGGTCTTGAAGCCCATCGACTCCATTGCCACATTTCCGGCAAGGACCATCAAATCACCCCATGAGATGCTCTGACCATATTTCTGTTTGATCGGCCAGATCAAACGCCGTGCCTTATCCAGAATAACGTTATCCGGCCAACTGTTGATCGGTGCAAAGCGCTGCTGTGCTGCGCCCGCACCACCGCGACCGTCACCCGTGCGATACGTCCCGGCAGCATGCCACGCCATCCGTATAAACAAAGGGCCATAGTTTCCAAAATCGGCCGGCCACCAATCCTGTGAATCCGTCATCAATGCGCGGAGATCTGCTTTTACCGCATCGAAGTCCAACTCCTTGAAGGCTTTGACGTAGTCAAAATCTGCATCCAGGGGATCTGACAATGATGAGTTTTGGCGGAGTAGACCCACATTAAGACGTTCTGGCCACCAATCACGATTGGACTGCACTTCTCCCGCAGCAGCGGTATTATGAAACGGGCAATTCATTTCTGTTGACATGATGCATCCTCCCTCAATGGAACCCGAGCAGAATGAATTTCCTCGAGCAATAACCATTCTGTTGTAGTAGACATTGGTAATATACTAAATATATTTATGGTATTGATTAAAATTTAGATACGATATAATAAATTGTCAAGCACCCAGAAAATTTCGAAAACCTCTCTCCATGCGCTAAAGTTATTAGGGGTAGATTTGCAGGGGTCAGTATGGTGGGACTCGTCCGCCCATCAGGATTTTTCAACCCATTCGGAGGCGCCAAAATGAACCCGGTAAAAGTTAGTAGACCTCAAGTCCAAATTACCAAGGATGGCCCATATGTTGTCTCGGGAAAGGTTCCTCTCAGCAAGGAAATTATCGGAACCAACGAAGAGGATGAATCGACAAAGTGGAAGCACAGCCGGTCATACCCCTCTCAGGAGCGGTACGCGTTGTGTCGGTGCGGCCATAGCAGCAACAAGCCATTTTGCGACGGATCGCATCTGACCGTTGGTTTTGATGGCACCGAAACTGCGCAGCGCCTGCCCTATCTTGAGCAGGCTAAAACATTGCGGGGCCCAAGCATGTCATTGACCGATGTGGAGAGCCTGTGTTCGTCCGCACGCTTTTGTGACCCCCACGGATCCGTGTGGAAACTCGTCTTCACAACAGATAGGCCCTTACCAAGTAAGCATTTTGTCAAGCAGGCCTGCGACTGCCCATCGGGGCGACTGGTGGCTTGGGACAACGATACCGGAAAACCGATTGAGCCGAAGTTTGAACCATCCATTGCATTGATTGAAGACCCTTCCAAGGCTTGCTCCGGACCATTATGGTTGCGCGGTGGGGTGTCATTAATCGGATCTGATGGTTTCGAATATGAAGTGCGCAATCGAATGACTTTGTGCCGCTGCGGCGCGTCTCGTAACAAGCCCTTTTGCGATGGCACGCATATATCCATCGGATTTTATGACGAAAAAGGAGATGAAGCATGCAACGCGTAGCAGGCGCGTTGATGGGCGCACTGATTGGCGATGCACTGGCTTTGGGCTGTCATTGGTACTATGACCTTGCCGAACTACGGCAGGAATGTGGCCCCTGGATTACGGATTATCTTACGCCGCGCCCTGGCCGTTATCATGGTGGCCTGCTTGCCGGTGACCTTTCCCAAACCGGCCTGCTACTGGTCATGCTGATGGAATCGTTAATCCACTGCGCGGGTTATGAGGAGGACGATTTTACGCATCGACTGGATACGGAACTGTTTCCCCAATTGGACGGCACACCCATGCAGGGACCGGGAGGCTACACTAACCAATCCATTCGGGAGGCTTGGCGGAAGCGGGTGTCGGAAAAACGCCCATGGGGAGCATGTGCCGGTGACGCAGACACGACGGAAGGTGCCGAGCGCGCCATTGCCATTGCTGCTTTTTTTGCCCTGCAGCCGAAAAAAATGGCAGAAGCGGCGTGCAGTAACATTATCCTGACCCAGCGCGATCCGGCCATCGTCGCTATGAGCGTTGCATTCAACGCCGTTTTGAGTCAGTTGATCTCTGGTGTTTTCTTGACGCCGCAAATGGGCACCAGACTTATGGCGCAAGCAACCAGTGGCGTATTACCATTTCACCAGGTAACTCAGGGTCATCTGCACCCACCGCAAGGCACCGAAAAGATACAGGCCGGTCAGTTTTCATCCCCCGATGCATTGCTCACGGCAGGTTATGCCGCATTGGCCGCTGCAGATCCCGACATCATCATTGAACCCGCCTGGAAGGTGAGTCTGGTATATGGCATGCCCTGTGCCATATATCACCAACTTCCAGGCGCTTACTACCTGGCCAGCCGTTTCCGGGAAGATTATGAATCCGCCGTATTGCACGCCATCAATGGAGGCGGACAAAACATGTCCCGTGCGATGCTGACAGGAGCACTCGTGGGCGCTCAGGTAGGCCTGGAGGGTATTCCCCACCGTTTCATCACCGGGCTGCGTGATTCCCAGCAATATCTGGCGTTGGCGTCGGAAATGGAGCAATGCGCCGGCCTCAACGCCAAGCTCCGCTGAAAGAGCCAGATCGCGCCTGCCCGTCACCGTGACAATAAGTCTGGTTCCGAAATGGCCAACGCGTTAACTCAGGCTCATATCGTCCGGATTTTTCCATTCATGACGCAAGCTTTCCTTAGGCAGCTTGTCACCACTGAAACCCTCCTGTTGCAAAAAATCGGCCAAGGCTACTGCTGCTGTCCCCGCCAGTTTGGCATTGTCCTGAATATTCTGGGCAATATGTTCCGCTTCATTGGCGCTCAGAACCAACTCCACACTGTGTTCCTTTTCTTCACGAATCTGCATGGAATCCTCCTATTCAAAAGCGTGCGGGGGCTGCCGGAAGTGATCGTCGATCCGATAGTCTTGTTCGGCTAGCAGGTAAGCCATGTCCAGAGTATCTTTGGCAAAACTTTCGGCGTTTTTAACGAGGGGTTCAACAATTTTCGACAGATCCTTTTTGTCAAAACGAATGGTGATGCTTTGGGCATCCTTGTAGACGAGCTCCATGAGGTTCTCCTCTTTGTAGTGAATAATCATGCTATGGAAATCCAAGCTGCACTTTTAGGTTTAGTAGATGAGGAGATACTTGTCAAAATGTGTTGTTTGGAGCCTCGTCATTTCAACTGGTACTGGCCCTATACGATTCCTTGACGGAGAGCGGATGGCCTTTCCATACTAGTCAATAAATTTATTAACTTTATTGCATATGGAGGTGCCTCATGTTTTTCCAACAACGCCGTGGTGACGATGGAACTCTGTCTTACTTCTACGGCTGTGGTGGTAAAGGTTTTGCCGTCGCGGTAGATGTGGTGGCCGGTGAT
>NZ_JAAOMP010000006.1 GCF_018853815.1 Acidithiobacillus sulfurivorans | reverse complement strand
GCTCTTTCCTCTCCACCCACAGGCGCGTCTCTGGCTGGCCCAGCCGCAGCCCCAACTCGAATGGACCCATACTCCTATGCAAACTGTGACGTTGAGCGACGCGCAAATGGAAGGCTTGCGACAAATCTTTTTCCGCCTTCCCGATACTCGCAGCAAACTGGGCAAGCAGCATCCCCTCCCGGCCATTCTGACAGTGGCCGTGGCCGCCGTTCTGACGCAGGCCGAAAGTTATGCCGCCATCGCCGAGTGGGCCGGTCGCTTGACCCAGGCCCAACTGAAGCGCATCCGCGCCCGCTTCAATCCCCGGACTCAGCGTTATGTGGCCCCCTCCGAACCGACCATCCGGCGCGTCTTGCAAGGGGCCGATGTGGATGCGCTGGATGCGGCGATCGGTGCCTGGCTACTGGGCACGGCGGGCTTTGAAGCCGTGGCCGTCGATGGCAAAGTCCTCAAAGGGGCCGTGCGTGCAGAGGGCGCTCAGGTGCACCTGCTCAGCGCGTTCCTGCATGGACAGGGGGCTACCATCGCGCAAAAGGAAATCGCCCGGAAAACCAACGAAATTCCAGAACTGCGCAACCTGCTCTCGGATGTCGACATCACGGGCAAGGTCGTCACTGCCGATGCCCTGCATACCCAGCGGGAGACCGCCCGCTTCCTCGTCGAAGACAAAAAAGCCGATGATCTCTTCACCGCCGTCAAAGGCAATCAACGCAAACTCCGCGACCGTCTGACGTGCTTCCCTTGGGGCGATTTTTCCCCTCAGCGCTGAAACCACAGAGGTCGGACATGGCCGCTTTGAACATCGCAAAATCATCGTCGCC
>NZ_JAAOMP010000059.1 GCF_018853815.1 Acidithiobacillus sulfurivorans | reverse complement strand
TCAGATGGCCTTCAGGCCAGCGGCTTCCACGAACCATCCTCACTGGCCATTTGGCATCTTGAAGCAGAAGAGACCGCCCCGCGCACCCATACGGCGAAACCAGCGGATATAGAAACGCATCCGTCCAGTCCGAGTAAAGCGTAGGGACTTCCGAGTCCAATAGGTAGGTCTGCATTCCGTGGTTGTAAAACGTAAAATGAAAATGGGCAACACCTTTCGCGCTAATCCGAACATCCTCTACGTACACCCACTTTGTAGGGTGGCCCGTATCGTAATCCACCGGATCAATCACCGCATGAAAATGCGTTCGACTCGCGTTCCACCTCACCACCTTGCTTCCAATTTCCGGATGTACGACCCCATGGGGGTGCAGATAAAAGGCCTGGTGTCCAAAAGATCCCGCCTGCGTAGAGTTAAGCATCAGGCTCCGATGACCGTTTATCATCAAAAATAAAAACTGATCCACCTGTAATTCACGCCCCGGATCATGGGTGTCGACAATGTTCAGCCCATGGGCTACGTGTCTATTCGACACCGAAACCACCACCCCACCCCAAGGAATGTTAAATTTTATCAAAAGGCCGCCATTCGAAATGGTGACGTCCTTTCCTTTCGGCCCAGGTCGAAAATGACTCCCGTAAGCCTCGGCCGGAATGCCCGCAAATACCCAGACCATACAAGCAATCAACAAGCACGCCTTACTTCTACCTCTGCTCAAATAGGCACTCCTTTTGCTCGACTTTTCAAGTATGTATTGATTTCCGCCGAGATATGGCCCTGAAATTCATTGTGGTTTGGTCTTTTCATATATGTATGACTTGAGAGCCATGGTCTATTACGGTGCATGGGCATTTTCTGAAATTAAAAGACGCTTCGTTACTTTTCAGTAAAATCACTGAATCATGAAAACATCAACCCAGAGCACGGTTCGCTGTCTCTGGGTTGGATGTATGCTTCACACCATCCTGCCCGCATTGTACCTTAAAACTGCATACCCAAGCCCACATCGCCGCGAAGAATATTCGGCGCGCCTCGCTGTGTAAAATCATCATCATGTAATCCGACGTACAGAGAGACATTGGCCATTAGGGGATAATAGGCGTTCACCCCCATTTGTAGAAGGTCTGAAGTGCGATTGAAAGTGGTTGGTGCAAATCCAGAGAGATGCTGGGTTTCCGAAATACCGCCAAGGTATCCGATATATCCGGTGAAATTGACGCCTGGCAGAGATGCTGCCGCATAAAGTCCGCCACCCAGACCGTTGGTGCTCAGCGAAGAGTGGTAACCATAATAGCCATTGGACTGCGCAAAGCGGTTATACTCATAGCCGACATAAGGCCCGACAGCCAAGATATTGCTGGCGTTGAAAAGATAGCCGAGCTTGAGCCCAATGGTGTTGGTATTGCCACCGGTGTAACCCTGGTAGGTAGCCCCGAACTCATGGCGGTATTTCGCCGTGCCGAACAATCCACCATTGTAAAGGCTGGCCCGTAGACCGAGTCCACCGTTGGTGTTCCCATACCGATTGGTGGCCCCTTGTACATTGCCGGAAACACCAACCTGATTCATGACGCCATATACGGACGCTTCTGCGCCCAGGGGTAATGCCAGTGCGAGGGTCAATGCGGTAAGCCATATTTTTTTCTGAATCATCGGAACACTCCTGTTGGTTGAGTCAAAAAACAGCCGGAAAGTGATGGCAGGACTTTCGAGGTCACACCGTTACGATCGAGCCACTCGGGATAGACAAGAAGTAGACAATCTCCCTGTCGAGTCCAGAGACTAAGACAGCAGAATTTATGCCAAAGGTTCCCGTGGGATAGATTTTTCATGTAATCAGTGGCCTGTGCCGTCTGCTCACGAAACGGTGCGACTACATGGCCCTTTCTTCAGCAGATCTGTTGTACTTTAGCGACAATATGGCGCTATAGCGTCCCTGTTGTAGGCCCTTACCATGAAAACGGATCCCTTCTCTTCTGGAATCGGGTACGGCTCAGTATGTCGCTTCTGTCGCAAGATCCTTTCGCTGTGCTGGAACGCTTATTGCTTTTTCAATATTGGAAAGCACTTCACAAGTCCGAAAAACGTGACCGCAAAGCGGAAAGGAGGTATGCACATTTTTTATACCGTAACCCCTGAGCTATTTGTTCGGGGAAAGATAAAAAACCGATCTTCCTACAGGAGAACCGTATGTTCCATGAAATGGAGTCACTGAAGCGCCGTAACATCTGGCAACCAGCTTTACGTGTAGCGACCTTGTTCGGCACCTTGATGGCGTTGGCGGGATGTTATGCCTACCCCCCTGGACCGCCTCCAGGCCCTGGCGGATATTATGCGCATCCTGCACCGCCCCCACCTCCACCGCCGCCCGGAGGGCCAGCGGGTCCTGGGGCTTATTACCAGCAACCCGGGCCGCCGCCCCCGCCACCACCTCCGTGAAGAATTTTATGGGCGCGTATGTCTTGTAAAAGTCAGACAATTTTTCTGTAAACAGGTCCTAAAAAACGCCCCATTTTTCTGAAATGGGGCGTTTCCTCCGGTCATGAATCAGGATTTCAGTGCATCAAAGCGCCGGTTGCTGCTCCTGCTGCACCGCCCACTGCGGCTCCTACGGCCGGATTGCCACCCACAACAGCACCCAGCACTGCACCGCCCGCAGCACCGATAGCCCCACCACTCAGTGCGCGTTGTCCTGTGGGGCTCATATTGGCGCAGCCAGTCATGGCGATCAGACAAAAACCCAACGCCAGAACTTTTAACCCGTACCGGTGATGACCGAATTTTAATCGAAGGGGATATTGCATGGGGATTAGGCTCCTTATGGTGTAGTGGAAGAGGATCCGGATAGTTGTTCCACATCCCGGGTTGCCCGGAGAATTTCTTGTCGGGCAATCCGATAGGACGTTCCAGAAAGCGGTTTGGTACATAACGGCTGTACGACCGCCTGAATTTGGTCAAGGTCGTCCCTTTGGCCTTCTGCGTGCGGTCGTTTTGTCAGCTTTTGTTGCAATAGATATACCTGCGCCTGGTATTGCTGGCAATCGCGCTGTAGTCCTGATTTTCTCTGGATTGGATGCGTGGGCGCCAAGATGGTTGAGGCGCAGCCGCTCAACAATAAAGTGCCCGCAATCAGCCAATAATACGGCCTTTCTCTTATCCTGTTTGGCGAATACACCCAACATTCCTACCAGGGAGTGGATACATAACCCACTACAGGCGTGGGAGCCGCGTAAGAGCCGCGTAAGAGCCGGGTGGAGGCCCGGGTGGGGGCGGCGGTGGCGGCCCTCCCCAAGGCCCGGGTCCCGGTGGAGGCGGGCCTGGTGGAGATACGGGATAATAGGCCGGTGCTCCGCCTACTGAAACACTCAGCCCCGGAACGGCCAGGCCTAATGAAAGATTATCGGCGAGTGCTGGAGTGATCCCAACGGCCGATGAAAGGACGAGGGTGGTAGCCACCACCCATAGCATCGATTTTCGTCGAGCTGTTGAGGGGGAGGGAATGGATTTCATAATGATGCTCCCATAAAAAAGACCAAAGGCGTACCAGCAAAAAGCATTCCTACAAGATTTCAGCCAGTTTCCATTCGGTCGAGCCCTACTGTACTGTAGTCAGTCCACTACAGTGGGACGCTGACTTATTCCATCTGGTTAATTTTTAAGTATTTGTGTTGTCGCTCTTCAGTCAGGTTGATAATCTACCCGGAATAATAGCCACTGTCAGACGATCATTGGCCGCATGTACCGCACAGCAGGGCAACTGGGAATGGGCGTCAGACAATACGCTTAACCAAAAATAGGAAATCCCCCGGCTCTGCCGGGGTGACAGTAGATGTTTGACATATAGTGGAGTCCATCGGAGAACCGACGCTGTGAGCCGCCAAGCACACGACGAAGGAGATACCGATGGACGAAGGATTGAGCCTAAGACACAGCAAGTGGGAGTGCAAATATCACATAGTATTTATTCCGAAGTGCCGACGTAGGGTGTTGTACGGTCAGTTACGGAATGATCTTGGGGAGGTATTTCGGGCTTTGGCCTGGCATAAGGAAAGCCGGATAGAAGAAGGACATCTGATGGTGGACTATGTGCATATGCTGACTTCGATACCGCCGAAGTACGCTGTATCCAGTGTGGTGGGTTACATCAAGGGCAAGAGTGCGATCCATATTGCACGGACTTACGGTAAACGGAAGCGTAATTTCGTGGGTCAGCATTTTTGGGCGCGCGGGTATTTTATATCGACGGTGGGTAGAGATGAAGCGATGATTCGGGATTATATTCGCCATCAGAAGAAAGAGGATGAACGAGTAGATCAGTTGAACATATGGAGCTAATCCGGGCCACCCAGTGTTGGCGCCAAAACTGAGGGGCCGCGTTAGCGTCCCCGTTTTAAGCCGCTTTGAGCGGCTCATGAGCTAAAGCTCCCGGCTTTGCCGGGAGATATTTACTAATCATGAATTACGGAGTGTCTACGTGATGAATAAATTATACAGCAGGTAGTATGATCAAGAGCGATACTGCATTAAAGTCAAAGCCGCTTCAGCATGAATCCACTTAAGTGTCGCTTCTCGATAAGCCCTCAAGGCATGAGGCACCTTGTTCACAGCATTTTTTGCCTTTATATCGCCATTATCTCGTGATAGTACCCGTTTTAAAAAATTATACCAATACTTAGTGCGGTTTTTCCAGAACCGTTCCTTTTTGTGATAAATGGGTAACTTTATTTTAGTAATTTTATGTTCTTGCTGACTTTTTAAAGCATCTTGCTTGAGCTTCAGAAGGATGTTTTCCCGATCAATATCGAGCTGCTGATTCGCATGATGTACTGCACCCATGATGTCGATCGGCATGTTCAGGTACAAACCACCGATGATTGCCATTTTCGTTCTTCCCGCTGCCGGGTAGTAGGAGGGTCTCACAAAAAGCTTTAACTTTACATCAAGAAATCGTAACCAACCGAGTTTGCGCTGCCCATGATAATAGCGTATTAAACCTTCAATAGCAGGATGCAGGCGGAGCACGCTTGGTGGAATTCTGTGCGTATTTTGTTTTTCATTTGGTCGCTTAGGGATAAATGAATGAAGCTTGTGTCCTATAGTCTCGATCATCTTGTGTAAAGATATTTCTGTACGCATGCGTGCAAGATAAGTCGTTAGACGCAACCTTTCAAGAATTCCATGCACACTTTCTGGAATATGTTTATCATGTTTAAAAATTATTAAAATCTTTTTTAACTCTTGTGCTATATTATAATTCTCCCAGTAGGTCACATATGACTTCTGAATATGCATTCTGATATTTCTTGACTCTGAGTCATATTTAGAAAGATTTTTGTAGTATGCGGGCTCGGCTTCTGCGGTAATGTGACGCAAATATTTATTTCCGCCAAATAAATAATATTTAAATCCGAGTTTTGGTTTCATAATGTAGGCGCGTGGAATACCGTCATAGTTAAAGTGGGTATAATGACCAGCCTTTATTCTCCCTTGGAGAATAGGCGAGCTCTCTGCGTGTAAAATTTTGATCTCCTGCTGGGCTGCACGTACGTCATTTTCTTTCTCGTGCATTGCTGGTGACTGCTGCGCAATATTTTCTATTTGGCTTAATGTCATCACTTGCTTTCCATAAGCAGGACTCACATAAAATGTGGCCATACATAATAAGAACGATGATAACCACCATGTAAATTTAATTCTATCAATAGAAATGATTGTAGCCCTCCATTTCACGTTTGCAGGCAACTTTATGAACATTAAATCACAAACATCTATAACATTCCCAAAAAATATCCAGCGCCGCCCCAAAACGCAACCCACATGATTGCACCCAATATATTCCAGAGATAAAAATCGTGTAGTGTAGTTTCTGCCGATCCAGAGATGTAGCCTTGAAGCTGTCGCAACGGAACAATGAATCGACCAAATAATACTACTATGGAACCATATTTATTCATGAAAGTATGCGTCTTATTAAGGCGTTCTGCTGTAATCCCTATCCATCGACCATGTTTTTTGACCCATTTGATACCGACTTTGTAACCTATGTAATAGGAGGTGAACCAACCGGCACTGGTACCTATTATGCCGAGGGCAAATAATACTAGCGGATTAAAGGCACCTTGGCTGGCTACAAAACCTGCACCAATCAACAGGGTCTCCCCAGGTAAAAAAATGACGCCAGCGCTTTCCAGGAACAATCCAGCCACGACTATGGCCAACCCATATTGATCCACCACACCCGAAGCCGAAACGACTGCGGCATGGAGATAGCTCAAAAAATAGCTGGAAACTGACATCAGGATTTGGGGTTCGTACGTGATAGGCGAACGGGTAACATTCTGGTCAGCGTATGATCGCGAAGCACGTAATGATGATAAAGTGCTGCCAGGCTATGAATAACGATTAAAAACGCCAGCGTTAACGCTACTGCTGCATGCCATTGCAATACAGTAGAAAAAGCAAAGTGGCGATCGGGGGTAATGGGAAGCGGCATATGCCATGCCAGAATCGTCAAGCCCTTACCCAGAAGCCCCATCATCCAGATTCCGATGGCGCATTCAACGAAAATGAGCCCATAAAAAGCACCATGGACCATCTTGGCCCATAGCTGGTGACTTGGTTGCGCGCCTGCACCTGATCTTCGTCCAGTAATGACCCGTATAATAAATAACGACAGCGTGAGCAATAAAATAAGTAGTCCAATCTCTTCATGCACCACAATGGCACTCGCCAGATGGTCTTGCAGCCAGGCTATACGTAAGTTGGCAGCACCCAATAGGCCCTGAAAAACAATCAGTACGGCGATCGACCAATGCAATACTTTAAAAAGGCTACTCTCCCCAGTGAACGACGTTTCTGCAATTTGTTCAATCTCATTGGGTGTCATTCATGCTCCTATTTAAATGTTTCATGCACATCAAACTAACGAATAGCATGCATCTGTTGCTTTAATTTGGGTAACCAGGAATTTTTCGAAAAACCAGGTTCACGAGAGAGCTTTTCTAATGCTTTTCGGGCTGCACCATGGTCCTTGTCTGGCAACCAGAGGGCCGCCTGCTTTTCTGATTTCAGAATGCTGCGATTCGCAACGCGGCGTCCGTACCATTTTTCAACACCGGCAAAAAGTCCTTGTGGTGGATGTTCCGCAGCATGAAGCATGAGATGATAGATGTGTGGATGGCGTAAACTGGCAATGCCTACCAACCATAACCAGGATTGCTCTGCAGAGGTTAAATTTTTGAACCAGGCAGGTGCAGCGGCAACACATTCTGCCTTTTGACCAACAATGGCTGTGAGGTAAGGCGCATCTGGTATATGGGCGACATGCCTAATAGACTGAGGCTGATCTATGTACAGGGCGACCCTTTGCCTGGACCATGATTCTGCAGTGTGAGCCGAAGCCTGCATGTCACGATTTGTGATGGCATGTTCCTTGAGATAGTCGCAAGCCGCTGTGGAATGCAAGAAGATATGTCCAGCAGCGGGTAAGGCCATTCCTTGCCCTCCTATCAGGGCAAGGATATACAGTAACTTGCGCGCCCTGTATGGATATTTTTTGCGGACCGTTTTCATTATTTTCCAATCGTTAGCAATGCTGGTGAATATACCAGATTTTATGAAGAGTTTTGTTCATCAACTGGGTGTCATGCAGGGCGGTTTTCCAATGGCGCGCCTTCAACGCCAAAATGGTGTCATAACTGAGTCGTTCGGCCTTGTTTTTCAGTATTTTTGTTTGATATTGAGGGTTTTGCGGAGCATGATCCTCATGGGCCATAGCATGAACCGACGTTAAACATAAAATACTTGCGACAAGTGATTGAACCATTTTTTTGCGATTCATCTTTAAGCTCATGCAAATCTCCACACGGTTGCTGGTTTAGCCAGATTGAAATACTCTTGGGATAAGCACGCGTATCGCTTGAACTCCCCGGAGATCTGGATGATTGCATAGGTCTTGCGCGTCTGTTGTGCAGGAGAATAAGGGTAGGAAGAGGACCATCTTTTTGAATATCCTGAAATCTGTTGCGCATCTACATGAATAACTCGTTGCCTTCCCGTATTTTTCGCGCAGGATGTTGTCCTGGGGGTCCAGATTGGTATCCAGTCTTCCCGGATATATTCCCGAATCTTCCGAACGAATCGCTTTGACGCCATAGAAGAACGCAATAAAGCCGGAGATTGTTGCTTTTTAAACCAACGTGCTGGATGGTTTTGCGCGCTAGTTGCCGGTAACGCGATGGCCAGACGTGTATTGAGTTCATCGCCATCCTCAGCCAACGCGCCAATAGCGGTTTGCATCAGTGCAAACCAAGTTGGACTTATTTCATTGCGTTGGCCAACCTGTGTTTGTAGACCTCTTATGACCTGGCTTTCTATCCACTTCCGTTGTTCGGAAGACAGCTCGAGCCTGTCCAGGTAATGTGTTACAGCAGTGGGTAGTCTAACAGGGTGGATAGACGGGTCGTTACTAGGGCGAATTGGATGCAGGCTATCGAAATTATCCGGGCTTCTATACATTATGCTGCCTCCTTTTGAGGGGGTAATAAATATAACCAGGTATCACTAAGCACTTTCCCTTGTGAGGCCAGAAATAGGCTGATGTTACGGGGATGATATCTGGCTGGGAGAATCTGGGCGTTCACCTGCCATTGATGCTTCAAGGGATTAAATTGCACTGACGAATGGAGAACATGTACCCCTGCTCCGACGGTAAAATGGGCGTGCATGGGGGTTTGTGCGGGGAGATGACCCAATCCATCTCCGGCGAAATCCACAACCAATGTCTTGGCGCCCTTCATGTGCGGATCGTTACCCAGAAAGGTAGCGACTGGATGCCCGCCAGATGGGAGCTGTTTGTCGTTCCGGAAAAACCGGATCTGGTAATGCACCCGCAGTGATTCACCCGGTCGCAGGGGTTTCGCGGGGACCCAAAAGGTCACCATGTTATCCGTATTACGGTTGTTTGTCGGCAACTCTACCAGCTCCACCTGTCCTTTCCCCCAGTGATTAAGCGGGTGAATCCAGACGCTGGGCCTTTTTTGATACTGTGTAATTAATCCTTCGTAGTTAGAAAAGCGGCGATCCTGTTGAAAGAATCCGAAACCAATGGGGTTATTGAGAAGATAACGAGTCACCTGGATGTGCAGGGGGTTATTCAACGGTCTTGTGATCCATTGACCATCACGGGCCGCCATGATCAGATCGCTGGAATCATGTTGTTGAGGGTGCCAGTCCCCGGCTCTGATACCTCGACCACGACCATGCCAGTACATGCTTGAAAGCGGTGCAATTTCAAGCTGCTTGATTTTTTTGCGCGGGTACAAAACGGCCCGTACGCGGATGCGTGTACTTTTTCCAGGGATTACCGTAAACCGGTAGGCTCCGGTTATTACAGGGCTATTCAGCAGGGCATAAATGATCATGTGCCGCGCCCCTGGTTTGGGTCGTTGCAACCAGAACTCCTGGAAATAAGGAAAAATTTCACCAGAAGGTAAGGCCGTATTTATTCCAAGGCCTCTCGCTGAAGTTCCATAGACGGCCCCTTTGCCGACAGCACGGAAATAACTGGCACCGAGGAAAGACACAAACTCGTTGTGGTATGGCGGGGTATCCAGTGGGTAAAGCAAGGAAAATCCTGCGTATCCTTCTTTACGCGGGAGTCGGGACTTTCCGATTATGCCATGCGTAGCAAATAGTTTGGCACTGTAGGGCAGTGGAAAGGACTGTCCGTGCTGAATAACATTGATTTTTACAGGGTGGATAAAAGTATGTCCCACGGGATAAAAAGCGACTTCAAACGGTAAATCCTGCGACTTCCAGAGAGCGCGTATATCCAGAATCCGACCATATGCCTGTGGGCTCAGTTTGCGTAGATAGTGACCGGCGGAAATGGGGCGAGATTTCCAAGCCCTGCGGGACAACTTGTGTGCAGATTTCTGGGGGTTGGCAAAAGAAAAAGAGCCTGCAAAGGCAGTGGAAGACCCTATGAGAGCCAATACCGTAGCTAATCCTGCTACACCATAAGAAAATACAGATTTATTGTTGCTGGAAAGGAAAGCAATCATGACAGATTTTCAGCATATTTTATGCCAAAATTATAACTAAATGATTTTTTTAATAAAAAATAATAACCGTGAAATACCACCTCGGCACATGTCGCTCCAAGGTCACGGTTATTATTTTCATAGCTAATCACATTTTTTTCTTATATTAAAAAATTATTCAAGTAAATCATTTTGTTAATCGTGCGCAGTCATTATTTTAGAAAAATATAATATTGTCGCTCGTGAGCGACATGTAACGAACATAATGAAGTATATGCAGTAGTATTACAAAAAGTTATTGTGCTATGCGAGCGTATTTGAGGGATTGCGAGGAGCATAAGCAATACTGCTAAACCTGAATTTGATGTTAAACTTAAGCAAGTGGTGCAGGTGATCGAGCGTTCCGGGGACTGTCTCGAAATAATCGTTGATAAATTATCCATGATGCTGCATATTCATGAACAATAATAGTTACGGAGGAATATGCCATGTCTATTTCAACCAGAAAAATCGCTGCTATAGCCGTGGGTGTTTTAGCACTCTCAGGCTGTGCTTATGGCCCCTACGGCCGATATGGGCATCCAGGGTATTACCAGCCACTCCCACCTGGTCGGTACAACAACGGCTACGGTCATCCGCCGCCACCGCCTCCTCCCGGCCAAGGACCTGGTCAGTACAACTATGGCTACGGCAGGTAATCCACCGCCATCCCTTCCAATAAGCAACAGTCCGGGGATAAGTTCGGCTTCATCCAGTAAACCAGTAAAAGAGGATTTGCTATGCCGCGTAAACCCATTGTACTCAGTATCGCCATAGGCCTTGCCGGATTAGGGGTTTTACCCCTCTCTACACCGGCGTCCGCTGCGCCGTTTGATCTCAGTGTCATGCTGGGCGATCTCGGGATCAATCTCGGTAACACGGGCTTGCCCCAGCAATATGGCTATTTTGAGCCGCCCTCAGCGTATACCAGCTATTACAGTCAGCCACTCTACGCGCAGTACATGATGTGGTACTACTACCCGCAGACATACTACCAGTATTATCCGACACCACCCCCGCCCCTACCGGCAGGAGCGCCCCCGCC
>NZ_JAAOMP010000058.1 GCF_018853815.1 Acidithiobacillus sulfurivorans | reverse complement strand
TTTTACAGATATTTCGATGATCCGTATATTGAGCGCGCCGTGTATTTTATCCGGCGCTGTCCGAAGCCCGCCACTCAGGAGATTCTCTGTGCCCATAGTCGATAATATTCGTGCCATTCGTTGGGAAGATAATCAGCTTTGTCTGCTCGATCAGCGCTTGTTGCCACAACAGGAAATCTGGTTGCAGCTGGGTGATTATCGCGAAGTGGCCGTGGCCATTACCCAAATGGTTGTACGCGGGGCACCGGCTATTGGCGTGACTGCGGCTTATGCCATGGTATTGGCGGTGCAGGAAATGCGGCAATTTTCTGATTGGCAGCAGCGTTTGGCTGGGGCAGCAGCGGAAATCAAGGCAGCGCGGCCCACAGCCGTCAATCTGGCTTGGGCAACAGATCGCCAATTAACGCTGGCGCAAAGCGAAAGTGCTGCCGACCGGGCTGCGACATTATTGCTGCAGGCCGCTCATGCCTTGCTGGAACAGGACATCGCCGACAATCAACAGATGGGCCGTCATGGTGCCGCTTTGTTACCCGAGCAGGGCGGCATCCTCACGCACTGCAACACCGGGAGTTTGGCCACGGGTGGCTACGGTACGGCGCTGGGAGTCATCCGGGCGGGCATTTCTGCCGGAAAACAACTGCAGGTGTATGCCGACGAAACCCGACCCTGGTTGCAGGGTGCGCGCCTGACCGCCTGGGAACTTCAGAAGGACGGCATTCCCTTTCACTTGAATGTGGATAGTGCAGCGGCTTATCTCATGCAGCAAGGGCTTATTCAGGCGGTGATCGTAGGCGCTGACCGGATTGCCGCCAATGGTGATGCAGCCAATAAAATCGGAACATATAGTCTCGCGGTATTGGCGCAATATCATCAGATCCCCTTTTATGTGGCAGCACCCTTAAGTACGGTAGATTTCGCCATGCCTGCCGGAGAAGGAATCATTATTGAAGAGCGTCCGGACAGCGAAGTCCGGCAGTGTGCGAGCCACGATGTGGCTCCTGAGGGTGTTAAAGTGCGGAATCCGGCGTTTGATGTCACGCCCGCCGCCCTCATTACGGCGATTATTACTGAAAAAGGGGTGGCCCGGGCGGACTACCTGCACAGTCTTGCCGAGCTGTGTGGCTGAAACATGCAGAAAGCGTCCTGTTGTGACATAATGCCGCGTTAAAATAATCAAGGATATCCGGTCTCCAGATGATAGAGTTCGCCAAAGAAACCATTCCCGTCAGTCTCGAAAAGGAAATGCGCCAGTCCTACCTCGATTACGCCATGAGTGTGATCGTCGGGCGGGCGCTTCCTGATGCCCGCGATGGCCTGAAACCGGTACATCGTCGGGTGCTTTTTGCCATGCACGAGATGAATAACGACTGGAACAAGCCCTACAAAAAATCTGCCCGCGTGGTGGGCGATGTCATTGGTAAATATCATCCTCATGGAGATACTGCCGTATATGACACCATGGTGCGTATGGCGCAGGACTTTTCCATGCGCTATCCCCTCATTGACGGGCAGGGTAACTTTGGCTCGGTAGATGGTGACAGTCCGGCGGCCATGCGTTATACCGAAGTACGCATGTCGCGCATTGCCCATGAAATGCTCGCCGATCTGGAAAAAGAAACGGTGGATTTTGGTCCCAACTACGACGAGAAAGAATGGGAACCGCTGGTCATGCCAGCACGTATTCCAAACCTGCTCATCAACGGTTCGGCCGGTATTGCGGTGGGTATGGCCACCAACATTCCCCCCCATAACCTGACCGAAATTATCAATGCCTGTCTGGCGTTGGTGGATGATCCGCAGACCTCTGATGAAGATTTGTTCGATCTGGTCCCTGCACCCGATTTCCCGACTGCCGGCTACATTCTTGGCCGGGCCGGAAGTATTGAAGCGTACCGCAGTGGTCGGGGCCGCGTGGTCATGCGTGCGCGTACCGAATTTGAAACCGACAAAAAAACCAATCGGCAGAGCATTATTGTTGCGGAATTGCCCTATCAGGTGAATAAGGCCCGCCTGATTGAACGCATTGCCGAAATGGTCAAGGAAAAGCGTCTGGAAGGCATCAGTGACTTGCGCGATGAATCCGATAAATCGGGTATGCGCATTGCCATTGAGTTGAAGCGCGATGCCAACGCCGATGTGGTGCTCAATAATCTGTTTCAGCATACGGCCATGCAAAGTGTTTTCAATATCAACATGGTGGCCTTGCTGGACGGCGCCCCCCGGACTTTGGGTTTGCGTGAGCTGCTGAATGCCTTCATTCAGCATCGTCGGGAAGTAGTAACCCGCCGCACCATTTTTGAACTGAAGAAAGCGCGTGATCGTGCCCATATTCTGGAAGGTTTGGCGGTGGCTCTGGTTAACATCGATCCGCTCATCAGTCTGATTCGTGCAGCAGCCAATCCAGCGGAAGCCAAGGCCAAAATGCTGGAGCGGGTCTGGGAACCGGGGATGGTGGCTTCCCTGCTTGCCGAGCGTGGCGAACCCTCTGACGGGATGCAGGCTGATGGTTATCACCTTTCCGAAACCCAGGCACAGGCAATTCTCGATTTGCGTTTGCATCGGCTGACCGGTCTGGAGCAGGATAAAATTCGTGATGAGTATCTGGGCTTGCTGGATCGCATCAAGGAATTACTGGAGATTCTCGGGTCCCATTTGCGCTTGATGGAAGTCATTCGCGAAGAGCTGGTCGCCATTCTTGATCAGTATGGTGATGTCCGACGTAGTGAAATTGTGGCCGATACCGGCGATATTTCCAATGAAGATCTTATTGCCGAAGAAGAAATGGTGGTGACCTTCACTCATGCCGGTTACATCAAAGCCCAACCGGTCACCGTATTTAATGCCCAGCGTCGCGGTGGTAAGGGAAAAATGGCGACGACCACCAAGGAAGAAGACTTCGTGGAGCGGATGTTCTGCGCTTCTACTCATGCCTACTGCCTGTTTTTCAGTAACCTCGGCAAGGTGTTCTGGCAAAAAATTTATCAGTTACCCCAGGCGGGTCGCGGTGCCAAGGGTAAGCCGATTGTAAATCTGCTGTCGCTGGCTCCCACCGAACGTATTACTGCTGTGTTGGCGGTGCGCGATTTCACGGAAGGACAATTTGTGTGCATGGTGACGGCCCATGGGGTCGTCAAAAAAACCCCGGTCATGGATTATTCCCGGCCGCGCAGTCAGGGTATTAACGCCATCAACCTCGATGATGGTGATCGTCTGGTGAGCGTCTGCCTCTCCGATGGGCAACGCGAAGTCATGCTCTTTACCCGTCACGGCATGGCGGTCCGTTTCCCGGAAGAAAAGGTCCGGGCCATGGGCCGTAATACCCGGGGTGTACGGGGCATCAGTCTGGCAGAAAACGATCGGGTGATTTCTGCGGAACTGGTCGATGCGAATCAGATCGTGCTGACAGCAACGGCGAATGGTTACGGCAAGCTCACGACGGTCGAGGAATATCGACGGACCAATCGCGGGGGTAAAGGGGTCATCGCCATTCAGACGAATGAACGCAACGGGAATGTGGTTGGTGCTCTGGCAGTGACGGAGCGCGACGAGTTGATGTTGGTCTCCGACCACGGCACCTTGATTCGAATTGCGGTGGACAGCATCCGGCGCACGGGCCGTAATGCCCAGGGTGTGCGTTTGATCAACCTGGGCGAGGGCGAACAGCTTGCCGGTTTGGCGCTTATTGCAGAGACAGATGAAGAGGAGGGGGAGCAGTCCGAACTGCCCCAGGAATAAATGATGAATCAGCCGGTATATAATTTTGGTGCGGGTCCCGCCATGTTGCCGCCTGCGGTGCTGGAGCAAGTGCAGGCGGAACTGCTGGATTGGCATGGTCGTGGTATTTCCGTCATGGAAATGAGCCATCGTGGTGCGGACTACATGCAGATTATTGCGGAAGCCGAGCAGGATCTCCGTGATCTCATGAACATCCCGGAAAATTACAGGGTCCTGTTTTTGCAAGGCGGCGCGACCCTCCAGTTTGCCATGGTCCCGCTCAATTTGTTACGCGGGCATCACAAGGCCAGCTATGTGCAGACCGGCATCTGGTCAGAAAAAGCCTTGAATGAGGCGCGGCGTTTTGCTGAGGTGGAAGTTTCTGCGAGTAATGCCGATCGTCAGGCACGTCTGGTGCCGCCCCAGTCCGAATGGCAGGTCAGCAAAGACACCGCTTATGTGCACATTGCCGGCAATGAAACCATCGGTGGGGTGGAGTTCGATTTTGTTCCGGAGCTGGGAGACATTCCGTTGGTCAGTGATGCTTCTTCCCACATTTTATCGCGCCCCGTGGATGTCAGCCGGTTCGGGCTGATTTATGCGGGTGCCCAGAAAAATATTGGTCCGGCTGGCTTGACCCTGGTAATTGTGCGTGAAGACTTGTTGGGACATGCCCTAGCCAATACGCCCACCATGCTGGATTATGCCGTGCAAGCCAAAGAAGGTTCCATGCACAATACCCCGCCCACATTCGCTATTTATGTAGCCGGTTTGGTATTCAAATGGTTGAAAAAGACCGGTGGCCTGCAGGCGATGGCCGAACGCAATGCGCACAAGGCGGAATTGCTATATCAGGCCATAGACGGATCAGAGGGTTTTTATGCCAATCCGATTGAACAGCGTAACCGGTCCTGGATGAATGTGCCCTTTGCTTTGAGAAACGCCAATCTGGACAAGGCATTCCTGCAGGAAGCCGAACTTCAGCACCTGCTCCAACTCAAAGGCCATCGTCTGCTGGGTGGAATGCGCGCATCCATTTATAATGCCATGCCCGAGACCGGTGTGCAGGCGTTAGTGGATTTCATGCGGGACTTTGCCCGCAAGCACAACTAGGAGCGGTGGTTTTGAAAACATCCTCGCGCAGCCTGGTAGAATTGCGGGCCGCCATTGATCAGGTAGATGGCAAAATTTTGGCGTTACTGAGCGAGCGGGGCCATCTGGCCCACGCAGTCGGGGAACTCAAACGTGCTGAGGGCGAAAGCCGTTTTTATCATCCTGATCGTGAGGCGGAAATCCTGCGACGGATTATGCAGGAAAACCCCGGACCTTTTACAGATGCCCAGGTGGCCAGCATTTATCGGGAGATTATTTCGGCAGGGCTGGCTCAGGAAGAAGCCTTGCAAGTCGCTTATTTGGGGCCAGCAGGGACATTCTCGCAGATGGCCGCGCAAAAACATTTTGGGCGTTCGGCATCTTTTCAACCGACGGGCAGTATCCCTGAAATTTTTCGGATGGTGGATGGCGGGCAGGCACAATTTGGCGTGGTTCCGGTAGAAAACAGTACGGAAGGTTCTGTCAACCTGACTCTCGATTTGTTACTGGATTATCCCCTGCAAATTTGCGGGGAGGTGCAGTTACGCATTGTGCATAATCTGGTGGCCAATATTCCCGTGGAACAAATCCGCAAGGTTTATGTGCATTACCAGACCCGCGCCCAGTGTCGACAATGGCTGGCTACGCATCTGCCCCATGTCGAGTTGGTGGATGTCCCCAGTAACGGGGTAGCCGCAGAACGGGCAGTCCAGGATCCGCAAGGTGCTGCCATTTCAACCACAGTGGCTGCCGAAACTTATGCCCTGAATATCCTGCAGGCTGGCATTGAAGATAACCCGGAAAACACCACACGTTTTCTGGTTATCGGAAAAATCTTTACGCGTCCCACCAGTCAGGACAAAACCAGTCTGGTGGTGGCGGGTATTAATCGGCCGGGGAGTCTCCACGCGCTCTTGTCGCCCCTGGCTGATGCCCATGTCAGCCTGACCCGCATAGAATCCCGTCCCGCTCGTTCGGCGGTCTGGGAATATGTTTTTTACCTGGATTTGTTGGGACATTGTCAGGATTCTGACTTAACCCCGGTACTAGATGCTCTGGCGGCACAATCTTCTTTTTATCGTTGTCTGGGAAGTTATCCCAAGGCGGTTTTTTAATGGCACTGAATTTTCTGGAGTACGCAGCTCCGGGTGTGGCGGATTTACGTCCCTATCAACCCGGCAAGCCCCTGGCTGAACTGGAACGCGAACTGGGCATTCGCGACGCCATCAAACTGGCTTCCAATGAAAATCCCCTGGGTCCCAGTCCTTTGGCGCTGGCGGCAATACGTGACGCATTGCCCGATCTGGCCCTTTATCCAGAAGGTGGAGCCCCGGAACTGCGGGCGCGCCTTGCGCAAATTCATGACCTGGACCCCCGGCAATTTATTTTTGGAAATGGTTCGGATCAGGTTATTGAAATGGCGGTCCGTGCCTTTGCCGGGCCAGGGACGGAAGTGATCGTGTCGCAATATGCTTTTGCCGCTTATGCCATTGCTGCACAGGCCAGTGGTGCGACGGTACGAACCGCGCCTGCTCGCAATTACGGACATGATCTGGATGCCATGACGGCCTTGCTCAGTGAGCAGACGCGGCTGGTATTTATCGCCAATCCCAATAATCCAACCGGCACGCAATTGTCCGGCGCGGCCCTGGAAACCTTTATTGATAGTGTTCCGGCGCATGCCCTGGTAGTTCTCGACGAGGCCTATCTGGAACTGATGGACGACGACAATTATCCCGATGGTCGCCAATGGCTGGGACGTTTCAGCAATTTGCTGGTAACCCGGACTTTTTCCAAGGCTTATGGCTTGGCCGGCCTGCGCTGTGGTTATGGAATGGGGCATCCGGACCTGATTGCCGTGCTTGAACGCGTCCGTCAGCCTTTCAATATCAACAGCCTGGCGCAGGTAGCTGCGCATGCCGCCCTGCTTGATACCCGGCATCTTGAGGCAACGCGCGTCAACAATCGCCAGGAAAGACAGGTTCTGGCGGAGGGGTTGGATAAATTTGGATTGACAATTCTCCCCCCTGCAGGCAATTTTACCGCCTTCGCCGTACCGGGAGGAGGGCAGCGCGTGTATGTGGCGTTGTTAGAGCGTGGTGTGATCGTGCGCCCCCTCAGCCCCTACGGCATGCCGGATCATCTGCGGGTGAGTGTGGGCCTGCCGGTGGAAAATCAACGTTTTCTGAAAATGCTGGGCGAGGTCCTGTAATCCCATGATCGTTATCGTCAAACCACAAGCAAGCGCAGAGCAGATGGAACAGCTGCTGGAGCGGATTCGCCAATTCGGCCTGCAGCCTATGGTCAGTACTGGCTCGGAACGGACCGTGGTGGGTCTGCTGGGCGACGAACGCTTGTTGCCGGAAGGCGCCCTGGAATCCTTACCCGCAGTGGAACAGGTTATGCCCATTCTCAAACCCTATAAGTTGGTCAGTCGTGAATTCAAGTCCACCGATACCATCATTGAGGTGCGGGGAATTCCTTTTGGTGGTAAACAAATCCAGATTATTGCCGGCCCCTGTTCCGTAGAAACGCCGGAACAGATGCGCAGTGCTGCAGAGGCAGTGAAAGCCGCTGGATGCCGTTTGATGCGCGGTGGTGCTTTCAAACCGCGTACCAGTCCTTATACTTTTCAGGGTGTTGGTGATGAGGGCCTGGACTATTTCCGGACGGCTGCTGATGCGGTGGGCCTGCCCATTGTTACCGAATTGATGGATGTCCGAAAAATTGATCTTTTTCTGGAAAAAGGGGTGGATATTATTCAGATTGGTACCCGCAACATGCAGAATTTTGATCTGCTCAAGGAAGTGGGGCGTCTGGATGTGCCGGTCATTCTCAAACGGGGTCTCAGCGCCACGGTCAAGGAATGGTTGATGGCAGCGGAATATATTGCCGCCCATGGTAATCACAAAATCATTTTTGCCGAGCGGGGCATCCGTACTTTCGAGACTTCCTACCGGAATGTGCTGGATGTCACGGCTATCCCGGTACTCAAGAAGGAAACCCACCTGCCGGTGATCGTCGATCCCAGCCACGCCGGTGGTAAGTCCTGGCTGGTTCCGGCACTTTCCAAAGCCGCCATTGCCGCCGGAGCCGATGGCTTGCTGGTGGAATCCCATCCCTGTCCTGAAGAAGCCTGGTGTGATGCGGATCAGGCGCTTAGCCCTCAGCAGTTGATGACCTTGATGGATGATTTACATAAAGTCGCAGCGGCCATAGGGCGCGAACTGTAAGATGCCGGAGATTCCCTTTCAGCGAGTGGCCATAGTGGGTCTCGGGCTGATGGGTGGCAGTGTTGCCAAGGCCTTGCGCGCTGTGGGGTATGAGGGTCATATTCATGCCGCGTTGCCCAGTGCATCTGCCGTAGCCTCTCTGCAGTCCAGCGCAGAACCTTGGCGGATTGAACTGGGTCATCAGTTGCCGGACGTGTTGGTGGATGCCGACCTGATCCTGCTGGCCACTCCGCCTAAAGTATTACTGGCCCAGCTCCCGGAAATTGCGCGCTGGGCAGCTCCTGCTGCGGTAATAACCGATTTGGCCAGTACCAAAAATGCTATTGCCTGCCGGGCTACGGAAATCTTCGGGGCGCGCTTTGTGCCGGGTCATCCGGTGGTCGGCAGTGAAATGATTGGCTTTCAGGCAGCGCGCGAAGACTTGTATCGCGCTGCACAAGTGGTTCTTACGCCGCTGGCAGGTCGGACGGATGAGCTGGCGCTGGGCAAAGTCCGGCAGTTCTGGATGGCCTTGGGTGCCGAGGTACAGGAAATGTCGCCCCAGGCCCACGATGCAGCGCTGGCAGCTACCAGTCATCTGCCGCATTTGTTGGCATTTATCTATTTGGCCGGACTGGAGCCGCAGTTTCCCGGTCTGGAAAATCTGGCGGGTGGCGGTTTGCGTGATTTCTCGCGCATTGTCGACTCCAACCCCGCACTTTGGGCCGAAATTCTGCAGGAAAACCAGCAGGCAGTGCGTCAGCAACTGCAACAACTCCAACAGAACTTAAGGCTGGCAGAACAATTTCTGGTGGACGAAGCGACGCCTGATCTGCAGTCCTGGCTGGCGCGTGGCAAAACGGTTCGCCAACAATTTCATTTTCCACCGGTGCTTTCTGAATGACTACCCGCTACCTCGTTAGACCTGGCAATGCGATCAAAGGCCGCTTCCCTGTTCCGGGAGACAAATCCATTTCCCATCGCTCCGTCATTCTGGGTGCCCTCGCCGAAAAGGTGACCGAGGTAGAAGGGCTCTTGGAGGGTGAAGACGTACTGGCGACCATTGCGGCATTTCGGGCCATGGGGGTCCAGATGGAAGGCCCGGTAAATGGTCATCTGCGCATTCATGGAGTAGGGCTGCATGGCCTGAAAGCGCCGCAAGTTCCGCTGGATTGTGGTAACTCAGGCACGGCTATGCGTCTTATGTCCGGGGTGTTGGTCGGGCAGACTTTTGCCAGCACCCTGGTGGGTGATTCAAGTTTGCAGAAGCGACCCATGGGTCGGGTTTTGAAGCCGCTCACGGCCATGGGTGCCGATATTCAGTCACAAGACGGAAAAGCGCCCCTGCACATTCACGGAAAACCCTTGCAGGGATTGCATTATGATATGCCGGTTGCCAGTGCCCAGGTGAAATCCGCTGTATTATTGGCGGGTCTATATGCCCAGGGCGAAACCTGCGTCACCGAACCGGCACCTACCCGGGATCATAGTGAACGCATGTTGAAAGGTTTCGGCTATGCGGTATCCCGACAGGAAAATCGTGCCTGCCTGGAAGGTGGCGGTCAGCTCACCGGGCAACGTATCCAGGTTCCCGGTGATATTTCTTCGGCAGCTTTTTTTCTGTTGGGTGCCAGTATCACCCCGGGGTCGGATCTGCTGCTTGAGGGGGTAGGCATTAATCCCACCCGCACCGGAATCATTGAAATTCTCACCCGGATGGGTGCGCGGATTGATTTGACGGCCCTGCGCGAAATTGGCGGTGAGCCGGTGGCGGATATCCGGGTACGCTATGCGCCATTGCAAGGAATTGAGGTTCCTCCTCATTTGGTGCCTTTGGCCATTGATGAATTTCCCGCCCTGTTTATTGCCGCCGCCTGTGCAAAAACACCCAGTATCATTTCCGGAGCTGAAGAATTGCGGGTGAAGGAAAGTGATCGCATTGCCGTGATGGCTGCCGGTTTGCGCGCTTTGGGCGTTGCAGTGGAAGAGCGGCCTGACGGGGCGGTGATTACGCCTTCCACTCTCTGTGGCGGGCAGGTCGACAGTCATGGCGATCATCGCATTGCCATGGCTTTTGCCATGGCCGGGCAGGTAGCCTCCGGAGATATTGAGATATTGGATTGTGCCAATGTCGCCACCTCTTTTCCCGGTTTTCCGGTGCTGGCTCGTCAGGCCGGACTGAACCTGGAGGTTTTCGCCTCATGAGCCTGATTCCCGTAGTAACTCTGGATGGACCGGGCGGCGTTGGTAAAGGGACATTGGGACGTATGCTGGCGCATGATCTCGGCTGGCACTTGCTGGATAGCGGGGCTATTTATCGTGCCCTGGCACTGGCCGCAGATCGGTCAGGAATCGCAAAAGACGATGAAGCCGGCCTGGTTCGGCTGGCGCTGGAATTGCCCTTGTGTTTTCGGGGGGATGGCAACCAGACCCTGGTGCTGCTACACGATGAACCGGTGGACGAGGCTATTCGTACCCCACAGATCAGCGCCCTGACTTCGCAAATTGCCGTTATTCCGGCGCTGCGTACGGCCTTGTTGCAGCGGCAAAGAGACTTTGCCCAGGCTCCGGGTCTGGTGGCCGATGGCCGGGATATGGGTACGGTGGTTTTCCCGGAAGCGGCGCTGAAAGTTTTTTTGACCGCCAGTGCCGAAGAACGTGGTAAACGACGCCTCAATCAGTTGATGGAACAGGGGATTAGTGCTAATCTCGCGAGCGTTGTGGCGGAAATTGCAGAACGGGATGCCCGAGATCAACAACGCAGTGTCGCGCCGCTTCGGCCCGCTGCGGATGCCCGAATTTTGGATACCAGTGCGCAAACAGTCGTCGAAACCTATACGGTCTTGCAGGCGTGGGTAAAAACCGCGTTGCAGGAGAATTGAAGCCGCCATTGATTTGGCATTGAGCTGTAATCAAAAGGGACACCTGCGGTGCTCCCGGTACATGAGGCCTATTGAAATTTATGACCACCCCTAACGCTGAAATGCTTGTTGAACCCAGTTTTGCCGAGATGTTTGAAGAAAGCCAGAGTACCCAGGGTCTGAAGCCTGGTGAGTTGCTCACCGGCATCGTCACCCGCGTGGATAATGATTTTGTCATCGTCGACGTCGGCCTTAAATCCGAAGGACCCATTCCTGCCGAGCAGTTTCGCAACGCCGAAGGTGAAATCGAAGTCAAGGTCGGTGACTCGGTGGAAGTCTGTCTGGAACTGGTCGAAGATGGTATGGGTGAAACCCGTCTTTCGCGTGAAAAAGCCCGTCGTGCCAAGACCTGGGTCGACCTGGAAAAATCCTTCAATGACAATGAAGTGGTACATGGCTTCCTGACCGGTAAGGTCAAGGGTGGTTTCACCGTCAGCATTGATGGTGTCCGTGCCTTCCTGCCAGGTTCATTGGTAGATGTGCGTCCGGTGCGTGATGTGGCTTATCTCGAAGGCAAAGATCTCGAGATGAAAATCATCAAGCTGGATCGCAAGCGTAATAACGTGGTGGTGTCCCGTCGCGCCGTGGTTGAGCAGGAACAAAGCGCTGAACGTGGGGTGTTGCTGGAAAGCATCCAGGAAGGTGCCATCCTCGACGGTGTGGTGAAGAATCTCACCGATTACGGCGCATTTATTGATCTGGGCGGCATTGATGGTCTGTTGCATATCACGGATATGGGTTGGCGTCGCGTCAAGCATCCCAGCGAAGTGGTTACCGTGGGTGGCGAAGTGCGTGTCCTGGTCCTCAAGTTCGACCGCGAAAGAGGCCGTATTTCTCTGGGTATGAAGCAGTTGGGTGAAGACCCGTGGCGTGATATTGCCCGTCGTTATCCTGAATCCACCCGCATTTTTGGTAAGGTCACCAATGTCACCGATTATGGTGCCTTCGTTGAAATCGAAGAAGGCGTGGAAGGTTTGGTGCATGTTTCCGAAATCGACTGGACCAACAAGAACATTAATCCGGCCAAGGCCCTGCATGTCAGTCAGGAAGTGGAGGTGATGATTCTTGATATTGACGAAGAGCGTCGCCGTATTTCTCTGGGTATCAAACAGTGTCTGCCTAATCCATGGGATGATTTTGCCCAGAACTTCCAGAAAGGCGATCGGGTCTCCGGCCAGATCAAGAGCATCACCGACTTTGGCGTATTTGTGGGTCTGGATGGCGGAATTGACGGCCTGATTCATCTCTCCGACCTGGCCTGGGATCGTACCGGTGAAGAAGCCGTGCGTGACTTCAAGAAAGGCGATACGCTGGAAGCCGTGGTGCTCAGCATTGATCCGGAACGTGAACGTATCAGCCTTGGCATCAAGCAGATGGAAACGGATCCTTTCATTCAGTTTGTCGTCGCCAATGAAAAAGGCGCGCTGGTAGAAGGTGAGGTCATTTCCGTAGATGGTCGTGGCGCAGAAATTCGCCTGGGTGAAGGGGTTGAAGGCCACCTGCCGCAGCGTGAGTTGAGCAAGGGCCAGACCCTGGCTGCGGGTGACAAGATTGAGGTGGCCATTGCTGCCGTAGATCGTAAAAACCGCACCTTGACCCTGAGTACCAAGGCGCGTGATGTGGCAGTAGCTCCAAGTGCTGAAGAACAGGCGGCTGCTACCCAGCAGTATGCCCGCAGCGCGGCAACAGGTACCACCAGTCTGGGTGACCTGATTAAAGAGCAGCTCAAGCGCAAGCAGGAAGAAGAGAGTTAATCGCGAAACGGCTCCCAGGATGCCCTTATTGAGTATCCGGGGAGCCACTTTTTTTGGCGTCAGGCCGAAGTTCTTCCCGTCTGACGTTTTTATAGTTTTCCAATCAGTGCTTATTTGAAGAAGCTAAAAATCATGACTAAATCTGAATTGATCAAAAACATCAGCGCCCAATACCCGCAGCTCAGTGTGCGTGATATCGAAATGGCCACCCGCCATATGCTGGATTACCTCAGTGATGCACTGGCTGAAGGTGAGCGCATTGAAATTCGTGGCTTTGGCAGTTTTTCCATGCATGTACGTCCAGCTAAACAGGGGCGTAATCCCAAGACCGGTGAATCGGTCATGGTGCCGGAAAAGCGGGTTCCACACTTCAAACCGGGTAAGGAATTGCGCGAGCAAGTCGATTATCCGGAGAATACATCTGGCAAAGCCTGATTGACCATTCTGGGCGTGGATTCTGCCGTTGTCCTCGTCCTGGGGATAATATCAGGCTTTGCTGCCCTGCTGGGCTTCTGGCTGGGACGTACCCAAAAAGACCCCGCTGGCAAAGCCATCCCTCAGGTTTATATACAGGGCCTGAATTACCTTCTGAGTGAACGTCAGGACGAAGCGGTAGAGGTTTTTCTGGAAGCCCTGCGCCAACACCCGGAAAGTGTCGATATTCTCCTGGCCCTGGGCCGTCAGTTTCGACGACGTGGCGAACTGGAAAGGGCATTGCGGGTACATCAGTACTTATTGGAACAGCCGGCTCTGGCTGAGGGGTTAAGGCAAAGTGTGCTGTTTGAAATTGCCCGCGATTATTTGAAAGCCGGAATTCTGGATCGGGCAGAAAGCATTCTCAAGGAATTGCTCGAAAGTCAGCCCGATCATGCCGAAGGGCTTGCCACGCTGGCAGAACTTTATGAATTGGGTAGTGAGTGGGCTTCTTCTATTGCCATTCGCAAGCGTTTGCTCCAATCAGGAATGTCTGAACAGCAAACAGTAATCGCCTTGTTGTATGGCGAGCTGGCTGAAGAATCGCTGCGCAGTGGGGATCGCTCTCAGGCACAAAAGTATCTGAATGCTGCGCGCCGGGAAATTCCCGACAATCCGCGCGCCTTGATGATTGCCGGGCGCCTGGCTTTTGACAAGAAAGATTGGCAGGGTGCCTTCAAATACTGGGATAGATTGCTGGCACTGCCTACTGACTCGGCGATTTTACTGGTACTGGAGCCCTTTCTGCAGGTTTTGCAGCACTTGGGGAGCCATCAGCAGGATCACCTGCAGCGGTTGCAGGTCCACTGTCGTTCGCCGCTGGCCATAAAACGCCTGGCAGAAGCTTTGCAGAAAATAGAGGGGCAGGCGGCTGCCAGCAGTTTTTTGCGGAATATTCTGATCAAAAAACCTGATCTTCGGGTGTTTCAGCTGTTGTTAAGCATGGACCCGAACGCCCCGGAAGCGGAGCTGATCGAAAAAATGGCCCTGGCCGTTCGTCAGTGGCAACTGGAACCAGAACTGTTTCATTGTCAGTCTTGTGGTTATCAAAGTACGCAGTATTACTGGCGCTGCCCCAGTTGTCGCCAGTGGGGTGTCTTTTCAGGAGAGGAAAAGCTGTGAAATCACCACTTATTGTCGCGCTGGATTACGCAGATACGGCAGCAGCACTGGCCATGGCTGAACTTTTGGATCCTCAACAATGCCGGGTCAAAGTGGGCAAGGAACTCTTTACGGCATCCGGACCAAAAGTGGTTGAACAACTTCAGAACAGGGGTTTTGAGGTGTTTCTGGATCTCAAATTTCATGATATACCGCAGACGGTCGCCAAAGCCTGTCAGGTTGCCGCCCGCCTGGGGGTTTGGATGCTCAACGTGCATGCCAGTGGGGGTAAGGCCATGCTGGAGGCCGCACGGGAGGCTGTTGATGGTGTGACGGCTTCCGGGCATCAGCCGCTGCTGATTGCGGTGACGGTGTTAACCAGTCTGGATGCAGATGCCCTGGCGCAGCTGGGTGCGCATGACCCCGTTGAGCTACAGGTAGAAAGGTTAGCCGCACTCAGTGCAGAGGCTGGTCTGGATGGACTGGTCTGTTCTGCGCAGGAGGCTTCCCGGCTCAAACAATTGCATCCGGAGTTTTGTCTGGTGACCCCCGGTATTCGGCCTGCCCAGCATGACGCCGATGACCAGAAGCGGACCATGACGCCTGGAGCAGCACTGGCGGCGGGTTCAGACTATCTGGTCATTGGTCGCCCCATTACTGCAGCGCCGGACCCGGCCGAAGCCTTGTCTGCCCTGTTGGCTGCTTGCGCGGGATAATGTGTCCCATTTTATAAAATCAGACTAATGGAGAAACAAACTCAGTGACAGCAGATGAAGTAGTGGATTTATACAAAAATGAGGCTGCCTTGTTACAAGGACATTTTTTATTATCCTCAGGCTTGCACAGCGATACTTACTTGCAATCCGCAAGAGTGTTGCAGAATCCAGAACATGCAGAACGCCTCTGTGCTGCGATGGTTGCCGGTATTCCAGAAGCAGTCAGGAAGCAGATCTGTTGTGTCGTGGGACCAGCCATGGGTGCCGTGTTGGTTTCCTATGAATGTGCCAGGGCGCTGGGGGTGCGCAGTCTTTTTACCGAACGTGAAAATGGTCAGATGGTCCTGCGCAGGGGCTTTGCTTTATCTCCAGGTGAAGGCGTATTGGTCGTTGAAGATATTACTACGACCGGTGGATCGACCCGTGAATGCATTACTGCGGTAGAGGCAGCAGGTGGCAAGGTACTGGCCAGTTCTGCAATTATTGATCGTAGCGCAGGCTTCCAGGATTTTGATGGCATTCCGTTTTATCCACTCCTGCGTTTGCCGGTGCGGACCTGGTCCGCTGAAGATTGTCCGCTCTGCGCGGCGGGTGGTGTCCCGGTGAAACCGGGCAGTCGGGGGCTGCGCTGACCTTGAGAGGTGGCGGGCTTGTGTTTATGATGGGCGTTTAGGCTTAGACAAAATGAAAAACAAGGATCAGTTCATGCAAATTTCCACACCGGAGGCTGCGCCTCTGGAACGCCACATTCATGTGACCATTTCTGCCAGTGAGGTGGAAAGTGGTGTCACGCAACGTTTACGCAACAAGGCCCGCTCAGCGCGCTTTCCGGGATTCCGTCCGGGCAAGGCACCATTGGCTATTGTTGAACGCCATTATGGTTCAGATGCCCTCATGGAAACGTTTGACCAGCTGATTAACGAGCACTATTCCCAGGCTGTGCGTGAACAATCCCTGCGTCCCGTAGGGCGTCCCGAAGTGCAGGTTGAAAAAGGTGGGCGCGGTGAGGACTTCGTGTTCACGGCGGTTGTTGAAGTCTATCCTGAATTCGAGCCCCAAATCCCCACGGCTACGGTGATTCGCAAAAGTGCCGTTGTTACAGAAAGTGATGTTGACGCCACTATTGACATCATGCGCCAGCAGCGCCGTTTTTATGTTAAAACCGCGCGTGCGGCACAAAATGAAGATCGGGTTACGGTAGATTTCCAGGGACTTATGGATGGCGAACCCATGCCCGGCGGCGATGTGGTGGATTATCAGGTAGTCCTGGGCGCCGGGCGGCTGCTCCCTGATATTGAACAAGGCCTCATCGGGCTTTCTGCCGGTGAAGAAAAAAGTGTTTCTGTACAGTTTCCTGCGGATTATCATGTGGCAGAACTGGCGGGCAAAAATGCCGAATTTCATCTCCAGGTCAAGGAAGTGGCTGAAGCACAGTTGCCCGAATTAAACACTGAATTTGCGCTGGCGCTGGGTATCGAAGAAGGCGATGTTGCCGTCCTGCGTCAGGAGGTCAAGGAGAATCTGGAACGCGAAGCCCAAAGGCTGAGTCATGCCCAGGTGAAATCTCAACTGCTTGATCTGGTTGTAGAAAGTAACCAGCCAGATCTGCCCAAACAAATGTTGGCCCAGGAACTGGAACAATTGCAGAAAGACCCCAATGCCAGTGCTGCCGGAGATCTGGAAAATATCTCCAGGCGCCGGGTAGTGCTGGGTCTGGTCCTCAGTGAAGTCGTGCGTCGGGAAAAGCTGCAGGCCAGTTCGGCCGAGGTGCTGCAAGTCATTCGCGACATGGCCGAGCAATATGAGGATCCCGACCAGTTTGTGGCCTGGTATCGCAGCAAACCGGAGCAGCTGGAACAAGCAGAAGCCATGGTGCTGGAGGATAAAGTGGTGGCATGGCTTCTGGAGCGTGTTAAAGTGACCGAAGAGTCGGTGAACTTTAATCAGTTGATTGGCCGTTCTCCGGTAACTCCGGCAGCGTAAATCGGGCATTCAGACGCATGTGGCAGCGTCCCTTAATCGAGGAGCAGCAATGATGTGGAAACAAGCAGGAGATCCAGTTACGTCCGCCCCCCAAGGTTTGGGATATGTTCCGATTGTTGTGGAACAAACGGGTCGTGGTGAGCGGTCTTATGATATTTATTCCCGCCTGCTGAAAGAACGGGTTATTTTCATGGTGGGTCAGGTAGAAGACATGATGGCCAACCTGGTGGTAGCCCAGCTGCTTTTTCTGGAAGCGGAAAATCCCGACAAGGATATTGCTTTATATATCAATAGCCCGGGTGGGTCCGTCACGGCAGGGATGGCTATTTACGATACCATGCAGTTCATTCGTCCCAAGGTGAGCACGGTCTGTATTGGTCAGGCTGCCAGTATGGGCGCCGTGCTGCTGGCCGCTGGTGCGGAGGGAAAACGCTACGCATTACCCAACGCCAGAATCATGTTGCATCAGCCTTCTGGTGGTTTTCAGGGTCAGGCGCATGATATCGAGATTCATACCAAAGAGATTCTGCGCATTCGTGAACGTCTGAATGATATTCTGGTCCACCATACTGGACAGAGTCGCGAACGCATTGAGCAGGATCTCGACCGGGATTTTTTCATGTCGGCCGAGGAGGCCCAAACCTACCATCTCGTGGATGCCGTGATTACCCATCGCGGCGATAACGAGACCGCCTGAAACAGGCAGGAGAACAGCTATGGCTGGAAAGCATGAGGGAAGTGGCGAAAAGACCTTGTATTGTTCTTTTTGCGGAAAAAGTCAGCACGAAGTCCGGAAACTGATTGCTGGACCATCGGTATTCATCTGCGATGAATGCATTGAACTGTGCAATGATATCGTCAAGGACGAAATCCTGGATGATCTGCATGGTGATCAGCAGGATAAACTTCCGAAACCCATGGAAATACGCAAGACGCTGGATGATTATGTCATTGGTCAGGACAGTGCCAAAAAAGTGCTTTCCGTGGCGGTCTACAATCATTACAAACGTCTGGAGCATGGCGGTAAGGACAATGAAGTGGAGCTCGACAAAAGTAATATTTTGTTGATTGGTCCGACCGGTTCCGGCAAGACCCTACTGGCCCAGACCTTGGCGCGCCTGTTGAACGTGCCTTTTGCCATGGCCGATGCCACGACTCTCACCGAAGCCGGTTATGTCGGTGAGGATGTGGAAAACATCATTCAAAAACTGCTGCAGAAATGTGATTATGACGTCGAGAAAGCCCAGACGGGCATTGTCTATATTGACGAAATCGACAAGATCACCCGCAAGTCTGAAAATCCTTCCATTACCCGCGACGTATCGGGAGAAGGCGTGCAGCAGGCATTGTTGAAACTGATTGAAGGCACCGTTGCCTCGGTTCCTCCTCAGGGTGGTCGTAAACATCCACAGCAGGAGTTTTTGCAGGTGGATACCCGTCACATTCTGTTTATTTGTGGGGGTGCGTTTGCGGGTCTTGAAAAATCCGTTTCTTCCCGCATCGAAAAAGGTGGTATGGGCTTTAACGCGCCCCTTAAAAAACGGGACAAGGATGCCACTGCCGCCATGCTCATGCAGAACCTGGAACCGGAAGATCTGGTGCGCTATGGCTTGATTCCCGAGTTTGTCGGGCGTTTGCCCATTCTGGCACTTTTGGAAGAGTCGGATGAAGAAGCACTCATGTCCATCCTCACTGAACCCAAAAATGCCCTGATCAAGCAATATCAGAAAATGTTCTCCCTGGAGGGTGTGACCTTGGAGTTCCGTCCGGAGGCACTCAAGGCCATTGCCAAAAAGGCCCTTGCGCGGAAAACCGGTGCCCGTGGCTTGCGCTCCATCCTTGAGCAGATTTTGCTGGACACCATGTATGAGCTGCCCTCCATGACCGGTGTCAAAAAAGTGGTGGTGGATGTTGCCGTGGTGGAAAGTAGCGGCAAGCCGCTTCTGGTTTATGACGATGCCATCAAGGTGGATATGTCTCATCCTGCCTGAAACAAGCAGGGGGCGCGTTGAAAATCCGACCATGCGCCCCAATCTGCTTCCCTAATGATGGTTATCATCGAATTTCTGGAGTGAACCGTGGCGCAAATAGATAAAAGTCTCCTGGTAGAAGAAGAATCCCTGATGGTGCCCGTACTTCCGTTACGGGACGTGGTGGTTTTTCCATATATGGTGATCCCGCTTTTTGTAGGTCGTGCGAAGTCTATCCGCGCACTGGAAGAAGCCATGTCAGGAGAAAAACAAATCCTGCTGGTTTCTCAGAAAAATGCGGCTGATGATGACCCCCAGCCGGAAAATATTTATCGCATTGGGACCTTGGCCACCATTTTGCAGTTGCTGAAACTGCCGGATGGAACGGTAAAAGTCCTGGTGGAAGGTACGGACCGGGCCAAGATCGTCTCTTTCTTGCCAGCCGACGAATCGCTCCGTGCCCAGGTCCAGGTCGTGGTTAGTGGTGCCACCAATGATCGTGAGCTGGAAGCGCTGATGCGTTCAGTCAGTGCGCAGTTTGAGTCCTATGTAAAGCTCAACAAAAAAATTCCGCCAGAAATTTTGTCTACTCTGGCCAGTATGGATGATCCGGCACGACTGGCAGATACAGTGGCTGCTCACCTCAGTCTCAAGCTGGAAGAAAAACAGGATATTCTCGAAAAAGCAGATACGCGTGTGCGGCTGGAACACCTGCTGGGCATGATGGAATCCGAAATTGATCTGCTTCAGGTAGAAAAACGGATTCGCGGACGTGTCAAACGGCAAATGGAAAAAAGCCAGCGCGAGTATTATCTGAATGAGCAGATGAAGGCCATCCAGAAGGAGCTCGGCGATCTTTCCGAAGAGGGCGGTAGTGAGCTGGATGAGCTCGCCCGTAAAATTGAAAAAGCCGGAATGCCCAAAGATGTGCGGGCCAAGGCCGATGCCGAATTAAAGAAGTTGCGCATGATGAGCCCCATGTCTGCAGAAGCGACGGTGGTACGTAATTACATCGACTGGCTGGTTGGTGTTCCTTGGCGTAAACGCAGCAAGATTACCAAAGACCTTAAGCGTGCCAAAGCCATCTTGGATGCGGACCACTATGGTCTGGAGGATGTGAAGGAACGAATACTGGAGTATCTCGCTGTGCAGGAACGTGTGGGTAACAGTCGTGGCCCTATTTTGTGTCTGGTTGGTCCGCCCGGTGTTGGTAAAACCAGTCTGGGCCGCTCCATTGCGGAAGCGACCAATCGCAAATTTGTGCGGATGTCTCTGGGAGGCGTGCGTGATGAGGCGGAAATTCGCGGACACCGGCGGACTTATATCGGCGCATTACCAGGAAAAATTGTCCAGAGTCTGGCCAAGGTGGCAACCCGTAACCCGCTGATGTTAATGGACGAAGTCGATAAGATGGCGATGGATTTTCGGGGAGACCCGGCTTCGGCGCTGCTCGAAGTGCTCGATCCGGAGCAGAATGCCACTTTTAATGATCATTATCTGGAAGTGGATTTCAACTTGTCTGAGGTAATGTTTGTCACCACAGCCAACACTCTGAATATTCCGGCGCCTTTGATGGATCGGATGGAGGTCATCCGGATTTCCGGTTATACCGAAGATGAAAAAATCCATATTGCCACTAAATATCTGCTCCCTAAGCAAATCGAGAAAGCTGGTTTGAAAGACGGGGAAATGCAGGTTTCGCAAACCGTGATTCGGGACATCATCCGTTACTATACGCGCGAGGCGGGGGTGCGCAATCTTGAGCGGGAGCTGGCGCGCATTTGTCGTAAAGTCGTCAAAGAGCTATTGCTCGACAAGAAGCGCACCAAAATTCAGGTATCCGATCGTAATCTGGACAAATATCTGGGTGTTCGGCGTTTTGATTATGGCAAAGCGGAAATAGAAAATCGTATTGGCGAAGTCACCGGTTTGGCCTGGACGGAAGTCGGGGGTGAATTGCTAAGCATTGAGGCCGTGGTTGTACCGGGTCGGGGTAAACTCCTGATTACGGGCAAACTCGGTGACGTTATGCAGGAGTCCATTCAGGCGGCTATGAGTGTGGTGCGTGCCAGATCACGTGCCTTGGGTATTCCGGCTGACTTTTATCAGAATCGGGATGTCCATATTCACGTTCCTGAAGGTGCGACCCCCAAAGATGGTCCCAGTGCCGGCATCGGCATGGCCACGGCATTGGTTTCTGCGCTGACTGGTATCCCGGTCAAGGCTACGGTGGCCATGACGGGTGAAATCACCCTCCGTGGTGAGGTTCTGCCTATTGGGGGCTTGAAAGAGAAACTGTTGGCAGCACATCGCGGGGGCATCAGTACGGTGATGATTCCGGCAGAAAATGAAAAGGATTTGCAGGAAATCCCAAAAAATGTGCGTGATGCACTGACGATCAAGCCGGTACGCTGGATCGACGAAGTGTTAGCTATTGCCCTGGAGACGTCACCAACGCCATTGCCTGATGATGGAGAGCCTCTACTGGGTGTCGTAACACCAGTTGGTGGAGGAGATAACGCGGAAGATAAGGCGACAGCTCACTAGGCTGAAGTTATCAGCCTCTGGGAATATGATTATTTTCAGAGGCTGTATTATGTTCTGCTATTAACGGGCGTTGTTGATAATTTGCTGCTGATTAATGCGTGACCGTCGCTAAATCACGACGAAAACTGTAAGATGGATAGGGTCTAACATGTGAAATCGTTTGTAGATTTTGTTGATGATCTTGACAAGTGTTTTTTTACCCTGCTATAACCTCTACTAGCATTAGCTGATTCGTAGTTTTACAGAAGTGTCTGGGTCTATAACAGGAGAAAGAAATTATGAACAAATCCGAATTGATCGAAAAAATTGCAGAAGAAGCAGGTGTTACTCGTGCCGCCGCAGGACATACCTTGGATGCCGCTATCAAAGTGGTTACCGCTGCCTTGAAAGAGGGTGATCAGGTCACGCTAGTAGGTTTTGGTTCTTTCCTGGTTTCTGAACGCGAAGCGCGTAAGGGTCGGAATCCTGCAACAGGTGCAGAAATCATGATTTCTGCTAGTCGCACACCTAAATTTAAAGCTGGTAAAGCACTGCGTGATGCAGTAAACTAGCGCGTCTGGTTTAGGGCGGTTAGCTCAGTTGGTAGAGCGTCGGCTTTACACGCCGAATGTCGGGGGTTCGAGCCCCTCACCGCCCACCACCAATTTATTGGGGTGGTAGTTCAGTTGGTTAGAATGCCGGCCTGTCACGCCGGAGGTCGCGGGTTCGAGCCCCGTCCGCCCCGCCAAATGAAGAAAGGCGCCCTCGCAAGCGGGCGCTTTTTTGTTATTTTAAGGTGGAATTCCCTGTACGCTTTGGTTATATCTAGGTGTAATTCGTAGTCGGAAAGGCTTTCATCAACTTTTACAGTGGTCATGTATACCGGAGTGACATTTCGCGAGGATTGTAATTATGATGGATGTATTTCGTAATTTTGGGCAATCATTTATTGCCAAAATCATTATGGTACTCATTGCTTTGTCTTTTGTCCTCTGGGGCGTTAGTGGCTATTTGATGTCCGGTAGTTCCGGACCTGCGGCTGTCGCATCCGTAAATGGCCAAAAAATTACCGAAGCAGTGTTTCATAAGCGCCTGGAAGAAGCGCAAGCACGTTATAGTCATGTTTTTGGAGCAGAAACGGCTGCTAAAATGGCGCAGCAGAGCAGCTTTGCGCATGATGTACTGAATGGATTGATTGATAATATATTATTGGGCACTGAAGCAGGACGCCTGGGTTTGCAGGTGTCGGACACGGCCCTGGCCAAAAAAGTTGAAGCCATTCCGGCCTTTCAGGAAAAGGGCATTTTTTCCAAGGCAAAATACCAGAAATTATTAGCCGCCAACGGGATGACGCCTGCACAATTTGAAGGTATGTTGCGGGAAAGTATGCGGCTAGAGCAACTTCAGGTTGTCCCTCAAATTGTAGCCAATGCTTCTGATCAGGCAGCTACTGAAGTATGGGGTTGGTCGCAGGAATATCGGGATATCAGCACAGTGACCATCAGTGATGCGCATTTTGCTGTGCAAGCCAAGCCGGATGCGGCTGCAGTGCAGTCATTTTATCAGTCGCACTTATCCGAATTCCAGTTACCTGCTGAAGTTGAAGTGCAATACGTGGTTATGGGACCGCAAAACTTCCTTGGCGCGAACCAGACATCAGCAAAAGACGTTACTGCAGCGGCTTCTTCCGGAAGCAAAAATTCAGAAAAGACGGATCAGGCTGCTGAAAATGCTTTTCAGGCCCAGGTTGAAAACTTCAAGGATCGCCTCTTCAGTAGTCCCGATGGACTTCAGTCAGTGGCGAAGGCGTATCACTTAACCATTGAATCGAGCGGGCAGCTCACCGCCGGAAAACAATCATCCAGTGGTCCCTTTGCTGATCCGAAAGCATTGGATCTGGCTTTTAGTAAAGCCGTATTGGCGGGTAAAAACAGTTCGGCTCTGTCTCTGAAAAATGGAGATTTGATGGCCGTTCATCTGCTCCATTATACCCCGGGTAGAGCCCAGACTTTAGCAGCAGTCCAAAGTCAAATTGTGGCTCAATTAACGGCAGCAAAGGCCACTCAACTGGCTAAAAGCAAAGCAGAAGCCTTGCTGGCCTCGGCCAGGAAAGCCGGTAAGGTAGAGGTGTTGAGTGCGGATGGTACTTATCCTGTCCAAGTCCATTTGAATGTCACCCGGAAAGATGCTCGGGGTTTGTCTCCAACGTTGCTGAGCGCAGCATTTGATGCTCCAGCTCCTATAAAGCATATACCTTCCATGGGGATGGTTCGTGGGCAGAATGGCTATACGATATTTGCGGTAACTCAGGTGATGGCACCTTCTTCGGTAGCCATCAATCCCAAGGTGACACGCGAAATTCGTGCCTCACTGGAAGAACAACGGGGAAGATTGTTGTCGGCAGCTTATTTGCGTGATCTGCGCGATCATGCCAAGGTAAAAATCGACGCTGCGAAGCTCGCTGCTGCGAGCAGCCAATAATTATCGGTAAAGTATCCACGTCAACGACCGGAAATATTCAAAAAACGCGCAGTGGGCCTAAAGGCTTTGCCGCGACTTTGGCCCGCGCCGTTGTTGTCCTTGGTGAATTCCTACGCCCGTCAGGAGAGCTGTTTGAGCCCAAAGGGCGAGTTCTCTCCTGACAGCAGGATGAGCCTTAGAACAACAGGCAAGGGACGTTGGAGCAAAAAGCCTTCAGGCTTCACTGCCCGTTTTTAGGTTGCTGATTTTAGGCCTACTGATTCGTGTCTGAAGCAGTAGTTTCCACCAATTGCAGATGTACGCTAAGTGCTGTGGATTTGGCAGCGATTTCTCGATAAGCTAAATGGATGGGTTTAATGTTCAGAGGTTCTTTCAGGTATTGACTTCCTGGCGGATCCCACGGGCCGATCGCAGCGTGGCTGACGGTAACAGGCGTTCCATAATGGACGAGTCCGTACACTTTGCGTGCTGCGCTTTTGGGAAGCTCCACGCATCCCGCACTTTGTGGAAAGCCGTAATTGGCCCGGGAATAAAAATGTACGGCACGGCCTCTGTCGAAATAATTGACCCAACGGATATCCGGGTCATCATAATGTTGGTACTGCACCCAGTGGTGATGATAGCGGGAGTAATGCACGGATTGGAGGGCATAACCCGCCGACTTTGCGGCTTCATATAAGCGTATTTGCGCGTGGGATACCGGTATGGGAAAGCGGCCGACCATGGCGGTGTGGGGATCACGGGCATAAACCGGCCAGGTCCCATCCGGGGTCGCATGCATGACGCCGGTATTGGCTTTGCTCTGGAAAATCCAGCCACGTCCGCCCATAAACAAATGAATTTCTTCCGGGCGTGGAAATTTAGTCACCAGTATCCAGGTCCAGGGATCCGGATCTGTTTTTTTTGCGTGTAACAGGGCTTTTTCTATGTTCAGGGGCAATCCACGTATGCCCATTCCTCCTGGGACTATCGTTAGATTATGCACAGCTTCGAACTGATATAAGGCACCCAGTACCAATGGATTCCAGGGATCTTGCCATGAATCCGATGCGGCAAGGGCCTGCAAGGCACGCGGGATTTTAAAGCGCCACAGGTAAGTTTTATGAATATGCCCATGTAAGCCCAGATAATCTTCCGGAATCAGCGGAAGGTAATGAAGATGAATCAAAATATGCCGCGTTTCCTTGGCGCCCAGGGCTGTTGGGGGTGCACTGGAAACTACGGCAGCAGTGGGCGATGCCGGTATCAGCATGACAGTCCTTTTCGATGGTGTTTGTGGTGATTATCTGTGTAATTTTACATTTTATTTAGTCATTCGTAAGATGATTTAAGTTCCCTGTTGCGTTGACTCAAAACCTTTGCGCACATTCTGGTTTTGTCAGTCTCAATAAGCTAATCCAGCTTTTTCCAGGAGCTCCGGAGTTCCGGTAGTGGTCGATCCAGCAGTTTCTCCAGTTGCTGGATTTCCGGTTCGTAAAAAGCTTGTAAAAAACGCCGGGCTTCGGCATCCATCGGCGGTTTGTGGCTTTCCATCAGGAAAAAATGACGCCAGATGTAATCTCCCCAACGATGGGGAAAATAGTGTTCGCCAATGTGACGAGTGATAGGATGGCTGGCGAGAGTGCGCGCCCAGTTTCCCCGCACCAGGCGATAGGCATTATGAATAGGTTGAAGATTGATGCTCGTGATTGCCTGCGGATCAATTCCCAGAAATTCGCAGATGTTTTTGAGGACATCTGCAGGATTTTTCTTAAGGTCTTCAAGCAGGCAAATATGGACGTTTTCGGTACCAAAGCGCTGCTGATACCGGTAAATTTGTCCGGCATATTGGCCGAGTTCCAGATATAACTGAGAGACTCCCCAACCCTTGTCCGGGCACGTCCAGTCTTTTTCCAAGGCGGCTAAAAATGGCAAGTCAATAACGCCTTCGTTATGGTCCATAAGATATTGGGCATAAGCACGCTGCACCGGATCGCGCAAAATGACAATAATCCGGGCATCCGGCCTTACTTTATAAATACGTTCTGCAGCTTCGGGACACCACAAATAAGAAGGGCTGGCATCCCCCACGCAAAGAAATCCTTCAGATCGTCGATACAAATGTTGATATCCCTGCTCGCTGGATACGCGCTGGATCAAATGATCCTGCTCGGGTAGCGGATGGGCTTGGGTGAAATAGTGTGGTTCCTTCATGTTAGGCAGAAAAACCTGAGGATGCTGCTTCAGGTAGGCATAAATAGAAGTCGTACCGCTTTTCACTGCACCGACAATATAAAAATTCGGCCAGATGAAGTCACGCATTATCAAACTGCCTATTGTTCCACCGGGTAAAAATCATGAAAACCCATTTTTTTCATGGCGGCGACAGCCTGTACGGCAGCTATGCCATCAGGAAGGGGGCCTACCTGCACTTTGTAAAACTGCTGACCTTTAACCAGGCCAGGCACAATCAGCACATCGCGGAAACCGGCGGAAATCAGGTGATTCCGTTCTGCGGTCGCGTGGTTCAGGGCTTTGAAAGCGCCGGTTTGCAAATAGGTTTGGGTTGGTCCTTGAATTTCCTGGGTATGCATGGACGGGCTGGGCTCGGAACTGTTTGCTCCGGTCGGGGTTATGCTGGAGGGGGCAAGCGCGACAATCTGCACGGCGGCTGTACCTTGGCGGGTCATACCCAAAGCACTGGCGGCACCATAGGAGAGATCCATGCTGCGTCCATCCACAAAGGGTCCTCGATCATTCACCAGAACAACAATGCTACGACCATTACTCAAATTGGTGACCCGGGCACAGATAGGGAGCGGTAAGTCACGGCTGGCGGCCGTATAAGCTCGGGGACGAAAGGGGGTTCCCATGGAAGTTTTGGAACCGGATTCCCATCCATACCAGGAAGCCAGGCCACGCACATTGTAGCCGGCGGCACTTTGCAGGGGATGATAAAGGCGTCCATGAATCTGATAACTGCGATTGTAGGCTGCCCGCAGGTTGGGAGCCGGCGCACTGCAGCTTGCCGTAGCCAAGGTGGTGGGATTGCCCGGGGAGGCCTTCTGGCTGACTCCGGCGCAACCACTCATCAGTAACGCAGCGACACTCAGCAGGCCATATAATGGGTGCGCTACAGGCTTAATCATCCAGGCGGGACCCCAATAAATGGATCATGATTTCGCTGTAAATCCGCGACAAATCTTCCAGGTCTGCCACCGCCACACATTCATTGAGCTTGTGAATAGTGCTGTTGATGGGGCCGAGCTCAACCACCTGGCCTCCCAGTTGCGCAATGAAACGTCCATCGGAGGTTCCTCCACCCGTAGAAAGATTGGCCGGGTGACCGAGAATTTTTTCCAGAGCGTGTTGGGTGGCTGCCACCAGAGTGCCGGGAGCCGTAAAAAAGGGTGGTCCCGACAATTGCCAGTCAATCTGATAATTGATTGGCGCTGCATCCAGAATATGCTGGACGCCAGCCTGTAGGGATTCCGGGGTGGATTCCGTGGAAAAGCGGAAGTTGAAGTCGGCACTGAGCTGCCCCGGAATGACATTATTGGCGCCGGTACCTGCGTGAATATTGGAAAACTGCAAACGGGTGGGTGGAAAAAACTGGTTGCCCACATCCCATTGTTGATCCACCAACTCTGCCAGCGGGCGAAAAGCCCGATGAATGGGATTGTCGGCCTTGTCAGGATAGGCTACATGACCCTGCACACCGTGCACGGTCAGACGTCCATTCAGGGAGCCGCGCCGCCCGTTTTTAATGACATCGCCCAGACGGTTTTCCGAAGAAGGCTCACCCACCACGCACCAGTCAATCTGGGTATTTTGATCACGCAGCCAATCCACGACGTGGCGGGTACCATGGGTAGCAATACCCTCCTCGTCAGAGGTGATCAGAAACGCGAGGCGGCCGACGTGATCTGGATGCCGGGCGACAAAATGTTCAGCCGCCACGATCATCGCTGCCAGACTGCCTTTCATGTCGGCGGCACCGCGTCCATAGAGCATGCCGTCGCGAATGCTGGGGGTGAAGGGATCACTGTGCCAGGCTTCCAGCGGGCCGGTGGGAACCACATCCGTATGTCCGGCAAAGCAGAGATAAGGCCCGGAAGATCCACGTTCTGCCCAGAAATTCTCAACGCCACCCGCTGCCAGACGCGTCACCTGAAAATCCAGCGCTTCCAGACGCGCAATCAGCAGATTTTGACAGCCGGCATCTTCCGGGGTCACCGAAGGTCGGGAGATCAGGTCTTCGGCCAAGGCCAGCACACTGCTTTTTTCCATGTACGGCTTCCTTCAGATATCGCGCAGAATCTGGTTGATACCTACCTTGCTGAGTGTTTTGGCATCGACCTGCTTGACAATGACCGCACAGTAGAGACTGTAGCTACCATCTGGAGAGGGCAGGCTGCCGGACACCACAACCGAACCGGCAGGCACCCTGCCATAGCTGATTTCGCCAGTAGCCCGGTTGAAAATGCGGGTACTGGAACCGATGAATACGCCCATGGAAATTACCGAGCCTTCTTCAACAATGACGCCTTCCACGACTTCGGAACGCGCACCAATGAAACAGTTGTCTTCAATGATGGTGGGATTAGCCTGCAGCGGTTCCAGAACACCGCCAATGCCGACGCCCCCGGAAAGATGCACATTTTTGCCAATCTGGGCGCAGGATCCGACCGTGGCCCAGGTGTCGACCATGGTTCCTTCATCCACATAGGCGCCGATATTCACAAAAGAAGGCATCAGTACGCAGTTGCGGCCAATGAAAGCCCCACGCCGGGCGGTGGCGGGCGGCACCACGCGAAAGCCTCCGGTGCGAAAGTCGTTGCTGTTATAGTCGGCAAATTTGCCCGGCACCTTGTCATAAAAATTGGTCTCCGCGCCCGGGATACGGCTATTATCATGGAGGCGAAAAGACAAGAGCACGGCTTTTTTGATCCACTGATGGGTAATCCATTCGCCATCACGCTTTTCGGCAACCCGAAGCACGCCTTTATCCAGCCCTTCAATGGTTTGATGAACTGCATCGCGCAGATCGGCGGGTGCCTGCTTGGGTGAAATTTCCGCCCGATTTTCCCAGGCGGCATCAATAATGGTTTCAAGACTCTGGCTCACGAAAGCTCCTTCACAAATGGTTCAAATGGAAAATGAGGATAATGGATGGGTTTCCAGAAAATGCCGAATCCGCTCCAGTCCGTCGACGCAGTCTTCATGACTGCCAACCAGGGCAATGCGCACCCGATCCTGACCGGGATGACAGCCCTGCGCCTCCCGGGATAAATAAGCTCCCGGCAGACAGCGTACATGTTCTTCGGCAAACAGGGCTTTCACAAAGGCTTCACCATTTCCGACCTGTGGCCAGAGATAAAAACCGCCAGCCGGTATTTCAACGGGTAGATATTGGCCGAGAATAGTCTGGGCTGCGACAAATTTTTGCGCATAACTGGCCCTGGTTTGGATAACATGGGCTTCATCCTGCCAGGCACTGATGGACGCCGCCTGAATAAAAGGTGGCATCGCCGCACCCAGATAGGTCCGATACAGGACAAAAGCCTTGAGTATTTTGGCATCACCGGCCACAAAGCCACTGCGCGCGCCGGGAATGCTGGAACGCTTGGAAAGACTGTGAAAAGCCAGCACATTGTCCAGACTACCGGTTTGTGCAGCAGCTTCAAGAATGCCAGCGGGAGCATCTGGACCCGTGTACAGCTCGCTGTAACATTCGTCTGCTGCCAGTACGAATCCATGCTGACGGGATTTCTCAATAAGCCACTGCAGGGTTTCGCAGGACAGCGTTGCTCCCGTGGGATTATGAGGTGAGTTGATATAGAGCAGGGCACAGCGTGCCCAAACTGTTTCATCAATCGCTTTAAAATCGGGCTGACCATTCGTGCCACAATTCAGATAATAGGGTTCTGCTCCGGCCAGCAGCGCAGCACCCTCGTAAATCTGATAAAAAGGATTGGGCAGCAATACCAGCGGTTGAGGCTTTGCGCAGGCGGGTAACACGGCCTGGGCGATACTGAACAGTGCCTCACGACTGCCATTGGCAGGAATGACCTGGGATTCGGGGTTCAGAAAACCGGGCGGCAAGTGAAAGCGTTGGCTGGCCCATTGGGCAACCGCCTGACGCAGCCGCAGGTCACCCAACACCTTGGGATATTCCGTCAAACCATGCAGGTGCTCAATAATCGCTTCACTGACAATCCCCGGTGCTGGATGGCGTGGCTCGCCAATGGAAAAATCTATCAGTTCCCGGTCTGCAGCCGTTACTCCGGCCAGTAACTGCCGCAGCCGCTCGAAAGGATAGGCCTGCAGGGTGTCCAGTAATGGATTCATGGAGTGTGTTGTCATGGGTTTTGATTCTGGGGCATGGATGGCGTTTATGACAAGCCCTGATCAGCTACTGAAGAACTGAGACGCCGCTTGCCAATCCCGATATAATCCGAAAAATTCTTTTCGAAATTCTCCTTGGGACAGGTTCTCAGCAGACTTATGCCACGTATTATCATGCAGAACTTGCCGATTATGGCTTTACTCCTGGGTTCCAGCCTGTGGGGCGTGCTGTGGCTGCCTTTGCGCTACTTTAATGTGGCGGGGCTGCATGGCGCCTGGCTGATTCTGGCCACTTACCTGCTTTTGGCCCTGCCGGCAGGATGGTGGTCCTGGCAACGTCGCGGGGAATTGCGGGGGCATTATTGGACCCTGATCGGGTTGCTGGTTTTTGGGGGTTGGACCAATGTGGCTTTTATGCTGGCACTGGTCCATGGAGAAGTAGTACGCATCCTTTTGCTCTTTTATCTTTCGCCAGTCTGGGCGATTTTTGCCGCCCGGATTTTTTTGCGGGAAGCGGTGGGGTGGCGTGGTGCCTTGGCTGCAGCCCTGGCGGTAGGTGGATCGGCGCTGGTTGTCAGTCATGGCCAGGGCTTTTCTGTAAGTGATCTGAGTACTAACGATCTCTTGTCCATTTCCTCGGGTTTTGCTTTTGCCCTGAGCAATGTGGTGCTGCGTGCCGATGAGTCGCTGGGAGATATGCATCGCGCCACTTCGGTGTGGTGGGGCTGTGTCCTGTTGGCGCTGCCTTTTGTCTGGTTTCAACCTTGGCCCAGTCTTTCCCCAATGCAATATCCCTATTTACTGGGGTTTTCCTGGTTCTGGATTGCCGGTGCAACAATAGCCATTCAGTACGGGGTGGCGCGCATGCCGGTCAGTGTGTCTGCCGTGATTATGCCCTTTGAGGTGATTGTCGGGGCGCTATCTGCCTGGTGGTTGGCAGGGGAAAAGCCCGGCTTGCTGGAAGTGCTGGGCGGCGTACTGATTCTTTCCGCCGCGCTGTTGCAAATCACTCGAAGCCAACAGCATCCGGTTTCATTGGGCGGTGTAGACATGGAAAAGGGCGGGCTGCAGTAATTCACTACGGGTAATGATCTGATCGGCCTCCCAGTTTTCCGGGGGATGTTCCGCCTCCACATAACCCCAGCCAGCTGCCCAGCACTGCGTACCCGCCGCGCGGCCCGCCAGTATGTCGCGGGGATCATCGCCGATCATGAGGCTTGGTGTGGTTTCGGCATCCAGTTGCTGCAAGGCATGGAGAACCGGCAAAGGGTCGGGCTTGGCGCGGGCGGTCGTATCGCCACTCACGACGACTCCGGGGGCTACCGGCAATGCCAGTGCCGCCAGTAGGGGCGTGGTCAGAAACCCCGGTTTGTTGGTGACGATACCCCAGGGGATTTTGCTTTCTTCCAGCCAGTGAAGAACCTGCGCCATGCCGGGAAACAGGGTGCTCTGTTCACAAATCCGCGATAAATAGTCTTCCAGAAATTTTTCCCGCAAGGCCGGAAATTCATGGTCTTCTGGTTGCAGTCCAAACGCGACCCGCAATAATCCACGCGCGCCCTGGGAGGCCACCGGGCGCAGGTCAGCCAAGGGCAAGGCAGGAAGTCCGCGACTTTCACGCAGCCGGTTGGCAGCCGCCGCCAAATCCGGGGCGGTATCTACCAGGGTACCATCGAGATCAAAAAGTACCGCGCCAGATTGGGTCATTTTTGGGTGTGCAGGAGGTAATTCACGGTCACATCATCATTCAGGCGCGCTAAATGGCGGATAGGATCATAATGCATGCCCTTCAGTGTGCAGCTCTGTAACTGCGCCTTGCGGGTCATGGCAATGAGTTCGCTGGGACGAATGAATTTCTGATAATCGTGGGTGCCGCGTGGCAACAAACCCAGAACATACTCGGCACCTACAATGGCCAGGAGATAACTTTTGGGATTGCGATTGAGCGTCGCAAAAAAAGCATTACCGCCGGGTTTCAGCAGTTTTGCACAGGCGGCAATAATGCCTGCAGGATCAGGTACATGCTCCAGCATTTCCATGCAGGTCACTACATCGTAGGACTCAGGCTGTTCCTCGGCCAGCTCCTCTACAGCCACCCTGCGGTACTGGATTTGTAGATGCCCGAGTTCGGCGTGAGCCTGTGCCGCTGCAATACCATCTGCCGCCAGATCAATGCCCGTGACATTAGCACCCAGCCGAGCCATGGCTTCTGCCAGCAGACCGCCACCGGTACCCACATCGAGTATGTGCTTGTCGCGCAAACCCTGACAGCCCCGGGCAATAAAGTCTACGCGCAACGGGTTGATTTCATGCAGAGTCCGGAAAGGTCCGGCAGGATCCCACCAGGTGCTGGCGAGAGCATCAAATTTGCTGACTTCGGCCTGATCCATGTTCATGTGTTTTGATCCTTGTCGCGAATGCGCTTAACCCATGCTTGCGCGCGGCTGAATAATGCCTGCTCTTCCCAATCCACCGCCTGACCCTGACGAATACGGATTTGCCCATCCACCCAGACGTGGGTTACCTGGTCGCGTCCGGCACAATAGGCGACCTGGGATACCGGATCATAAACCGGGAAGGTGGCCGGGTGGTCGAGGGAAATGGCAATGCAATCCGCAGCCTTGCCGGGTTCCAGGCTGCCGGTCAGGTCTCCCCAGCCGATCGCTTCGGCACCCCCCAAAGTGGCCGCTTCCAGGACTTCCCAGGCCGGGAAGGCCGTCGGATCGCCGCTGAAACCCTTGGCCAGCAAGGCCGCAGTGCGCAGTTCACCGAGCATATCGAGATCATTATTGCTGGCAGCGCCATCCGTACCAATGGCCACGCCGATACCCTGCTCACGAATACGCGCCACGGGGGCCATGCCGGAACCGAGTTTAAGATTGGATTCCGGGCAATGGGCGATGTGCAGCCCGCTATCCCGACAAATCGTCAAGTCATCAGCGTCCAGCTGGGTCATGTGTACCGCCAGAAAACGCGGATTCAAAAGACCCAGCTCCGCGAGGCGGGCAAGGGGACGCCGACCATACTGAGCGAGACTTTCTTCCACCTCATGGGCGGTTTCATGGACATGCATGTGGACGGGCAGTTGCTCGGCTTCGGCCAGTTCTCTGGTCCCCCGCAAACCTGCGTCAGCCACAGTATAGGGTGCATGGGGTGCGAGACTTTGGCGGATCAACGGCATTTGTTGCAGGCGGGGGAGAAGATCAGCGGCCGCTTGCAGGCAGGCATCAGCATGCGCGGCATAAGCCGTAGGAAAATCAATGATGACATGCCCGATGTGGGCACGTATACCCATGTTCTGAGCACTCCGGGCGGCGGCTTCTGGAAAAAAATACATATCATTGAATGTGGTGGTTCCGCCGCGCAGCATTTCTGCGATGGCCAGTTCCGTACCCATGCTGACAAATTCCGGGCTGACAAAACGGCCCTCCACCGGCCAGATGTGTTCGTTCAGCCAGGTCATCAGGGGCAGGTCATCGGCGAGCCCACGCATCAGGGTCATGGCCGCATGTGTATGAGCATTGACGAAACCGGGCATCAACACATGCTGGTCGAGGGTCGTATTTTCTGCTGCCGTATATGCCGCATGAATTTCGTCCCGGGGACCGATAGCGACAATGCGCCCCTGCTTGATGGCCAGCGCATGATGATGCAGAAGTGCGCGGGGACGCACCGGAATGACCCAGCGCGCACTGATAATTTGATCGACCACTGGTTTTGCAGCGTGTTGTGATGGCACACCCGACCTCATGTCCTGATATTAAGGGTGCCTCATCTTAACACAGGGGCGCTGGCGTGAGGCAATTGTCCCGTTGCTTTGTCCTGCAACGTGTTTGGCAATCATCCATAGTAACTACCGTTTTCAGCTTCAGCCATTCAGCGCCCGTTGAATGGCCTGGGAGTAAGCCCAGACAGTAGCTGAATAGTACACGCTGGGGTTGTAACCCATGATGGCGTAGAAGTTGGGGTAGGCAATAAACAGCGTAGGACCTTCGGCAGTTTGCAGGCGGAGCAGGCCAACCGGGGTGTCAGCGGGTAAGGATGAAGGTGCTTCCGGCTGAATCCCGGCGGCCAGAAGCTGCCCCAAGGGATGCTTGCCATGCAGGAAGGCGGCAGTATCGACCCCACCCGAACCCGCCACTCTGGCCATGACCGGTTGCCCTGGCTGCCAACCATGGCCCAGGAAGAAATTGGCGGTAGAGGCCAGCACATCGGCGGGAGATTGCCAGAGATTGGGTAGAGGGCCGCCAGGAGGATCATTCCAGACAATGCCGTAACGCAAATAACTGCTGGCCAGGAATTGCGACATCCCCATGGCCCCGGCTTCAGAACCCATCAGGGTCGCTGGTGATACCCCCATTTTTTGGGCCAATTTCAGGGTTTCAGCGGTTTCATGCAGAAAAAACCGGCGACGCCCCGGCAAAGCCAGCGAGAGGCTAAGGTTACTGTTCAGCACTGAAAAGTTCCCCATGAATGAACCAAAGCCAGTTTCAATGTTGAGAATACCCATCAAAATAGGCCCGGGAACCCCGTATTTCTGGCTGACCTGCTGGAGCAGTGCGCTATGCGCATTCCAGAATTGCAATCCCCGATTAATTCGGTCGGGGTGCAGAAAACGGTCTCGATAGCGCCACCACGGATACGGGGCTGAGGGTTGCTGACTGGGTGGCGGCGGGGTCATCAGCGTTACGGCGCGGGCATTGAAGCGCGCGTTTTGCAGGGCTGGAATGACATAATTGGCCGGTAGGCCATCGTTTATCTGTAAATGACAGGCAATTTCCTGGAGTTGCAGTTGGTATTGCTGGGGGAAATTCGGAAAATAAACATCCCGTACGCAGGAAGCCGGCCGGGCAGAGGGCAGATTTTGCATTGGCTGGGAGGGTAAAGGATGAATTTCGGGTACTGGGGCGCTGGAGCTGGGCATAGTCTGGGCAATAGGGTTGCTGACGGTACCAGTAGGCCCGACTTCGGTAGCGCAGGCAGAAAGCAGGGTAGCCATGATGCTGGCACTGAAAATGCTGCGGAGGACGGTTTTGAGGTGCATGTGCTCACTCGTTATATCAGTAAATTATTAAGAATCTGGTGTGATTGAAATCAAGATCGGATACGTTTCTAGTTGTCGCGCATAGCCAGTAATTCTCTGGGCATAGGCCTGCGCACGCCATCCAGACGTTCGGCCCAATAAGGGATTTGCAGGCTTTGCACGGCGACACCCTGGCGGCGGTTCAGTGCGCTGACAAACTGCTGCCCACCGATATAAATTCCTACATGCGAAAAGGGTTGTCCCATGGTATTGAAAAACACCAGATCACCAGGACGAATACGACTTAAGGGAACCGATGGCAGGGCAGCGGCCTGGGCAAAAGAAGTTCTGGGAATATCCACGCCAGCCTGCTCCAGCACATATTGAATGAGTCCACTGCAGTCAAAGCCGGTTTGGGGAGTGTCTCCTCCCCATCGGTAGTCCTTGCCGATTTCCGAAATGGCGTGGACCAGAACGGCATCCAGTGTAGTGGCTTCGGCGTGCTGCACATAATCCGAGGATTGCCCCGGGGGCTGGGATGGGAGTGGGGAAGACGAAGGACTGTTGGGGGCCATGCTGGCACAGCCACTGAGCGTCAATGTCAAAAACAGAAGAGCTACTCCCCCCCGTTTGAGGGGACTTTTCGCAAACATAAAGTACTGCCTTGACATAGGCGTCTTCCTCATTCTTTTTTCTAAGGAAAGTAAATAGCCTAATTCTTCTGATTTGGCAAGAGAAGCTAACTACCGGAGATAAACTGCTGGTTGACCTGAATGGCCGCGATTGGTATTTTACGCGCTCTCTGGAACCGTTCGGCATCCAGGGCGGTTAGCTCAGTGGTAGAGCACTGCCTTCACACGGCAGGGGTCACAGGTTCGAACCCTGTACCGCCCACCAAATAAAACAATGGGTTACTTGTAATTATCTCATGCTGCTACTGCATGTACGACGGCCCAATCTGGCTGACATAGCGCGTAGCCGTGCCTATTGGATGACCTCCAGGTTGATATTCGGTTACAATCCAGCAGAAAATAATATTAATAATTTTTCAACTGACGGTTTTTTCTAAGGATGTTGCCGATGACAACAGGTTATCCGGGTTTGCGCGCTTTGACGGCCGGTCTGCTGCTGGCGGGGCTCGCGGGTTGCTCCTCCTACATGCCTTACGCAGGACCGCGTGTCGGCTCCGTGGAGGGCGTGGCTCACAACAAGACCTTACGCGGCATTCAGCTGGTCAAGGTGGATTATGCGCTTGCCCATCAGATCCGGATTCGGGCGGATACGCCTCAGTTAAACCTGCTGCGCAACTTCAGTAACCCCAATCCGCGACTGTATACGGTGGGGCCTGGCGATACCTTGCAGGTTTACATCTGGGAGGCGCCACCCGCCATGCTTTTTGCTTCGGCCGGGGCAGCCAACAGCACTACGGGTTCCGGTTCGGTGATGACCTCCATTCCTGAGCAAATGGTCGGTAGTAATGGCGACATCATCATTCCCTTTGCCGGTAAAATTTCCTGTGCTGGTAAAACCCTGGACGACATTGGCGCCGAAATCCGCGCCCGCCTGAAAAATATGGCCCATGATCCCCAGGTGGTTGTCCGTCTGGTCAGTAACCATGCCCAAAGCATTTCCGTGGTCGGCAATGTGCGTAAAAGTACCCAGGTTCCGCTGATCCCGGGCGGGGTCAGTGTGCTGCAGGCGCTGGCGGCAGCGGGCGGGGTCGATAAACCGGTGAACAAGGTAACCATTCAGCTTTCTCATCAGGGGAAGGTATTGCAACTGCCTCTGGAAGATGTCATCCGGCACCCCGAAGAAAATGTTTCTTTACGGGCAGGGGATGTGATTACGGCACTGTATCAGCCGCTGCATGTGACCGTCATGGGGGCGACCACCCAGACCAAGGAAATTGATTTTGAAGCCTCGGGTATCAGTCTGGCGCAAGCTCTGGCCAGAGCGGGTGGTTTGAATGGCAATGAAGCCGATGCCAAGGCGGTATTTGTTTTCCGCCTGGAAAAACCCAGCTTCCTCACAAATTGGCCAGAACCTCTGCAAACCAATGCCGAAGGGGAAGTGCCCGTGGTGTTCCGCTTTGACTTCAGTAATCCCGCTACGCTCTTTGCGGCACAAGAATTCCCTATCCAGAACAAGGATCTGATTTATGTGGCCTCGGCACCTATTACCGATCTTCAGAAATTCCTGGGCTTGATCGTGCAGATTGTTTACCCGATCCAGGGCCTGAGTACGGCGGGCATCGTCAAGTAAGCATTTTATGGCAGATCTTGGCGAAGCTCCGGTTTATATAGACATCACCCGGCTTGTCCACCGCATGCGCAAGGGGCGCATACCCACCGGGGTAGACCGTGTGTGCCTCGCCTATGTTGGTCACTTCCATGGCCGGGCACAGGCCATGATGATTCATAATGGCGTGGCGGTTGCCCTATCGGTAATCACTTCCATGACCCTGTTTGATACATTGCAGGCCTGGGCGCATGGGCAGCGCCATGGCAGCCTTGCCAAGACGGTCGGGCATATGCTGAAACTGCCCATCCGTCCGGTAAAATCCGGTAGCTGGGTTTTGAACATGGGCCACAGTGGGCTGGACCGCCCCAGCTATCTGGCCTGGCTGCGGCGCAAAAAAATGCGTCTGCTGGTCATGGCCCATGACCTGATTCCGGTGACTCATCCACATTTCTGTCAGCTCGATGCAACCCAACGCCACGGAAAACGCCTGCAGGTGATCCTCGGGCAGTCGGCAGGTATTGTCAGCAATTCGCAGCACACCGCCGAGGCGCTTCGTGACTATGCAGAAAACATCCAGATGTCGATCCCGCCGATGGCGGTCATACCTCTGGGTACACATTTAAGGCACAGCCCGCTTAGCGGTTCCGAAGCTGCACCGGCAAGGCCCTATTTTGTGGTGGTGGGAACGCTTGAACCCCGAAAAAACCATGCTTTCCTGCTCTATCTCTGGCAACGCATGATGGCGGAGTGGCGTTGGAATCATATTCCCCAATTACGCATTATTGGTCAGGTAGGCTGGATGTGCGGTGATGTGCTATATGAATTGCAGCATAATGAGCGATTGAAAGAACATGTCGAATTTCTTCCGCACTGCAGTGACGTAGAAGTGCTCGCGCATCTGCGCGGCGCTCAGGCCTTGCTTTTTCCTTCGCATGCGGAAGGGTTCGGGTTGCCTTTACTGGAGGCGCTGGAATCAGGGGTGCCGGTGTTGGCCAATCCGCTGCCCGTATTTGCCGAAATAGCTGGAAATATTCCGGAATATCTGGATACGGATGATGAAGCAGTCTGGCTGCAGGCTATTCGCGATTTCAGCGAGCGTGATCATGAACGCCGTCAACAGCAACTGCAGAGAATAAAAGGTTTTGTGGCCCCGACATGGTCTGAACATTTTGAAAAATTCGAACAATTTGTGAGTTTATTGTGAAAAAAGTTGCCATTATTGGTTATGCCTCCCGATTACCACAGTGCCGAGACAAAGGCAGCTTCTGGCAACATTTGTTGATGGGAGATGATCTGATCACCCAGGTAGCTGAAGACCGCTGGGCGCAAGAGTATCTGCAGCACCCGCAACGCAGTCATCCCGGCACGTCTGTCACTTTTGCCGCCGGTTCATTGGGTGAAGTATCGGGTTTTGATGCCGGTTTTTTTCGCATTTCTCCGCGTGAAGCTGCGGCCATAGATCCCCAGCAGCGCCTGCTTCTGGAAATGAGCTGGGAGGCGTTTGCCCATGCCGGAATTCTTCCGGATCGGCTCCGTGGCAGCCGCTGCGGCGTGTTTATGGGTCTGGCTAGTACAGATTATGCTTCACGAGTTGCCGATGATTTGGCCGCCATCGGTCCCAATACCGCCACGGGCTCAACGGCCAGTATTGCGGCAAATCGGCTGTCTTATTTTTACGACTTGCGGGGGCCCAGTTTTGTCGTAGATACCGCCTGTTCATCGACACTGGTAGCCTTTCATCAGGCTTGCCAGTCGATACTGCATGGGGAAACGGATCTGGCCCTGACCGGAGCCATCAGCCTGCATCTGCATCCTTATGGATTTCTCATTTTCTCCAAAGCCTCCATGCTTTCCAAACGTGGACGCTGCCGCCCCTTTGATGCTTCCGCAGATGGTTATGTGCGTTCCGAGGGTGGAGGAATGTTTATCCTCAAGGATCATGCTCAGGCACTGCGCGATGGTGACCGGATCCTGGCCGTGGTCGCCCACAGCGCCATCAATACGGACGGGCACAAATCCGGTTTGACTATTCCCAGTGTCGGCGCCCAGCAAAGCCTGTTGGAACAAGCCTACGCCGCTGCAGGCATTGATCCCCGGCAACTGGATTATCTGGAAGCCCATGGTACCGGGACTCCCGTAGGGGATCCGATTGAAGTGGAAGCTATTGGCAGAGCATTGGGCATGCATCGGGAGGCTGATCAGCCGCTACCCATTGGTTCCGTAAAAAGCAACATCGGCCATCTGGAAACCGCCTCGGGTATTCCGGGTTTGCTGAAAAGTATTCTTGTCCTGCAAAACCGCCTGATTCCGCCGACTATTGGTATTGAAACCCTTAACCCCCGACTGGCTCTGGATGACTACCATCTGGAAGTGGTGCAGCGTATGCGTCCGCTCCGTGCTGAAGGTTCCTTGCTGGTGGGGGTTAATTCCTTTGGCTTTGGGGGGGCCAATGCCCACATCATTCTGGAATCCGCCGAGGCACCACGCCGACGCCGATCTCCGCGCTGGCGGACTGCCGCAGATGGCCGCAAACCGCTGTGTCTCAGTGCGGCTACGCCCTCTGCGCTGCAAGCCGTGGCTCAGGACTTTGCAGATTGGCTGACCGCTGCGGACCACGAGAAACTTTATGCGGCGCTGTATCAGGCCAATTTCCGCCGGGCCTGGCTGGCGCAGCGCGTTATTTTCTGGCTGAACCCTCAGGAAGACATGGCCGCGCAACTGCGTGCCTTTGCTGACGGCCAGAGTGACAGCATCGCTGCCCTGGCCATGGAAAAAATACAAGGCCCGGTATTTGTCTACTCCGGCAATGGTAGTCAATGGGCAGGCATGGGGCAGGCACTGCTTCAGGACCCGGTGTTTGCCAGCGCCATCGCTGAAGTGGATCACCACTTTGCGCCTCTGGCCGGTTACACGCTACAGAATGAACTGGCAGGATGTCTGGGAGATGATCGCTATATAGCTACTGAACAGGCTCAACCGGCCCTGTTTGCCCTGCAGGTGGGCATTACCGCTATGCTCCGTGCCCAGGGAATTGTGGCGGCGGCAGTCGCCGGTCACAGCGTCGGCGAAGTCGCCGCTGCCTGGGCCTGTGGTGCCCTGACTTTGGCCGAAGCGGTGCTGGTCATATATGAGCGGAGCCGTTTGCAGGGCCAGTCGCGAGGTCAGGGGCAAATGACAGCGGTCGCGCTTTCTGCCGATGCGCTGCTACCTCATCTTCACGATTGGGGTCTGGATCAAAGCATCAGCATTGCCGCCTGGAACAGTCTCCGGGGTTCTACGGTCGTGGGCAGCAGTGCTGCACTGAGTGAACTGGAGAAAAAGCTCCGGGCTCAAGGCGTCGGGCATAAACGGCTGGATATTGATTACCCTTTCCATAGCGCCAGCATGGACCCGCTTCAGGCAGAGCTGATGGAAATGTTGCAGGAACTGAAACCGCAGGCAACGCAGATTCCCTTTATTTCTGCGGTCAGTGGTACAGTGCTAGCCGGTGAAGCCCTGGATGCCGACTACTGGTGGCGTAATATTCGTCAACCCGTCCGTTTCCAGCAGGCAGCGGCCGTCGCTCTGGAACAATGGAATCTGTTTGTTGAAATTGGCGGTCATGCAGTGCTGCGGGGTTATCTGCAGGAGGCAATCACCGCAGGTGGACAGGAAGGGCGGGTGATTCCCACCCTGCGGCGCAACGAAAATCATCCGGAAGCCATCCGTCAGACCCTGGCGGCACTGTGGATGGCGGGGGTGGAGCCCGACTGGAAGCCGTATTTTCCGGTTCGCAGTGCCCTTGTGGATTTGCCTGATTATCCCTGGGAACGGGAAAAGCATTGGCATAAAACGACCCCGGAATCAGCAGGTACTTTATATCGTTATGCGGTGCATCCTCTGCTGGGGCATCCTGTGGCCGGACATCCGAATGAGTGGGAACAAAGTCTGGACACGGCGCGCCAGGCTTTTCTGGCAGATCATCAGGTCGGGGATGGCGTGGTTTTTCCCGGCGCGGGTTTTGTCGAACTGGCACTGGCTGCAGCCCGGGAAAAATTGACTGAACGCCAGGATACCCAGGCCTGGACAGTGGAAGAGCTGGATATTCTGCTGCCTTTGCTGCTGGATAGTGCGCGCAGCAAAATAGTACGCGTGGAGGTTCAGGATGGTGGTCATTTCCAGATTCGCTCCCGTAAGCAGATGGAAAACAACTGGGTCATCCATGCCAAGGGCCGGGTCCGTTTAGGGGCTACGCAAGACATGGCAGAGCGCAGTCTGCAAAACTCAGGCACAACCCCTGCACCGACCAGCATGCCCGGTGAACCGGCAGATTTTCAGGGAGAAGAGCATTATGCACGCTGCCAGGCTGCCGGCCTGCATTATGGGCCGGTGTTCCAGACGGTGACTCAGGGCTGGCTGCAGGGCACTATCATCCATGGGCAACTGCAACTGTCCGGCAGCGCGATGTCGGAAACCTACCTGCTCCATCCCGCCTTGCTCGACGGCGCCATGCAGTTATTTGTGGATTTTCTGGCGCAAAGCCCGGTTCCGGCAGGTTGGGCTTATGTTCCTGTGCGGTTTGCCAACCTGAGCGTATTTGTACCGGGTAAGCAGACGCTGCGGGTTGTGGTCGAAGTCCTGCGCCACTCTCCCCAGTCGCTGCTGGCCCGCCTCAGTTTTTGGGGGGAAGCTGGCGAACTCGTCGCCTGCTGCGATACGCTGCGTTTACGCCGGGTGCGGCTGCAGAAGCCAGAAAGAGAAAAGCTCCGCTATGTCCAGTCGGTGCTGCGTCCAGTACCACGTTCTGAACATCAGCATTTTGTCGCAGAACTGGATCAGCCGCGCATCCGCAGTATTTTTGCCCGGCATCAGGCCGGACAATCCGCTTTGCAGCGTTATGCGCAAGAATATTCACCACTGATTCATACCCTGTTACAGACTTATGCCGCCGAATCAGCAGGCCACAGTGATCCGGAAGTAGCGGCGCGCGATATCTGGCAAATGCTTTTACAGGATTATCCGGAGTTTTTCCCGATTACCTTGGCGGTTGGCCGATATGGGCTGGGTACTCAAGGTGAAGCCAGTGACTATAATCCTGATGGGCCTTTGCGGGCAGACCTGATGCCGGTAATGATGGATACCCTCAGCTCTTCACTGGTGCTTTGTCTGCAAGATCTGCAAAGCCAGTGCTTACAGCAGTTATCTGCTGCGCAACTATTGAATTTCATGGAAATTTGCAGTGGCGAACCGGAAGCCCTCGCGCTCTGGGCAGAAAATACCGACCCGCGCATATCCCTATGGCGGGCTTACGACTCGGAAGACGCCCAAACCCAGGAAGACAAACCCTGGCAGTCCGTGCAAATCACTACAAACCCTTCCGCAGCTATGCATTTGATCTGGTTGCGTCTGGATGCCGCGATGTCGGAACAGCATTGGCAGATGCTGGAATTTGCCGAGCACTGCCTGGTCCCCGGCGGGTTGTTGCTGGTTCAGGGAGTAGAACCCGAAAACTGGTGGAGCGAAGTGGATCCTGCGGCAAGCGCTTTCCCCTCGCGAACGCGGATTCAGGACTGGCTGGAGCAGCGCGGCATCTCCCTGAGTCTGGCTTTGACAGCAGGCGAAGCAGCGGGAGCTTATGGCTTTATTGCCCGTAAAAGCCCGGAGCAGTCAGCATTCCTTGAACAGATCCGTACCGAACCGGCTGCTGCGGTACTGCTCTGCAGCAGCCCCGACCATAATGGGGTAGAGAGCGTTGCCGCCTGTTTACTGGAAAACGCCCTGGCGGCCAAAGGGCTGGAATGCCGGCATTTACCGTGGCCGATGGAGGATAAGCTGCCGTCGTCCCCTGCACCCGCAGCATCTGCAGAAGTCAAGCCGATAGCCGGAATGATTTTTCTGCCGGATTTTGCGGATGGAGAGGATCTGGCCGAAGCAGGCGAATCAGCGGCCATCAGGCTGCGCATGGACTGCGAACGCTTACAACAGGCAGGGCTCTGGAGTCTGCGTCAGGCCCCGATCATCCCCTTGCTACTGTTGAGTGATGGCGGTTTGGGAGGGACTGCTGCTACGACCGCTTTCAGCGCAACACACAGTCTGGGACAGGCTGGTCTGTGTGGTTTTGCCCGCAGTTTGCAAAACGAATGGCCAGAACTGAAGTTGCGCATTGTGGATTGGGGGCAGGGGAGTCCCGAGACCGTACAAATGGTTGTTGAAGAATGCCTGAGCCCCGGTCCCGAAACCGAACTTCTGCTGGATGTTCAAGGTGGACGCTATATTTTGCAGGTGCAGGAAGGCGCTGCGCCGGAATCACGGCCTGCCGGTCATGACGGGCCAGAAGTCCAGCCGCAACAAGTCCGTCCCTCCAAAATCCAGCCCCAAATCATCCAGCCTCCCCAAATCCAGCAACTCCAATTTTCCCTGCCCGGTCAGCTCCGCCATCTGCAGTGGGTCGATGTGCCAGAGTGGGCTCCTGAGGCGCATGAGGTGGAAATTGCCGTAGACAGCGCCGGGCTGAATTTTCGCGATGTCATGTATGCCCTGGGTTTGCTGGCAGATGAAGCCCTGGAAAACGGTTTCTCCGGTCCCACGTTAGGCCTGGAATTTGCCGGCAAAATCCGGCGGATAGGGGCTGCGGTGACGCAATGGCAGGTAGGCGACGCAGTACTGGGCTTTGCCCCGGCCAGTTTCAGCACGCGCCTGATGACGTCGGAGCAGGCCATTACCCGCATCCCCGAAGGCCTGTCCATGCGTGCCGCCGCCACCATTCCCACGGTTTTCCTGACCGCCTGGTATGCGTTGCACACGCTGGCCCGGTTGCAGGCTGGCGAAAAAGTCCTCATTCACGGGGCTGCCGGCGGGGTGGGCATTGCCGCCATCCAGATAGCCCAGCATTTGGGGGCAGAAATTTATGCGACGGCGGGCTCGCCGCAAAAACGCGATTTTCTGCGTCTGTTGGGGGTTCAGCACATTTATGACTCGCGCAGTCTGGATTTTGCCGACGCCATTCTGGCCGATACACAAGGCGAAGGGGTCGATGTCCTGTTAAACAGCCTGTATGGCGAAGCGGTCCTCCGCAATCTCCAGATTCTCAAACCCTTCGGACGTTTTCTGGAGCTGGGGAAACGCGATTTTTACGAGAACAATGCCATCGGCCTGCGACCCTTCCGCAACAATCTCAGTTACTTCGGCATCGATGCCGATCAGCTCCTGAAAGGCCGACCACAACTCACCCAGACCCTCTTTACGGAAATCATGTCGCGTTTCGAGGCGGGAGACTTCTTCCCGCTGCCCGCTACTCATTTCCCGGCTGCCCGAGTCACCGATGCCTTCCGGCACATGCAGCAGGCCCGCCAGATTGGCAAGGTAGTGGTCGAGATGACCGCACCCTATCTGCCCCATGCGCCCCGATCCGAAGCGGCTTTACGCCTGCAACTCAATGGGGAAGCGGCCTACCTGATTACCGGAGGGCTGGGTGGCTTTGGCCTCGCGACGGCACAACGGCTGGTGGAACGTGGTGCTAAAAAGCTGGTGCTGGTCAGTCGTAGTGGTCAGCCTGACCCGGCTGCCGACCTCATCCTCAATGACTTACGCGCGCCAGGCGTGCAAGTCCACGCCTGGTCCTGCGATGTCCGCGAAGCTCCTCAGGTACAGGTGCTCATCCAGCGTATCACCCGGGAAGTCGGCCCTCTGCACGGCATCATCCACGCGGCTGCCGTGATCGAAGACGCCCTGGCCCAGAATCTCGGCGCGGAGCTGATGGATAAAGTTATCCAGCCCAAGGTGGCCGGTGCCTGGAATTTGCATCAGGCCAGCCTCCATCAGCCCCTGGAGTTTTTCGTCCTGTATTCTTCCATGACCACCGTGCTCGGCAATCCGGGGCAGGCGCATTATGTGGCTGCCAATAGCTGGATGGAGGCTTTCGCGCAATGGCGGCGTCAGCAGGGTCTGGCCGCTCTGGCCATTCTCTGGGGAGCCATTGCCGATGTGGGGTATTTGACCAGACACGAAAAAACCCGCGACTTATTGCAGCAACGTCTGGGTGGAGCCGCATTGACCGCCAGCACCGCTCTGGATGTGCTGGAAAACATGATGGTCAGTGATGCGCATGGCTGGATGGTGGCTGATCTCGACTGGCGTGCCCTCCAGCGTTTTCTGCCGGTAGCCGCAAGCCCCCGTTTTGCTGCAGTCATGCCCTCTGGAAAGGCCGAGGCAGCGTCCAGTGACGAAGACCTGCGCAGTCACTTGCAAAGCCTGCCCACGGCAGAAGCAGAACAATTGCTGGTGGAGACCGTCCGCCGCGAAGTCGCCCAGATTCTGCGTCTGTCTGCAGATAAAATCACGCCTGATCAGAATCTCAGTCAACTCGGTCTCGACTCGCTCATGGGGGTTGAACTGGCACTGGCTTTGGAAGAACGTCTCGGTGTCAAACTACCGGCTTTTCTGCTCAGTGAGGGTCCAACCCCCTTGCGCCTGGCGCGGCGTTTAGTGCAGTCTTTGAGTAACGAGGCAGAACAACAGGATGTTCCGGGTGCCGCAAGCATTACCCGTGAACAGCTGGAAGCCCAACACGGTGTTACCTGAGACCGGAAAATGACCAAAGCTGATCGTAGTATCGCCGCCCAGTTCAAGGAAAAGCTCATCCAGAAAGGTCTGGAACAGCGCCTGCAAAAAATTCAGACCGCCCCCGCCTCGGGTGCCCAAGTGGGCGGACCGGATATTTCCGAGGCCTTCACCCGCTTTGATCGCCAACCCGGTTATCAGCAAGTGCATCTCATGCAGGAAGGCGCGGAGCGCTTTGGCGTCAAAAGCCCCTTTTTCCATGTTCATCAGGGCACTGCCGGGGCGCATAGTGCCATCGAAGGACGTCGTGTCATCAATTTTGGCAGCTACAATTATCTCGGACTTTCCGGACATCCTGAAGTGAATGCTGCCGCCCAGGCCGCCATTGCCCAGTACGGCAGTTCGGTATCTGCCAGCCGCATTGTGGCGGGTGAACGCCCTCTGCACCGGCAACTGGAAAAAGCCCTGGCCGATTTTTACGGGGTAGATGATGCCCTGACTTTTGTCAGCGGTCACGCCACCAATGTCACCACTATCGGGCATTTACTCGGTGCCCGTGATCTGATTCTGCACGATGAATATGCCCACAACAGCATTGTCCAGGGAGCCCTGTTGTCGGGCGCCCAACGCCTCACTTTTCCGCATAATGATTTGAATGCACTCGAAACCTTGTTACGTCAGCAGCGGCGCAAAGCGGAGCGGGTTCTGATTGTGGTGGAGGGGATGTACAGCATGGACGGAGATTTTCCCGACCTGCCGCGCCTGATCAACCTGAAAAAAAAGCATCAGGCCTGGTTGATGGTGGACGAAGCCCATTCTTTTGGGGTCGTGGGTGCTACGGGCCGAGGCATTGCCGAGCATTTCAGTGTCAATACCCACGATGTTGATATCTGGATGGGCACCCTCAGCAAAACCCTCGCCGCCTGCGGTGGGTATATTGCCGGAGAGCAAGCCCTGATCGACAACTTACGCTATCTGGCTCCGGGATTCTTATATAGTGTCGGACTGGCTCCGCCCCTGGCCGCCGCTGCCCTGACGGCGCTGACTATCCTCCAAAAAGAGCCAGACAGGGTCCACACTCTGCAGGAGCGTGGTCAATATTTTCTGGAAGAAGCGAAAAGGCAGCAGATGGATACGGGTTTCAGCGCCGGTTATGCCATCACCCCCCTGATTATTGGCAGTTCCCTGCAGGCCGTGCGCCTCTCTTCCCAATTACTGGAGCAGGGTGTTCATGTGCAACCCATCCTCTATCCAGCGGTGCCGGAAAAACAGGCCCGCCTGCGGTTTTTCCTGAACGTCGAACATAGCCCTGAAGAACTCCGGGATAGCCTGGTCATGCTGAAAGCGTATGCTTCCTGAACCGGTAAACCGCCCGGAAAACCTTCCCGCAGACTTATACGCCGTCGGTTTTTCGGCCTGGAAACAGGGGCCGCTGCGGGCCTTTCTGCCCGAGGCGCGACTGCACTTCATCCGCCACACCCGTCAGGCACCGGCGGGGG
>NZ_JAAOMP010000057.1 GCF_018853815.1 Acidithiobacillus sulfurivorans | reverse complement strand
TTTCTTGGCAGGCACCTCAATTTCCTGTCCCGTAGCCGGGTTCCGCGCTTTACGCGCAGGTTTATCCACGATCTCAACAGAACAAAATCCCGGGAGGGTGATTTTTCCTGCGACCAGCAACTCGGTCTCCAGAGTGTGTCGAAACACCTGATAACATTTTTCTGCGTCCGCTTTGGACATGGCGCCATGCAGGGCCAGTGCGGCGACAAATTCGGATTTATTCATGAGAGACCTCTTTCAAAAATACGCCTCTTCGGAATGTAAAGGAATGTCATAAAATGAGCAATGCAGTGTATGGACAGGTGCTGCGTGGTGGATAGTAGTCCCCCGAAGAAGTGATGTCGGTGATCAGTGTCATTTCATCAAAAGCTACGATTATTCTGATTGACTTTTACGCGCATCGCCCTACCGGGTTTGAAATGCACAGTCCGTTTCTCGGGGACATCCACTGATTTTCCCGTCTTTGGATTGCGTCCCGCGCGGGCCGCAATAATGTGCAGGGTAAACGCCCCAAAATCCCGAATCTCAATGCGTTCTCCCTCAGCCAAGGCCTGGGCACAATGATCGAGGATCAATCCGACGGCCATAATGACATCCCGTCGTGCCAAGTCGTTATGTCCCTGATCACGTAACTGTTGATAGATATTCTCCATCATTGTTGATTTATTCATAGGCCCTGTCTCTGAGTTTTCTGCTTGGTATTGAGTAATCTGTTTGGGAATTCAGGGATATTATGCCCTGCCTGTATAAACGCTATCAACTTCACTTAATCGAAGGCATGAAAAATTACTGCGAGGATCGCTTTCAGGCGAGACTAGTCGTAGCAGTTGATCTCATCTATAAACATGCCTCTTAACCTTTTTCAGCTACCAACCAATCGAACAGGTGCGTGGTCCATACAGGCTGCGCGTTATACACTGATCCGGATTTTTTTCTCTCAGGATTTGCGGAGCGGGCAGGTCCTGATGCCGAAGAGCGAGTAGGCTGGACACCAACCGACCAAACCGGTGATCAAGGG
>NZ_JAAOMP010000056.1 GCF_018853815.1 Acidithiobacillus sulfurivorans | reverse complement strand
ATGAGCGACAACAGCACGCAGCAAGGATTAGCGGGGCACGGAGCTTTTTTCCAGGACACGAACTTATCGGCCAACGAAGCAGAAGCGGCCACGGCATGGGTACGCAGTCACGTCGACCGTCGCACCATGGACCTGGGCGAGCGTATGGACGACATTCGCGACCACATGTGGGAACTGGAAAAAGAAGGTGAAATCATTGTTCACCGCATCACCGATGACCACAAGCCCATTGAAGTAGACACCCTTTATGGTTGGAAAAAGCGGGTACCCACCAACCAGCTCTGGCATCACAAGAGCTGTGGCCAGTGTGGCAACATCCCCGGCTATCCCACCAGTCTGCTCTGGTTCATGAACAATTTGGGCACGGATTATCTGGACGAAACCGACCAGACCTCCTGTACCGCCTGGAACTATCACGGCTCCGGCATCGGCAACGTCGAATCCCTCGCCGCCGTCTTCCTGCGCAACTTCCATCAGGCCTATGTCTCCGGCAAGCAGCACGGCTATGAAAACGGCCACTTCTTCCCGCTGGTCCACTGCGGCACCTCCTTCGGCAACTACAAGGAAATTCGCAAGTATTTGATTGAATCTGCCGAACTGCGCGAAAAGGTCAAGAAGATTCTCGGCAAGCTCGGTCGTCTGGTCGATGGCAAAATTGTCATCCCCGAAGAAGTCGTGCACTACAGTGAATGGCTGCACGTCATGCGCAATCGTATTGCCAGTGAAATGCAGACCATCGACATGAGCAATATCCGGGTCACCATGCATGCGGCCTGTCACTACTACAAGATGGTGGCAGAAGACGCGATTTACGACACCAGCATTCTCGGTGGCAACCGCACGGCAGTCGGCACCTCGGTCGCCCAGGCGCTGGGTGCGCAGGTCATCGACTACTCCACCTGGTATGACTGCTGTGGCTTTGGCTTCCGGCACATCATTTCCGAGCGCGAATTCACCCGCAGCTTCACCATGAACCGCAAGATCAAGGTCGCCCGGGAAGAAGCCAACGCCGACGTCATGATTGGCATCGACACCGGCTGTATCACCACCATGGACAAGAACCAGTGGATCGGTAAGGCCCATGACATGAACTACAGCATCCCGATCATTGCGGACGTGCAGCTGGCCGCCCTGGCCTGTGGGGCCGATCCCTTCAAGATCGTCCAGCTCCAGTGGCATGCTTCACCCTGTGAAGATCTGGTGGAAAAAATGGGCATCAG
>NZ_JAAOMP010000055.1 GCF_018853815.1 Acidithiobacillus sulfurivorans | reverse complement strand
TCCCTTGGGGCGATTTTTCCCCTCAGCGCTGAAACCACAGAGGTCGGACATGGCCGCTTTGAACATCGCAAAATCATCGTCGCCACCCAGGCAACCGGCCTCCATTTTCCGCATGTCGGACAAGCTTTCCTGATCCAACGCTCCACCATCAACCGCAAAGAGGGCACCATTCGGGATGATTACGCCTTCGGACTCACCAGCCTGACCCCAGAGCGCGCCACGCCCGAAAATCTGTTGGGCTTGGCCCGTGGCCAT
>NZ_JAAOMP010000054.1 GCF_018853815.1 Acidithiobacillus sulfurivorans | reverse complement strand
AGGCGGATCAGTCCGGGATTCCCGAGGGCGTGAATCTGCCCGAAGAGATCCAGCGCCGCACAGACCGGCTGGCCGTGATGGCAGTGGCCAAGGCGAAGATTGCCGAGCGGGCACAGACCCGTTATGCCAAAGAGAAAGCGCAGTACGACACGCAAATGGCGCGCCGTGCGGAACAAGAAGCCCTGGGGCAAAAACCCCGAG
>NZ_JAAOMP010000053.1 GCF_018853815.1 Acidithiobacillus sulfurivorans | reverse complement strand
CTTGACTCCATCCATATCCCTGACCATGGAGCCATTTTATCATGATTAACCTTAAGTTTCATCAAGAATGCAACACTACACTAGAATCTGTTGAGCTAACTGCAAAGCCGGGGGGCATTGCAAGGAAATATACTTGGTAAAAGCACGTATGGCAGCAAACCTGGCATTACGGCTGCGGATTGTGTTGTGGCGTTCAGTTTCAAGATGTCCAAGAAAATCAAGTATCAGCGTCGCATCGAAATCGTTCAACGTCAGCTTGGTCGGTGGCTTGCCTTTTTGATGTTCGGCATAGTTTAGGAGCAATCGGAATGTATCTCTGTAGGCTTTGATAGTTTGCGGACTGACATTCTTCTGCTGTAGCAATCGATCGACAAAGAAGTTCTGGAGCAGCCCTGCGAATTCGGTCGGGTCGGTGAGTAACGAGTTCATTGTTGCCCCCTCTCCGCGAAATGGTGAAAGCGTTCTGCGGCGATGGCCATCAATTCGGGTATGCCTGTAAAATACCAATAGGTATCGCTTACCTTGGCATGTCCGACATAAGTCGATAGCGCCAGAATGGCGTGGTCGATATCCCTGTTCTGCTCGTAGCAGTGCAACATGCTTCGAACGATAAACGTATGGCGGAAATCATGGAGGCGATGATGCGGATAGTCGCCACGAGACCTCCAGCCCAGTTTCTGACAGAGTGTTTGCAAGGCATACAGCCATACCCGCCTGATTGGCGGGCCGCCCATCATCACGCAAGAAGAATTGGTTACTTAACGGCTTGGGTACGAGTTGATCGCGCTGCTGCACATAGATGCTCAGGGATGTCGTAACACTCGAATGCAAGGGCACCAGGCGCTGTTTATGGAATTTTGCGTCTCTGATATTGAGTATGCCAGCCACAAGGTCGACATTGCTGTCGGTCAGCGCGAGTGCTTCGGAAATACGTAAACCGCTGGCAGCCAATAATCCGAAAATGCACCGACAAGTGACCGGCCGTAGCCCTCGTTGAGGTTCTAAAGTGCTGGTGGCATCCAGCAATGCGATGAGTTCAGCCTCTGTATAGATATGTGGGATCAAGTGTCGATGAGTTCGGCCGAAAAGCCCCGATGGTGGGATTTCCGTTGCCGGATCCACACGCAGACAATAACGGGCGAAGCCACGCAGCACGTCAAGACGGCGTCCCCAGGTGAACGGATTGGGACAACGTGCAGTCCGAGCCCAGGCGACGGCGAGCGCTATCGTCAGATGGGTTTCCGTGCCTTCTTTTTCAGCGTACTGGGCAAAAGACCTCAGTTGTGTCGCCTCAATGGCAAGTTGGAAACCGTGGCTGCGCCGATAGGCCAAGTAGGTTTCGACTTGGGTCATCCACGAAACCGGGGCGCTCATGACTGGCCCCCTGGCCACGGTAAGGCCACGGCTCGCAGCGTATCCAGGTCAACACGGACATAGACACGAACCGTATCGAGGCTCTGGTGGCGCAGAATATCTGCAATTGCTTTCACAGACGTACCTGCCTGCTGTAATCGCGTAGCCGCAGTGCGTCGCAGGACATGGGTGTTGCAATACCGATCACGTAACCCACACCGAACAAAAGCCCGGTTCATCGAGTTACGGATAGCGGAAACGCTCAGAGATATCCCAAAAGGCGCTCTGTGGCGCACAAAAAGCAGGCGATTGTTGGTCTGGGGTCGTCCGTGACGGAGATATTGCGCAATGGCCTCGCCGGTAAACTCAGGCAGCGGTAACTTCTGTACACGTTTACTTTTGGTCCCATTGATTGTCAGCACTGCACGACGCCAGTCTATTGATTCCAGGGTTAGATCAGTCACTTCTTGCCCCCTCAAGCCAAGATCGACCAGACAGCGGGCAATAGCGTAATCCCTCTGCCCCATGGGGTCCGTGCAATCGAACGCCACCAGGAAAGCCGACAACTCTTTGTCCGAAAGCACTTTGGGCAAGGCGGTATGCCGCCAGTCTGCAATCTTTGGTAAGGCATTTGACAATACGGCAGTTGGCTCCCCAAGAAGAGCGCGGTAACGCAAATAACTGCGCAGACTATTGCAAACAGTACGCAAGGACGCTGGCCGCAAATGCGATCCCAGTTGGGAGATATATGCCTCCAACTGTTCCCCAGAAATCTGGGCTGTGACCGGCGCCTGTTCTCCAAATTGGTGACTGAGAAAAGCACCAATATCATGCATGCGCCGATTACGGGTAACCGGTGCCACCCCACAGGTGTTCGAAAGGTACGCGCCAAAACGCTCAAGCTCTCTCGCAATGGGTTCTGCGATAGTCGGCTGAGATATGCCATTCTGAGGAAAGCATTTTAACAGATGCTTAAGAGCAGCAGGCATATCGGAACCAGCAGAACGGCAGGGTGCGGGACAGTGGCAGTTGGGCAAATGATGTTGTAAAAAACGCTTTATGAGCGCCGGGCTGATGCTTGATTGCTCCAGCCCTTTGTTTTTGAGCCAGAAACCAAAATGAGCCAGGCAGTTTACATAGGCAATAACAGTACGATCGGCATAATGTTGGCTGCGTAATCTCGTTATGAAAGGGGGTACGAGAGGAGTAAGGGGGCCGTCGGACAGCCAGTCAGGATGGGGAATGTGCGACAGGGAATCATCTAAAAACATGGGAGCTACTCCTGTAGAGGGATTGGACCCACAGGAATACTATATTTTTATGGTAAGTCAGAAATGTGCAGTTAATGGTTAACTTCTTGCCCAACAAATGTTAATTGAATGACCATGTGCAAACTTTGCATAATAATGGACTGCGGATAATTCCGGTTATGCAAACCATTGCATAACCGGAAAAACTGGCTGTTCTGCTGGACGGAACTGGGGGCCAAACAGGTGGGTATTGTGCAAAGCCTGCTGACCACCTGCCGCCTTCACGACATCAATCCCTACGACTATCTGGTCGATGTCCTGCAGCGGGTCGGCCAGCATCCCGCATCTCGCGTCGCCGAACTGACCCCCAGACTCTGGAAACAGCACTTCGCCGCCAACCCCCTGCGATCGGACCTCTACAATATCCTGAAGTAGCCCGCAAGATACGCCGCTCAGTTACCGGTTACCGGATTACTATGGTCCTTGGTATCTATTACCGGCAACCAGCTTCTTGCCACTCCCGCTCGAATATGGGCCGCCACCACCGACTTATCCCTACCAACCCTATTTCTTCTGGTGGCGATCCAGAGTGGCGCCCTGTATCAGGTGCACCATCCCCATTGGTGGTTTCGGCACCATGCGGACATGGCGCATTACCGGATATGGCGGTCCCGCGTGATCCCTTTATACCGGGGTAGGCCTTTTTATCGCGGACCCATGCACCCGGTATTTCACCACCCATATCCCGTTCGTCGGATTGCCGGGCCGGTGATGCGGGGCAGAGTGATTCATACTGAGGTTCATCCGATATTCAGACCAGGATTTCGACAGGGCATACGTCCCGATTTTCACCCGCCGGTGCACGGACCTATAGCGCGTCCGCACCCAATCTATCACCCCGGTCAACCACAACGGTTCCACCCAAGATTTCGCCACCCGCCGGTGCATCGTGCCATGCACCCGGTTCAAAGAAATAGAGGGCGGAGGGGTCCTGGCGGGCACACTCCCGGAATCGTCAAACTTTGGGAACTCCCCAGCTGAGGGCTTAGCTTGAGGAAATTAAACAACAAAGCTAATGACATATAAACCAAGGTGAAACTGCTTCATCTGGATGGTAACAACTTACTTGTTGACTGTTCATTTTTCTGATTTATACCGTAAGTCCTTCTCTTAATCTGTATCAGAGTGATGTATTCGTGACTATATATCTCGTAAGCCGTCATGATATTTTTATGGTTATAAGCGTTCGGAATAGAAGCAAGCACTGCAGGGGTTTGTGCTTGCGGGCAAACCAAATATAAAGGATGGATACCCAGGACATCCGGCAATTCGGTCAAGGATTGCAGATGCTGAATTGGCATATCACCACGTCCAGCATAAAACAAAAAATTTGGTTGAAACCAGTCCCAAGAAGCCAGCCTATAAGGTGCATTTCCCTGTAATGCCGCAATTTTTTTCCCCATGGTCTGCGACGGTTTGAGATAATCAACAGGCGGTAGATACACAAATACCAGTAGGGCACTTAGAGCGAAACTTCCGATCCCTAATACTATCCATGCACTTGTCCAATACTGCTTCCAAAACAACACAACGGCTACCGCTGCGGTAAACATATAGGGGAACCCGATCATAACCATAGAGGGAAGCTTGGGTTCGCTTATGGGTAAAAACCACGTAGCAAAAATACTGAGCGCTAGACCAATTATAAATAGTACAGAAGAGGAAAAGATCAGTCCACGGCGTCGCGGCAGCCTACTTTCTCTACGGAATTTATCAAACCAAACAGCAATGAGAATAAATAAGGGTGGATACGCTTCCCACACATAATTAGGGAGCTTTGTTGCTGATAGAGTAAAAAAGGCGATCCAGGTGCCTGCCCAGATCAGCAGGAACAGTGTTATTGCCTGTTCCTGCAAAAAACACCTTCGGTTTTGCCATAGATCATGAAAAATCTGTGGCAGAAATATGGACCATGGCAACATCCCCAGGAAAGTGCTTATGACGTAATACACCCAAGGACCGCGATGCCCCTGCATGCTTTTGTTGAAACGTCCGATATTCTGTTGAAAAATAAATAACCGATCCCACACCCAGTGAGTTTCAATCCCTACCGCCAGATACCATGGCAACACTATCAGTAGAAAGAGAGGAATACCTGTTACCAGTCGTCCCTCCCGCCAAAGAAAAGAAAGCTGCTGACGCAACAACAAAAAAAGTACGACTATAAGGCCAGGCAAAAGAAAGCCAATAGGCCCTTTATCCAAGGTAGCAAGCGCCATGGCGGCGTAGCTGATGTGCAATTCACGGCTGCGAATTTCCAGATACATATATCCGCGCAGGTAACTCAGCAACGCAATGGTAGTCAAGAGAATCAGTAGCGGGTCCGGCGTGGCGCTACGAAATATTACCGTACTATGCAAGGCAGTTGCTGTAATCAAGCCGGTAATCACTGCCACGGATTCACCGTAGAGCCGCTTCAGAGCTAAGATCAGGTAAAAAATCAGCAGTGCGCCTACCAGTGCGGAGCCAATGCGTAATCCCCAGGAATTCATCCCTAGCATCTTTACGCCCGTCCACATCAACCAATAATTCAGTGCAGGCTTGTCGGGCAAAAGACGGGCATTATAAATAGGTACGATCAGATTATGCTCGGCTATTTGATCCTTTAGGCTTTGTGCATAAATGGGCTCGTCTATATCCCAGAGGCTGGTGTTACCTGTGCCCCATGCAAAAAAAAGAAAAGCTAACAAGAAGATAGTCAGCGCCCGGAACTTGAAAACACAATGTCTACTACAACTTGTAGAAAACATCAGACCAGCCAAGAATTGGAACATTTAAGTGGAAAATTAGAAAACAATAGAGCGCCTCAAAGTATCAACCAGACAGAAATCAGTCTAACCCACACGGGATCAAATATGCCACATGCGTGGAGTAATTTGTCAAACGATGCTAGTGTTTAACGGCAATAATATTTAGTTAGTAACGATCACTGCGCATGGATTGCAGGGAACCCTTAATGGATTGCCTCTATCCCTGATTGGGTATGAACTCATTTTTCTGCGCACTCCGCGTGGGTTACGCTTGCCCCGACTGGTAAAAGCGCGACCGGAAGCCATTTCCTGCAACACGCTCTGCAACCAGGCAGACCTACCCCGAGGGGGGAAGAGCGCCGACAGCGGGGAGACGGCGATGCAGGACGCGCACCGCATGGATGAAGGACAGATCCTGCGCGGCCTGACCGGTTTGCGCTGCGGCTTCGGTCATCAGGTGGCGGATAGCTGCATGGACTAACAGGAGTGCATAGAACTCCTGCTCCACTAACTCCGGTCGCTTGCTGCGCAGTACGACCCTGCGCTCTGCCAGATGGGTCTTGAGCTCATCGAAACTGGATTCGATGGTCCAGCGCTGGTGATACAGGGCGGCCAATTCCAGGGCGGGCGCCTCAATGGGGTCCAACCAGTTGGTGATCAGCCGGTAAACCGGTTCGGAATCGGGGATGCCCTTCAAGGTATAGTCGATAACCCGCACCCGGATCCCATAGCGCTGCTTTTTTCGGTCTGCAGAACTGGGGTAAATGGTGCTGAGATACGACCCGTCGGGCAGGGCTTCTTCTCGGGGCAATTGTACGACGCTACTCAGTCGAAACAGCAGACGGGCACCCGTGGCGAGGGAGTGCTTCCAGAAAGCGTAGCCATAAAACCCTCGGTCGGCGGTCACCAGCATGCTGGAATCCGCATGCGCCATGACTGACAAGGCCAGATCTCGCTCCCCCTGGTCGTACGGACCCGGTTCTGCATAGCACAAGGTGTGCGTCCCACATTCGGCCATGGCGACAAAACGGAGCTTGGGAAAAGCCGACGCACCCCGAGAAGAAGAGGGGTAGCCATAGCACTCCGCATTGGCGGCTTCATCCGGCATGTCCAGGGTGGAGCCGTCAATGGCCATAATTCGTAGGCCGCGATAGAACACGCCGGGCATCTCTGCCGGGCCATGCGGTTGGACCTGCTCTTGATACAACGCCTTCAGCGGACCCGCACCGACACGGCCGCGTGCCTGGGAGATGGCCCCCTTGCTGACGGTGGCCTGCGTCAAGCCCTCCTCTCCGAGCAGGGGCCGTAACCCCTCAATCACCAAACGGAGAACCTCCTCGTAGGCGACGTTGGCATAGAGGACCATCGCCAGGACAAAATAAATCAGGACGTCGTAGGGCAGTCCCCGTCGCCGCTGACTTTCCAAGCCTTGTTGCGCCAAGGTCTCCCGGACTTTTCCGATGGGACAGCGCATCGCCAGATAGCCCACCGTCAGATAATCGGCCAGACGAGCGCCTACAGGTAATTGTGCTTTGGTACGTGCCATTGCCATGTCTCCCCAGAAACAAAGCATGGCGGTTATTCTGACAGAAAATTATCTATCTAAACAGTATTGGATTTAAACCAGAGCGAATACCGACAAGCCACGCAGGATGCGGCTGTCGCTCACGGCATTTCCAGATTTTCCCATCGATTTTCCTGGATGACACGCACGAG
>NZ_JAAOMP010000052.1 GCF_018853815.1 Acidithiobacillus sulfurivorans | reverse complement strand
TCCGAGTGTGACGCCGGTGGAAAGTGGCTTTATCTCTACCATCGCCTATCAAGAAAAGGGCTATGCTTTGGTTCCTGTCTATTAAAATAATGCATATCTCTTGTATCTTGTCTTCATCTGTTGGGTCGGTAAAAGTAGGCAGTGAGTTAAGTCGGGTAGCGCTTTTTATGTGCATGACATATTATCTAACCTATCAATCTGATTGCACAACCAACCTACAGTAAGCCAGAGAAAGAACGATGAATAAATCAACAATGATGGAGAATATCCATCATCAGTTACGTGATCAGGGGTACAAAGAATTGTCACGACAAGATGTCATTATGGCCGTCGGATTGATCCTCGATCATTGTGCCCAGGCCTTGGCTGAGAGAGAGCGTATTGAGATTCGGGATTTTGGGGTGTTTACCCTGCACATTATTGCGGCCCGCGCAGGACGGAATCCGAAGACGGGGAAATCGGTGGATGTACCCGAGAAACGCAACGTACATTTCAAGCCCGGTACGGCGATGCGCGTACAAGTCAATCAGAATAAACGTAGCTTTTGATGGAGTGGCACTGATCACCGACACCACTTCTTCGGGGGATTGCTATCCACGCATCACATGTCAACCCCCTGCATTGCGCATTTTATGACATTCCTCTACATTCCGAAGATGCGTATTTTTGAAAGAGGTCTCTCATGAATAAATCCGAATTTGTCGCCGCACTGGCCCTGCATGGTGCCATGTCCAAAGCGGACGCAGAAAAATGTTACCAGGCGTTTCGACAGACTCTGGAGACCGAATTGCTGGTCGCCGGAAAAATCACCTTTCCCGGATTCTGTTCTGTTGAGATCGTGGATAAACCTGCGCGTAAAGCGCGGAACCCGGCTACGGGACAGGAAATTGAGGTGCCTGCCAAGAAA
>NZ_JAAOMP010000051.1 GCF_018853815.1 Acidithiobacillus sulfurivorans | reverse complement strand
ACGGCGGTGGGCCGGGAAGCTTTTTGCTCCAACGTCCCTTGCCTGTTGTTCTAAGGCTCATCCTGCTGTCAGGAGAGAACTCGCCCTTTGGGCTCAGACAGATCTCCTGACGGGCGCAGGATTTCACCAAGAACAACAACGGCGCGGGCCAAAGTCGCTGCAAAGCCTTGCTGCCCGCTGCCCGATTGAAGAGACTACATTAATTACTCAAGCTGGGTTCCAAAATTTTCCTGGTAACGTTTTTTGAATTCGCTCCAGGTGAAATGATGATTTTGGGTACCAGCCGTTTCAATTTTGTAGGCGCCCATCAACGAGGCAATCTTACCACAGGTTTCCCAGCCCAGATTACGTTCAAGGCCGTAAAGCAAACCTGCCCGATAGGCGTCGCCGCAACCGGTGGGATCAATTACTGCCTTGGGTTTGGCCGCAGGAATCTGCGTTTCCTGGTCTTCGTGGTAAATGACGGAACCCTGCTCGCCTTTGGTGACGATCAGCGCTTTCAGGCGTTGGCGTAATTCCGCGACGCTTAAGCCGGTACGAGACTGAACCATCTGGCATTCGTAGTCATTGACCGTCAGATAATCGGCCATATCAATGAGACGAGTCAGGGTTGCTGCGTCAAACAGCGGCAGTCCCTGTCCGGGATCAAACAGTGTGGGGATGCCTGCACGGGTCAAGTCCTCCAGATGCTGGATCATGGCCCCCAAACCATCGGGGGAGACAATGGCCCAGTGCACATCGCTGGGGATTTGCCCGTCCAGATGATTTTCCTGGGCCATGAACATCGCACCGGGATGAAAAGCGGTGATCTGATTGTCGTCCAGATCGGTGGTGATAAAGGCCTGCGCCGTGTAATGATCGGGGAGAATGCGAATCAGGTGGGTATCCAGACCCTGCTGTTTTATGTGCTCAAGGTAGGGCGTGAAATCCTGGCCAGCGGTGCCGGCGATGACGGGGTTTCCTCCCAGCAGCTTGAGATTGTATGCAATGTTACCGGCACAACCGCCAAAATCGCGGCGCATTTCCGGTACGGTAAAAGACACATTCAGCATGTGTACTTGCTCAGGCAGGATGTGGGCCTTGAAACGGTCCTGAAACACCATAATGGTATCAAAGGCCAGCGATCCGCAGACGAGTGTGGACATGGCAACTCCTTGTTGGGTTTTTGTCAAATTGTTGGGTTGGGTGTGGTATTTTTGCTGAAAACAGACTATTATCATAACAGGTTTTAACGAATTGTGTTGTCCTGTCCGAGGTGGGTCTGGTCATGAACAGGGGTCTGCGTACATTATTGGCGGTTGCCATGCTGGCTTTTGCCGTTCCGGCTTGGGCTGCGGTTTCTGCTGCCCACGATCAGACCTACGTGAACCTTTTCGGGGGTAATACTTTTTTCAGTGGTGCCAGTGGGCTCGCTCATCATGATGGTAATGCGGTGCTGGGTTTGCGTTTCGGGCGGCGTCTCAGTGCGCACCTGGGTGTCGAGGCGCAGGTGGCTGCAGCTTTTGCCCATTTGCAGGATGCTGCACCCAATGCTGACGCTAACCAGTACAGTGGTGCGCTGCTCGGCAATGTGTATGCCTTTGCCAGTCCGAACACCCCCTATGTTTCTCTGGGTCTGGGTGCTTCCAGTAATCGGTTTAATCAGGATTTGGGACGTGGTACCTCGCTGATGGGCGTATTGGGACTGGGTTATCAATATTCCCTGGGAGATCATTTTGGTTTGCGCCTGGACGTTCAGGATCAGCTTCTGTTCAATACCCCGACGCCCGGCGCCGCAAACCTCAATAATGTGCAGGTAACGGGCGGTGTTTCCTATTTTTGGGGCGGTAGCAAAAAATCTGCCTTTCCCGTCATCGGCCCTTCCCATCCCTGAAGCTTGAGTGGATTTTGTTTGCGGGGTGAGCGTCTTTCACTTCGCTTGGCCGTGTATCCTTTGCTATAGTGCGCTCTGTCCCCGTCGACGATCAATTCATCGGCCACGCCAGCAAGGAGCCTGAACGCATGTCCAAAAGCCATCTTTTTACTTCTGAGTCTGTTTCCGAAGGTCATCCCGATAAGGTCGCAGACCAGATTTCCGATGCCATACTTGATGCCATTCTGGCGCAGGATCCGCGTGGTCGGGTAGCTGCTGAAACCCTGATTACTACCGGCCTTATTGTTCTGGCAGGCGAAATTACGACGACGGCTAACGTCGATTACGCAGACGTTGCCCGTCAGACGGTGCGCCGGATTGGCTATGATTCATCGGAAATGGGCTTTGACTGGGCCTCCTGCGCGGTGATGCAGACGCTCGACAAGCAGTCTCCGGATATTGCCCAGGGTGTGAATGAAGGGGCCGGTCTGGATCTGGACCAAGGTGCTGGTGATCAGGGCCTCATGTTCGGTTTTGCCTGTGATGAAACCGACGTGCTGATGCCAACTCCCATTTATTTCGCCCATCGCCTGACCGAACGCCAGGCTCTGGTGCGTAAGGATGGCCGCCTGCCCTGGTTGCGTCCCGACGCTAAAAGTCAGGTGACGGTGCGTTACGAAGAAGGTCGCCCGGTTGCTATTGATGCCGTCGTCCTCTCTACCCAGCACAGCCCGGATATCAGTCATGCAGATCTGGTGGAAGCGGTGCGGGAAGAAATCATCAAACCGGTATTGCCGCCGGAAATGCTGCACAAGGACACCAAATATCTGATCAACCCTACCGGGCGTTTTGTCATTGGCGGACCCGTAGGCGATTGTGGATTGACGGGCCGCAAAATCATCGTAGACACCTACGGTGGTCAGGGCAGTCACGGCGGTGGTGCTTTTTCAGGTAAGGATCCTTCCAAGGTGGACCGTTCCTCTTCTTACGCCGGTCGTTACGTTGCCAAAAATATTGTCGCTGCGGGTCTGGCGAGTCGCTGTGAAGTACAGGTAGCTTATGCTATTGGAGTTTCCCAGCCGGTCAGTCTGATGGTCGATACCTTTGGCACCGGCAAAATTGATGATGATCGTATTGCGGCACTGGTCCGTGAACATTTTGATCTGCGTCCCAAGGGTATTATTCAGATGCTGGATCTGCTCCGTCCGATTTATGGTAAAACCGCTGCTTATGGGCATTTCGGTCGTGAAGAACCGGAATTCACCTGGGAACGGACCGACAAGGCCGCAGCCTTGCGGGATGCTGCTGGATTGCGATAAAAAGACCTCTGTGCGGAGAACCTCTCCGCCGGAAGTTCGGGCCGAGGAGCGCTGCAGTCGCCAAGTCTCTGGTGGTCAGGCTCGGCCCGTTTTCCTTCGTGTAAAACTGCGCTCGCTTTCATGATCAAAGGAACGACCACCATGAATGCTGTGCTTAAATCGAGTGAAGACTTTAAAGTAGCTGATATGTCTCTGGCCGCCTGGGGACGCAAGGAAGTCCGTATTGCTGAAACGGAAATGCCGGCATTGATGGCGATTCGCCGGAAATATCAGGCTCAGCAGCCCTTGCAGGGTGCGCGTATTGCGGGCTGTATTCATATGACCATCCAGACCGCTGTACTTATCGAAACCCTGGTGGCTTTGGGGGCTGAAGTGCGCTGGTCTTCCTGCAATATTTTTTCTACGCAGGATCAGGCAGCAGCGGCTGTTGCGGCTGCAGGCGTTCCGGTTTTTGCCTGGAAGGGTGAAAGCGAGGAAGAATACTGGTGGTGTGTGGAGCAGACCATTACGGGTCCTGACGGCTGGCGCCCCAATATGGTGCTGGATGATGGTGGAGACCTCACAGGATTGCTCCATGAGAAGTATCCCGAGTTGCTGGAAGGCATCCATGGTGTTTCCGAAGAAACGACCACAGGCGTGCATCGTCTTTGGGAAATGGCCAAGGAAGGTAAGCTCAAGGTGCCGGCCATCAATGTCAACGACTCGGTGACCAAAAGCAAAAATGACAACAAATACGGTTGTCGTCACTCCCTCAATGATGCCATCAAGCGGGCCACGGACCATTTGTTGTCTGGTAAGCGCGCCCTGGTTCTGGGCTATGGGGATGTGGGCAAGGGCTCGGCAGCTTCCCTACGTCAGGAAGGCATGATTGTGCGCGTTACCGAAGTAGATCCCATTTGCGCCATGCAGGCCTGCATGGACGGTTATGAAGTAGTTTCCCCTTACAAAAAGGGTATCAACGATGGCAGCGATGCCTGTATTGATCAGGATCTGCTGGGCCAGACGGACTTACTGGTTACTGCTACCGGTAATTACAATGTCTGCGATGCGGGTATGTTGAAGGCCCTCAAGAAAGGCGCTGTCGTTTGTAATATTGGTCATTTCGACAATGAAATTGATACGGCTTTCATGCGCTCCAACTGGGCCTGGGACGAAGTCAAGGCTCAGGTGCACAAGGTGTATCGTGATGCGCCGGCAGGCAAGGACTTTGATGCGGACAGTGATGATTACCTGATTCTCCTTTCGGAAGGAAGACTGGTGAATCTGGGTAATGCTACCGGGCACCCCAGTCGGATCATGGATGGTTCTTTTGCCGATCAGGTGTTGGCGCAGATACATCTTTACGGGGAGCGCTTTGCTGACCTGCCTGCCGCGCAGAAGTCTTCTCACATCAGCGTCACCGTCCTGCCGAAAACCCTGGATGAAGAAGTGGCCCGTTACATGGTGGAAGGTTTTGCCGGGGTGCTGACCCAGTTGACAACGGCCCAAGCCGAATATCTTGGTGTTGAAGTCCACGGGCCTTTCAAGAACGACGCGTATCGCTACTGATGGCGCACTCCGTCGAGTTTTTCCCGCCCAAAAATGCTGCAGGCGAAGAACGCCTGCAGGAAGCCATCCGCGCCTTGCTGCCTTTAAAGCCGGAGTATGCTTCAGTGACTTTTGGAGCAGGTGGTTCCACGCGCGAACGGACTTTCGCCACGGTGGACATGATCCGCAAGGATTATGATCTGGAAGCCGTCCCGCATCTTTCCTGCATTGGCTCTACGGAATCGGGCATACAGGAAATTCTGGAAGATTACCGGGCTCAGGGTATTCAGCGTATTGTTGCCTTGCGTGGTGATTTACCAGAAGGCATGAGTAACCCCGGTCATTTTGAATACGCAGCTGATCTGGTGGCTTTTATCCGTCAGTTCGGCGGTTTTAAAATTTATGTAGCCGGTTATCCGGAAGTGCACCCTAAAGCCGTTTCTGCTGAAGATGATTTACAACATCTGGTGGAAAAGGTGCAGGCGGGTGCAGATGCGGTTATCACCCAGTATTTTTATAATCCCGATGCGTATTTGCAGCTCCGGGATGATTTACAGCGGCGGGGCGTTGATGTGCCGATTGTAGTGGGTGTCATGCCCATTACTCACTTTGAACAGATTTCCCGTTTTTCGGCCATGTGCGGAGCCGAATTGCCGCAATATTTGCGGCGCCGCATGGAAGCCTATGGCGAAGATCTGCAGTCCCAATATCAGTTGGGGATTGAGTTGCTGAGTCGGCAGTGCGAGACATTACTCTCGCAAGGCGCACCCAGCCTGCATTTTTATACGCTGAATCAGTCCGAGGCGACCACGGCCATCTGGCAAAATCTCGGGCTTTAAGTACTTTTGACGCCATTATCGAAGCCCTGAAAGCGTCGGTAATGGCGTATTTTATGTTGACCGGCTGATAACCTTTGTTACACTGCCTTCAAGACGGCCATGGAATATATTGGTCAGCAAAAGAATTTTTTACTATAAGAGGTTCATACCATGTCTAAAAAGTATCCTGTTGTTGCAGTCACCGGTTCTTCGGGAGCCGGTACAACTACTGTCAAACATGCATTTCATGACATTTTTCGGCGCCTGAAGGTCAATCCGGTCATCATTGAGGGAGACAGCTTTCACCGTTATAACCGGGTGGAAATGCGTGAGGCCATTGCCAAAGCTGCAGCAGAAGGTAAGACCATCAGCCACTTTGGTCCTGAAGGGAATGATTTTGAGTCTCTGGAACGTCTGTTCCGTAGTTACGGAGAGACCGGTCATGGCCAGATGCGTTACTACGTGCATGATGATGCGGAGGCGGAATTGCGGGGTAGTGCTCCGGGAACCTTTACGCCATGGCAGGATATGCCTACGGGTACGGACCTGCTTTTTTATGAGGGGCTGCACGGCGGGGCGAAAACCGAAGATGTGGATGTCGCCAATTATGTGGATCTCCTGGTGGGTGTGGTGCCGGTTGTGAATCTCGAATGGATCCAGAAAATTCATCGTGATAATTCCCAGCGCGGCTATTCAGCGGAAGCCATTGTGGACACGATTTTGCGTCGCATGCCGGATTATATAAATCATATTACCCCCCAGTTTTCGCGCGCGCATATCAACTTTCAGCGCGTACCTTTGGTGGATACTTCTAATCCTTTTATCGCTCGGGATATCCCCACACCCGATGAAAGCATGGTAGTCATTCGATTCCGGGATCACAAAATTGAGCATTTCCCGACCTTGTTGCAAATGATTCCCGGAAGCTTCATGTCGCGTTCCAATACCCTGGTTATTCCGGGTACGAAAATGGGCTTCGCCATGGAAGTGATTCTCGGACCGCGCATTGAACAGATGCTGGATGAAAAAGAGGAAGCACTCTGATAGCGCGTTAGTGTTCATCCTGATGGCATCCGGTATCGGCAAGATCGATACCGGATTTTTTATGTCCTGCGTGTCAAGGCAGGGAGGACAAATCAGCAGTTTCTGTCATGACGGAACTGCAGAGATGTCATGACGTGTCATGCAAAAATAGAAGAAATACAAAGAGTTCTATTTGTATGATGTGTTGACGCTTATTCATAATAAACAAGTTGTTACAAATAGTTTTTGGGTATTGTTAAGGGCTTTCAGGTGGTTGGCCTCTTTCTTGCTGTGTAGCTCTTGAGTGCTCTGGCATTCAAGAACCGCTTAACGGCTAGGAGGAGGTATGAAAATTATGGGTAAGTCTGCGAAATCACCCGCTACAAAAGCAGTCATTCTGGCAGTGGCCTGTACGCTGGGTGCAATGGTCCCTGTGGCCGCCAATGCGGCGATAGGCTCGTCCTGTTTATTTGGCCAAGGCCGCATTCTGGGCACCGGAGCAGTAACAGCGATAGACGGTGCCGCCGGCGGTGGTATTAACCCCTGGGCAGTGATTTCGGGTTATGGCACCAATCAGCAGATTGGCGCGACCGCTTTTTATTCACATGTATTGCTGAACAACTATAACTTGAACGCCTACGGCGCTTCGGTTGGATTGTTCAATCGTGTTGAAATTTCTTTTGCCCGGCAGGGGTTTAGTTTAGGTAATACCGGGCAGGTTCTTGATAATAAAATTCTTGGCACGGCAGTAACAACACCAGGTGTATCCTTCCCGTACGGAACGACGACTACAGCGGGTTTGGCTGCCGATAAAGCATTTGCCGGAGGCCCCGCCTTTTTTGGTAGTAATTATGATTTGAATCAGGATATCGTAGGTCTGAAAGTGCGCCTCTTCGGGAATGTTATTTACGATCAAAATTGGTGGGAACCACAGGTGTCAGTGGGTGTCGATTTCCACCACAACGAGATGCCCAAGGATTTTGCTGCGACATTGGGTGTAAAGCGTAATGGTGTAAGCTATTACCTATCAGCTACCAAAGTCTGGATTAACGGTCTGTTCGGGTTGACGACTTTGGCGGATGTGAATATTGACGTGACCAACGCCAATCAGCAAGGTTTGCTGGGTTTTGGTGGTGTCAACGGTATGGGTTACAAAGTGTTGCCGGCTGCTTCTGTGGGTGTGTTTCTGAATCGCCATGTGGTACTCGGTGCCGAGTATCGGGATATGCCACAAAATCAACTCATCGCAGCTTCAGGTACAGTTGTTACGCCGGGAGGAGGCATTCCTCTACATTTGGGTGCTGTCGGTGATGCGGTATCCAAGACGAGTGCCTGGAAAGACGTCTATGTTGCCTGGTTCCCCTACAAGCAGCTCTCGTTAACGGCGGCCTATGTGGATTTGGGCACTATTGCTACCGAAAAGAACCAAAATGGTCTGTATTTATCTCTGACCACCAGCTTCTGACCTAATTTTAAGAGGAGTTTACCATGTCATTTATACAAACCTCTTCCCGTCTTTCGGCAGTAGCCAAGGGTGTCGCTTTGGCGGCAGGGTTTACGGCTGTTGCCATGATGGGGATTTCGACCGCATCCGCTCAGGATTACTATGCACAGTACGGCGGCAAGGCTGGCATTACCAAGCTGATCAATACGTTTGTGGGTAATGTGGCTAATGACCCGCATATTAATTACTACTTCGCACATACCAATATCCCTCACCTGAAATACGAATTGGTGCAGCAGGTTTGTATGGCCGTCGGCGGTCCTTGCAAGTACACCGGGCTGAGTATGCGTAAAGCCCATGAAGGGATGGGTGTCACTGAGTCAGCATTTAACTACCTGGCTCAGGATATGATGGATGCAATGCAAACCCAAAGGATTCCTATGTCGGCACAGAATTACCTGATTGCTATTCTGGCTTCCATGGAACCGCAAATCGTCACCGCTAACGGCCCCTTGGGCTGAAAAAGGGACATCAGTAAATGTTGTATGCAGTCTCCTCCTCCCGCTAGCAGAATCGGGAACTTCAGGCTCCATCCTGGATGGGGCCTATTTTGTCATTGAATTTGTTGGTTAAAATTGTAGAAAAGTGAATACATCTACCCAAAAAATCAGCTACTAAGGAGACGTGATATGAAAAAAATATACAAGCAAACTCTGGCTGTGGCAGTGGTCCTGGCCGCTGCCGGTTGCGGTACTAATCCTTTTGCCTGTTCTCCTGGGATTCCCCCGGCCGCACCTGCGGCTCCAGCCGCAAAACCCGCAGCAGTGGCACCTATTGCACCGGTGCAGCATACGGTTCTGGAGAGTAAACCTATTACCATTACCGGGATTAATTTCCAGACCAATTCTTCCAAACTGATCAGTCATGATATTGCCGTGCTGGACCAGGTTGCTGATTTTGCCCATAAACATTCAGCCGCTGTTCTGGATGTGAATGGTTACTGTAGTAAAACAGGTAGTTTTGCTTACAATCAAAAACTCTCTGAGCAACGTGCACAGAGTGTTGCTGGTTATCTGGAAGCGCATGGTGTAGCTGCTTCACGGATTATGACGAAGGGCCATTCCTATACGGATCCAGTCGCCAGCAATGCGACGCCACAGGGACGTTTCCTGAATCAGCGCGTGGAAATCAATTCCAGTATCAAGGTACGTAAAACTGTGCACTAACTGGCTTGATGAATCACCAGTCAAGACGTCATGATCAACAGGCAATGCGGCTTAAGGTATTGCCTTTTTTTCTTTGGATCGCTTTAATCGAGGAGAATTTGTGTGCGAAGTATTCTAAAAACACTCACAGTGGCTGGATTAACAGTGGGAATCTCAGCCTGTGGACTTTTTTCGAGTTCAGGGCCAGAGAATACGGCTATGCATTTTGTGCATGGTATGGCGAAAGGGGACATCCAGAAGGTAGACAAACTGGTTTATTGGGGACCTGAAGTGCAAAATCCTGCACAACCCTATGCAATGCGGCTCGAAGAAGCGAAAGTGAATGGATATGTGATGGCTACTTATCAGCGTCTGCAAGCTGAAGGCGGTTTGAAGGAGGCCAAAATAGTCAAAAACCAACGGACCATGATACATGGTGTTGAACATGCGACGGTGATTATCAGTCTGATTCCTGAGAAAGGAAGCCCACGGAATACAACGTTGCAACTGGTACGCAGGGACGGAAAATGGTTCGTGAGTGTGGACTGACGGCGTATCTACTGTTGCGCGAAGGGCTGGGGGTAGAGGCACGCCTGGTGCGCCTCAAAAGTCGCGGTCCATGGACCCATGTCGGGGTTTTGGTAGGCGGTTCTTTATTTGAAAGCATACCCTCTACGGAACGCACCCGAGGTGGGGTGCATATGGGTAGCCTGGACGATTTTTGTGCGCCGGAACGGGCTGTAAAAGTGGGCTACATACCGATTAGCTTGGTAGAACTACAGTGTGAAAATTTGTTTCACTGGTGTCATAAACAGGTGAAGTTACGTATTCCTTTTGATGATAATTATGACTTGCAGGATGATCGGGCATTATATTGTTCCGAGTTTGTTTATAAGGCATTTTTGCAAATACAGATCAACCTGATCTCAGCGGAGTTAAGTACTTTATCCATACCCTTGGTAGGGGTGCGGAAGGTGGTATTTCCCGGAGATTTGATCGGAATGAAGCCGGTATTCAATAATGTTTTTACTCTACGCAGTTGATTGTCCAATTCTGAATATATGATGGGGATCAATTTTCTGTTGCCTGCATCCATTCCGGCGCAGATTACGTAGAACTAAGTGGGCCCTTTATAGGCGCCTCATTCATCATTTGGGAGAATATACTATGAAATCTATGAATCGTCGTGAATGGTTGAAATCAACAGGTAAAATAGCCGCAGCGGCCGCAGTGGCTCCTTTGGTGTTTTCATCCATGGCTGAGGCTGGTACTGCAGGTGGGTTGCAAAGCAAAAGTTCTGTCAGTTATCAGGATCATCCCAGTGGCAAGGACATGTGCAGTAATTGCGCGCATTTTGTACCGGGAGCCTCTCCCAGTGCGGATGGCACCTGTAAAGTGGTTGCGGGCAAAATCAGTCCACATGGATATTGCTTTGCCTATACACCTATTTCTGGCTAACGCTTAATTAAAAAAAGCCCCTAAACAACAGGGGCTGCAAGCGGGGCGAGTAGAACACTTTAAAACAGGTTAAAGTTACCTCATGATCAGTGCCTGAGTCGGCAGGAACGGAAATGTTTGCCGACCAGCATGAGGAACTGGATGGTTTGCTGGGTTTCCGGTTTTTTCATCATGTCCCAGAGTCCGGCGAGTCCTCCCTTGGGAGCGGGGGCGCTGGCGGCCTCCTCAGTGGCGCCACTGAGGCAGTGCAGGAAATCGGTGAGGATATGATCCTGGTCCATTTTCTCAGCGACAGCGAGCAAACGGTCCATGACCCCGGTTCGCGTTGCCCGATCCAGCAGGCACATGGCATCGGTAGCCAAAGTAGCCAGACGGGAGACCATCTCATCATTCATGGAATCGCCAGCGGCCCCGGCCATACGGGCCAGATGAACGATGCGCTCCAGATCGCCGTTTTCGACCAGTGCCGAGATGGCTGGTAAGGCGTTGACCACCTGACTGCGGTTCACCCGATCCAGTAAATCCATGCCATCGCTGGCCAGACCGGCCAAGCGACCCACCATTTCATCGCTCATGGAATCGGCGGCGGCCCCACTCAGCCGCGCCAGTTGTACGATGCGCTCCAGATCCCCGTTTCCCACCAGGGAACTGATGGCCGGCAGGGCCCGCGCCACCTGGCTGCGGGTGACCTGATCCACCAACTCCAGACCGTCGCTGGCCAACCCCGCCAGACGACCCACCATTTCATCACTCATGGAGTCTGCTGCCGCACCACTCAGTCGTGCCAGGTGCACAATGCGTTCGAGATCTCCATTCTGCACCAGATGGACCAGGGCTTCCTGAGCGCGTTGCAGTTCATCCTGTGAAGTTTCTGCCATGACCGCAGCCATACGTCACCTCCTCAGAGTAAACCACGGGCGGTAGCCCAATAGAGTTTGTTATAGGACATCTTGAAGGCGTGTACGGCTCCGGTAGGCGCTTTCGGCTGGGGCGGGGTTTTATAATCGAACATGGCATACGTTGCTCGATC
>NZ_JAAOMP010000050.1 GCF_018853815.1 Acidithiobacillus sulfurivorans | reverse complement strand
CGAAATCGGCTCAAAATGAACCATTTCAAAAAAATCGGGGCGAAATCTGGCAGTAGCCTGAGGTTAAAACCGACGGGCTGCTAGCATACCATTCACCCATCGCAGGTGACGAGGCATCTCCATGCAAACCCAAACATTAGTACCGAAGAGTTTGTACCACACGGTTCTGGAAACCCCTTTCGGGAAACTGTACGTCGCATATGCCGAAAAATATCTTTGTCTACTCTCCGGCGACGAGCTGAAATTACGCCTGGATATCTATCGGCTCTATGGCCGATTTCCGGCCAGAAACGATGCAATGAGCGCACGGATGATCGCCAACATACTCACTTCTATACTGGGAGATAGGGCTTATCGCGGTCCACTTTGGTTCCCGTCCCATACGCCATTCCAGCGGCAAGTTTTAAAGAAGTTGCAGGAAATTCCGAGAGGAGAAGTGCGCAGTTACGGATGGTTGGCGAAGAGATTGGAACACCCACGCGCCAGTCGAGCCGTCGGGAACGCCTTGGCCTGGAATCCTTTCCCTTTCGTTATCCCCTGTCATCGGGTTATCCGTGCAGATGGCCGCCTGGGGAAATATTCCGGTGGTGGCGACAACATGAAGGTCAGACTGCTGACGTATGAGGGCGTTTCCGTTGGACAGGGGAAAGACGGCACCTGGAGACTACATGAAGGCCAAGGTGGCTGACCTATGACAGGAAATCGCGTCACTATCCCGCTGCCCGTGGATCCGCCCTACAGCTTTCGCTGGGCGATGGAATATCTGTGGAGTTCTCCCTCCACCGTTCTCGAAAACGTGGATCCCCATACTGGTTTGCAGCGGATGCTGTATCTGGACGGAATGCCAGTCCTCCTGGTTTTGCGCAGCGAGTCAGAAGACGTTGAGCACCCGGCACTTTTTGTGGAAATGCACAGTGACCGGAAAATTTCCCGGGCCATCCGCGATGCCGGGCTGCATTGGGCCAGGAATACCCTGAACCTTGACCAAAACCCGCGTGGTTTTCTCGAACTCGGAAAACGGGATGCTCCCCTACGTCAACTTCAGGAGCAATTCCGTGGCATGCGCCCTGTACGCATAGCATCCCCCTACGAATCTCTCATCTGGGCCATTATCGGTCAGCAGATTCATGTTGCCTTCGCGCGTCGTCTCAAATACCGCTTTCTGGAACAC
>NZ_JAAOMP010000005.1 GCF_018853815.1 Acidithiobacillus sulfurivorans | reverse complement strand
AACCTGCAGGTAGTGCTGCGGGTCCGTGATGGTCTTGTCCCGCCCCATGCGCCGTGCATGGGTGGCAATCACCGCACTTTCCATCAATACCACGATACGATCCACATAGCGCCGTGCCCGCACCCACTCTCCTGCCCATTCTGCGGGTACGCTGTAGTGATTACGGTCCACCGATATCAGGCAGGTCGATTTGACCCGCACCCGGTCCTCCACATAGCCATCGAAGGTGGCTTGAAAGGGGCGCAGCAGCGCTTTCTCTTCCTGGAAGACCGCCCAGATCGTCCGTGTCTTCTGCTCGGGGTGTGCATGATTCTGTGCCCGCTCCTGACAGCGTTCCCAGAGCCAGGCGTTCAGCTGATCCAGTGTTTCAAAG
>NZ_JAAOMP010000049.1 GCF_018853815.1 Acidithiobacillus sulfurivorans | reverse complement strand
GAGCTGATCAATAACTTCCACAATAAAGCGGGCCAGGTGCCCTTCTGGGAGCCAGTCGTCCATGGAAGGGGGCAGAAGATAATCGGTCTTGCGGTCAGTATCGAGGAAGTGGGCCATAAAATCACTCATCACATTGAATCATAAGTAATTATACGATAATTTTAGGCAAAATGAAAGTCCGACAAGCTGCTAGGGTCAGGCTCCTTGAGGGGTGCTCCAAAATTAGTGCGTTTGGCATCAGGTACACGAGGTGCTGGGTAACGGCAAACTATATGAATGATAGATTGAAACGGTAGAGCACTCGCCGGATGGACCCTCAAAAAACTTGACCAAAGGACCATTAACTGGCTTGACCACACTCACTAACCTAAACCTATGAAAATTTCGCGGTTGCCCAAAGCCGTTCAGCTACAAGCTGAGCACTTTGAATTACCTCTTTAGGGTCAAAATGGCAAGGTTGACCTGCGTCAAGTACCAACTTGCCATCTACCACTACGTAATCAACATTGCCTCCACTAGCGCTGTACACAATCAATCCCGGCCCTCCATGGAGCGGCCGGAGATTGGGAATCATACTATTCAACAATAAAATATCTGCTTTCCACCCTTTAATTAAAGAGCCAACATTATTCAGTCCTAGGGCAGTCGCACCGCCTTGTGTTGCCCATCTAAGTACCCGTTCAGCTCCAAATGAAAATCCCGCCCCATCGATGCGCGCTACTTGTACAGCACATCGCATTGCTTCAAACATATCACCCGATTTGCTGTCGGTACAAAGGGTAATATGGGCCCCAGCTGCTTCCATTGACAGGACTGGAGCAATTGCACCATGAGTTGCGTTGCCTATCGGTGAATGTGCAACAGAAGTTCCACTGGATCCGATTTGATCTATATCTTCCGGTTGCATCCAGATACAATGACCAGCTATCAGATGTGGCCCTAGCATCCCGAGTCGATTGAATAGTTCAATTGGTCGACAGCCATCACGTTCTAGCACAACCTTCAACTCACGTTGTGATTGATGTAAATGAGTATGCACGCTGAGCCCAGTTTCCAGAGCTAAAGCAGCAACTTTCGCCAACAAAGTGGTTGAGCAAGTGTCGGCGGCATGGAAACCGATTGCTGGATTTATTAGATCGTTACGCACCTTCCATCTGTCGATAAAATTTTCAGTTTCTTCCAGCATTTTCTGACCCAAGGAGCTGTTGTAGCAATGTTTACCGTGCTTAATTTGACACATATCTGCATCCATGATTCGTCCACCTATAAAGCCCCGAAGCCCTGCTTCAGCCGTGGCACGAGCAAGCGCCTCCGGATGACGATAAAAATCAACCAAGGTCGTCGTACCAAAACGCAACAACTCGAAGACGCCGAGTCGAGCAAGTAAATAAGCTTCTTCGGGTGATAGGTCATCACCTTGCGGAACACCGGCAATATAAGCTGGTGCAAAACCAAGATCTTCTACTCGTCCCCTTACATGTGCCAGTATCGTGTGATTGTGTGTGTTAATCAAGCCGGGCATCGCGATGTGATCATCTGATCCTATTGTTCTACGCGGCAAATAATGAGAGGCCAATAGGTCGTGAGATCCAATGTCCAAGATACAGCCATCTTTTACAGCAATTGCAGCGTTCCGTAGTGCATCACCTGCGTCATTATTTAACAACGCAACTCCAGCATGAAGCAATATATCACATTCTATAGGTAAACCCATCGTAATTATCCCAGTATGAGAATGTTAAACATATAAAATGTTACATCTTAAGTTAAACATACCCATTAATTAACTCAGGAACACTTCACCGGAACATCCTTTATGCTTCCGACTGTTTTACACATATCATGACACTCCTTATCTAATGAACAGCATAAAGAACAGATAGGACCATCATGGGCTGGGCAACAGGCCATATCTTCTTTTTCATACTCAAATCCACAGGTCGTACAGTTAAGCACATCATGATGTGTGCCGGCGTGATAATGCGGGTCTCTGGCAATGTAATATTTCCCTTTGGTCAGAATCGCAATAACAGGTGAAAGACTAAAAGCGAGGAAAAGCGCAATAAAGGCACTGAACGACTCTCCCCAGGGTCCAAATGCCCCAAAAAATGCAGCTACAGAAACAATGGAAGCAATCACCATCGCTCCGAAGCCTACCGGATTAAAGTTGTAGAGATGCGCTCTTTTGAATTCAATATAAGATGGACTCAACTTCAGCAGTGGTTTGTTGATGACCAGATCAGCCACAATCGCGCCAATCCAAGCTACAGCTACATTTGAGTAGAATCCTAGGATTGTGCCCAAAACCGAGAACATATTACTTTCCATCAGCGCAAGAGCAATACCTACATTCAGGAAAATATAAATGACACGCCCAGGATGGCGGTGCGTCAAGCGCGAAAAGAAATTCGACCAGGAAAGTGAGCCGGAGTAGGCATTCGTCACATTAATTTTGATTTGTGACATAAAAATAAAGATGGCGGCCAGAATCAATGCAACTGCTGGGAAAGCATAGCCAAAACCCGCAATGTACATATGAATGGGCTCATTGGCATTCGCCAGTGGCGTACCATGGGTTGCGGCAATCGAAGAAAGAAAGGAACCCATGAGCTGCTTGGTTGCCCCCAGAACCACCCAACCCGGGCCAGCGGCCAGGACGGCAAACCACCATTTCCATTTTTTAAACGGATTGATTTTGGGCATAAAGCGTAAATAGTCAGCCTGCTCACCAATTTGAGCGATCAATGAAAGTGCGATTCCGGCAGCACTCCCCCATAGCAGGGGATTAAATCCCGCGCCGCTGGGAGACTTGCCCGCAAATTGTACCCAAGAAGCGACGGTTTGGGGGTCCTTGATCAGAATGGCAGCAATAGGGATGACAAACAGCCCGATCCAGATAGGATTCGTCCATTTCTGGACCACCGAGAGTACCGTCATTCCAAACAACACCAAAGGGATAATGATCAGAGAGGAGATAATGTAGGACAGAGCTATGGGGATGCCTAAAAAGAGGGTAAAGGCCTGAGACATCACCGAACCTTCGAGGGCAAAAAATATAAACGTAAATGAAGCATAAATAACGGAGGTGATGGTGGAGCCCAAATACCCAAAACCGGCACCTCGGGTCAGCAGATCGACATCCACATTATATTTGGATGAATAATAGGCAATGGGTATTCCCGTGAGAAAAATAATCAGTGCAGCGGTTAAAATTCCCCATAAGGCATTGGTGAATCCATACTGAATGGCCAAAGAGCCGCCGATAGCGAGATCAGCCATATAGGCAATACTACCCAGAGCAGCCATCGCCACACCATACTCCGACCATTTACGAAATCCGGATGGTGCATAGCGCAGAGAATAATCTTCAAGAACAGGATTGTTGACCAATCCTCCAAAAATACGTTTTGCCCGTGTTTCAGGACTTTTGCTTACAGTTGTTGCCATTTCGCTCTCCTTAATCTGATTAAAACTGATATTTATTTGTCTACTCTAGTTTAGACATTCAGCCCGGCTCCGCCGGGTTTTTATTTTCTATTTTGCTACGAAAGTGCTTGACACGGTGATAGTGCCGTGCGGCCGACCCTTTGGAAAAAAGGGTCGGCCAGTGAGAAGCGTTTTAGGCTTCTCGGAATCACTGCCATGTCCTTTCAGCGTCTCGTTACCTTCCGCCTTTCAGAGTGGATTTCCTACTTTCTCGCGGCCGTGCCGCCCCGCTCGCGGCGCAGCTTCCTCGAACTGCTTTGCGGGTG
>NZ_JAAOMP010000048.1 GCF_018853815.1 Acidithiobacillus sulfurivorans | reverse complement strand
AAAAAGGATGGTGGCGTGAAAACGATTCATGTAATCAGCGTGTCTGGTGGCAAAGACAGCACGGCCACTTTGCTGATCGCTTTGAATCGCTTACCCAGAGAAAATATCCAGGCGATATTTTGTGATACCGGCAATGAAATTCCGATAACTTACAAACATCTGGATGAGCTGGAAAGACATCTGGGCATACAGATAACACGACTCAAAGCGGATTTTAGTCGTGAGATTATCGCTAAACGGCGGTTTATCGCCCAAGATCAACGCACCCGGCGTCAATACAAAACCGCTCCGGTGTTTGATGCAAATGGAAATCCTGTGCCTAAGCGCGACCATCATGGAAATATCTTGTATCGCACTGTGTGGCGTGGTGGCGTTTCGACCCAAGAGCTTGTCCAGAAAACGCGGAAAATCGGTGGCGGTCGCAAAGTACGCTGGTCCAATAAGGCCAAACGACGAGCGTTAAATGTGCTACATCCTACTGGTAATCCATTTTTGGATTTGTGCTTGTGGAAAGGCCGTTTTCCTTCAAGAAAGGCACAATTTTGCACCGAGGAACTGAAGAGAAATATGGCCGTAGCCTATCAGCTACAACTCATTGAACAAGGCTTGCATGTGGTTTCCTGGCAAGGTATCCGCCGCGATGAATCACCCAATCGTCGTTATGCCAAAAAGATGGAGCGCATTGGCCCCAAACTTTGGGCTTATCGGCCTTTGGTGGACTGGACCGCACAACAAACCGTCGATTTTGTGCGCGGTCAAGGTTGCCCATTGAATCCATTGTATAGCCAGGGTCAAAGCCGTGTCGGCTGCGTCTGTATCAATAGCAACAAGAGTGATTTGGCCCAGGTGTCGTTTCGGTATCCGGAAGAAATAACAAGACTGTCTGAATGGGAACACTTGGTTAGCCAAGCATCGAAGCGCGGATATTCGACGTTTATGTGTGATGCCAGCGATCTTAAAGACCGACGCACCACATTCAATAATCTGAATATCCATGCGCGGGTGGCGTGGGCGAAAGGAAATAATGGAACGATGGATCTATTTGATAATGGTGAACTGGGTCTGCCAGCTTGTGCATCTTCTTACGGGCTTTGTGACCAGTAATAGGTCGGGTAAAATTCATGTGCAAAAATATGGATAAGAAAATCATCAAAGAGAAGTGCAGCGTGTGTGGTAAACCCGTGGAAGATGATGGGGGATACCATGGCACATCACTCGATCATTACGAGTGCCATGCTCGCCGTAAACTATCCAGCGAAAATCTGGTGGAATCTCTGCTGAATACATCTCTCGGAGATGGGTGGCGTAAAGATAAACGACCGGATGAATTAAATTGATGAATGCCGAAAATGATCGGGTAGAGAGGGAGAATCAATGTGCGATAATGTGAAAAAAGGGTGCGATTATCAGGGGCGTGATTTTGGGGCAAGCTACATAGACACCTGTTGTATTGATGGATATTTGTGGGATCTGGATAGCTGCGACGAACCCGGAGGACCGCTCTCAAGCGGAGGAGAGTCGCCGTGTCCAAAATGCAATACGCTGGAATTCCTGAAATCGGCCAAAGATGAAGCAGAATCCTGTTCATCGACAGAAATCGGTTTTTGCGGAGGCGGCGCAAGTTATACGGGAGCCGATATATGGCTAATGTCTGTAAAAAAGGCCGGATCGATGAATCCAGAAGCGACCCTGGCGGCGCTCAAAGAGATCAAAATAGTAGAGGCCCTGGTTCCGGGAAATGGAAAAGACGGCTTCATGGTGCAGAGGACTATCTATGAATCTCTATGATCTTACCGTTGAAGCCGAAAAAGAGACGAACGAATATAAGCACCCTATCGGATAGTGAAGTAGCCGGAAGCATCTTGTGTTATCTGGGGTTTGCCGTCGAGCCATCACTGGAACCTTATGCCGATCGCAGAAGAGATCGTGTCGCCCAGATCATTCGTGCAGCCATTGAAGCCGACCGCTGTTTAAGGAACAGATTATGAGCGGATTCGCTGTACGCTGGCGAATTGGCGGCATGGAAGATTTCAACGAGCGCATGAGCCGTTGGCATGGCACAAGTGTCGATGGTATCCAAACCGAGTGCGGGCTAATGGTGTCCGTGATAGCACATGGTTATTTACCAGAAACTTATGAACTGGATGACTACCGTACCAAAATCACCTGCATAAGATGCCGGAAAGCCATTGCTGCCAAGGAAAGATCAAATGCCTTCTGATCTTTCCTTGTTCGCATGGTTCTGGCTGGTGATTCCCGCTGCCTTAGGCTTGGTGTTGGTGTGGGTTGTCGTTTTAGAAGCGCTCCAAATTTATCACAATTTTTGTGCTTGGATTCGAAGGTTCCCGCATAAAGATCAACCTTGTGCCACACCGGACAAAAATAAGCTTGACTAATAACGCTAAGTAACACAAGATTACGTTATATAAAGCCTTGTGTTTGTCATGGTTGCGTATTCATCTGGAATTGAATCTACTATGGACCGTAATAAATCTAAAAAGTATCACACGAATATTGTCGGTGAATCCCCTGCTTGGGGCAGAATTCTCAACGATGTAACGGCGTTATCTCATGCGCCATCGACCGTTACGGTTTTTCTGACGGGCGAGACAGGCACTGGCAAGGAGGTGATTGCCCGCGCCATCCACGACACCTCCGATCGCGCCGGGCGGATGTTTATCCCTATCAATTGTGCGGCCATCCCCGCTGATTTGCTGGAATCCGTGCTTTTTGGGCACGAAAAAGGGGCATTCACAGGGGCGTACGCGAAAAGCCTGGGGAAATTCGAACAGGCGGAAGGCGGGACGATACTGCTCGACGAGATTGGTGAAATGAGCTTTTCTCTTCAGGCAAAGCTGCTGCGGGTGTTGCAGGAAAAGCAGGTAGACCGAATCGGCGGGCGAGAGCCGGTCCCAGTAGATGTCCGCATCATCGCCGCGACGCACCGTGATCTCCAGAAAAAAGTCATCGATGGGGAATTTCGGGAGGACCTGTACTACCGCCTGAACGTGTATCCGATTGAGCTCCCGCCTTTGCGTGAACGCCGAGAGGACATATCCCTTTTAGTGTCTTATGCAGCGGAGAAACTGGCGAAGCGCGGGTATCCGGGTATCCATTTCATGGAAGATGCGCTGGAAGTCATGGGCACCTATTCTTGGCCAGGCAATGTGCGGGAGCTCATGAATCTGGTGGAAAGAATTGCTGTCCAGTGCATATTCAATAAAAAAGAAGCCGTGACGGCTGCCGATTTACCGAACTGTTTTTTTGATAGCGGCCAAACAGAGTCTACTTTTTGCTCGAAGCCGTCCTCTGAAGAATCGGAAGAATCGCTCCCGGTTCAGGCCCTTCCGGAAGGGAAGACGCTTCCAGAACATTTGTTGGAAATTGAGCGCACCCTCATTCTTGAGGCGATACACCGAACGTCGGGCAATACGTCCAGTGCGGCCCGAAAGCTGGGCGTACCAAGAAGCACGTTGCTCTCCAGAATCCAGGCGCTTTCCCTGCCTAAATGGAGCGCACCCTCTCTGGGTTAAGCGCAAGAAGATGCGCAACAGCCTGAAAAAACACAGATAATAATATGGCACCATAATTGCTTATTTATGGTGTTTCGGGCAGATGGTGAACATCGAAAACATGGTGGAACAGATGGGCGAAACCGTGACGAGCTTTCTGGCCAGCACCAAAACGATCAACCGGCTTGCCGTAAGGGTGCAAGATATTGCCAAGCAGACCAATCTTTTAGCACTCAACGCGGCCATTGAAGCGGCTCGCGCTGGAGAGCATGGGCGGGGTTTCGCCGTGGTCGCCGACGAAGTGAAAAAGCTTGCCCAGAATTCCGCAG
>NZ_JAAOMP010000047.1 GCF_018853815.1 Acidithiobacillus sulfurivorans | reverse complement strand
CGTGGTGACGATGGAACTCTGTCTTACTTCTACGGCTGTGGTGGTAAAGGTTTTGCCGTCGCGGTAGATGTGGTGGCCGGTGATGAGGGGTGGTTTATAGCCGAGGCCCGGAAAGCGGCCGTGCGCATCAGCCTTGTCATTGACACCCATCTACATGCCGATCATCTTTCGGGTGGGCGAGCTTTGGCGGCGCTGGCAGAAGCGCCTTACTGCATGCACGAAAGTGACGAGGATCAGGTACAATTTCCGATTCGAGGTCTCAAAGTCGGCGAAATACTGGAGACCGGCAATGTGATCACCCAGGTGCTGCATACTCCCGGTCATACCCCTGACAGCCTTTGTCTTTTGGTCAGCGATATCCGACGCAGTAAGGCTCCGTGGTTTGCCCTGACGGGCGATACCCTTTTTGTTGGCGGCGTGGGACGACCGGATCTGGGGGGAACACCCGAGGAAATGGCAGCGAAACTCTATGACAGCCTCCAGCAGAAACTGCTGCCCCTTCCTGATGATCTGGAAATCTTTCCGGGACATGCTGCTGGCAGTGTCTGCGGGGCTGGTCTTTCGGGAAAACCCTCGTCGACTATCGGCTTTGAAAAGCGCTGGGATCCGTATTTGAGTATGGACCGGGCGACCTTCATGCACGAGCTGACCACCAACATTCCGGAACGACCGGTGGAGATGGCGCGCATTGTCGCCAGCAATCTGGAGCGGATGGCATGAAGCATCAGGAAACCATCCAATTTGCACTGTTTTCGGAAGTGTTTGCGGCCATTGCCCATCCCAAGCGTCTGGAGATCATTCACTATCTGGGTGAAGGGCAAAAAACCGCCAGCGAGCTTACCGAACTGACGGGCATGTCGAAAGCCAATGTTTCACAGCACATGAATATTCTCAAGGCGAGAGGTCTGGTGCACTGCGACAAGTGCGGTACTTTCTGTCATTACCGGCTCACCAGCCCCAAGGTTTTGGAAGTCTGCGAGATTGTTCGGGAGCTCATTCTCGACCAGATGCAGATTACCGCGCATAACCATGAGGTACTGAGTACCGTGGTCTCTCTCCACCAAAAAGACACCGCATGAACGTCACAGCGGACCATGCAAGCGCTTACGTCCGGGGCATTGGCTGCAACCGTGGACAGTTTCTGCTGCAGACGGTTCAGGTCTTTTTTGTGGGTCTGATCATCGGCATGGAGCGCAATGTGTTGCCCACCATGGCAGCGCACTTTGCTGTGGATAGCCACGCCTTTTTCTTCCTGGCTTCCTTTGTGATTTCCTTTGGCCTGGTCAAGGGTGCCCTGAATTTAGTGGCGGGCGGGCTTGCCGATCGCATCGGCCGCAAGCGGGTTTTGCTGCTCGGCTGGATAGCCGGCATCCCCATTCCGATTCTGATTTTCTTTGCCCCCAACTGGTGGTGGATTATCGGTGCCAACGTCTTCCTGGGCTTCAACCAGGCCTTCACCTGGACCATGACCGTCACCAGCCAGATTGATTTGTCGGCCAACCATCAGCGCGGTCTGGCGGTCGGCATCAATGAGGCCATGGGTTACATTGCTGTGGGTGCAGCGGGTCTGGCCACGGGGTATCTGGCCGTTTTGTATGGTCCCCGCTGGTCCTTGCTGGTCTTTGGGCTAGTGGTCATTGCGCTGGCGTTGGTGCTGCTGCTGTGGATAAAAGACACCATTCACTGGGTGCGTGCCGAGCATATACAACAAGAGGCGGCTACCCCGGCAGCGGTACCCGCACAAAGTATGTTCAGCACCTTCCTGCAGGTTTCCTTTCAGGATCGGACCTACCGGGCGCTTTGCCAGGGCGGTGTCACCAACAAAATGGCGGACACTCTGGTCTGGGTGCTGTTCCCGCTGTTTTTCAAATTCCACGGCCTCGGCGTTATCTATATCGGCTGGATTACCGGCGTTTATGCCATGGTCTGGGGACTCTGCCAGTTCTGGACCGGGCATCTGGCTGATCGCATTGGTCGCAAGCCACCGGTTTTGCTGGGCTTTGCCTTGTTATCCGCAGGATTGGCAGGAACCGCATTGGTGAACCACTTTGCTGCATGGATTGTCACCGCTGCACTGATGGGGCTCGGTATGGCACTGCTTTATCCCAATTTGATTGCCGCCATGTCGGATGTCGCACCAGCCATGCAACGGGGTCGGATACTGGGCACTTATCGTTATTGGCGGGACACGGGTTATGCCATCGGCGGGGTCATTCTTGGTCTGGTGGCCCAATGGAGTGATAAAATCCTCCCCGCGATCTGGCTGACCGCTGGTATTGTGGCCTTGTCGGGCTTATGGATTGCTTTTGCGGTTAAAGAAACACATCCCCGAAGTCTCTGAACAGGAGTATCTCCCATGAGCCAAGCATTAATCATCCTGCATGCAGGTCCTGAAGAAGAAAACCCCCGCGCCGATACGGCCGTTCGTCTCGCCGGTGCCATGTTGGCAGACAACAAAGAGGTTCGCTTGTTTCTTGCCGGTCAGGGCGTGCTGATCCTGAGAGACTGGGATAAAACCCGCAACAGTGTGCACAGTTTGTTGGGTGAACTGTTGGAATTGGGCCTGGAGGTCCAGTGCTGCGGTAGCTCTTTAAAGGCACAGGCTATAGAAACATTACCG
>NZ_JAAOMP010000046.1 GCF_018853815.1 Acidithiobacillus sulfurivorans | reverse complement strand
CTTGACTCCATCCATATCCCTGACCATGGAGCCATTTTATCATGATTAACCTTAAGTTTCATCAAGAATGCAACACTACACTAGTTCTGGGAATGGATTGGTCTGCGGGTAGTCCGGCGACAATGCGCGCCAGTGTTCACCACTGCCGGACCATAGCGGTCAATGATGGGGGTAAAGTCCGGGAGGGCAACCAGCGCCTGTTGGGGGTGCGGTGTTGGTGTTGATGGATAAGGCGGGTGCCGTAGGGGTGGCATCGGCCTGTGCCCATTCGGTAGCGCCCAGGGAAAAACCAAAGCACGCAGCGACAACAGCAGTAATCAGTAGTTTCGGGCGTTTCAACAGGGTTTTCGGGCGACTATTCGCCATAGGACTCTCCTTTGGAGTTTTGGTTCTGCAGTATGCATAAAGGGACCCCAACAGAGGGCCATAATTGACTCTTACCTTCGTTTTACGTGGCAATGCAATAGGCACAATGGACGCTTAACGGTTCAGTCCTCAATTAACCGTCAACAATGCCCCATACACCCGCTGCCATGCCAGAGCTAGTTCAGCAGGTGATTATTATTGATGACCTGCCAATGACGTCCACCCAATTTTCCAATTTCGATACTCTGAATTTGACCGTTCCTGATCATGGAGCATCGATAAATCAGGCCGTGCAGCTGTCTGCACTGGTTGATCTTTGTTTCTTTAACTTCCTGATCAATATGCTGCCTCTGACTCTTGGTCATATTCATATCCATGTTGTTGCCTTTAATGGCACGGATAATATCTGCTTTTTTGAGTGCTCGACGCACATCCTGATGACTAGGTCCGAAGACGCATCCAGATAATCCAATCCCTGTAAAAAGTAATAAAAAAGATATTTTTGAAAGATTTTTCATCACGACTTTGAACAAGAAACACGAACAAGCCAACTAAAACCGTCAGAGACACCATGATTGGCGTCTCTGACGTTCCATGATTCACCAATCAAGACAGTGCGACTATGCACCGGACTTGATAGCGGCCTCGACCTTTTGAGCGAACTGTGGATCGCTATGGGCTTTTCTCATGAGCATCTCATAGGTGCTTGCGGAGAGGTCATTCTTGGCCAGAATTCCGTGAACATCCTTTGCATAGGTTTGTTCAAGTGCCTGTTGCTTGGCTTTGCTTACGCCTTTTTGCATGGCTTCACTCCGCATTTTGGAACTCAGGGGTCCGATTGCTCGCAGAGCGGAAGCAAAATGCATGATCTCACCGTTACTCACCGCAGGACCCGCCTGAGGTGCAGAGGGCATCATTGGCTGGGAGCCGGACTGCGCTCCCGCTTGCGGCGCTCCGGAAGCCATAGGCGGTGTAGACGCACCGTTCTGCATCGCCGGTGAGGACGGTTGGGGTTGAGTGGTGGACATGGGGCTGCTCATGCTTGCAAAAGCAACGGATGTGCTGAACACGAATATTCCCAGTGCTGTTATTACATTAGTCTGAATGCTTTTCAATAGTTCATCTCCCTTTTGGGTGAAAGAAAAGAGCATGGATTATGCTCGTAATTGCTTGAGTCAAATTGCACAAGCGTTTTTACGGTAACAACAGATAATCTGTATTGTCAAATAGGTGAATCAAATTTAACAAGTATTGAAACTGATCAAAATATGAGTGTTGCACATATTCAACACGTAACCAGAAAAAACGTTAGTTTTTATGATAAATATTTTCTTTTTTTAATAAAAAACTGATATACCACATTAATATTTGTTTTGTTACCACACTAAGAAAAGTGACCTATTCTATTTCGCGTCTGATCAGGCGAGCAATCCTTTCCGTTTCGTGCTTGCTGTCCTTCGACCATGTAGATGAACTGCTGACATGATCCATGGGTGATCAACATTTCTAAATATACGGCAATTCATGCGCAACGGACTCTACTATCGGCATAAATTGCGTTTGCGGATGATCTTGCGGAGACAAGACCATCCGGTGGCTGATGGTTATGATATTCTGACTGGCGGTTGATTCGGAGCGCAAGGCGAAGGTCAGACGGTCAGATAATCGTCGCTGCGGTAGAGCGTTTCTTTCGGGATATGACGACCCAGCGGTTACGTCGTGGGGTGTTCACCAGTGTGCCCGAACTCATCCAGGCCATTGAGGGGTACATCGATCACCACAACACCCATCCCAAACCCTTCATCTGGACCAAAACCGCCCGCGACATCCTGCAAAAGGTCATTCGCGACAACAGCCACTATGTGACGCTAAATAGTAGTAATAGTGCTGTAATGCCTGTGCAAAACAATCCAATCATATTGAATAAGATATATTAATTTATATTTGATCTGATCAATCCTTACACTTGGATAGGCCCTCCGAAGCTGTGTCTCGTTATAGCATGGAACGATCAGAGAAATATCTGGGTTGTCTGTGGTCATTGATGGCCCTGATTATACTTTTCATGTCGCGGCAGATGGCATACTTCACGGCCAAGTTGTCGGTATCCATAATATATGAAATCAGCGTCTACGAGACATCATAAAGCATTGTGTCTCGTAGACGCTGATTCCTCACTTATAAAGGATATAAAAAGCCATAAACAATGAGCCCCACAACGAGCGGCTCATTTGTTTTGGCTGTTAAGGTGCGCCAGGCCCTCCAGGGGGAGGTCCACCTGGCCCACCCGGTGGAGGCGGTCCACCCATAGGTCCTTGGTGGGGTGGCTGTTGAGGCCCAGGCCCTCCAGGCCCCCCTTGTGGCGGCCCTCTTCTCGGGCCAGATTGAGGCCCTTGCGGGGGTCCTCCTGCTGGTCCTGGCTGGAACCGAGGTCCTCCATGGCCAGGACCTGGTTGTGGACCGAACCCCGGCCCACCTGGTTGTGGTCTCCCCGGAGGCCCAAAGCCTGGTCCACCGGGAGGAGGCCCAGGTGGAGGCGGTTGTGGTGCGCCAGGCGGAGCCGGTGGCGGTGGTTGCACCCCCAGATAATTGAAATAACTGCCAGGTGGTGGTGGTGGCGGCGCTCCTGCCGGTGGAGGCGGAGGCGGGGGCGCTCCTGCCGGTAGGGGCGGGGGTGGTGTCGGATAATACTGGTAGTA
>NZ_JAAOMP010000045.1 GCF_018853815.1 Acidithiobacillus sulfurivorans | reverse complement strand
TCTCCCAGGATAGGACTGAGGAGAAAATACATGGTGCCATCAAAACTACGCAGGAAAGCCCCGCGCCGCAGCGCCCAAGCCTGGCAGGCGTTACTGGATGAACAGGCAGAGAGTGGTTTGACGGTGACGGCTTTTTGTCATCAGGCATCCATCAGTCCGGCCAGTTTCTATCGTTGGCAAGGACGGCTGCGCAAGGGATTACAGAATACCGGAGTGAATTCTGCCGGGACGCTGAGCCATGCTATTCCGGCTGTCACCGCCCCTCAGCCTATCCCTGATTTTGTCGATTTGGGCGCGCTGGAAGACGTGCCCTCTCCGGACCGACGGGAAGCCGCCGCTACGCATCGACTGGAACTCCGTCTGGATTTGGGCGGTGGCCTGATTCTGCATCTGGTGCGGGGCTGATGTTTTTCCCGGAAGGTCGGGTACGGGTGCATCTCTGCGGCCAGCCGGTGGA
>NZ_JAAOMP010000044.1 GCF_018853815.1 Acidithiobacillus sulfurivorans | reverse complement strand
TATGGTGGACCCATGAGTCAAGACAAAAAGAGCGAGAGTTTAAGCTAGTCTGGTTTCTAACATTGCAGCAGAATGGCGCTGCCCCAAATTGTCCCTGAGTAATGGTTATGCTGCAACCTTCGGATAGCGGTCCACAATGCAGGCGCCGCCCCCTTGCCCTGTCAGGTATACCTGATCTGGTGTCAGATAGCCGAGAGACTGATGCGGGCGGCGACTATTGTAAAACTCAAAGTAGGCAGTCAGCCCAACCATCAGTTCCGGTACATGGCCATAGCCCCGCAGGTAAATATCCTCGTACTTCACACTGCGCCAAAGCCGCTCCACGAAGATGTTATCCAGGGCGCGACCACGACCGTCCATGCTGATCTGTACACCATGCGCCTGAAGTAAGCCTGTAAACGCCTCAGCGGTGAATTGGCTGCCTTGGTCCGTATTGAAGATCTCCGGCGCACCATAGCGTTGTAGCGCCTCTTCCAGACAGGCCACACAGAACTCTGCCTCCATGGTATTACTGATCCTCCAGCTCAACACCTTACGGCTGTACCAGTCCATAATAGCCACCAGATAGACAAATCCATGGCGGAGCCGGATATACGTGATATCCGTACTCCAGACCTGACCGGGGCGATCAATAGTCAGCCCCCGCAGCAGGTAGGGATAAATCTTATGCTCTGGATGGGGTCGGCTGGTGTGCGGCCCTGGAGCCATGCCCGCCAAACCCAAGGTGCGCATCAATCGCTGCACCCGTTTGCGATTGACCCTAAACCCCAGATTTTGGAGATATACGGTCATCCGGCGACTCCCATAAAACGGCGTTGTTGTGTATTGGGCATCCAGTAAATCCATGAGCACTTTATCCTCTGCGTCCAATGGCTTTTCGGGTCGCTGCGCGTAAGCCGTGGCTCGGGCCACGCCAGCCAGGTGACACTGCCGTTGAATAGAGATCGACGGATTCGGTGCGATCCACGTCCGCCGCGTCTCTACCGTCACACTCCGGACTTTTTTTTCAGCCAATCCAGTTCGACTTTCAACCGCCCGATTTCACTGTAGAGATGCTCCGGGTCGCTGTGCGCATCAATGGGCTGTGGGCCACGCTTGCCCTCAAATAAAGTACCCACCTGCTCCAGAATAGCCTTCTTCCATTGCCCGACCTGCGCCGGATGCACTCCATGCTCCTGCGCAATCTCGTTGATGGTTTTCAGGCCCCGGATCGCCTCCAGCCCCACCTTGCCCTTAAAGACGGCTCCATACACTTTCCGCTTTGCTGCGCTCATCGTCTCCTCCTGACCAGACAACAAGCTTAAACTATTGTCTCAAATCTGGGGTCCACTATA
>NZ_JAAOMP010000043.1 GCF_018853815.1 Acidithiobacillus sulfurivorans | reverse complement strand
TCAAGTCCGTTGGCTCCTGTCCGTTTTGCCGCCGCTGCCGATCGTCGAGTTGATCATCGACGATACGCTGGTCCTGCGACACTCCACCAAGGCCCCAGGCGCGACCATCCACTTCGATCACAGCCATAAGCACAACCGCCCCCGTTATGTCCTCGCCCAGAACTGGGAGGGCTGGCGTTGACCCTGCGGAGCCGCTCCGGCAAAGCCCTTTCCTTTCCCATTCGCTTGCGCCTCGTACCCCGCACCGGTAATACCCATAAGCTGAAAATCGCCGGGGCATTACTGCGGGCCTTTATACCCCACATCCCGTGCCCGTCCGCTTGCTCACCGATGCCTGGCTCATGCGCCGCCGACGGCTCTTATTCCTGCTGCGCCAGCGCGGACAGGTACGCTACTGCACTATATTGGCAAAATCTACCCAAGCCCGCCAATGCGCAACAGAATCGCCACAGGTACATATGGAAACATCTGACCTTTGAAATCATTGCATCAGCACCCAAGGATATCCTGTTCCTGTTTGTCTAACATTCCGCATAAAAATAAAAATTACCTTACATAACGAGCTAAACGGTACCATCAATATATCGCCATTATCGTCATCAACATTTCCCTTTGATCCAAGCTCCAATCCAGCACTTCTAAGTATTATACAATTTTGTATACCAATTTCAATGGTTCGATTGGTCTTTTCCAGTTACAGCCGGCCCCAGATTCAAGACAGTAGTTTATGCTTGTTGCCTGGTCAGGAGGAGACGATGATCGCAACAAAGCGGAAAGGGTACGGAGCAGTCTTTAAGGGCAAGGTGGATTGGAGGTGATCCGGGGCCTGAAAACCATCAACGAGATTGCTCAGGAGCATGGAGTGCATCCAGCGCAAGTAGGGTAATGGAAGAAGGCCATTCTGGAGCAGGTGGGTACTTTATCCTAGAAAAAGCAGTTAAGGACCGACAAGGGCTGGAAAGGCCCCCGGTGGTGACCATGGTTTTTGGGTGATTTGCGCGATGATATAGCTGACGAGGAGGGTCCAGGGGGAGTGTCCAAGGGACTGCTCCGCAGTCTGCCGAACCATCCGTAACCCTTTGCGAATATTCTCGATTCCGCGTTCTACCTTGTTGTGCGCCGCATGCATGTGCGTCAGATAAATCTGGGTCTGGACCCGCATGTTTCGTGCTCCGGCCTATGGCGGACAACAGCAACGGGCGGCTGGTGATGGCTTCTTTTCGAATATCCGGGACGGCCAAACGGGTGTACCAACTCCACCAGTTATACACCAGTCCCACCGTCCGGGCAGAGAGTCGGCAACGCGCCAGATCCCGGGTGGTGTAGCCACCCCATCCCCATTGGTTCTTGAGTTCGTCAAAGCCGTTCTCGGCATCTGCCCGGTCACGATATAACTGCGCGACACTCAAAATGCCTTCGGAGAGACCGGTCACCAAGACGGCATATTCATAGACCTTGGTCTGTCGCCGGTCCACAAAAGCAAAGGCCAGTTGACCGCGCTGTTCCTGGGTGGCGATCAGGTTTTCCTTCAGCAAGCGCCGCAGGATGACGACCCGACGACTCTGCGCCCAACACCCGCTCATTGGATCGTATCCTCACGGCCTTCCCAGCCTTGCCCCGCATCCACCCAGTCCCGGCGGGTGAAAACCTGCTGCAGCAGGCGCTTAACACGCGGTGACTGGCGCAATTTGAACAGGTACGACTGCTGCCGGGATTCCATTTCCCAAATCACGGCGTCATGGCCAAAGCCACAGTCCCCACGGACCAGATAGGGACGCTGTTCTGCACTCAGGGCATCCAGAACGCGATTCAGCCCTGGTTGGGCATGGTTGGACGCAGAGTGGTATTCTTGAACATTTGCGTTGGCCAGACGGTTTTGTATGTCCGAAATGCGGGGAGACTAGCCGTTTTCTCCGTGCCAGCACGCACGATAGATGGAGCGAATAACTTTGCCATCATCCGCTCTTACCTCGATACCCTACACAAGCAGGGGTACAATCTCCTCGATGCACTTCGACAGACTTTCCAAGGAAATCCTCCGCAGCCAGCCTCAGGCTGAACAGTCACAAAAATTATTAATAAGGCTGGGGAATGAATATTGTGGAGCTAAGGGGATACCTCTTATGAAAGTACAGCTTAAACATCTTGCTAATCAGGTGTCCGGTTGTCACAGACACCCACCAGATGTAGTGGTGCGTGATTTTGGAATAAAGCTCGGCATAAGTTGGCGCGGTGACATCGCCAGCGATGCCAAGCAGGGAGCGGAAGGCATTGAAGGGGTAGAAGTGGCGATTGAAGCGGAACGTGAATTCGTTGAGGTACACCTGCAAGTGCTGTGGCCTGACGCCATGATGGATGCAGCGCAACCAGGCCTTGAGATTGGAGAATACGAGGCGAATGATCGGCAGGAAGGTTTCGGTCAAGCGCGTCGATAACTATGGTCGCCCAGGTTGGCGCAGATGCTCAAAATACTACGGGTAGTGGGTGTCTGTGACAACCAGATAAGCACGCATTATTCCAACCAGCTCGACATGTCGCAGCTAGCAGCCCGTCGGTTTTAACTTCGGACTACCGCCAAATTTTAGCCTGATTTTTTTGAAATGGTTCATTTTGAGCCGATTTCGGTCATTATTGCCCTGTTTTTTGCGGTTTATCTGC
>NZ_JAAOMP010000042.1 GCF_018853815.1 Acidithiobacillus sulfurivorans | reverse complement strand
GATCAATCTCACCGATGAAGAATCCCGCATCATGCCGGTCTCAGGCGGTGGCTTTGAACAAACCTATAATGCCCAGGCCGCCGTAGATGACCAGACGATGCTGGTGGTAGCCACCGGAGTCAGTCAGGCCCCCAATGACAAGGAACAGGTCATCCCCATGCTGAAAACCCTCCAGGCACAAACGGCGCAACTGGGGCCCATAGAAGCGCTGGTGGCCGATACGGGTTACTGCAGCGAAAAGAATGTGGAAGCCTGCGAAGCGCTGGGGATTACCCCATTCATTGCCGTGGCCAGAGAAGAACACCATCACGACTGGCGGCAACGGCATACAGAACCGGAAGCCCTCCCGGAAAATGCGACCCGCATGCAGGCGATGATACATCGTCTGAAGACGCAGGCAGGCCGAAACGTTTACCGTCTGCGCAAACAAACGGTAGAACCGGTCTTCGGGATTATCAAATCGGTGATGGGATTCCGGCAGCTCTCCTTGCGCGGCCTGCGTCAGGTTCAGGGAGAATGGAGTCTGGTCTGCCTGGCGTGGAACATAAAACGCATGGCCGTATTGCGTCTGTAGGACAGGAAAATGCAGATAAACCGCAAAAAACAGGGCAATAATCACCAAAAGAGGCTCAAATCGAGCGATTTCAAAAAATTCGGGGCGAAATCTGGCAGTAGTCCGAAGTTAAAACCGACGGGCTGCTAGTGTAGTGTTGCATTCTGTTTGCTGCTTAAGTGGCTGTTGGCGCGAATGACCTTTTGCAGGATGTCGCGGGCGGTTTTGATCCAGATGAAAGGTTTGGGATGGGTGTTGTGGTGGTCGATGTACCCCTCAATGGCCTGGATGAGTTCAGGCACACTGGTGAACACCCCACGACGTAACCGCTGGGTCGTCATATCCCGAAAGAAACGCTCGACCATGTTGAGCCAGGATGCCGAAGTGGGCGTAAAGTGCATGTGAATACGCGGGTACTTGTCGAGCCACGCCTGTACTACCGGGTGTTTATGGGTCGCATAGTTGTCGGCAATCAGATGCAGAGCCTTGTCCCTGGGCGTCTGCCGATCAATTTTCTTCAGGAACTTCAGCCATTCCACATGGGTATGGCGCTGTTGACACTGTCCGATGACCTGGCCATCCAGCACGTTGAGTGCGGCAAACAAGGTCGTAGTGCCATTACGTTTGTAGTCGTGGGTCATCGTTTCTGCGCGGCCCTTTTTGAGGGGGAGTCCCGGTTGGGTCCGGTTCAGGGCCTGTACCTGACTTTTTTCATCTCCGGCTTACTCTGCGTGGTCAATTCTACCAGACGGCCACATCCACTTTCACCGGAGGAGCGCCGCGCGGTAAATCGCGCTCTATACCCGCCAGGTGTTGTTCCAGATAACGCTTGCGCCAACGTGCGACTTGCAGGCAGGCGATCCACCCCCAGGCGCTCCGCAATCTCCTTGTTCTGCAAGCCCTCTGCCGCCAGCAATATCATCCGTGCCCGTAATGACAAGCGGACACTGCTTAATCGGGAGGAGACTATACGGGACAACTCGGACAGCTCTTCGCTGGTTAAAGTGACTGTAGGCGCAACTCGCAATGCTCAACTCCATTCATACCCTCAACATGGAGCTATTTTATCATCATTAACCTTAAGTTTCATCAAGAATGCAACACTACACTAGTAATTAGTCTTAAAAGCAACACGTAAGAAGTTCATTGATATCTGTAAATGTACATGATAATCAGTTTGATGTTGTGATTTTTCTATGTTCCGAGGCAGATACTACCTATACCACCCACTGCTTTCCCCCGGTACCATGCGTCATAGGGACGATGTGCCCAGGTGACGAGGACAAGGATTCGAGCATGGCAAGCACCAGTACCGAACGGATGCGCAGCAAGCGCCTGCGTGATGCCCAGCGGCTCCGGGATCTCCGTCAGGTGAGCCAGATCAGTGATACTGCCCTGATCGAGCTGCTGGGTGTGGCCTATCGCCAGGCCCTACAGGGTAAAGACGGACTTCTGGTACGGGAGCTGCTGGCCGAACTGGAGCGGCGCTTGGAACAGGCCGGGCAGAAAGGGGCGTCAATAGGCGCAAGCGGCTTAGGGCGAGAAGAATAAAAAGAGGCGTGGTCATTCGTCACTGTGACCTGTTTTTATGGTATTCTGAAAGTCCATTCACCCTCCCCAAGGCTATGGACCGATGACTGATCAGACTGATACACCATACTCTGTCGATGCCCACAACCCCGATGACCCGCCTGCCCACCGCGACCTCGCAGAAAACCGGGTATTTCTTTTGCTGTTGACGACATCCCGGGTGTTATTGCTGTCTTTTCCGGTAGCACTCCTCGACGCCTTTGTCGGACGTTGGGTAGACATGGCCATCAATATCGGGATTGGACTGACGGGTGTGTTGCTGCGGATCTTTTTGGGCTTGCTGAATCATGAGGCACCAGAGCAATGGTTTGCAGAACCGCCTATCCTCCGACTCATTCTCTGCCTGCTGTACGAGACGGATAGCTGTGTTGCATTTAAGCAGGAGTTGCGCGATATGAATACCGAGCGGGAGGCGAATCAGTATCTATCGCCAAGGGCCGGCTCCAGATCTTCCTTGCGTTTGCAGGGGCAGGCCTGGACGCGCCATCGTCTGCCGGCCCGGTCGCTGCCAAAGCAGCGTCTGGCTGGCTACCGTCTGCAACGCAGACTGCAGAATCTGGATAATTCTCGCCGGTTTTGAAAGCCGGACACAACCAGACAAGGCAAGCAACACCACAAAAAAACGAAAGGAGTTATCCTGATGTGTCATTTCTTAGACCGTACATTGTCCCAGTTTTATACAGGTTACACAGAACCTGAAGGAGGATTTCCTGCAAGCTTTGTGGCCCTTGGGTAGGCAATAGCAAAAAATAGTAAATAAATACTATATATTAGGTAGCTTGCTATAATCTGCTAAATGGACAGAAACGATATTTGGCACTATCAAAGGACCGACCTCGCACAGAAGTACGTGGAAATCCTGAATATCGGTTTGAGCAGCGCGCTTGCACTGTTTGCGCCGCTCCGGATGGGGAAAACAGAGTTCCTTCGCAAAGACCTCACCCCGGCCGCAGAAGCAGCGGGGTATTGGGTCATCTATGTATCCCTTTGGGAAGTGAAAGGTGATCTAGGACAGGCACTGATCAAGAAGATCCAAGCCAGAGAACAAAGCTTTTTTTGCACACCATTCCAGAAAGTACGCACCATACCAAGGTTCAAAACGGGTGCTGGATTCATGGACACAGAAGACAGGATTAGCGCAGGAGGGGAAGAAAATAAAAAAATAAGTTCACAAGACCTGATTGAACTGGGTGAGGTGATGCGCCACCTTGCGGAAGGGAAACGGCCAGTGTTACTCCTCATCGACGAGGTGCAAACGCTGGCCGACGAAGCCCGCTATGGGGCACTGGTAGCTGCATTGCGCAGCGCACTCGACAAGTACAAGGATCAGATTAAGGTCATTTTCACAGGATCATCGCAAGAAGGTCTGCGGCAAATGTTCAACAAGGGAAAAGCCCCGCTGTACCAATTTTGTCAGCAACTCGTGTTTCCCTTGATGGACAAGCTGTTCGTCGAACACCTGTTAGGCACCTATGAAAAAATTACCGGAAACAAGCTGGACGAAAATCGCGCATGGCAAGCCTTTGAGGAACTGGAACGTGTGCCACAGTATTTTCGGTCGCTTTTGGAAAAAATGGTGCTTACAGGATCGCAGGACTTTGATTTTTCCCTGCAGGAAGTTCGCGAAAACCTAGAAAAAGCGACCAACCACCCAGAAAAATGGTAAAGCTTTAATCCTATGGACAAGGTTGTGGTACTCCAAATCGTTGAGTCAGGAAAGACTTGCGGCAAAAAACATCGCGCCAACATGGATCACTATCTCGGGCTTCCCACAGGGACAATCAAAATATCCAATGTACAGCAATCCATCAGGAGGCTCATGGGTCAGGGCGTCATTGCAAGGTCAGGTGGATCGGGATCTTACCGAATAGTGGATCCGACTTTTCTTGCCTGGATTCGCAAAAACAAAAGGGCGTAGAAATAGTGGGTTATAAAAAATCTCCATACTGTTGCGGCATCTGATCTCAGTTTTATTTACTGGCTGCTCAGCACAATCTCCCTGTCGAGTCCAGAGACTAAGACAGCAGAATTTATGTCAAAGGTTCCCGTGGGATAGATTTTTCATGTAATCAGTGGCCTGCGCCGTCTGCTCACGAAATGGTGCGACTACATGGCCCTTTCTTCAGCATATCTGTTGTACTTTAGCGACAATATGACTCTATAGTGCCCCTGTTGTATGCCCTTACCATAAAAACGGATCCCTTCTCTTCTGGAATCGGGCACGGCTCAGTATGTCGCTTCTGTCGCAAGATCCTTCCGCTGTGCTGGAACGCTTATTGCTTTCTCAATATTGGAAAGCGCTACACAAGTCCGAAAAACGTGACCGCAAAGCGGAAAGGAGGTATGCACATTTTTTATACCGTAACCCCTGAGCTATTTGTTCGGGGAAAGATAAAAAACCGATCTTCCTACAGGAGAACCGTATGTTCCATGAAATGGAGTCACTGAAGCGCCGTAACATCTGGCAACCAGCTTTACGTGTAGCGACCTTGTTCGGCACCTTGATGGCGTTGGCGGGATGTTATGCCTATCCCCCTGGACCGCCTCCGGGCCCTGGCGGATATTATGCGCATCCTGCACCGCCCCCACCTCCACCGCCGCCCGGAGGGCCAGCGGGTCCCGGGGCGTATTACCAGCAACCGGTGCCGCCGCCCCCGCCACCTCCTCCGTGAAGGATTTTATGGGCGCGTATGCCCTGTAAAAGTCAGACAATTTTTCTGTAAACAGGTCTAAAAAAAGCCCCATTTTTCTGAAATGGGGCTTTTTCTCCGGTCATGAATCAGGATTTCAGTGCATCAAAGCGCCGGTTGCTGCTCCTGCTGCACCGCCCACTGCGGCCCCTACGGCCGGATTGCCACCCACAACAGCACCCAGCACTGCACCGCCCGCAGCACCGATAGCCCCACCACTCAGTGCGCGTTGTCCTGTGGGGCTCATATTGGCGCAGCCAGTCATGGCGATCAGACAAAAACCCAACGCCAGGACTTTTAACGCGTACCGGTGATGACCGAATTTTAATCGAAGGGGATATTGCATGGGGATTAGGCTCCTTATGGTGTAGTAGTGGAAGGGGATCCGGATAGTTGTTCCACATCCCGGGTTGCCTGAAGAATTTCTTGTCGGGCAATCCGATAGGACGTTCCAGAAAGCGGTTTGGTACATAACGGCTGTACGACCGCCTGAATTTGGTCAAGGTCGTCGCTTTGACCTTCTGCGTGCGGTCGTTTTGTCAGCTTTTGTTGCAATAGACGCACCTGCGCCTGGTATTGCTGGCAATCGCGCTGTAGTCCTGATGTTCTCTGGATTGGATGCGTGGGCGCCAAGATGGTTGAGGTGGGTGGATAAGGTAAGATCTGTTCAGGCCGATAGTGCGTCGACGCGGGTGTTGGGGGTGGGGCAGCTATCGTTGAGGCGCAGCCGCTCAACAATAAAGTGCCCGCAATCAGCCAATAATACGGTCTTTCTCTTATCCTGTTTTGCGAATACACGCAACATTCCTACCAGGGAGTGGATACATAACCCACTACAGGCGTAGGAGCCGCGTAATAGCCGGATGGAGGCCCG
>NZ_JAAOMP010000041.1 GCF_018853815.1 Acidithiobacillus sulfurivorans | reverse complement strand
TTTACGGCTGGAAAAGACCCCGTTGGCATAGCCGTAGACCAGAATCGCCAGCAGAGTGGCTGGATGATAGGCCTTATGGCCACGACCCGCATATTGTTGGACCAGTAGCGAGAGATCGAGCTGATCAATAACTTCCACCATAAACCAGGTGCCCTTCTGGGAGCCAGTCGTCCATGGAAGGGGGCAGAAGATAATCGGTCTTGCGGTCAGTATCGAGGAAGTGGGCCATAAAATCACTCATCACATTGAATCATAAGTAATTATACGATAATTTTAGGCAAAATGAAAGCCCGACAAGCTGCTAGGTCTTAATGAAGGAGTTTCCAAATAGAAACGGCCCGCCAAGTCGATTCGAGAGTAGCAATAGCATCATCGCTGCGGCCAAACCCTCCTTGAGAATGTTGGCAGCGACTCAGGAACTGCTCAATGGCATCTGGAAAACCAGGTGCCCTATCTTGTAGAAAAAAACTACGCAGGGCGGCATGAGTGGTTTCCATGTTGGTGCTAGAGCTATCCGGTGCCATACGTATGCCAAGCACTGGATCATCACAATCATGGAAAAAGGCTAGATCCGCAACCGTTATTGCCTCGCCTAAAGCGCGTTGCAGCAGCAGGGCATGGTAGCTATCGATAGGATTCGCCTTGACACCATAACCGCCTTTTGCATTATGGCACAAAGTGAGCAGAGCTAAGGCGGCGTTTTTCCAGGCAGAGGATGAAATCGACCATTCTCCAGACAGGCATGCACAACGTGCGGCGTTGCGCAGCCCACTAGTCCAGCGATCCGGGACCAGACCGGCACCCGGCAGTCGCTGCATCCATAGTTCCAAGGCTGGTTGCGGATCATGATCTGGGTTCGTCCCCAGCAGCCGCAAGGTGCTCAGAGCAAAATAAGCTATCGTAAGAGAGGGGTAATCGCCGGACGCGGATTGTAGTTTTCTCAGAAAATGAATAAGCAAATCCTGTTTGGGTACATCTCTGGTCAGGTGTGTCAGGCTCGCCACGGCGTAAAAGGTATCTGGGGCGTTAGACTCCTCTACTCCCCAAGCGCGATAAAAACAGAAGCCGCCATCGTCATCCTGACGACTGAGGATGTAGTTTACTGCATGTTCTTCGTCAAAAAATTTCATACCGCCCCCGATTGGCTCACTATATGTACACAAGAAAGGCCACATAATGATGTTACAGAATATGCGGAACTAGACTAGTATTGTAGGGAGTAAGGGGATAGTTGGCTTCGATCGGCTGATGGCAGGCCGTTTCAGGGGTATCGGGACGAAAAATCTCTTCATTAAAACTTCTACTCGTCGATAACTCTGGGTTTGTACCTCCATTTCAAAAGGAGGAACATTATGACCAACACTTGGATATTGGTAAGCAACGCCGCTGAAACACGACTTTTTTGAATGATAGCATGTAGCCAAGATAGGAGGAAACCGTTGTGGCGATAGCACTGATCGAACCAGAAACGCCCGCATCGCAAGAGGTTCTGCGGCTACTTGGGCTTCTCCCGGAAGAGGACACTGCCCTGCTTGAACTGACGGAAACGGGGGTTCCTCTTGCTCAGTTGGCGCTGCTGACAGAGCTCGGATTGACGAAGACCGAAATTCAGGTACTGATCATCCCAGCGCGAACCATGTCGCATCGCAAAGCGGGTACCGGTCGCCTGAATCGGGAGGAGTCCGACCGGTTCCTGCGTGTGTTGCGCTGTCTGCTGCAGGCGCGACAGACCTTCGGCGACCCGGAAAAGGCTCTGCGCTGGTTGCGCAAACTGAAAACCGGACTGGGCGGCCGCACGCCACTAACGGCGCTGGAGACCGAAATGGGCGCCCGTCTGGTCGAAGAATGGCTGGTCCGTATTGATCAGGGGATGGCCGCCTGACGGTGGTTCTCTGGCGGATCAGTAATCATACGACGCTGGATGGTCTGGGTGGCATGCGTGCTTCTGGACGTTGGTCCAGTCGTGGCCGTCCGGTAGTCTATTGCGCGCCGGATCCGTCCACGGCTCTTCTGGAAACGCTGGTCCATCTCGAAGTCGATACGGAAGACCTCCCTGACGCGTTCCAATGGTTGCGTATTTCCGTGCCAGAAGATATTGCATTATACCGTGCGGATATTACTCATCTTCCGCAGGATTGGAGTCAACATCCGCATCTCACGCAGGTGTACGGGGACCGCTGGCTCGCCGACGGTGCGGCACCCCTGCTGCGCGTGCCGAGTGTGCTGGTGCCGGAGACCTGGAACACGCTCCTGAACCCCCGGCATCCGGCGGCGGCGCGTTGCGCTATCTCTGCCACCTATCGTTATCCTTTGGACACGCGTTTGTCGCAGAGACCCAGCTGTCCCTCATGACTCCCCCAACGGCACCGCATGGGCCAGAGGCCGCCATTGCAAGTGCTGAAACATCTGCAAATAGCGACAGGCGGCGTGACGATCGGCTTTGAGCATGAAGCGCCAGAAGCCGAAAATCCGCGCCAGAGTCATCATTTGCGTGGCGTAATTACCCCAGGTATAGTGCGCGCCGACCCGCGCCAGTGCGCCATCGGAAATGGTCTCCCAGACACGGATATCGGCAGCCGCAGCTTCCAGGAAGTCCGCCAGCTTTTCCGCCGTCTCCTGCTGGTTATTGGGGCCGATATGAAAACCGGAAATACCAGGGCTATGTCAACCTTCCATCTAAGCTGCTGATGGAGTAGTACTGTCAACAGCTACAACTACCCCGGAAATACCGCCACGTATCAATTTGTAGATCCTAATTCTGATGGATGTCTGCATGACGCAGGGAATATCCTACAAAAGACATTCCGCGCTGAAGCTGTCCAGTGATGATTTCCAAAGAAAAGCAGAACAGATGACGTCCCATCCGATTATTCAGGTGGTTGGTTGCGTATAACTTTCAGCTCCGCTTGGGGTTGCTTCGAAATCAGTACAGGCCCATTTTGTGGCGTACTCACTAATACTGAAAAATCAATCGAGTAAATTTCACCGGGATAGGAAATCGCTTTCCTAACCGTCACATTGGATTTGCCGAGTGGATTTCTCCCTCGAAAAGCGGCAC
>NZ_JAAOMP010000040.1 GCF_018853815.1 Acidithiobacillus sulfurivorans | reverse complement strand
AGATTTTACGCGATTTTCCGGGGCTGAGCGGGGTGGTGCATAGTTTTTCCGGGAGTCTGGTACAGGCACAACGACTGGTGGACAGAGGATTTTATCTGGGTTTAGGTGGGGCTTTTACCCATGCGCGGGCGCTGCGCCTGCGGGCCACTATCCAGTCCCTGCCGCTGGAGCGGATTCTGGTGGAAACGGACGCTCCCTGGCAATCTGCTGAAAATTACCGGGGGCAGCGCAACGAACCCGCCTTTCTGCTGGAAACTGTCCATGCGCTGGCGCATTTACTCCAAATGTCGCCGCAAGCGTTGGCAGAGCAGCTCACCCGTAATACTCTGGCTCTTTTTCATTTTCAGGAAAAATCATAAATGCAAGATCCCTTTATCCGTAGCGAAATTCTTTTGGGTGCTTCGGCAGTGGCCTATTTGCGTCACCGTCATGTATTTATTGCCGGGGTGGGGGGCGTGGGTGGATACGTGGCAGAAAACCTGGCCCGGGCGGGGGTCGGCAAAATCACGCTGGTTGATCACGACGTGGTCTCCTCATCCAATATTAACCGCCAGTTGGTGGCTTTGCACTCGACGCTGGACCAGCCGAAGGTGGCAGTGATGGCGGCACGTATTCAGGATATTTCTCCAGATTGTGAAGTGGTCGCCAGGGAGGATTTTATTACCGTCGACAATGCCGAGCAGCTCCTTCGTGAAAGTGGCGCGGAAGTAGTGGCGGATTGTATTGATGCCATTGCCTGGAAAGCTGTTCTTATTCAGTCTGCCCAGCACTTGGGTCTGGAAGTGTTTTCGAGTATGGGCGCAGGGAATCGTCTGGATCCCCGGCGGGTGCGAGTGGCCAAATTGAATCAGACGGAGACATGTCCGCTGGCCCGTGAAATCCGTGCGTTGCTCCGTAAAAACGGGGCCAGCCTCGATTTTTTGACCGTATTTTCCGATGAAGCGCCGCGACCTGCCGCTCCTCAGGAGCCGGTTAGTGGTCCGCAGGGGCGACCCAAAACGGTCAATGGAACTATTTCCTATATGCCCGCGATATTTGGTGTGTTGCTTTCCGGAATGATTGTGCAATATTTGCTTGCAGCTGGCGAAAATGGAAAATGCAACTAACTATACGTTTATACTGGGAAGTTAAAAAGCATATAACCAAATTATTATATTATTGGGTTTGGTAGCGTTGGGGCGCTTTAATTTATGGCAAAATTCATGAGTACGGAGTGGATTCGTCTGGTTGGTAAACAATGGGATACGCATCCGGAAATTCAGAAAGATCTGAAAAATTTTAATGCGACCTGGGAATACTATATTGAGGATCGTCCCGATATACCCCATGTCATGCTTTTCTGCAAAGCCGGGAAAGTCATCTATGCGGGCCCTTCCGATGGTCGTCGTCGTGATTTCATCATGTGGACCTCTATGGACAACTGGAAAAAAATTCTTTCCGGCGAACTGTCCGGAAAAGCCGCGCTGATGACGCGTAAGCTGAAATTCAAAGGGTCCATGATGACCGCCATGAAATATATGACCCCATTCAATATTCACCTGAGTATTCTGGGTGAAATACCCGTCGATTTTGATATTTAGGGCGGATGCTTTGATGACAGAAGAAGTTTTGCCTTCCAAAACCATACTGAACTTTACGGTTGACCCGAATTATTCCGGGAAAAATCTGCCCGGCTGGTTTTTGATGAATACTTTTTTGCAGCGCCACCTGGGTCAGGTAATGCATTTTCAGCCGCAGGATGATTTTGACAGTGGTCGGGCGGCGGTGTTGTCCGGAAATTATGATTTTGTATATGCCAACCCCTTTGATTGGGTGCAGTATCAGCAAAAGTTGGGTTTTCTGCCCATTGTCAAGCCGCAAAATCATTTTGATGAAGTGTTCTTGTGCGCACCAGCGGCAGGCTCTATTCATCATGCTGAGGATTTTCCGGAGCGTATCCGGATTGCTTCGGCGCATCCCTCAACTCTGGTCCATATGGTGGGGTTATTCCTCATGGATAAGGCTGACATTGATCGAGCGCGTCTGGATTTTGTGTTTACCGGCAGCTATCAAGGGGTTCTCAAGGCGTTACTGCAGGGCCAGGCTGATTTGGGTTTTCTCTTTAATGAGGTCTACAACAGTGCCAGCAAGCTGATCCGTGAACGTTTACGGGTGATTGATCAGTCCGATGATGCCTTTGCTTTTCATGCTTTTTGCCTTGGGCCACGGTTACTGCCACAACGGGAATTATTAACGGGCTTGTTAACGAGCATGGATCAGGAGCCTCGTGGAAAAACCCTGTTGGAAGATTTGGGCTTTTCCGGGTTTGAGGCGGTTACGGAAGATGAAATTGCCTGCCTTGCCACCCTTGCCGATGAGTATATTAGCGGTCACGAAGCCATTGATATTCGTGCGACCTCCAGCCTGGCCGTGAAAGACAGCGCCTTTGTTGTCGCCCGTGAAGATCCCGAAGGCGGGACAAATTAGCCGGGCTGCGGTTACAATGCGGCCATGAGCTATCGTGACCTGCGTGCCTTTATTGCCGATCTTGAAAAACGTGACCTGCTGCGTACTCTGAATGTGCCTGTTTCTCCGCAGCTGGAGATGACGGAAATTTGTGACCGTACCCTGCGGGCAGGTGGCCCTGCTATTTTATTCAAAAAGCCCAGCGGGTTCGAAATGCCGGTGCTGGGCAATCTTTTTGGAACCACGGAAAGAGTCGCTCTGGGTATGGGTGCCGAGTCGCTGGCTGATCTGCGCCAGATTGGTCAATTGCTGTCCTATCTCAAGGAGCCGGATCCTCCCCGGGGACTGAAGGACCTGTGGAGCAAATTGCCGACCTTGCGCAAGGTGCTGTATATGGCTCCGACAAATGTTGCGCGCCCGGTTTGTCAGGAAGTGATCATGCGCGGCGACGCCGTGGATTTATCGACCTTGCCAGTGCAGACCTGTTGGCCCGAAGACGTAGCACCACTCATGACCTGGGGGCTGACGATTACCAAAGGCCCGCACAAGCGCCGTGCCAATATGGGAATTTACCGACAACAGGTCATTGGTCGTAATCGGGTGATCATGCGTTGGCTGGCGCACCGGGGTGGGGCGCAGGATTTACGTGAATTTCAAAAATTACATCCGGGTGAAGCTTTCCCGGTTGCTGTGGCCTATGGCGCGGACCCGGCCACCATTCTGGCCGCCGTTATTCCCATTCCCGATACGGTTTCCGAACATCAATTTGCGGGATTATTACGGGGTGGGCGGACGGAGCTGGCCAAGGCGCTGACCGTACCCCTGCAAGTTCCGGCACGCGCTGAAATAGTTCTGGAAGGGCATATATATCCGGATGATATGGCTGAAGAGGGTCCTTTTGGCGACCACACCGGATATTACAACGAAACCCAGAAATTCCCTGTTTTTACGGTCGAAGCCGTCACGCACCGCGAAAACCCCATTTATCATAGTACTTACACTGGGCGTCCTCCGGACGAGCCAGCCATTCTTGGTGCGGCCCTGAACGAGGTTTTTGTGCCTCTCCTGCAAAAGCAGTTTCCGGAAATTGTTGATTTTTATCTGCCCCCCGAAGGCTGCTCCTATCGCCTGGCTGTAGTCAGTATTCGCAAGGGATATCCAGGGCATGCCAAACGCGTCATGTTTGGTATTTGGGGTTTTTTGCGGCAGTTCATGTACACCAAATTTATTATTGTCGTGGACGACGACATCAATGTGCGCAGTTGGGAGGATGTCATCTGGGCGATGACAACGCGCATGGACCCGGTGCGGGACATCACGCTGATAGAAAATACGCCCATTGATTACCTCGATTTTGCTTCGCCGGTCGCTGGTCTGGGCGGTAAAACAGGCTTTGATGCCACCAACAAGATGCCGGGAGAAACCAGTCGGGAATGGGGACGTCCCATCCAGATGACCAGCGCCGTGCGGGATAGCGTGGATACTATACTGAGTAGTCTGGATCGACCGCTTTTCTAATCGGGTATGGTTGGGGTTTCTAAAATTGTTGTATGGGGTTATTCTCATTCGCTGATGGTGGAGCGGGTGATGGGAATCGAACCCACGCCATGAGCTTGGGAAGCGTCCGGCCCGTCATTATCAGCAACAATCCGCAACACGAAGAACATAATAAATCAATGCGTTATAATCTGGCGGCTTTTCCCTTGTGTTGTGGGTAACTCCCGATTTTTGCCCCTCAGTGTCCCATGAGTGTCCCACGGTACAATGGGCATTGCGACGGTCACCAAGAACTCTTGCGCGTCAAAAGATGAGAACCTTATCCCGGTTTCGATATCAAAATTTTTCAATATGGACACAGTCGACACAAGTAAACCATCAAGATTAAACCAAGCTATACAGTTTAGCATTGTGGTCCTAGTCTCAATATTTTGAGTGCCAGAGAAAAATCTTGTATTTTTGAGATAGCCATCTAATATGCAAACCGTAAAAATGGCGGAGAGGAAGCATGAAAATAGGAAAGCTGGTGCTATTGGTTACAGTTGTCTTAGTATTGGCAGGATGTGGGATGGGGTGGACGCGTCCGGATACATTGCGCCCGGAAGCTGAAAGGGATATTTTATCTTGTAAACAGGAAGCGTTAAAGTTGTATCCTATTGATATGGTAACAACAGCTGTAGGTTCTGGTTATCAGAATCCAGCACAAACCTACTGCAATACCTACGGCCAAGAAACTGACTGTACTACCTATAGCGGTAATTATGTGCCTCCTGCTACGACTACACAAGATATAAACCTAAACTCAAGAAATATCGCTTTCAGCGAATGCATGGAATCTTTAGGTTATAAATGGAAGTGGTAAATATTACTTATACCCAAATTTATGAGGCATATATAGAATTAAAATTAGAAAAATACTCTTAAGAATTGTCGAAATTTCAATTCAGCAAAAATCTAATTAAAATAGATTAGAAAGAAGCCGATAGATCAATCTGACTAACTTAGTATCCCTTCCGCAATCTCTTGGCGCCATACTCAACCACGTCCACGTCCGCCAGCAGTTTGCGGGACAAGTCACGAATAACCTCTAATTCTTCGGTCAAGCCTTGCAATTCTGGCGGTAAACTGTTCTCTTTCGTGAATTCCGCCAGCCTCTGATGCAATGCTGTGGTAATTTTTACCATATACTCAAGCCCTTTAGGCATGTGGATCAGTGCATCTTCTTCCATGTGAATCCCTCCCACCTCAATAAAATAAATCACATCAAGCAGAAAAGTACAGGATAGGGCGCAATGCCGCAATGAGGGTTTCGGCTATCCCTCTGCAACAATTATCGTTGTCCCAAGCCGTTCAGCAAGCCCGGTCAGAGCTTTATGTCGTGCAGCCCGATACCTTGCCATCTGGCGGCGGCTTAGTTTTGGCGGCCGTTCTCCGACCCACTCGGCGCACATCCCCGACGAAGAAGTCGTTATCTCCACCATCAGGTTTTTGGCGATTTTGGCGCGGGTAACTGTTCCGTAACTGTCAGTATTCATAGTAAGTTCTCCTAGGTGCAGCGGGTTGATAAATCCGCATATCGCGTTCATAAGAATATTATATGACAATGACGGCAGGCTCGGAGTGCCATCGGGTAGCAGGCTTTATATCCAGAGCCACCAGACGGCGGCCCTGTTCCGGTGATGTTGCAGCGGCCTAGCGATTGTTCCGGTAGCGGGTGGCCGGGCAGAAAGTGCAGACACTCCCCACAAGACGCGCGCTGGGGCTGTTTCCTTGGCTCAGGACGCACGCTGGCTGGTTGGGTGGTGCTTGGGTAGCTCTCAGGCATCATAGCTGCCCCATGCCCGTATGCCGTCTATCACATCCTGTGCCCAAGGCCCGCAATCTTCCACGACGGCGAATTGCTTTAGCGCTTCCACCATAGCGGCAGGTGACGTGAACCCATGCGCCAACATCTGCCCAAAAATTACCGCCAGTGTGGACCGTTTCTGCTCCTCCCAATCATACCAGCAGGCTCCGTCTGAAAATTGTTGTGGGTATTTACGTTGGGGCGGGTGCTCTACCGCCAGAACATTGTGCACCCCATGTGCTTCTGACCAATCCCAAAGAATCATTGTTTTCTTAGTTTTCATTGGCTGGCCTCCTCTGGCTGGCAGAACTCGCACCCTTCACCATCACAGCGCGGGCAAGGTGTTTTTTCCGCCATGGGTGAATCAGGAAGATTTGCGTCTTCATCGTGCGCTAAAAAACCCCCCATACCCCCTACGCCATAGGAAGGCGCGGAAGGCGCGCTCCCTAGACTGACTGCGTCTTCTGCGTTCTCATCGTATGAAGGCGCGGAAGGCGCGGAAGGCGCAGATTCCCCGATTGCATCCCATCCTTTGGCGGTTAAAAGCCATTCGGGGCGTTCTTTTCGGTAGCGGTCACGATAGGTGCCTTTTTCGATAAGTCCGTCGCGCTCCATTTGGCGGAGAGCAGCGAACAACGCCCCGGCTACTTGGAAGGCCCGCTTAGGGAATCCCGGTTCTGGACGGCATAGCTTCCATGCGTTGGTATGTGCGGACTGCTCAGACGATACGTGTTCACCACGGCGGTTAAAGTCGCCCAGCACCCGCAGCAGTGCCGTTTGTGGTGGCTCGGTTGGCTCCCCCGTCGCGTCGTGGGTGGACTCATCCAGCACCAACACCCCGCCCATTGTCCGGGTAAGGCGTAACGGCTCCGCAGTCATGGGAGCGAGATTCAGTTTGTCCAGAGTCAGCACAACGCGGCTTGTGTCGTCTCCGTCGGGTGCCAGACTTAACCTTGCGCGTGCTGAGTTATGCCATGCCGTGCTGCCACTGTAGGACTCGCCGCCACCCCGCACGCTGGCCTTTGGTGTATGGGTAAGCAGCACGATGGCCGGGTTGCTTCCTTGGCGGCCCAGCGATGCCAGCCCGCGAACGAAGGCCCGCACTTGCGCCCTGTCATTTTCGTTTGCTTCGTATGCGTCGCTCGCATTATCCACCACACACAACACGGGCTGGTGCTCGGTGAGTATCTCCGCCAGTCGGTGGAAAACGGGCGAGGGTTCCAAGGTGTGCCGCCCAAACTCGGCCAGTTCCCGATATAGAACAGGCTCGCTGGTGGCATCCAGAGCCAGCAGATGTTGCGCCAGCAGGTGCGGGTCGACGTTCAGGTCGTGGCAGATGGCCGCCAGACGATGCCGCAGGATTGGCCCAGCGTCTTCACCAGAGAAGAACACAACAGGCCCTTGCGTCGTCGGGATACCCCACAAGGGCAGCCCTATTGCCACGGCCACGCATAGCTGAAGCGCGGCGGTACTCTTGCCGCTTCCACCGTGCCCTGACAATAGGCAAACGTGCCCACGAGGGATATGTTTAGCCCAGACAAAATCCGGCTCAGGGCTGGGGTTGTCCCAGACTCCGGCCACGTCCACGGTTGGGATGGTCACGGCGGGTTGCGGTTCCGGGAGTCCATCAGCCCGGCTCATGACGCCACCCCCTGCCGCCAATCGTTCCAATCGCTACAATGCGGTGGGACTACCGCAGGCGGTGGCAGGATTAAGCAGCGGGCAGATATGGCGGCTTGCTGGGCTTTCTCTCGGCCTATGGTGTCGAAGTCGGGACAGATTACCAGTTCAAGCCCCGGCCATTTTGCGCGGGCTGCTTGGGCAACGGCGGCAAGGTTTCCGGCATCGCAAGCGGCAACATGGCAAGCGTCCGGTTTCATGGCCGCCAGTGTGGACGAAGTGGCCCAGCCTTCGGTAATCCAGAGCGGGCGGGTGCCATCCGGGATTTCACCAGTAGGGATAAAATGCCCAGCCTTGCTCATGCCCGGTAAAAAACGCTTGCTGCCGTCTGGGTGGATAAACTGCAAGCCCCAAAGTTTCCCGGTGAAGTCCTGAACGGGCAGAACCAATGCAGCCCCGGACTGGCGGGCAACACCCGGCGCAATGCCCTTGCGCTGCAAATATGGGTGCAGGGCGGCGGCTGGTGCTGAAGCTGCCCAGATACGGACGGCCCGTTCAGCAGCAGCCCTGTGGCGGCCTTCTATAGCCTCCTGAGCGCGTTTTCTGTCCTCGGTGATACGTCTTATCTCGGCACGTTCGGACGCGGTGAGGGCTGACAGACGCTTGCTGCACCATGTCCGTTTGGCCCCTGTCCGCCAGTTGCCAGCAGCGCCGCTTGCCGGACTATCCAAGTGGAGAACGTGCCAGCCGTTCAGTGTGCCGGGGCGGTCGCCCTCAATGTGGTGACGGTGCAAGAGGCCATCCGCGACCAGTGCGGACGGGCTGGCAGGTGCCACGCCAGCGTCCCGCATGGCTTCGGTGAAGGCGGCAATAACCTCTTGACCGGAGGTCAGAGTTTTGAGATTGTGTAACCCGTAGGGTGTTTTGTTGTGAGCCCCGGTTGCCGCCGGGGTTTTTGTCTGTCTGGTGACCATATCACGCCACCCCCCGGACAGTCCGCAGGCCGCCGCTCTGTACGAGTTTCATAAATTTCTGCTCGTCAATCAGGATGCGTCGCCCCATGCGCGTCATTGCGCCTGCTTCTTCCAGCGCGTCCTGTTGCCAGTAAAGGGCACTCCTCATTCCACCCATGCTGAAGGCCGGGTGTTTTGCGACAAACTGCTTTACGGTTAAAAAATCGGGCATTGCTTCCATTTTCTACTCCATGATGCCGCCAATGTCGGCGACATGTGAAGCATAAAAGTCCGCAATCATGAAACGGAAACGCCCCAATAAAGGGGCGAAATAGTTTCGGGGTAAAACGGCGATTATTGTTTAGGCTTTGCGAAGAGGCTAATCAGTTGCTCTTCAGGGTTTGCCCTTTTGGTAGTTGGCTTGGGCGCTAGTGGCCTCCTCCTGCCCTGTTCCACCACGCTTCGGACGGATTGCCGAGTCGCTTGCACTCCGCACAGTTGCGCCAATTCAGCAACAAGGGAATACCCGCCATTTTCCCAAAAGTCGAGCGTATCAGGGAAGAATGGAACTAGCGACCGCACAACGGCAGCGGCCCGCGTCGGTTTGCCCCGTCTACCTTTCCGTGCCGCACTCCCGGCGTCGATGTCTTGAGTGCCCAGTAAGTGCTCCCCGATCATCGCAGTAGGATGCACGGTGCCGTATTGCGCCCTATCTGCCCACAGCGCCAATGCTTCCACGCTACGGGCCAGCGGTTCGTTATCGGCTCCCCTGAGCAGCGCGGCGACTTCCTTGAGTAGCCGGGCAGCCTTGGCGCAATCCTTGGCCCGGCTCTCGGCAATCTTTAGCGCTCCGCCGCTTTCCTGCATCAGGTAGGCCATGGTTGAAATTAAGTCATTTTGTGGTTTTGTGATAAATCGTGACGCCTTATCAATAATTGGGATGCCCGTACTTTTGATTTCCGCAATGTTAGATGGCTCCGGGCTGCCGGTAGTCTCTAATGCTTTTTCCAGAAAACACCAGTCTGGAAGTGGCCCCTTGATGTTGGGCGCCGGTATCCGCCCCAGCACATCCACGGCTTCCGGGCTGCTCCTCATCTCCCGTAGTGCCAGCTCTTTCCATGCTACCAATTCATCAGGGGTCAGCAGTTCCCTCAAAGCTTCTGCTGCCAACTCAATGCTTTCTTCTGGAGTCATGCCGCACCCCCCAGCATCATGGCGGCGACCCGTTCCGCCAGTGAAGCGGTATGGGCTGGCGATAAATGCGCGTATCGCTGCACCATTGCCAGCGTCTTATGTCCCAGCAGTGCCGCCAGTTCGGGCAGACTGGCCCCATTCATGGCGGCATAGCTGGCGAACGTATGCCTTAAATCGTGCCAGTGGAAGCCCTCGATGCTTGCCGCCTGTAATGCCTTTTCCCACGGCTGGCGCAGGTCCACGGCCTGTTTAGGATTCACCTTGCTTGGGAACAGCAGGACTGAATCAATCCGACGCACTTTGGCCCGTTCCCTGAGTAATTCCAGCACTGGCGCGGTAAGGTGCAAGGCGCGGCGGCTGCCGTTCTTGGTTTCTTCAAGCTGCAAGGTGGCGCGGTTCAAATCAATTTGCGCCCATGACGCGCCCATCGTCTCGGCTTGTCTGCCGCCAGTAGTCAACGCCAGCAGGACGGCAAGGTATAAATCGGGGTTGCTCGATTGCTTGCAGGTTTCCAGCAGTCGGGCGCGTTCTTCGTCGCTCAGGTAGCGCACGCGGCCACGGGGTAGGGCAGGCTTAGGCACGCGGTGCATGGGGCTTTGCTCTGTCCACTGCCAGACGTTCGCGGCCTGAGTCAGCACGCTTGAAAGTGACTGCCGATAATGGGCTACGGATTGCGGGCCTAGCTGCCGCTCTTTGGCGACTTCGTTCAGCGCGTCATTGATTGCCGCAGACGTTAAATCCGCCAGAGTCAGAGCGCCTAGCCTATCCTTCCACCATGCGTAATGCAGGCGGCGGTGTGCGGCACTTTTCAGGCTGGGCAGGGTATCCCGTTCGTAACGCTCGATTGCTTCCGCCAGCGTGTGCCGCTTGGCTTCTGCCGTCTGGAAATAACGACCTTCCCTGATGGCGGCTTCCGTCTGGGTAGCCCACTGCTTGGCCTTGGTGAGACTGGCGAAGGTGGCGCTTTGGACAGGCTGCCCCCTGAGTCTGATTTTTACCCGGTAGCTGGTGCTGCCGTCGCTGGTGGTGCGCTTCTCGATGGCGGCCATGTTATGCGCCCCGCCATGTGATTACTGATATAATCGCTGTATCCATTTTGCAGGCTCCTTCATAGCTTGCGGTGGTAGGGCTGGGGCTGGTGCTGATAACACCCCCCGGCCTGTTTTGTATTATGGCAAACACGGCAATAAATGGCAACATGAGCTAGGCAAGCGCAATATGTATAATTACAACACAATGATTTATTTATTGTAGTTAATTCGTGATGCAGGCTATGGGGCACTCATGGGGCAGTGCGCGAAAAATGGGGCACTTGTGGGGCACTCTTGGGACAGTAACCGGGCAAGAATTTTTGCTCTGCTCGCTTCCCAAAATCAGCATATAGGGTTATTGTTCATTGCGAATGGTTGCGGCGTAGTGTCCCACCAATGCCCCATGACAAAGAAAAAGGGCCTAAGCAGTAAGCCTAAGCCCTTGATTTTGAATGGAGCGGGTGATGGGAATCGAACCCACGCCATGAGCTTGGGAAGCTCAGGTTCTACCATTGAACTACACCCGCATGCGCTGGATTCTAAGCGCATGCGGGTGAAAACGCAAGGCAGCAAAACAGGCATCGTTGTAAGGATTTTTAATTAAAGTCAATAAGATGGTTAATAGACCAAGAGGCAAGAATATGGAAGAGTTACCAACCCGGGAAGAGGATATCGAGCAGGCTTCGCGTTCTCTGAAAGCCATGGCCCACCCCCTGCGCCTCAAGGTGCTTTGTGTTTTGGGTTCAGAAGAAATGAGTGTTCAGGACATCGTCTCCGCAGTGGGTACCACGCAGAGTAATATTTCTCAGCATCTCGCCATTTTGCGGGAAAAAGATATCCTCCGCGCTCGCAAGGACGCCAACAAGGTTTATTATCGGGTGGGTGATCCGCGTACTTTGCGCTTGATTTCCATGATGAGTGACGTGTTCTGTAGTATCCACTGAAACTCTGGATAAATCTGAATCAGTGGCAAGCGAATGCAACGGCAAGAACCGGTGCCTGATGCGCATTTGTGGAATATGATGATATTCTGATATACTCCGCCGCCTGTGCCTGCTGGTTTTCAGAAAACGCAAGCAATTAGTAATGGCTGCGTGACCTGATTTGTGGCGGCTTTGTTTGGCGGAGAAATCAATGCATTACGGTCCCTATAAAAAATCCCTGGCGCTTGTTGCAATAGCTGTCTCAGGAACCTTTTTTGCCATAACCGCACAGGCTGTAGATTTTAACCAGTGTGTGGCCATGGCGCTCAAACAGAATCCGCAGATTCTGGCGGCCAAAGCAGAGCAGGCAGAAGCCAAGGGGGCGGTGTCCCAGGCTCGTGGTCATCTGCTGCCGAAATTGAATGCTTCGTTTTCTGCCAGCCAGTCCAATAATGCTTTGACCGTTTTCGGAATGAAGTTGTCCCAACGCCAGGCAACTTTCAATGATTTTGGAGCGAGTCAGTTTAATCCCAGTAATCCCAACAGCCTCAATGTGGCACCAGCTGGCCTTAATTTGCCGGGTAGTTATCATAACTACGGCACCAAACTCCAGTTGGAAATCCCGATCTGGAATGGTGGTGAAGTCTGGGGACGCCTGAGTCAGGCCCACGCCATGCTCGAAGCCGCCCAAAGCGGTAATATCATGGCTCGCCAAAAGCTGACTTTTGCAGTATTGCAGGCCTACGACAGCGTCATTGCGGCCCAAAGCGCCATTCAGGTTGCCCATAAAGCCCAGGAGGCCGCTGAATCCTACGTCAAAACCAGCAAATTGCTTCTGGATAAAGGGGTGCTAGTCAAAAGCGATTGGCTGGCGGCTGAGGTGAATCTGGAAAAAACACAGCTGGCAGTTCAGACCGCAGAAAATGATCACGCTAATGCTCTGGAAAATCTGTCTATTCTGATTGGCTGGCCGGAAGAAAAAACTTTATCCGTGGGGAAACCCGTACAACCCGCCTTACCTGTTCATTCCCTCCCGGATTTGCAGCGCCAGGCGATTACAGAAAATGCCGGCATTGTCGCGCTACGCCACAAACTGAAAGCCGCTCAGGATGGCATTCAGGTCGCTCGTGCAGCCTATCTGCCCCATGTGAACGCCATGGCCAATCAGGAATGGAATGGCAGCTCGCTGGGTAATGCGGCTCCCTCCTATACCGTCGGCGGCGAAGTCACCTGGAATGTGCTGGATTTTTCCCGAGGCGGGGGTATGGATCGGGCGCAGGCCGAACGCGAGCAGGCTATGGCCACCTTGCAAGAGGCACAGAACAAGCTGCGCTTGCAGGTGGCAGAAGTCTGGCGCAGTGCGCGTGAGGCGGCGCTGCGCGTCAAAATGCGCCGCCTGGCTGTTCAGCAAATGGAAGAATCCCAGCGTCTGGTACGGCTGCGTTATGAAAATGGGGTTGAAACCATTACCGGCTTGCTCCATGGTCAGGCCGAGTTGGATCAATCCCGGGCTGAACTGGTATCGGCCGATTATGCCGAGGCTGTCCAGCGTGCCGCACTGTTGCTGGCCATTGGTAAACTGAATCCGCAAGAAATCGTCGACGTGGCCCCGGTGTCCGTCGTGGAAGGAGCTTCCTGATGTTGACCTTGAAACGCACCGTCATGCTATCAGCCATTGTTTTGGCCAGTGCTGGCTTGGCTGCCTGCAGTAAATCCCCTCCCCAGACCCCGGCTGTGCATCACAGCGTGAGTGCTCCGGTCATGCAGATTGGGGGGAAGAATATGGCCGCTTATAGTCAGGTCCCAGGCACGGTGACTGCTGCCCAGCAGGTGCAAATCAGCTCGCGTCTCAGTGGTTATATTCGTTATCTGGATCTACGCGAAGGTCAGGCAGTCAAAGCTGGGCAGCTCCTTTTTGAGGTCGATCCAACGGATGTGCAGGCCCAGGTACAGCAGGCCCAGGCGGGCCTTGCCGAGGCGCAATCCAATCTCAGCGATGCCCGTTCCAACTATGATCGCTTCAAAGCCCTGTATGCCCAGCAGGCGATTCCTGAAAAGCAGTGGGATCAGGTGAAGTCGGCCTATGCCATGGCTCAGGCGCGTGCCGCTGCTGCGCGTGCGGGCATTGCCAGCGCTCAGGCCCAGATGCGTTACGCTCGGGTAACCGCACCGTTTTCCGGAACCATTATCAATAAACAGGCCCAAAATGGCGATATGGCCTCGCCGGGTCAGCCAGTGCTTACTTTGGCCAATACCATTCAACTGGAAGTGCGCTTTGCCGCTGGCAGTGCTTTATACCGCAGCCTGAAAATTGGTCAGACTCTCAGCGTGCTTGCGGACGGCCAGCGGATCCCCGCGACGGTGCTGGATATGGTCAACGCGGCAGATGCCATGACCCATGCCCACACCGTCAAGCTGAGTCTGCCAGCCGATAGTCATCTTCAGGCAGGAGATTATGTGACCGTTGCGGCACCGCTGGCAGCCCGTCAGATTATTGCAGTGCCTGCCAACGCGTTGCTGGATCGTGCGGGTATTCCGGGGGTGTTTGTTGTAGATGCGCATGGCATTGCGCATTACCGTATGGTTCGTCCCGGTCCGCAAACACCAGATGGGGTAGAAATTCTGGCCGGCCTGAGTGCCGGAGAAACCGTGGTGACGGGTAATCTTGCTGCAGTCAACAATGGTGATTACATCAAGGCCGGAGCAGCCCATGGCTGATCAGCAGCAAAAAATGAATTTGGCCGGGCGGCTGGCTCAGTCTTTTTACCAATCCAAAATTACGGTGCTCATCATGATTGCCATTGCCCTGTTCGGGCTTCTGGCGGTTACGGTGACCCCGCGTCTTTACAATCCCGAGATTGTGGTTCCGGCAGCAGAAATTTTCGTCATGCGCCCCGGTTCCAACAGTGAGGAGATCCACAATTTAGTCATCCGTCCATTGGAAGCGCTGATGGCTTCCCTACCGGGGGTGCATCATACCTTTGGTTACTCCGTAAATGACATGGGTATTGTCACCGTGGAATTTCAGGTGGGGGCCAATGAAGAAAAAAGCCTGCTGGAGGTGTACAACCAGCTCAGCCGTAATATGGACAAAATGCCGCCGGGGACGGAGCAGCCTCTGGTCAAGTCCATAGGGATCAATGATGTTCCCATCATGACGGTAACTTTAAGTACATCACACTTGACGCCTGTGGCCTTGCGTCAAGTGGGCACCCGCTTGATGGATCAATTGCAGAATGTGCCCGATGTGGCTAATGCTACCCTCATTGGTGGAGGTAGGCAGGCGGTCAATGTCTGGCTCAATCCCGCCAAGCTCGCGAGTGCCGGTCTCAGTCTGAAAAATATCGAACAATCCCTGCAGGGAAACAATGTGATTTTGCCCGGCGGCAATCTGGTCAACGACAATCACGAAATTCCTCTGCGCATCAATGGCGCACTGGGTTCAGCGCAAGATGTCGGTAATGTGATTATCGGCAGTCATGATGGCCAACCCATCTTTCTGAAAAATGTGGCACGTATTGAGGAAGGTGCGGCGGAAGGTCACACCGCTACCAGTAATACCGCCGGGTTGGCGAACCGTATGCAGCTGCCGGCCGGAACAAATATGCCAGCAGTAACCATTACTCTGGCCAAGCGCCCAGGAACCAATGCCGTCACGGTAGCAGACGCCATCAAGGCCAAGCTGAACCGTCTTGAGCAGGAAGCTTTGCCCCAGGGTGTGCATGTCACCATTACCCGGGACTACGGCGCCCGAGCTGATGATGCCGTCAGTACCCTGTTTGAACATCTCAGCATTGCTGTCGGAGTGGTGGCCATCATCTTGATGATTTTCCTGGGTTGGCGGGAAGCCGGTATTGTTATTTTGACGGTGCCCCTGACTTTGGGAGTGGTATTGGGCATCGGCTGGTTGCTGGGCCAGACTATCAACCGGATTACCCTGTTCGCTCTGATTTTATCGTTGGGATTACTGGTAGATGGCGGAATTGTGGTGATTGAAAATATTCACCGTCATTTGCACGGTTGTGCCAAAGGTGATTTTGCCAACTGCGTGATTCATGCGACCAATGAGATTGGCAATCCTACCAACATTGCTACGTTAGCGGTCATTCTGGCTTTTGTGCCGATGGCTTTTGTCACCGGCATGATGGGTCCTTTCATGCTGCCGATCCCGATTTTCGTGCCCATTGCCATGATTGCTTCGGTGCTGTTGGCTTATACGGTAGTTCCCTGGGGTGCGTATCGTTTTCTGCGCAAGAAGGCTGCCAAGGCGGCAGATACCTATTCCCAGGCGGGACATGACCCAGAACAGGATGCTAGCCAGTCTCCGCAGGATGCGCTGCAAAGGGGGTATTTGCGCGTAGTGACGCCATTGCTCGAGTCTTCTGGCCGCCGCAATATATTCTTCCTGATTGTCGTGGTGTTGCTGTTGTTGGCCATGTTGATGCCCTTATGGCAATTTGTCCGTCCTCAGGGTATGAATGGCCCCCTCAGTGCCATGGGTGTCAATTTGAAGATGCTCCCGGAAGGTAATGTCAGTGATTTCATGATTCAGGTGGATACACCCGCAGGGACTGCATTGGACGCCACCGGTCAGGTGGCGCAAGCGGTAGGTGATGTCCTCAGTCATAATCATTACATAGAAAACTTCCAGACGTATTTGGGACGTTCTGCCCCGGTGGATTTTGCGGGGCTGGTACGTGGTGACATGATGCGCGAAGGCAGTAATTACGCCCAGATACAAATCAATCTGGTACCGCGTGATGAACGCCCCATGTCTCATACGGTGGCTGTGGAGGTGTATAAAGCCCTGCAGAGCGTGCGCAGTCGTTTCCCCCAGGCCGTTATCAAGATTTTTGAGGTTCCGCCGGGGCCCCCCGTGCGTGCCCAGGTGGTGGCAGAGCTTTATGGCCCGAATTACCAAAAGTTGCGGGAGTTGGCCGGGACGGTAGAGCAGCACTTCCGGAAAGTGTACGACATGATTAACGTGGATGATTCGGTGACAGCGAGCGTGCCCGAATACCGGATTCATGTAGATCGGCAAAAGGCCATGCTCGCTGGAGTGGCCCCGGTACAAGTGGCTGAGCTGGTACATGACTATATTGCGGGCACCAAGCTCGGTGCCTTGCATGATCCTTCAGCCCGGGAACCGGTAGATATCATTTTGCGGGTTCCCCCCCAGGATCGTGCCTGGCGTCAGCAGATTCTTGATCTGCATATTCGCAACAGTCAGGGGCAAGAGGTGGCCTTGTCCAGTATTGTCCAGATCCAGAAAACCACTCTGGCCAAACCGATTTATGATCGGGACCAACATCCGGTGGTCTATGTGACCGGCGATCTGATTGGTTCAAGCCCGGTGTACGCCGTCCTGAGCCTGAATCACTGGCTGGATGATCAGCACATTGACGGTGTCCATCTGACCACTGGCAATCTGGGCTTCACGCCTGCCCAGCCTAATGATATTACCCACTACCAGATTCTCTGGGGGGGGGATATGCGCCTGACTCTGGATGTGTTTCGCGATCTGGGCGCAGCATTCATTGTGGCCCTGGTGTTCATCTATCTGATGTTGGTGGCTTATTATCAGTCTTTTATGATGCCGGTCATTGTCATGGGGGCCATTCCGATGACCCTGATTGGGGTGTTTCCCGGACACTGGTTGTTGAATACACCCTTTAATGCGACTTCCATGATTGGTGTCATTGCGCTGGCCGGTGTGGTGGTGCGAAACTCCTTGTTGTTAATTGATTTTATTATTGATTATCGGCGTCAGGGCTACGCGCTTGAAGAGGCTGTGTTGCAGGCGGGGGCAGTGCGGTTTCGCCCGATTTTGCTGACGGCTCTGGCCATCATGTTCGGCTCGGCCATTATGGTGACCGATCCGGTATTTGGTGGTCTGGCGGTTTCCTTGATTTTTGGCACCTTCGCCTCCACACTGCTGACATTGGTGGTGATTCCGCTTTTATACTTTTTGTGGGAGCGGCGCCTTGAAAAGCAGACGCAGAGGATTTAACAGAAAATGAATACAGAACGTTGGGTACGTGTGGTTGCCGGGTTTTTTGTTCTGGTGAGTGTAGTTTTGGGTGCCCCGGCCAGCCCGATATTTGTCAGTGAGTGGTTCCTGGCATTTACGCTCTTTGTCGGTTTCAATTTGTTGCAGAGCGGTTTCACTTGTTTCTGCCCGCTGGACAAAATTTTACTGAAGCTGGGTGTGCCGGGTTCAGGGTCCTGCGGGAGATAATTCATGGAAGCCAAAATTCTCACCTTCGTCGAGGCGCAATGGCCGCTTTTGCTGGCAGCAGTAGCCTTGATCGTCATGATTTTTAAAGGCCCACTGACGCGCAAGGCAGCAGGAATCAGTGAGGTAGATGCGAAAACGGCGGTTCAGTTGATTAACCATGAAGAAGCTGTGGTCATTGATGTGCGCGAACAAAATGAATGGGCTCAGGGGCATCTCCCCGGTGCCCGTCATATTCCCCTGGGAGATCTTCCCAAGTATATGAAAGATTTGGAAAAGCATCGTGGTCATCATGTCATCTGCCAGTGCGCCAGCGGAATGCGTTCGGCTCGGGCTGCTGCAAGTCTGAAAAAAGCGGGCTTTGATAAAATCTACAGCCTCAAGGGTGGTATTGGTGCCTGGCGGGGTGCTGGATTACCGGTCGAAAAATGAAAGTGGCTGCCGAAGTGTTGGTGTATGCTACGGGAACCTGCCCTTATTGCCATCGCGCGGAAGCCTTGCTGAGGAGTAAAGGCGTCAATCCACAAATTATTCGGGTGGATCACAACCCGGCCTTACGTCGGGAAATGCAGCAGCGAGCCCACGGAAGGCACACCGTACCGCAGATTTTCATCAATGGTCAGCATGTGGGTGGTTCTGATGATCTGGCGGCCCTGAATCATCGTGGGGCCCTGGACGCTCTCCTGCAGGCTGCACCCCAGGAATAGCTGGCAAGGCGGATTGGGAGAAGAAAATGACAGGATTAATGGTAGTTTGTCCTTCCTGTGGAAGCCTGAATCGGGTACCGCAGGAGCGTTTGGGTGATAAAGCCAAATGCGGCAAGTGTCATGCTGAAATTTTGCCAGACCATCCGGTTAATCTGGCTGCCGCACGCTTCAATACGTACATCCAGAAAAATGAATTACCCGTATTGGTAGACTTTTGGGCCCCCTGGTGTGGTCCATGCCGCAGTATGGCTCCGCAGTTTGAGCAGGCTGGACGAACTTTGCGTGGCCGCGTGCTTTTTGCCAAGGTCAATACGGAAGAAGAGCAGTCTTTAGGGGCGCGTTTCCAGATCCGCTCTATTCCCAGCATGGTTCTTTTCAAAAATGGCAAGGAACACGCGCGGGTCAGTGGTGCCATGGGCGCTGCTGATATTCAGCGCTGGCTCGGGGCTCAGGGTGTCTAGATCAGAATTCATCCAGTAAAAGTGTAAGCCATCATCTATCTATCTTGACTTCTTTCGAATAAACACTAAATTACCCCTATAACTTGAGATTTTAAAATAAGTTGGGGGCGTGTTGTGAGTGATTCATCCAGAACTTATTCCAATCGGCGTCAATTTCTTCAGCAGTTAGCTCTGGGTGGAGCTCTGCTCGGAACCTGGAAAATGGCTGATGCGGGCAATTTCCTGCTCAGCCGATCGAAAGAACGTCCCATTGTGGTTTGCCTGGATCCTGGGCATGGAGGCCACGACCCTGGCGCGGTTGGTTTGCGTGGCACCCGGGAAAAAGACGTGGTGCTCGACGTAGGCCTTACTCTGGCCCAACGTTTGCGTGAAACTCCGGGGATACAGGTCGTCATGACCCGGCATACGGATCAATATATTCCGCTGTTGTCACGTATGCATCTGGGTTCGCAACATCGGGCAGATTTGTTTATTTCCATTCATGCGGATGCTTTTCCTGACCCCGACGTGCGGGGCTCAACGGTCTGGGCATTGTCAGGGAAGGGCGCCAGCAATGCCGCTGCGCGCTGGCTGGCGAAAACCCAAAATGCAGCAGACCCCTTACTGAGCAAGTTACCTGCAGGCAGCCCGAATCCTATGCTCAATGAAGTATTGATCAATATGACTCAGACGGCTGCCATGAATGCTGCGGCAGCGGCTGCGGATGTGATGATTCGCGGGCTGGTGGGGGTGGAAGGGCTACATAATGCGGCCGTGCAACATGCTAACTTTGTGGTGCTGCGTGCGCCCGATGTGCCCTCCATGTTGGTCGAGACCGCCTTTATTTCCAATCCGCAGGAAGAACAGCGACTGCGTGACCCGGAATTTCGTCAGACCCTTGCGCGCAGTATGCACGATGCCATTGTTGCCCACTTTGTGAAGGCACCACCCACTGATAGCCGTTGGTCATCGGCCAATCATATTCTGGGCCATCATGAAACCCTCTCGGAAGTCGCGCGTCGTTATGGCCTCAGTGTTGAAGCACTTCGCCTTGCCAATAATCTTCCTCATGGTGAAGAGCCAGCAGGCACCCATCTGCGCGTTCCGATCATGGGTGCCTGAGATCTGAGATCAGGTTCTGTGCAGTTTTACGGACAAGTGTTATAACTAAGCAGTTGGCCGACAGAACCATAGGTGGATATTGCAGTATTCTCAGGCAGAACCCCAGACAGAAAGAAATCAGACGCGGCTCGAAGAGTGGATTAACGGGCTCTTGCATGGTGCTGGAGCTATGGGTGCCTTGCTGATATTTATTATCTGGTTGCTGGGAGCAGCGTTGCACAGTAAAGCGCTGGCTATTGTCAGCGTTTCGGTATTTGTGGCTACCATCCTGATTTTATATGCTGCATCCACCATCTATCATTTGCTGCCACAGGGACCCGCCAAGCTGTTTTTTCAATGGGTGGATCGTTCGGCTATTTACTTGTTGATTGCCGGCACCTATACGCCCGTAACCCTGATGGTTTTGAATGATATTTGGGGAATGATCCTTCTGGTGCTGGAATGGGTGTTGGCGTTGGTGGGTATTTTACTGCTGGTGTTCACCGGAAAGCGCTTTTATACCCTGTCGTTGATGCTCTATTTGCTGATGGGTTGGATGGCGGTGTTTGCGGTGCTACCTTTGTATCGCGCCTCTCCAGGCTGGTTTTTGTGGCTGTTACTGGGTGGTGGCGCCGCCTATACGCTGGGAGTTGTTTTTTTTCTGTTGGACCAACGAAAATACTTCCATTCGATCTGGCATATTTTTGTCATTGCCGGTACGGCTCTGCAATTCTGGGCAATCCTGCAGTTTGCGGGTTGACCTGATTATACTTGCTATTATTCGTCGGATCCTTATAATCTGTGGCCCTGCTCCCATCGTCTAGCGGTCTAGGACACTGGCCTCTCACGTCGGTAACAGGGGTTCGAACCCCCTTGGGAGCACCAGTTACCGTCTCATTGCAAATTTGTATTGACTGATGTGCTGGCTATTGTTGCAGAAATGACCAAGATGGCAGACAGTTTCGTAGCGCGATTAAACAATTTTGGTCAATGGCTTTCCCCACTTCCTGTTCCATGATTTCCAAGGTGCGGGCAACAGGTACTGCGTCGCGATAGGGTCTTTTGGCAGTGATTGCATCAAAAATGTCAGCCGTGGTGATGATTTTGGTTTCAAGGGAAATATCCTTTGCTTGTAAGCCTAAGGGATATCCCATTCCATCCAGGCGTTCATGATGGGCGCCAGCAATAGCGGCGATATCCTGAAAATGAAAAATTCTTTCCAGAACATCCTTGGTTAATCCGGCATGAATCCGAACCGCTTCCCATTCCTGATCATCCAGTTTGCCAGGCTTGTCGAGAATATGATTACTGACGCCAAGCTTCCCGACATCGTGCAATAAAGCACCACGTCGCAACCAGCGTCGATGCTCTGGAGTGAATCCCATTTGTTCCGCAATTCCGTCAGTGTAAAGACTTACCCGGCGACTGTGATCATGCGTATAGGGGCTTTTTATATCAACTATGGAAGCAAAAACTTCTGCAATATGATCTAATCTGTCCTCGTCAATGAATGTTCTACAGGATACGGGCTCCAGGGCGCTGACGCGCGACTCAATACCTTCATCTTTAAGCCCTTCCCAAAACCCGTCGACCTGATAAAGTGCCTGAAAAGCTTTTACTATCTCAGAATTAAACCATGTTCCCTGACGTCGATGCAGTTCTTTATGGACGTCATGGCGCGCCCCTGTTTTGTAGAAAATATCTATGACCTGAGAGATCAGGGCTATTTGTGAAAACAATGGAATCTGGTTGCCTTTTAATCCTTCCGGACGCCCTTTACCGTTCCAGTGCTCGTCAAGGCTTTTGATGCTTTCGGCAACATTTGCGTTGAAACCTAATTTTAGCGCTATATTGGATCCACGTTCACACCGGGTTTGAACCAGTTCCGTCGCCAGTTCTTCTCCTTTGCTGCCAAGATGCACAACGCGACGCATTTTTCCCAGAATATCCTCATGTTGACCAACATGACGAAACACAAATTTGGCTAGCTGCAAAAAATTCTGATTGTCTACCAGCTTGTAGTCTTTTTTGACCAGTCTTTCATCGGTGCCATAAAGCTCCCAAAGACGCGCGGCGTTACTGCTGCAACCGGCGTCTTTCAGTAATACCGAGTAGTACAGGTCGGTTAAGGCCGTATCGTCAAGCCGTAATTGACGACCGATATGCATGGCAATCCAGGTGCAGCGCAAAGAATGTCCAGCTGGCTGCCCCTCGGTTAGATCTAACGCGAAGCTTATGGCACCCACAATTTCTGCGAGTGAGGCAGTTGATTCATATTGTGCAAAGGCTTTCATAAGCTTTATATTTTAACGGGCATTCGTGCCGAGGTACAGATGCATAAATACTGCCTGATATAGAGTGTTGTGGGGTTGGGTATGGCGCTGGGTCATCCAGCCAATTGGTTCCTTTGCCTTGCCAGCCCTCTGTCGGGCAAGTACCATCCCATGCAGAAATGGAACGCGTTAAGAGCGGGAGCATAAAAATCATGTTTCACGGCAGTATGGTAGCTTTGGTGACGCCCATGCGCGCAGATGGCGCCGTGGACGATACGGCATTGCGGGATTTAGTGGAGTGGCATATTAGTGAAGGCACGCATGCGCTGGTAGCTGTGGGTACTACCGGCGAATCTGCCACTCTGGAAATGAAAGAACATGTTACGGTGATTCGTAGCGTCGTTGAGCAGGTCAGGGGGCGGATACCCGTTATTGCCGGAACCGGTGCCAATGCCACCCACGAAGCCATCAGCCTGACCAAGGCGGCCATGGAAGCCAAGGCAGATGCGGCTCTTCTGGTTTCTCCTTACTATAACAAACCGACTCAGGAAGGGCTTTTTCAACATTACACGGCTATTGCAGAGGCCTGCCATTTTCCGATGATACTTTATAATGTGCCCGGCCGTACGGCGGGGGATATTCTGCCGGAAACCGTGGCCCGTTTAGCCCAGCGCGCCTGCGTGGTAGGCATTAAGGAAGCCAGTGGTAAAGTCGAGCGGGTGGCAGAAATTCTCCATCAGTGTGGTGATCAGGTTGAGGTGTATACCGGAGATGATGCGGCGGCTTTGGCGGCCATGTCTTTGGGTGCCAGAGGGGTCATTTCCGTGACGGCCAATGTGGCCCCGCGCCTGATGTCCGAAATGTGTCATTTGGCCCTGGCGGGAGATTTTGTGACCGCCAGAGCGGTCAATGCGCAGTTGGTGGGTCTACATCGTGACTTGTTTGTAGAGTCCAACCCCATCCCGGTGAAATGGGCCTTGCAGGAAATGGGACGAATGGGGCCCGCGTTGCGATTGCCCTTGACCCCGTTGTCCGAAATGTATCACGAGCGTCTGCGCAGCAGTTTGCGAGCAGCGCATTGTCTTTGATTTTTTTCGCGTTCTGTCGCGTTTAGTGGGGTTTTACATGCGCCGTTATGTTGCTCTTGCCGTGGTTGCCAGTCTGGGTTTGGGAGGGTGTTCGTATATTCCTTTCCTGCATACAAGTACGGGTCCGAAGTATGAAGATTCGCAGGTAATGAAACCTCTTGCTGTTCCTCCGGATCTGCTGGCCCAGGTACCGGCGCCGGGGGTGACTATTCCAGGAGGACCCGTGAACCCCGCTACCGTGTCGGATAGCACCATGGGCGGGTATGGTGTTTTCCAGCCGCGTGAAGCGCCCGGCCAAAAGCCCATAGAAGAAAAACCTCTGGCCGGGGTCAGTTCACAAATTATCGGTAGCGGTGCAGATCTGAGCCTGACGACGCAGGCCAAACCTGAGCAGATATGGGCTGCAGTCAAGGAAACACTGGCAGCCAGCAAGACCCCTATAGAAAAATTTGCGCCGGAGCAGGGTGAACTGGTCACTGGCTGGCATAATTTCCGTACCGGTATTTCGGCCTTTTTCGGCAATACCCTGGCTCCTTCGCATCGTGAACGCTACGCTTTTCATTTGCAGACCACCACCGATGGCAATCAGGTTTTAAGTATTCAGCAGGAGCGATACTGGAATAACCCTCAGGGCAGTTCGGTGGAATGGAAAAAAGTCCCTGCCGATGCCGATCATAATCGCGACTTGCTGCAGGCTGTGCAGAAGCGTCTGAGCCAGTCGGTGCTGCTGGCAGAAATGCCCAAAATCAAGGTGACGCGCTATCGGGATGATGGTGGTCCTTATCTGGTTCTGAATGCTGTTCCTGCCAAAGCCCAACCCGCCGTTGAGGTGGCCCTGCAAGGCCTGGGCTATCCGGTTCGCAGCGAAGGGATGGGGGATTGGTCGGTGATGATTCATGAAGGCGGTAAGCAGGCCCGGCAAAAGCAGGGTTTTGTGGGCGGGATTCTGAACCGCACCTGGGATAGCATCAAGGCTATCTGGAGCAGCCCGAAAGATCAGGAGCCGGTTTCGGTGCGAGTCCGCCTGCTGGCCATGAAAGACAACTCCGGCAGCGTCCTGGAAACCGAGCCGGGGGTGGGTAAAACTGCACCCAAGTGGGCGGTGGAAGTGCTCAACAAGTTACAGACGGCACTGACCCCGCAATCCGGGGGTAATGCATGATTGAGCGTTATACGCGCCCGGAAATGGGTGCCTTATGGACTCAGGACGCCAAATATCAGGCGTGGCTGGATGTCGAGTTGGCCGCCTGCCGCGCTCTGGCTGCGCGTGGCGAGATTCCAGCGGAGGCCTTGGCAGAAATTGAAGCAAAGGCCGCTTTTGACAGTGCGCGTATTGCCGAAATCGAGCTGGAAGTGAAACATGATGTCATTGCATTTTTGACATCTGTGGCAGAATTTGTGGGGCCTTCCAGTCGCTTTATTCACGTGGGACTCACTTCTTCGGATGTGGTGGATACGGGGTTCGGCTTGCAGCTCAAACGCTCCGGGGAGTTGCTCCTGAAAGGCATGGATCGTGTTTGTACGGCGCTGGAGCAACTGGCCTGGAAATACAAGGATACGGTCATGATGGGCCGTTCTCACGGCATTCATGCCGAGCCCATTACTTTTGGTCTGAAAGTGGCAGTCTGGTATGCCGAGGCGCAGCGTAATCACCAGCGTCTGCAGCATGCCATTACGGCAGTTTCTGCGGGAATGCTTTCCGGAGCCGTGGGTACTTTTGCCAATATTGATCCGGATATTGAAGAAGCTGTCTGTCATGAGTTGGGCCTTCATCCAGAACTGGCCAGCACCCAGGTGATTTCCAGGGATCGTCATGCCGAGTTCTTCAATACGCTCGCCATCATTGCCGGTTCCATCGAGAAAATCGCGGTGGAAATTCGGCATCTGCAGCGTACGGAAGTACTGGAAGCCGAAGAACCGTTTACGGCAGGGCAGAAGGGCAGTTCCGCCATGCCGCACAAGCGCAATCCTATTCTTTCCGAAAATCTTACCGGCTTGGCGCGCTTGTTGCGAGGCTATGCGAGCATGGCGCTGGAAGACATTGCCCTCTGGCATGAGCGGGATATTTCCCATTCCAGCGTGGAGCGGGTTATTGGCCCGGATGCCTGCATTGTCATGGATTTCATGTTCTACCGGGCCAGTGGGTTGCTGGAAAAACTGGTGGTTTATCCTCAGCATATGATGGATAACCTGAATAAAATGCATGGTCTGATTTTCTCTCAACGCGTATTGTTGGCTTTGACGGCCAAGGGCATGTTGCGGGAAAACGCTTACCGTGTCGTCCAGCGCAATGCCATGCAGGTTTGGGAAAATAATGCGGATTTCAAGGCGCTTCTGGCTGCAGATCCGGATGTTACGCAGTATTTGCAGGAAAAAGATCTGGCAGAACTGTTTGATCTTGCTTACCACACCCGCAACATTGATCGCATCTTCGCGCGGGTCTTCCCAAAGGGACAGCCGCAATGAGTGAACGCCAGGCATTGTACGAAGGCAAAGCCAAAATTGTTTATGCCAGCAGCGTGGAAGATGAGCTGATCCTGCACTTCAAGGATGACACTTCGGCTTTTGATGGAGAAAAAGTGGAGCAGCTTGCCCGCAAGGGCGAGGTCAACAATGCTTTCAATGCGTTCATCATGGAGTACCTGCAATCCGAGGGCGTACCTACCCATTTTATCCGGCGTCTGGATGCGCGCGAAAGTCTGGTGCGCCGTCTGGAAATGATTCCAGTGGAATGCGTGGTTCGTAATCGTGCTGCAGGCTCTTTAACGAAGCGACTGAGTATTGAGGAAGGGCGGATACTGGAGCCCCCGACCCTGGAATTTTTTCTGAAAAATGATGCCTTGCACGATCCCATGATCAACACCTCACATATTCGCACCTTTGGCTGGGCCAGTGCAGAAGAGGTGGAAGCCATGCGGCGCTGGACCATGCGCGTAAACACGTTATTGAAGGCTTTATTTGCCAAAGCCAACCTGATTCTGGTGGATTTCAAGCTGGAATTCGGGCGTTACCACGGCGAATTATATCTGGGTGATGAATTCAGCCCCGACGGTTGTCGCTTATGGGATGCCCAAAGTCTGGAAAAAATGGATAAGGATCGCTTCCGGCGTAATCTCGGCGGGGTGGTGGAAGCCTATCTGGAAGTAGCCCAACGTCTGGGTGTGCCCCTTTAAGTTTATTATCGGTTCCAGGTCTGATTTTTGAGCGAGGAAACACTTCATGCTGCTGCTGCGCGGCTCTGCGGCCCTTTCTGCCTTTCGTCTGCAACATCTGCTGAAACTCCTGCAAGAAGCAGACATTCCGGTTGCTTATCTGAATGCGCGCTTTGTGCATCTTCTTGACCTGAGTGAAGCCCTCAACGCTGAACAAATGAGTGTTGTCACCGCCCTGCTGCACTATGGAACGCCTTTTGCCGAAAAGCCCGATGATGAAATTCAGGAGATTTGCGTATTGCCGCGCCTGGGTACCATTTCTCCCTGGTCGAGCAAAGCCAGCGAAATTTTCCGGCATTGCGGTCTTGGCCATGTCCGCAGGGTCGAACGTGGCGTCTCCTATACGCTGATGCGTGCAGGGGCAGGTACTTTCAGTGCGACAGAAATAGAGCAAATCCGCCGGCAGCTTCATGATCCCATGACCGAATCTGTGCTTTCTGATTGGGATGCAGCCGAGGCTATTTTCAAACACCCCGAGCCAGCGCATTTGCGGCGGGTGTCTCTGCAGGCAGAGGGCATGAAGGCCTTGACTGAAGCCAATCGCAGCATGGGACTGGCGTTGTCTCCCGCTGAGCTGGATTACTTGAAGGATTATTTTTCAGATTTGGGCAGAGATCCCAGTGATGCCGAACTGATGATGTTTGCTCAGGCGAATTCTGAGCATTGTCGACATAAGGTATTTAATGCTCACTACCGTCTGGATGGCGAAAATCAGTCCCAGAGTCTGTTTGGCATGATCCGTGAAACCCATCGCCTGACTCCGCAAGGCACTTTATCTGCCTACAAGGACAATGCAGCAGTCATGGCGAGTACCATGGCCAGTCAGCCCTTTGCCGTGGTCGCCGATGGTCAATATCGGCTAATGGAAGAAAACACCGCCATTTTGATGAAGGTGGAAACCCACAATCATCCAACGGCTATTTCTCCTTTTCCGGGCGCGGCCACGGGCAGTGGTGGAGAAATTCGGGATGAAGGAGCCACGGGGCGGGGCGGCAAGCCCAAGGCGGGGCTGACCGGATTCTCGGTATCTCATCTCCGTATTCCGGGTTATACCCAGTCCTGGGAACAGTCTTTTTATGGCAAGCCTGCGCGTATTCGTTCCGCTCTGGAAATCATGCGCGATGGACCGCTGGGTGCGGCTGCTTTCAACAATGAATTTGGACGTCCGGCCATTGCCGGCTACTTCCGGGTTTTTGAGTGTGATCACAATGGGGTGCATCGAGGTTACCACAAGCCCATCATGCTGGCCGGAGGGTTGGGGCAAATCCGCCCGCAGATGGTGGAAAAACAGCCTTTGCCGATAGGCGCGAAAGTGCTGGTGATTGGTGGCCCGGCCATGCTCATTGGTCTGGGTGGTGGTGCAGCTTCCAGTGTGGCCAGCGGATCAGGCGATGAACAACTGGATTTTGCCTCAGTGCAACGGGGTAATCCCGAAATGCAACGGCGGGCCCAGGAAGTGATTGAACGCTGTGTGGCTTTGGACCAGGATTCACCCATCCTCTCCATTCATGATGTGGGTGCTGGCGGATTATCCAACGCCGTTCCCGAGTTGTTACATGATGGGGGTCGGGGCGGGCGCTTGCAGTTGCGTACGATACCTAATGAAGAACCAGCCATGTCGCCCATGCAAATCTGGAGTAATGAAGCGCAGGAGCGCTATGTGTTGGCGGTTACTCCAGAGGATTTGCCGCGCTTCGAGGCCATTTGTCAGCGTGAGCGTTGCCCTTACGCCGTACTGGGCGAGGCTGTGGAAGACGATGTCCTTCTGGTCGAAGATGCGCTCCTGCAAGATACCCCTGTAGAGATGGCACTCAGCGCACTACTGGGTTGTCCGCCGCGAATGGAAAGAGATAGCCGGCATCAAATGGTTCAGACCCAATCTCTGGACCTGTCTGGAGCCGTTCTGCGCGATGCTGCCTATGCGGTGCTCCGTCATCCCTCTGTAGCCAGTAAGGAGTTTCTGATTACCATTGGTGATCGGAGCGTGGGCGGCCTGATTCACCGCGATCAGATGGTAGGTCCCTGGCAGGTGCCTGTTGCTGACTGTGGGGTGACTGCAGCGGATTTCTGGAATACCCACGGTGAGGCGATGGCCATTGGCGAAAGGGCGCCCGTGGCGGTTCTGAACCCTGTGGCCAGTGCGCGCCTGGCCATTGCTGAAGCACTGACCAATCTTTGGGCAGCAGATGTGCGGGCACTGGATAATATCAAGCTCTCGGCCAACTGGATGGCTGCAGTGGATCATCCCGGCGAAGATGCAGCCCTCTTTGATGCCGTCAAGGCGGCAGCCCTGGAAGTTTGTCCGGCTCTGGATCTGGCTATTCCGGTGGGAAAAGACTCCTTGTCCATGCGCACGCTCTGGCAGGAGGAAGGGCAGGACAAAGCAGTGGTCTCGCCCCTTTCTCTGATTATTACGGCTTTTGCGCCAGTGCAGAATCTGCGTAAGACCTGGACGCCCCAGTGGGTGGCTCAGGAAGAGACGGATTTATGGTTGGTCGATTTAGGACAAGGTCGTCTGGGGGCTTCTATCCTCGCTCAGACACTGGGGCAAATGGGGGCGGAAACGCCGGATATGGATCAGCCCGAACTATTGCGTAACCTTTTTGCGGCGCTCTGCAGCTTGCGTGAACAGGAACTCGTGCTCGCCTATCATGACCGTGCCGATGGCGGGCTGTGGGCTACGCTCTGTGAAATGTCATTTGCGAGTCGTTGCGGGGCGGATATTGTGCTGCCTGCCGGGGCCGATGTCTGGTCTTTCCTGTTTGCGGAGGAGCCGGGCGTATTACTTCAGGTAGCGGCCAAAGATCGGGAAACCGTGCGTGGTATTTTTGCGGAAATGGATATAGATACCCAGGCTCAGTGCCTTGGTGCCGTGCATGTCGGGCATTGGCAGTTGCGGGTACTGCAGGATGAGCAGGTTTTACTGGACGAACCCGTTGCGGAGTTGCTGCAGGCATGGACTGAAAACAGTTATCAGATGGCGTCGTTGCGTGACGACCCGCAATGTGCAAAAGAAGCATTTGCTGCGTCGACCGCAATGGAAGCACCGCTTTTCGCCCGCGTTCCTTTTCGCCCGCAGACTCCCATGATTCAGCAGGGTGTGCAGCCCAAAGTGGCCATTTTGCGTGAGCAGGGCGTCAACGGTCAGATCGAAATGGCGGCCGCTTTTCATCGTGCCGGATTCACGGCTGTGGATGTCCACATGAGTGATCTGGCTAACGGACGCTATCAGCTCAATGATTTTCAGGCGGTGGCGGCCTGTGGTGGCTTTTCCTATGGCGATGTGTTGGGTGCCGGTGCTGGCTGGGCCAAGTCCATCCTCTTTCATTCGGCATTGCTGGACCAGTTTGCGGCGTTTTTTGCAGATGAATCGCGTCTGGCCCTGGGTGTCTGTAATGGCTGCCAGATGATGGCTGAATTGCGGGAAATCATTCCCGGAGCCGGGCATTGGCCATTATTTACCCGCAATCGTTCTGAGCAATTTGAAGCCCGCTTGGCTATGGTGGAAGTGCTGGACTCTCCCTCTCTGTGGTTTAGCGGGATGGCCGGAACCTATGCACCGATTGTCATCGCCCATGGCGAAGGCCGCGCCCACTTTGACAGTGCCACCGAGGGGTCTCCTGCACCGGCCACCATGCGTTACGTAGACGCCTTGGGGCAAGTGGCACGTCATTATCCGGCTAACCCCAACGGATCGCCGGAAGGAATCACCGGACTCTGCAATGAAGATGGTCGGGTTGCCATTTTGATGCCGCATCCCGAGCGGGTAGTGCGTAGCCTGCAAATGAGTTGGGCTCCGGCAGATTGGGACGAATTGACCCCATGGATGCAGATATTCACCAATGCCCGCAAAGTGCTGGGAACCTGATGTAAATATATTTCAGCCAATCTGTTCGTGTCGGGCGAAATCATCATTCCTGGATGGTTTTCGATGCGCTTGTCATTTCAGTATGTTGAATATTTATTTCCTTTTCAAATCTGACATTCTGTGGCTCAGGATGCTCAATTTTCCCCGGAGTTATTTATGGAAGCAATTTCCTCCTTTCAGGAGAAAAAACTCAATATTCTGAGTGGAATTACTGTGGCTCTGGCATTAGTTCCTGAAGCTATTGCCTTTGCCTTTGTGGCGCACGTTTCGCCGCTGACTGGATTATATGCGGCCGTGATTCTGGTGTTTATAACCTCCGCCTGGGGTGGACGGCCCGGCATGGTCTCCGGCGCTAGTGGCGCTACAGCGGTAGTTATGCTCGGCCTGGTTGTTTCCCATGGTGTGGAATACCTTTTTGCTGCAGTCGTACTGATGGGATTGTTGCAGCTTTTTTTTGCTGCAGCACGCCTTAGCAAATTCGTGCGCTTGATTCCCCACACCGTCATGCTGGGCTTTATTAATGGCCTGGCGGTGGTTATTTTTCTGGCCCAGCTGGATCACTTTAAAATCAAAAATGCCAGTGGACATCTGGCCTGGATGCAGGGCACGGATTTATACACCATGATTGGTTTGGTAGCCTTAACCATGGTTGCGATTTATCTGATGCCTCGGTTGACCAAAGCGATTCCTGCGACGCTGGCTGGTGCTTTGATTACCACAATGGTGGTTGTGGTATTCCAGATCCCGACCGTGACCGTGGGAGATGTGGCTTCGCTTTCCGGTGGATTACCCAGCTTTCATGTGCCGCAGGTTCCCTGGAACTGGCATACATTGGAAGTTGTTTTTCCCTATGCGCTGATCATGGCTGCCAACGGCTTGGTGGAAACCCTGCTGACGCTTAATTTAATTGATGAAATGACCGACACTCGCGGGCAGCCCAACCGTGAATCCATGGCTCAGGGAATCGCCAATGTAGTGAGTGGTTTTTTCGGGGCAATGGGTGGTTGTGCGATGCTGGGTGAAAGCATTATCAACGTCAATAACGGTGCTATTAAAAGATTATCGGGCATTACGACGGCCATATTTTTGTTATCATTTATTGTGCTCGCTTCGCACTATATTCAACAGGTTCCTATTGCTGCGCTGGTCGGAGTGATGTTTGTCATCGTTGAGAAAACTTTTGAATGGAGTAGCTTTCGCTTTTTTGGAAAAATTCCACATACTGATGTTTTTATAGGTATTCTGGTTGCCGTGTTGACCGTGATGGTCAATATTACCCTGGCAGTAGTGGTGGGTGTTATCTTAGCCGCCCTGGTTTTTGCCTGGGAACACGCCAAGCAGATTGATGTGAGCAGTACGGTAGATGAACGGGGCGTCAAAATTTATAAGTTGCGCGGTACCCTGTTTTTCGCATCCGTAACGCAATTCCGAAATCTGTTTGATCCCGCCGATGACCCCGAACAAGTCGTGATTGATTTTGCAGGAGCACGCATAGTCGATCATTCTGCCGTAGAGGCTATAGATAGTCTAGCCGGACGTTATACGGAAAGAGGTAAAAAGCTCTATTTAAGGCACTTGTGTGCAGATTGTCTGGAGCTTCTTGATAAAGCCAAGGATCTTGTGGAACTCAACATTACCGAAGATCCACATTATCATATTGCCGACGATAAGCTGGGCTGACCGTCAAGCCAGTCAATTGGATGCTCTTACGGAAAAGATCGGTGCCGTGGAAACTGCTGTCAACTTCTTTTATATTCCAAATTTTCCAGGGACCCGCAGTATGGGCACCATCGCCACTGGCGTTTACGGACGCAGGCGACGTGATCCCCCGAGCGGAGGATGTCGAAAAATCCGATGGAACCGGCGCATGTGCTGCAGCAATTACGCAAGGAGATTGATGATGCCGATGGCTGAAAAGGAACTCATGGAACGGGACGCCAAGCGCGATATTGGCGCAGAACTTCTGGAATCCGTCCGGCAGATGAAGGCCGGGAAAAAAGGTGCTGTCCATAAGATCGACGTGCCACAGGTTGTGCAGGCCCGTATCAGCGCAGGATTGTCACAGTCACAGTTTGCCGCGCTGATGGGGGTGTCTATTCGTACCCTTCAGGATTGGGAACAGGGGCGGCGCAACCCTTCCGGTGCGGCTATGACGCTGCTCCGCATCGCAGCCAAGCACCCGGACGTGATCCGGGAGGCACAGGTGGCATGATCTGCCCAGTCTAGGGGGTACGACGGATGCGTAAGAGGTTATTCTGGCGGCGTTGGGTGTAGTACTCACCATTGTTTTCGAGAAACGCCTGCACGAAATCCTTCAGCAAAAAAATAAAAGCACTTGGTCGCATGTGCCAAGTGCCCGTTTTAATTGGTCGGGGCGATAGGATTCGAACCTACGACATCCTGCTCCCAAAGCAGGCGCGCTACCAAGCTGCGCTACGCCCCGTCGAGGCAGAGCATAGCCGCTTGCTGCTCTGGGGTCAATCTAAACGGGACAGTTTCCGACGCAGGCGATCCAACTCGCTACGGGCCAGGGCGATGCCATCATTGAGGCGTTGCCGTTCCCGGTCGCTCAGATCTTTACCTTTTTGTACCAGCTCTTCACTGTAAATGGCGATGGTATCCAGCAACTCTTCCACGCGTTCATTCATCCGTTCACGGGAAGCGACCACTTTGTCCCAGGCGCGATTGGCCTGATGGCGGATTTGTTCGCGGGTGCGATCGCCCGCCTGAGGGGCAAAAAGCAAAGCGGTTACCGCACCGGCAGCGGCACCCGCCAGCAGGGCAATGCCCAAAGCACTATATCCAAGACCATTACTATCGTTGTCGTAATCCATCATAGTCAGACTCCTTCATCAGGTGATGACAGTGGGGGCCTTGCGGCCCGTAAGTTTTTCAATACGGGTCAGATCCTTGCCCAAGGCAATCAGTTCACGCAGAACCCGTTGTGGATCCAGTTGCTGGCGCGCAGCATCCTGCTCCAGATGTTCATGATAAATCCGCAGAGTCGCACCCTCGGTGCCGGTTCCGGAAAGACGGAAAACCAGGCGCGCACCATCGCTGAACAGCAGGCGCAATCCCTGATGGCTGCTAATGCTTCCATCTATCTGATCCGTATAGGAAAAATCATCGGCGGTTTGTACAATCCTTCCCGCCAGGGTTTGCCCCGACAGCACTGGAAGCTGAGCAGTGATTGTCGCCATGATTTCTTCCCCGGCGCTGGCAGGTATTCCCTCGTAATCATGGCGGGTGTAGTAATGGCGGCCAAATTCCTGCCAGTGCCGGGTCACAATTTCAGCCACGGATTTGCCAGTCGCGGCAATCACAGACAACCAGGCAAGGACCGCCCAGAGCCCATCTTTTTCGCGGACATGATCAGAACCGGTGCCGAAACTTTCTTCGCCACAAAAGGTAATCTTACCGGCATCCAGAAGATTGCCGAAAAATTTCCAGCCGGTCGGTGTTTCATAATGCGGTATGCCCAGTTTTTGTGCTACCACATCAACGGCCTGACTGGTGGGCATAGAGCGTGCAACTCCCTTCAATCCACCGTGGTAGCCGGGAATTTGGGTGGCGTTGGCAGCCAATACCGCCAGAGAGTCGCTGGGTGTGACAAAAAACTGGCGACCCAGAATCATGTTGCGGTCACCATCGCCGTCGGATGCTGCGCCAAAGTCGGGAGCCTCTTCGCCGAACAGATAATCAGCAAGGGGCTTGGCATAGACCAGATTGGGATCGGGATGACCACCACCAAAATCAGTCAGAGGGATGCCGTTGACGACCGTACCCGCAGGTGCACCCAGTTGGTTTTCAAGAATCTCCAGGGCATAAGGACCGGTGATGGCGTGCATGGCGTCAAAACGCATGCGGAAATTGCCGTTAAAAAGACGACGCAGCGCTTCGAAATCAAAAATGCGGGCCATCAGCTCGGCATAGTCCCGGACCGGATCGCAAATTTCAACGGTCATATCGCCAAGTTGAAAAACACCATCGTGATCCATATCGACATCAGCGGTATCTAGGATTTGATAGCTCTGGATGCTTTTGCTGCTGGCCCAGATGGCATCCGTGATTTTTTCAGGAGCTGGCCCCCCGTTGCTGATGTTGTATTTGATGCCGAAGTCATGCTGGGGGCCAGCTGGATTGTGGGAAGCGCTGAGGATAATGCCGCCATGGGCATGGTGAGCGCGAATGACTGCAGAAACAGCAGGGGTAGACAAAAGTCCCCCTCGGCCAACCATGACTTTGCCCCAGCCGTTGGCGGCGGCCATTCGCAAAATGATCTGGATGGCTTCGCGATTGAAAAAGCGTCCATCTCCACCAAGAATCAGCGTTTTGCCCTTGCAGTCAGGAATCGCCTCAAAGATCGATTGGACAAAATTTTCGAGGTAATGGGGCTGCTGAAAAACCGAGACTTTTTTACGCAGACCCGAGGTGCCGGGGCGTTGATCGGGGAAAGCCTGTGTAGGAATCGTCAGCACCGCCATGGTACACCTCAGGGTTCAAGTGGTAAGTCGATGATGGTTGTTTTTCTGCTGGAATCGGTCCGAATCCAGACTGTATAACCACTGATCTGCCAGGAGCTGACTACAGCCCCTTCACTCTGGATGGCCTTTTCACTGGCACGCACAACGTCCGGATCACTGGCTTCGTCCCAATCGGCAGTAACATGACGCCGGAGTAATTCTTGTGGATCCAGCTCGCCAGACTCAAAAATGGCCTGGGCATCCGGAGAAACGTAGATGGATCCGAGTTCAAACAGCATGGTTTTTTTCATGGTTCTCAAATTATAGCAGGAGGAAAAAAATCACAAGGCAAAGCCTTGGGTGCGCAGAAAGTCACGACTGGGGTTTGCACACTGGTTCATCAATGCAATCCGGTGTGGATTGTGACGGGCGCGACGCGCCCAGACCCTGGGATGGCTCAGGCCGGCCGCAGCATAAACTTGTTCAGAGGGAAAAAAGCAGGTACGCAAAAACTGTCGGAATACTTCGCGCAACACCGGGCTGATGGCCTTTTTTTTCAGGTTATGCATGGCCTGACTGCGCATTTGAATGGTCGTACGGGCAAAAGCCATATGCCGCGCTTCCTCGCGCATATGCACATGGGTAATGGCGAGCACGGCAGAAGGAAGATCCTTACGGGCGAAAATCAGGCGATTCATGCGATCGGGTACGTCCTCGCCGATGAGGATGGTCGCCCAAAAAGCCGCAGAACCCTCTGGAGCGTAGCGGGCAAACAGACGTGCCAAGGGCGGACGCTCACCAAGAGGGGTCATAAACGGCAGATGGGAACGCTGCTGGAGCTCCAGAAACATGAGGCTATGCCCGACCTCTTCACGCAGTTCGTGGAGCTGGTAATGATAGCCCTGGGGATCGCGATACATCTCATGTAGGGAGTTGGCACTGAGTCGCTGGATGAACAGCGCCTCGAGCCAGAGGCCCAGCTCACAAAAAGAGACAAATTCCACCTGCGATAGCCGGGTACGTTCATCCGCGCTGAGCTGCTCGTATTCCGTTAATCCATAAAGAGAAACCAGGGACTCTGGTAGCCAGGCACTGTCAGCATCCAGGCTTTCCCAGGGAATGGTGCTGACCGGATCCCGGTATTGACTGCTATGTGCAGACAAGCGTTTGACCAGTGCATCATGATGGCGCTGGATCCGGGCCTGTACGGGAATGTTGGACGCAAAAGTCATACGCTATTGTGCCATGGTCTAGGAGACCCTCCAAGCTTTAAGCGGACTGAGACCCTGAGTCTGACGTAGGGAGGACAGTGCTTCGCTGACGGAATAACGTGCTTGCCAGCCAAGTGCCTCTTGAGCGCGGCGGGTATCGACAATGAGCGGATTTTCCAGAGCCTGAAGCCAGCCTGGGTCTCCCAAAGCCCGATTGAAGGGCCGCAGACTGCGATGGATGCGGTGTAGTTGCCCGGGGCTCAATGGCAAATACCAGCGTCGTGGAATGCGGGACCATGGGACCGGTTCCGGTGCAGCGATGTTAAAAATGCCTTCACGGGGATGATCCAGTGCAGCAACAATGGCGCGGGTTGCATCGTCTTCATGCAGACACTGGATGGGTAGATCCGGATTCTTCATGCGTACATTAAAGGGACTGGTCGCAATGGCGTTTACCAGCTTTTGCCCATGGGGGCCGATGATGGCATGAAGACGCAATCGGGTAACTGCCAAGGCGGGTTTCTGGGCGGAGAAAACATCCAGCCAGGATTCCAGTGCCGCCTTGTCTTCACTATAGGCAAAACCGGGTACCGGCCGGCAGGGCCAGTTTTCATCCAGAGGAATGGGATTATCGGGCCAGGCACCGTAAGCGGCAACACTGCTGGTGTAAATGACATGCCGCACGTCGGCGCTGGCCGCCGCTTGAAAAAGGCGCTGGCTGCCGCGTAGGTTGATGTCGCGCATCTCGCTGCGCCAACGGTTTTGCGGCCCCAGATGAGGGCTGAGAACCACAAAAGCCAGGTGAATGATTTGGTCGATGCCCGCCAGCTGGTCTGCAAGACGCGGGTCGCGAATGTCCATGCTGAAGTAGCGCATTTTGGCAGAGGTAAAAGCGGGCGGGTGAATATCAACGGCTATCACCTGCTGAATATCCGGCCGTTGCACGAGAACCGGAAGTAATGCTGCAGCCGTATGACCAGCAGCACCGGTAACCATGACCCGCATCAGCGGATTTCCGGCTGGTTCAGGAAAGGTATGACTTCTTCCGCGAGAAGTTGCATGGAACGCCGGGTAACCGCACTGGGCACCATGCCCGCGCCAACGGCCAGAATCAGACGATCAACTCCGGCGCGTGAATATCTGGAAAGCTTTTTTCGACAAGTTTCCGGATCACCGACCACCACCATGCCCATGCTTTCGAGAATGCGTAAATTCAGGCCGCGCCGCAGCAGGGGCTCAAGGAAGCCGAGCCGGTGATAGTATTCATAGCTTTCCCGCAACTGCGCGAGAACCGGCCGGGTTTGATCCAGCAAGCGTTGATAGTACCAGGTAAATCCCTCAGCCAGCCGTCTGGCTTCTGCGGCATCTTCCAGGCAAAGGCAACCAATGGTCATGGCAAATCCATTATTTTGTCCGGCTTGCAAAGGGCCTTGACCATGTTGCTGTTGCCAGCTCTTTTTATAAGCGCGCAAATCCTGTTTGATCATAAACCAGGGCTTGAACGGTCCGGAGAGAACTCCGATGCCTTCCTGAGCGGCCCACTGAAAGGTGGCGGGACTGACTGCAGCTGTCCACAGGGGGGGGTGAGGCCTCTGGATGGGCTTGGGTAATATATCCAGATTTTCAAACTGATAAAGTTTATCCGTGTGGCTGAAAGCAGGTCCTCCAGCCTCACGAAGAATTTGCAAACCTTCCTTCATATGTTGGCGGCTATCGGCCATTTGGCTACCGAAAAGTTGATATTCCTTGGGAGAAAAACCACGACCAACGCCGAGCTCCAGGCGACCGTTGCTGAGAATATCCAGGGCGGCAACCCGTTCGGCAATCCTGACTATGTGATTGTAAGGCAGGACCACAACGGCATGTCCCAAGCGTAATTTGCTGGTACGCTGACTGGCAGCGGCCAGAAATATTTCGGGGGCACTGGAATGCGAATACTCGCGCATGAAGTGATGCTCTACCAGCCAGGCACCATGAAAACCCAGCTGGTCCGCCAGGCTGAGCTCGTCGAGCGTTTCGTGATAAACTTGGGCTTCGCTGCGGCCCTGGTGTTCGGGAACAGCAAGTTCGTAGAAAAGATCAATTTTCACTACTGAGGAGCCTCCGTGACCCAGAATGCATCTACCCCGCGCCAGATTGCCGAACGTTTGCAAATTGCCATACTAACATCAGAACAAATGCGCCTGCACTGGGCAGATGAAAGTACGGGCATCCATTATATGGAAGTCGTCATGCCACTGGAATGGCTGGAAAGCCCGGAAGGAGACTACCTGCTTTGCAGGGTTCTGGCAGAAAATCTGGAAGTGCGGGTACGGGTAGATTTGATCCAGAACCTTCCGGCGCCAGTAAAGTAACGGGATCTACTTTTCAGGAAACTCCAGAAGCTGCGGAAAGATTTTCTCCCGATAGTAAGCCAGTTCGTCAATGGATTCACGGATATCCGCCAGGGCCTCATGTTTTTCTGCCTTGGGAAATTTCGGGAAGCCGGGATACCAGCGGGAAGTCAGCTCTTTGAGCGTGCTGACATCAATCATCCGATAGTGAAAAAAGCGTTCCAGTCGCGGCATCAGTCGTGCCAGGAAACGCCGATCCTGGCAAACACTATTGCCGCAAATGGGCGAAGTTCCGGCAGCGACATGCGCGTTGAGAAAATCCAGGGTCTGGGTTTCTACGGCCTGGGTATCCAGGCGACTGTCTCGTACCCGCTGAATCAGCCCGGATTGACCATGGGTACGCTGATTCCAGTCGTCCATTTTGGCCAGCACGGTGTCGGGATGATGCACGGCCAGCACCGGCCCTTCGCAGATAATGCGAAGCTGGTTGTCGGTGACAATACTGGCGATTTCAAGAATTTCATCCTGCTCAGGGTGCAGGCCAGTCATTTCAAGATCCACCCAGACTAAGCGTTGGTTTTTGGGGTCCATACGACATCCTTGTTGAACAAGCAACAATAGTGTAGCATGTTAGCCACGATATAAAAAAAGACGGATCAAAGATCCGTCTAATAGCCGCAAAACAACCGCTACAAAACTGTTTCATACCTAAAGCACTGCGGCCTTCGGGCCGATGGTGCATAAAATTCTTAAAGCGCTCCCTCTTTCTGTGAGGTTTGGGTATGTTGTGCCCTCGCCATGGATTACATAATACGGACGTTTTGTTTCTGGAATATTTCCGCAAAACATCTTGTTTTGATTTTTTTGAAGGCCCGTTTGCTTGTTCACAGCGCCCATAAAAAAAGACGGATCAAAGATCCGTCTAATAGCCGCAAAACAACCGCTACAAAACTGAAAGCATAACCGTTTTTATCATTTACCGGCTTGCTGAAAAACGCGCTCCACTCTATCTTTTGGTTTGGGTACCGCTGCTGCCTATGGTGTTATGTATGGTGGACCCATGAGTCAAGACAAAAAGAGCGAGAGTTTAAGCTAGTCTGGTTTCTAACATTGCAGCAGAATGGCGCTGCC
>NZ_JAAOMP010000004.1 GCF_018853815.1 Acidithiobacillus sulfurivorans | reverse complement strand
AGCGGCTGCAAGGCGTCAGCGCCAAGCACCCCGCCTCTGCCAAAACGGGAGACGCCGTCTCCCGAATCCGGGGCGGTGGCAGCCGAGACTCCGCCATTGAGCCATACCCATCCCGACCTCATCCATCATCTCTCCTTCTCCCACCTGGCCGAGCTGCTGGACCTCCCCGACGACACCCAGCGCCGCTTTTACGAGATCGAGTGCATTCGCGGCAACTGGTCGGTGCGCGAGCTACGCCGCCAGATTGCCAGCCTCTACTACCAGCGCAGCGGCCTCTCCAAAGACAAGGCCAAACTCTCCGCCATGACTCATGCGGCGGCGGATACGTTCCAGCCCGCCCACATCATCCGCGATCCCTACATTTTCGAGTTCCTCGGCCTGCGCTCGCGGGAGGTCATGGCGGAATCCGACCTGGAAGACGCCTTGCTCGACCGCCTTCAGGATTTCCTCCTCGAACTGGGACACGGCTTCTGTTTCGAGGCTCGGCAAAAGCGCATCCTCATTGGCGACGAATATTTCTTCATCGACCTCGTCTTCTACCACCGCATACTCAAGTGCCACATCCTCGTCGAACTCAAGACCGATGCCTTCCGCCACGAACACTTAGGCCAGCTCAACACCTACGTCGCTTACTACAAACAACACCAGATGACCCCAGGCGACCAGCCGCCCATCGGCATCCTTCTTTGCACCCGCAAAAATGACGCCCTCGTCGAGTTCGCCCTCGGTGACTTGAGCAATCAGGTCTTCGTCTCCCGCTACGCCGTCGAGCTGCCCAAGAAAGAGGATATGGAACGCTTCATCGCTCAACTCGGCAAGGAGGTGGGGGCATGAGCAGCAAGACGAAAACCACCGCCACGACAGAAGCAGTAACGCCCGCACGGGTGCCGAAGCTGCGGTTTCCGGAGTTTCGGGGGGCAGAGGGGTGGAAGCTCGCGCCGCTGAGTCAATTGGCAACTCGCACCAAACAGAAAAACCGCGATGAAAAAATTACTCGCGTGCTGACGAACTCAGCCGAGTTTGGCGTGATGGACCAGCGCGACTTCTTCAACAAAGAAATTGCCACGCAAGGCAATCTCGAAAGCTATTTCGTCGTTGAGCTGGGCAGCTATGTTTACAACCCGCGCATCTCTGCAACAGCACCTGTTGGCCCCATTTCCAAGAACAAAGTTGGCACTGGCGTCATGTCGCCGCTCTACACCGTCTTCAAGTTCAAAGACGGTGGCAATGACTTTTATGAACACTACTTCAAGACGACCGGCTGGCACACCTACATACGGCAGGCATCCAGCACAGGTGCGCGGCATGATCGAATGGCCATCTCCAGCGACGATTTCATGGCCATGCCTTTGCCTGTTCCGACACCGAAGGAACAACAAAAAATCGCCGAGTGCCTGAGTTCGGTGGACGAGCTGATCGCCGCGCAAGCGCGGAAAGTGGACGCGCTCAAGACCCATAAAAAAGGGCTGATGCAGCAGCTTTTCCCCACCGAGGGCGAAACCCAACCCCGCCTCCGCTTCCCCGAATTCCAAAACGCCGGTGAGTGGGTTGTGAAGCCTTTTGGCGAGATTTTTCCAATTACTTCATCGAAGCGAGTTCACGAATCAGATTGGACCCCGACAGGCGTGCCGTTCTATCGCGCCCGAGAGATTGTTGCGCTCAACAAACGCGAGCCGATTCAACCGTTATTCATCAGCGAAGAGCTTTACGCTGCCTACAGCAAGCAGACTGGGGAGATCCGCGACGGACACTTGCTGGTCACGGGCGTTGGCTCGATTGGCGTTCCTTACTTGGTGAGAGCCGGAGATCGTTTCTACTTCAAGGACGGCAATATCATCTGGCTAAAAAACGATGGAAAAGAGCTGAGCGGGGAGTTTCTGCTTCGGCTTTACGAAACTGATTACGTTCAGAAACAGCTCAAGGCAATGGCCGATGTCGGAACAGTAGCAACCTACACCATCGACAATGCGAAGAGAACGCTAGCTGCGTTTCCGAGAGCCAAAGTCGAACAACACCGCATCGCCTCCTGCCTGAGCAGCCTCGACGCCCTGATCACCCTGGAGACCCAAAAGCTCGACGCCCTCAAAACCCACAAGAAAGGCCTGATGCAGCAGCTTTTCCCATCCCCGGAGGAGGTTGAGGTATGAGCAGGCGGGGTTTGTGGGTAGTCGTCAAGGACTCCTTGATAACTCAAATGCAGTCGGGTCATGTGGCAACCGTCAAGCAATCCTTGACGGTTCACGTTGACGCAGGCCGCGCAGCAACCACCGAGAAATCCTCGGTGGTTCAAATACCCGAAGAAACCCCAAAACAGTGGAGGCCATGCCATGGAGTGACGGCGGATCATTTTCGTGGCGTCACGAAAATGATCAAGCTGGAGGTGGCTGCAACTTGTCGGAAATTCCGACAGGTTCGCACGGAGGACACGCGGAAGGTCACGCGCCAAACAGCAAGAGACCATGCAAGCCCCCAGCAGGACGAAGCCGGGCTGAAGACGCTGGAAACCAAAATCAAACGACGCCCGAAAACATGACGAAGAAAATCATCATCATTGCCGGGCCGAATGGAGCAGGTAAAACGACTTTTGCCCGAGCTTTTTTGCCGCAAGAGGCGCAATGCGCGCGTAAAGGCGAGAGCTTTGCGTTTGAGACGACTTTGGCAGGCTTGGCCTATCTGCGGCATATTGCTCACTGGCAGTCACTGGGCTACCACATCAGCCTGTTTTTTTTGCGTTTACCCGATGTTGATACCGCCATCGCGCGCGTGGCTGAGCGTGTGCGGCAGGGTGGGCACTATATTCCAGAGGCTGTTATTCGTCGTCGTTTTGCGGCAGGCTTGCAACATTTGGAACAGCGTTACAAAGGCGCAGTGGATGCTTGGGCTATCTATGACAGCGTCGGTGATATTCCGCTACTTTTGGAATGGGGAGAAAATTAATGACCATGAAAAATATTGCAGAAGCCAAAGACCCTGATTTGCGTGCATCTGTCGCAGCTATGCAACGCGCTGCCCTGATTGCCCGTTATACGGCTATTCAGACCAATACCGATCTGGTGATTATGAAAAACGGGCAATTGCTGCGGGTTTCTCCCGAGGAACTCCGTCAAAACATGCAAAAGGATTGTCCCCCGCAAAATGACTGAAACCAACCAAAAACAACTGGGCAATACCCTCTGGGCCATCGCCGACCAACTACGCGGGGCGATGGATGCGGACGATTTTCGCGACTACATGCTGTCCTTCCTGTTCCTGCGCTACCTCTCCGACAACTACGAGACAGCGGCGAAGAAGGAACTGGGCAAGGATTACCCCGATGTGGGCAAAGACACGCGCAAGGTGCCGCTGGCGCTCTGGTACGCCAACAACGCGGACGACATTCCGGCCTTCGAGAAGCAGATGCGGCGCAAGGTGCATTACGTCATTGAGCCACAGCATCTCTGGAACAGTATCGCCAACCTGGCCCGCACCCAGAATGCGGAGCTTTTGAACACGCTGCAGGCGGGCTTCAAATACATCGAGACGGAATCGTTCGAGAGTACCTTTCAGGGCCTGTTCTCCGAGATCGACCTGAGTTCGCCCAAGCTGGGCAAGACCTACGTCGACCGCAACGCCAAGCTTTGCACCATCATCCAGAAAATCGCCGAAGGGCTGGCGGAGTTTTCCACGAACATCGACGCGCTGGGCGATGCCTACGAATACCTGATCGGCCAGTTCGCAGCGGGCTCGGGCAAGAAGGCGGGCGAGTTCTACACCCCGCAGCAGATTTCCGACATCCTCTCCGCCATCGTCACGCTGGACAGCCAGGAGCCGAAAACCGGCACGAAAAAAAGGCTGGACAGCGTGCTGGACTTCGCCTGCGGCTCCGGCTCGCTGCTGCTCAATGTGCGCAAGAAGATGGCCGGTGCGGACGGCAAGTCGGGCGGAACCATCGGCAAGATCTACGGCCAGGAAAAGAACATCACCACCTACAACCTCGCGCGCATGAACATGCTGCTGCACGGGGTGAAGGACACCGAGTTCGAGATCTTCCACGGCGACACGCTGACCAACGAGTGGGAGCGGATGCGCGAGCAGAACCCGGCCAAAAAGCCGGGCTTCGATGCCGTCGTCGCCAACCCGCCTTTCAGCTACCGCTGGGATCCCACCGACGCGCTGGCCGACGACGTGCGCTTCAAAAGCCACGGCCTCGCGCCCAAGTCCGCCGCCGACTTCGCCTTTTTGCTGCACGGCTTTCATTTCCTGAAAGACGAAGGCGTGATGGCCATCATCCTGCCGCACGGGGTGCTGTTTCGGGGCGGTGCGGAGGAACGCATCCGCACCAAGCTGCTGAAAGACGGCCACATCGACACCGTCATCGGCCTGCCCGCCAACCTGTTCTATTCCACCGGCATTCCGGTGTGCATTCTGGTGCTGAAAAAGTGCAAAAAGCCCGATGACGTGCTGTTCATCAACGCCGCCGAGCATTTCGTGAAAGGCAAGCGCCAGAACCAATTGAGCAAGGAACACATCGACCGGATTGTCGATACCTATCAATTCCGCAAGGAAGCGCCGCGCTATGCCCGCCGCGTGGACATGGCGGAGATCGAGAAAAACGACTTCAACCTGAACATTTCGCGTTACATCAGCACGGCGGTGGCCGAGGAAGAGATCGACCTTGCGGCGACGCATGCGGGCCTGGTGGACATCGAGCAAGCCATCCGGCAAGCGACGGCGCAACACAACGCATTCCTGAAAGAGCTGGGCCTGCCACTGTTGCCATAGGCGTACTGAAGCCCCATCACACTTGCATTTCCTGCCCCAAGTATGACAACCTGTTTACAAGAGGTTGTAGCGCTGCGGTAGCCTAAAGCGCATAAAAACCCGTAGATGAAAAAGGAGGCAGGCACAGGCTGATCATGGACCCGATTACCTGCTGCGAGGAGCCTTGTGGGAATGTCTCAAACCCGTTTACATACCATTTTGCCCAGTGATTTTAATGATTCTCCGGATTTTCTTCGGAAACCTGCGTCACTACCACCCCCGTACCGGGATGAAAATCAGCAGGTTGATGCACTGCTGTCGGCGCTCAGCGGCAAGCTGAACTGGCTGAACGTCATAGATCAGGCGCGGCCCTGGGTGGAGGCTGTACGCAAGCAGCCAGCGCCGTTCTGGGCTCTGGAGTCCCTGTTAAGGGAGTACCCCATTACCAGTGCCGAAGGCTTGGCCTTGATGCGTCTGGCCGAGGCCCTGCTGCGCGTGCCCGATACTGGTACAGCGGCCTTGCTGGCGGCGGATCAGCTGGGCAGGGCGCGCTTTGCCGGTGAGGAAAAACAGTCCTGGATTACCCAGATTTCTGGTCGGGTGCTGATTTTATCCCGCCGTCTGCTCGCCGAAAAAGAAACGCGTAGTCTGGTGCAAAGACTCGGTATGAATACCGTCGTGACGGCAGCAGTGCGGGCCATTGCGCTACTGGGTCGGCAGTTTGTACTTGGACAGGATCTTGGTGAGGCGCGCCGGCGCTCCGCCGAAGCCCGAAAAAAACAGTCCGCACTCTGCTATTCCTACGATATGTTGGGAGAAGGAGCCCGCAACAGTGCGGATGCAACCCGCTATGCGGCTTCTTATGAATCTGCTTTGCGCGCTCTGGCCACCCAATCCGGCAATGAGGGTTCCCG
>NZ_JAAOMP010000039.1 GCF_018853815.1 Acidithiobacillus sulfurivorans | reverse complement strand
GCGGGATATGGAAGACCCATTGATGACGATCAGTGCCGGCGGGCAGCATCATGGCGTTGTCGGTGCCTTTTTGTCTCGGCAATTCGGCTGCAGCGTTGGTCATGAGGCCGATGCGCCGCTTGGTACGGTTACAGCAGGTGGCGGCGGGAAAAGTGCTTTGGTGGAATGTGCCCTGTCCCCGGACGATGAAGCCGGTGCGCTT
>NZ_JAAOMP010000038.1 GCF_018853815.1 Acidithiobacillus sulfurivorans | reverse complement strand
GGCAGAACTGGGTGTCAGTGCCGCCAGTGTGTCGCGGCATTGGCGCAAGCATGGCCTCAAGCCCCATCTGCTGCGTGGTTTCAACGTGTCACGTGATCCGCATTTTGTGGAGAAGCTGGAAGATATTGTGGGGTTGTATATGTCTCCCCCGGAACATGCCTTGATGCTCTGCGTGGATGAAAAAAGTCAGGTACAGGCCCTGGACCGGACCCAACCGGGACTCCCCCTCAAAAAGGGACGCGCAGAAACGATGACCCACGACTACAAGCGTAATGGTACCACGACCTTGTTTGCCGCACTCAACGTGCTGGATGGTCAGGTCATCGGGCAGTGTCAACAGCGACATACCCATGTGGAATGGCTGAAGTTCCTGAAGAAAATTGATCGGCAGACGCCCAAGGACAAGGCCTTGCATCTGATTGCCGACAACTATGCGACCCATAAACACCCGGTAGTACAGGCGTGGCTCGACAAGCACCCACGCATACACATGCACTTCACGCCCACTTCGGCATCCTGGCTCAACATGGTCGAGCGTTTCTTCCGGGATATCACGACCCAGCGGTTACGTCGTGGGGTGTTCACCAGTGTGTCTGAACTCATCCAGGCCATTGAGGGATACATCGATCACCACAACACCCATCCCAAACCTTTCATCTGGACCAAAACCGCCCACGACATCCTGCAAAAGGTCATTCGCGCCAACAGCCACTTAAGCAGTAAACAGATACCGTCTTGAACCGGTTACCTGGAGTCTGCCCATAATCTCATTCTTGTGGGCGGTACAGGGACCGGGAAAACTCATCTGGCCCTGGCGTTAGGTCATGCCGCTATCGACCAGAGCAAGCGGGTACGCTGGTATAACGTAGTCGATCTCGTCAACCATCTGGAACAGGAGAAAACCCGGGGCCAGGGCGGCCGCCTCGTCAGAACCCTGCAGAGCCTGGGCCTCGTCATCCTCGACGAATTGGGCTACTTGCCCTTCTCGGAGTCGGGAGGCGCCTTGCTCTTCCATCTGATCAGCAAACTCTACGAACAGACCGCGCTGATTATCACCACCAACCTCTCCTTTGGAGAATGGGTGAAGATCTTCGGAGACGCCAAAATGACCACGGCACTCCTCGATCGACTGACCCACCACTGCGATATTCTGGAGACCGGAAACGATTCATACCGATTCAAAAAACGTCGCAGCCACCCCCTCTAAAACTGGTCAAAAATATACGCTGTTACCTGGTAATTTTTAAACGCTGTTTGACAATACCAGCCCCTGGCTTCTGGGTGAAACCCAGGAAAACCCAACGACCGAAGACGAAAAAGCAGCGCTCACCTGGCAAACACCGCCCCATCCTGAAGCCTGTGCGCATGCCCGGACAGCGTTGACGCATCGGTTGGATGTGGGCAGCGCCCATGATGCCATTTGTGATGTTCCGGTGTTTTCCCTCACAGACAAACGCCAATACCCTTTGGGGATGCTGCGTCTGGATCAGAGCTTTCTGGGCGATCAGGGCCTGCAATGGGGAAAAGCGCAAGAATTGCGTTGGTATATTGATCCTACAACCGGAGACAAATGGCTCATTAAAATAAAAAACCCCCAAGCCTGTGGGCTACCAAAGGCTTTTACTGCCGATACAGCGGGGCAATGGGCCTTGATGCTGCGGGAGGAAGTATTGCGGATTGGCCGAACGGAGACTAAAGGAGAGCCGGTTTTAGGTGAAGCGCTGGCTTCAATGCAGCCAGTAGCCGCTCATGAAAAAAGGCCTTAAAAACGGCGATTACGACAACACCCGTAGGGAAAGCGCTTAAAACATGATTGAGGGTTAGCCTTCGAGATGGATGGCGCTGCTTTTTTTGATCGGGCCTTGGATGGGTCAGAAATTGAGTTCCTTTTTTCGACCCCGCATAACAGTTTGGATCTCCTCCCCATGCTACGCCCCATTTGAAACTTTTTGTCATGGAGTTTTTTTAGGTAGAAAAAACGCCATCATGATGTTTACGTTATGCCGGTTTTGGAGCATATGGCCGGTTATTTTTTTATAGAGAGTGTGCTGGATACACGCTGGTGCCAACCTGAATACAGAATGACACCACCTTGGATCCAAGTTACACCTCTATTCCTTTAATGCGCACATACTGACACCACTTTGCGTCCAGATTGGGGACAGACTGGTGACATCCAAACTGTTCCTGTAAACCTGTACAAAGCTGTACAGAAGAGGATTTATCCGCACACGGTTGATAAGACAGACATCACCTGCAACTCGTGCCCCTTGACGCTCAGTTGCGCCGGAGAACGGGCCAGAAGAATAGGTCGGACCTCCTGATAGGGAGTGAACCGAGTGATCTCGGCATCTTCGTACCTTCTCAGCACATTCGACGCAGCATTGTGATCCGCCTGAAGAACATCCCCGTGCTTGACGTCAATTATCTTGGCCCATCGGCTCGCCAGTGGTGCTCTGGAGCACGGTTCATAAAATGACTTCACGAATAGATATGTTTTTTATTTTATGAGGCTCACTCGTATTTCAGTATCGTCATTTATGGTCGGTATTGTCACCAGTTCTATGACTGGCGCCAATCTGGATGTGTAGTATCTCCACATCACCACTCACCCGGTCCATAAATTTCCGGACGTCGCGTAACATCACGCAGTACATTCAAAGAATGGGTTTGCGCAGTTTGAATGATTCTGATCAATAACCCAGATCAGCCCAGGCTCTTAACCCCGGTCAAAGGCTTCCTGTAGTGATTTCTGTTGAAGGGCCGGTACAGACTGATTGCAGACATTCAGCAGCGGGAAGCAAATGACCCAAAGCGGTCATTCAAGGTGGGCATCGTCGGGACCCGGAGTTAGGCTTTTACAGCCACTGGTTGCGGGTCGATCAGCGACTGGACTAAGGACCTTTCTGGCCGCACGGGGGAAATATGGCAACATACGTACTGCCCAGATGCCAGTTACGTAATTTTTCTCGCCCAGAAAGGCTGCAAAATATTACCTCAATACGTTAAATCAATTGTGTAGGCGATTTCGTATCGTGTCCGCATTCATGTTCAACAAGTGGAACTTCTTGCTTACGTAACATTTTTGTGACGAGACATCGGTCGTGTTGCTCTTGTAGTTTGTAACCAAGTATTCCTTGCGATGGTTAGGAATAGATTCAACTAAAATATCACCTGTTTTCGTGGTGGCTACACGAATGTCCAGCTCATGCAAGACCTTTCTCACTTTATCATGAGGATGCCCATACTGGTTATCGTAGTCAGCAGAACAAACTGCAATTGTCGGCCGGACAGCCTTGAAGAATTTTTTCGAATTGATGTCGTTATCTGAACCGTGATGAGCAAGAATAAGGATGTCCACCTCGGTCGTGAAAGTGCTGCTCCTTCTAAGCATTGACCCAATATTGGGATGTTCTATATCACCTAGACTAGCCACATTGAACATTCCTCCTCGAAACAGTTTCACAGTTGAATTATCATTGGAGCCGGTGAATTCTTCTTTCGGGTGGAAGATGATGTCGTTGTACCCAAAGACGTTGGCATTCTGACAGGGCATTCTCCACAACCACTTCCCAGACTCATTTATGGATTGGAAAATACTCTCCCCACATTCGTAAAAGCTAGGGGAAACAGTCCCAAATCCTTGTGAATTCACCGCTCCCAGATTCTTCATGGAGAAATTTCAACTTTAGCGACGGACTACTGGATAGAGCACCAAGCCAACCTTGATCAATTATCTTAATTCCATTCGCATCGTCTGGATGGGCAACCATTCTCGCTCTGCATTTTCCGACGGCATCGGCACCACAGGGTCTCGGCATGGTAAAAACCTGATGCCCAATCTTGCCAACATTCCCACGACTCGTTATCGCAACCCAAGTGAGTCTATGAAGAAGAATTTTTCACCGGGTAAGATCACAGGTAAGATAGAACGGCTTTAAAAATATTTAATTATTTATAAATCATATAGTTACGAAATTTTATTGGCGGAGAGGGTGGGATTCGAACCCACGTGGGGCTATTAACCCCCATCCGATTTCGAGTCGGCGCCGTTATGGCCACTTCGGTACCTCTCCGTGGAGGCATACATTAAGCTTTCGTGCAGTCTTCGGCAAGTCTTTGTATAAACGCTTTCAGTCACTGCTGGCCAAGAAGACGGCCTGACTTACAAACGCGCTCCATCATTACGATCTTTGGAGCTGATGAACTGGCGTTTGAGGACATGCTCACGCTTCAGTCCCAGCCATAGTGCAATAGGACTGGCCACGAAAATGGAGGAATAGGTACCGACCACAACGCCAATTACCAGGGCGGTGGCAAAACCATGAATCACTGGTCCCCCGAACAAAAACAGGGAGAGTGCCACCATGAAGGTAATGAAACTGGTGATGACCGTTCTGGACAGGGTTTCATTAATGGCCACGTTAAAAACCTGCGCGACGTCGCCACTTCGGGAGGCACGAAGATCTTCGCGCATCCGGTCAAACACCACCACAGTATCATTCAGCGAGTAGCCCATGATCACCAACAAAGCCGCAATGACTGTCAGCGAGAACTCTTCCTGAGTGATGGCAAAAAATCCTACTACCAGAATGGGGTCATGGAGCATGGCCAATACTCCACCCACAGCAAAACGCCATTCAAAACGAAAACCGACATAAATCAAAATACCCAGAGTAACAATAATCAGGGCCATGATGCCCTTATTGCGCAGTTCCTTGCCGACTTCCGGGCCCACGTATTCGGTGCGACGTAATTGCACGTCGGGATAAGCCGCCTGATTTTTCTGAAACACCTGAAGAATTTTGGTACCAACGGCACTGCTTTCGCCCGGCTGGGTACGCAGGCGAATCAACAGATCACGGTCTCCACCAAAGGTTTGCACCACTACATTATGAAAACCGGCAGTGGTCAGGGTACCGCGCACCGCGCCTAAATCCGGCGTTTTGCTGAAGGCCAACTCCACCAGAGTACCACCCGTAAAATCAATGCTGTAGTTTAGCCCACGCACGAAAAATACGGCTACAGAGGCCACAATCAACAAGGCGGATATTCCGAGGAATATCCAGCGCCTCGACATGAAATCCACATGGGTACGGGATTTGAATAATTCCATGATGCGGCCTCAGATATACAGTTTTTGAATGCGCCGCTTACCGAGGACGCGTTCGATAATACCGCGACTCATCATGGTCGCAGTAAACATGGAGGTAATGACGCCAATAGTCAGCACCAGGGCAAATCCCTTGATGGCACCGGTACCAAACTGGAAGAGCACCAGCGCGGCAATCAACACCGTAATATTGGAGTCCACAATGGTGGCAAAGGCTTTTTTGAACCCGGCATCAATGGCCGCACGGACACTCATGCCATGGCGCAGTTCTTCGCGGATCCGTTCAAACACCAGCACGTTTGCATCGACGGCAAGACCAATTTTCAGAACAATACCCGCAATACCGGGCAAGGTCAGGGTGCCACCCATCAGGGAGAGCACGGCCAGAATGGCGAGAATATTGACCAGAATGGCCAGATCCGCAATCAAGCCAAAAGCCCGATAGTAAATGGTCATGAAGGCCACCACGAAAATCATGCCGAACACCACCGCCATGATGCCATCATGAATGGAATCCTGCCCCAGGGTAGGACCAACCGTGCGCTCCTCGGAAATGTGAACCGGCGCAGGTAAGGCACCCGCTCGCAGTTCAATGGCGGCATTGCTGGCAGCTTTGAGATTGGCAAATCCGGTGATCTGGGCTCTGCCTCCAGTGATGGCTTCACGAATCACTGGTGCTGTAACCACCTTGTTATCGAGCAGAATGGCCATGCGCTTGCCGACATTTTTGCTGGTCAAATCGCCAAAAATCCGGGTACCGGCATTATTGAAGCTGACGTTAATAATGGATTCGCCATTATTGTTGTCCACGCCAGCACTGGCATTGCTGAGATAACGACCCGTCAGCACCGTATCGGTGTACAACACATAGGGTGAATTATGCAGACCATAGAACAGGGCGGTTCCCGGCGGCAGTTGGCCCTTGAGGGCATCCGCCATGTTGGCCTGATCATCCACCATCTTGAATTCCAGCTGGGCCGTGGAACCGATGATGGATTTGGCGCGTTGGGTATCCTGAACACCGGGAAGCTGCACGGCAATATGCTCAACGCCCTGCCGCTGAATGACCGGCTCGGAGACGCCCAGTTCATCAATACGGTTACGAATCACCACAATGGCCTGCTGCAAGGCATCGTCTTTCATTTTTTTGGCGGCGTCGGGAGTGATAGTGACGTCGATTATGCCCTTGGGTTGTACGGTGACGGCATAATCCGGGTATTGCCGGGCAATCACTTTTTGCGCTTCCACAGCCAAAGCCGGACTGGCCATTTCGATGGCCAGAGCATCAGGCCCCGTAGTATTCACAGCCAGATATTGCAGATCCTTGTGACGCAGAAAAGTGCGCAGGCTGCCACTATCCTGCTCCAAAGCGTGTTTGATGACCGCATCGGTATCCACGCGCAGGAGCAAATATACACCGCCGCGCAAATCCAGTCCGAGGTTTACGGGCTTGCCCCCTACGGATTTCAGCCAGTCGGGTTCGGCGGACATTTGCGACAAAATCACCTGGGCATTGGCAGGAAGCTTATTCTGCAACAAAGTTTCGGCCAGCCCCTGGGCATTATCGTTGGGGAAAAAGAATGTGCTGCCCTGGGCATCGCTAAGGACGCTGCTCACCGGAATTTTGGCATCCTGGAGCCAGCCTTGCAGGGTCGTTACGGGCGGAATGATCGTTCCGATCGGAGCGCGGACTTCCACGGCAGCATGCCAACCGTAAAAATTGGGCAGTGCATAAAGCAGCGCAGGTATGACAACCAGGAGAATGATCAGGTACTTCCACCACGGATAACGGGTCATGAACAGGCCTTAAAGTTTTTTCAGAGTCCCTTTGGGAAGCAACAAGGTGACCGCCGCCTTTTGGACTTTTACGGTAATCCCTTCAGCGACTTCAATATGCAAATATTCGTCGCCCAGTTGCATGACGCGTCCGGCGAGGCCGCCGACGGTAACCACTTCATCCCCCTTGGAGATGGAAGCCATGAGCTGGCGTTGTTCCTTGGATTTTCTCATCTGCGGACGAATCATCATAAAATAGATAATTGCCCCGAAGACCAGAATATAGACAATCATGATCAGTCCAGAGTCTGAACCACCACCGGCTGCAGTTCCGGCATAAGCATTGGCAATCGGTGAAAAACTCATTATTCACTCCTGATCAGGTTTGAGGGCGCCCATTGTAGCCTTTAGGCGTCAATGAGGGAACTCGCGGTACGACGTTGATAAAATTCCTTTCGGAAGGCCTCCAGACGGCCCTGGACAATGGCCTCGCGCAGCCCCGCCATGAGCTCCTGATAGTAATGGAGGTTATGTTGCGTATTCAGACGCGCCCCCAATATTTCATGACTACGCTGCAGGTGCCGCAAATAAGCGCGGCTGTAATTACGGCAGGTATAGCAGCTGCATTCCGGATCCGGAGGGAGTGGATCTTTTTCGTAACTGGCGTTGCGAAGCTTGAGAATGCCGTTGCGCGTAAATAACCAGCCATTGCGGGCATTCCGGGTCGGCATGACGCAATCAAACATATCCACGCCCCGGTACACCCCCTCTACCAGATCTTCCGGCGTGCCTACGCCCATCAGGTAGCGGGGTCGGTCGCTGGGCATCTGCGGCATGAGATTTTCCAGTACCTCCATCATCTCGGCCTTGCTTTCACCCACCGAAAGACCACCCACGGCCAAGCCCGGAAAATCGAGTTTCTGCAAACCTTCCAGAGAACGCTGACGTAAATCACCATACATTCCACCCTGGACAATGCCAAATAACTGACCGGGACCCTGATAAGCCCGGCGGGAACGTGCCGCCCAGCGCAGGGAGAGCTCCATGCTGACCCGTGCTTCTTCGTAGGTCGCCGGATGCGGCGTACATTCGTCAAAAACCATCGCAATATCCGAACCCAGCACGGCCTGAATCTGCATGGACTCTTCCGGTCCCAGAAAAACCTTATGACCATCCGTAGGCGCACGAAATTCCACACCCGCTTCGCGGAGTTTGCGCAACGCCCCGAGACTGAAAACCTGAAAGCCGCCAGAATCGGTCAGGATGGGACGGTCCCAGTGCATCATTTTATGCAGGCCGCCGAGGGCGGTGATGACTTCCAGACCCGGACGCAGAAAAAGATGAAAGGTGTTGCCGAGAATAATGTCCGCACCAATGGCTTTCAGTTCTTCCGGGGCCATGGCCTTGACGGTGCCATAGGTCCCTACCGGCATAAACGCCGGCGTTTGAATATTTCCTCGGAGCAAGTGGACAATACCGCGCCGGGCGGCACCATCCTTACCCAGACATTCAAAAATACCCATCAGGACAAGCACCGCGAAAGCGCTGCAGGGGTAATGAACATGGCATCTCCATAACTGAAAAAACGATAGCGGGCGGCAACCGCATGCTGATAGGCGGCGAGCATACATTCAGTGCCGGCAAAAGCACAAACCAGCATCAGCAGCGTGGACTCGGGCAAGTGGAAATTGGTCAGCAGCGCATCAATCACCTGAAATTTTTTACCGGGATACAAAAACAGGCGGGTTTCACCCACATAAGGACGCAAGGTGCCGTCCTGTCCGGCGGTTTCCAGCGCCCGGCAGGCTGTTGTCCCTACCGCAATTACCCGTCCCCCCCGGGCTTTGGTGGCCGTGATGGCTGCCACGGTTTCCGGAGAAACAATCAGGGTTTCGGCATGCATCTGATGTTCATGCACCTGTTCACTGCGGACCGGTAAAAATGTACCGGCGCCCACATGCAGAGTCACAAAACGGCGCTCAATGCCTCGGGCAGCCAACGCCTCCAGTAAGCCCTGATCAAAATGCAGGCCGGCCGTCGGTGCGGCGACTGCCCCCGGTTTATCGGCATAGACCGTCTGGTAACGTTCCTGATCGCTGGCCTCGGGAGCACGATGAATGTAGGGGGGCAACGGCATGGTTCCCTCAGATTCCAGCACCGCCAACCAGGAAGCCTGGTGAAGACGCAGGCGGACATCCATCCCGTCTTTATCCAGCACCTCCACACGATCGCCCTGCGCCAGTTGTAACCACATGCCGGGTCGCAAGGCTTTGGAAGATTTGGCCAGAAACCAGCCTTCATCCTCCCCCAGCAGGCGATCCAGCAACAACTCGACGGCACCACCCGTCTCCTTGCGGGCATGCAGTCGGGCCGGTAGCACCCGGGTATCATTGAGAATCAGCAAGTCACCCGGGTTGAGGTATTCTGGCAACGCACGAATCCAGCTATCCCGCCATTGGCCAGAATCACCATCAATCACCAGCATCCGCGAGGCGCTGCGCTCTGGCAGTGGCTCCTGGGCAATGAGTTCCGGGGGCAAATCGTAGGTAAAATCACTTTTCAGCATGTTGTCTCTATTTTCAGGAAAACCAGTCCGACTCATCATTCTCAGGATGCGGGATGACTTGCACCTGAGTAATACGCGGGCCTTTTTTGCGCAATACCAGAACATCAAAATCGGGAAACGCTACTCTTTCGCCTTCTTCCGGAACCCTGTCCAGTTGGCGCATGACCAGCCCACCGATGGTATCTGCTGCATCTTCGTCAATATCGCGATCCAGACAACGCTCGAGGGAATAGAGAGACAAACTTCCCGAACCCACCCAACTACCATCCAGGCGCCGCTGCCACTCCTTGCGTTGATGGCGGAATTCGTCGGGGATAACGCCGAGGAGACTTTCCAGAACATGATCCAGCGTCACAAAACCGGTGATGGTGCCGAGGTCATCCACCACCAGCGCAAAATGCGGGTGACCGGAACGAAAATGGCTCAGCAGGTCCATGGCGGGCATGGCTTTATTGACCGAGGGTAAGGGGCGTAAAAGGTTTTTGAGATCGCCCAGATCATCATGGCGCGCCATCTGCGCAAAAGCGTCTTTCACATGCAGCAGACCAATCACATGCTGGCGGTCGCCTTCGCAGACCGGGTAGCGGGTAAAACGATGGCGCAACATCATCGCCCGGGTTTCTTCGGGACTCTCTTCGCGCATCAGACATATCATATCTGCTGCGGGACGCATCAAATCACCGGCCGTCAGTTCATTGAAGTCCAGCGTACGGTCGAGAATATCACCGGTGCGCTGACCCAGGGTTCCCTGAGCCTGGCTGAGGGCAAGAATCATCGCCAGTTCATCCCGGGAGTGAGGCGCATCACCGGCATGCTGATCCAGACGCAGAGCGAACAGGCGCAGCACAATGCGTGTTGCTCCGTTGAGAATAAAAATGGCGGGATACATCAGCCAATAGAAGGCGTAGAGCGGAGCACCCGTCCACAGCGAAACGGCTTCGACTTTCCGAATGGCCAGAGATTTGGGCATCAACTCGCCAATCACAATAACCACGAATGAAACCAGGGCAAAGCCTGCTGCCAGCGCTATCGAATGGAGCAGAGCCGGGTCCCGAACCCCCAAAAACCGGAACACCGGCACCAGCAGATGCGCCATCGCGGGCTCACCAATCCAGCCAATTCCGAGGGAGGCAAACGTAATGCCCAATTGCGTGGCAGAAAGATAAGCATCCAGACGCGCATGCATCCGCACCAGAATTCGCCCACGCAGCCCATGTTCCTGGGCCAGCGTACGCGCATGCGTACTGCGCAGGCGGACCAGGGCAAATTCGGCCGCCACAAAAAATCCATTGAGAAAAATCAGGAGGGCTGCAAGTAGCAGCCCGTTTGCCTCAGTCACCGGGGCAGGCCCCCATCTGCAGCATTTTGCTCGGAATGTGTTTAGTCATCACTGGCGATGAGTTGCTCCAAACCGGCAAAGCTTTGCACCACATCATTACTTTGCAGGGTTACACCCAGCTGACGCGCAATCTGGCTGACGGAAAAAACGCCACGTATTTCAATGCCATGCGCGGTTTCCTCACGCACCAGGGCATGCTGACGACCCGCCTTGCGCAAAGTGAGGACAATATCGCCGACGCTAGAGCGTTCTACCTCGGGAAAATCCAGCACATCAATTTGTCCAAGGGGCACCATGATATTCTGGACCTTGATGCCATCCCGGGCGACATGATCTTCTGCAGCCAGCCGAACCGGCTTTTCACCCATGATGTCCCGGGCCGTAATCAAGCCGACCAGAGTACCCAAATCGTCCAGAACAAATAACAGGCGTACGCCCACATGAATCATGCGCTGCATGGCCTGATCAATAGTGGCTTCCGGCTTGATGGATGCGGCTGGTACGCGGCGCAGATCCGTCATACTTTTCAGCGCGGAGTCTTCCGGCTTGAGACTTAAAGGCAAGCCATTGTCAAACAGGCAAATACGGGTATCCGGCTGGAGGCCATGGCGTTGTAAGGCACGGAATCTTGTCATCTCTTTTTCTCCGTTAGTGCAATGATAGGGAAACAACTCTCTGTAAACACAGCATAGCGCAAATCAGACGGCGATATTTGCGGCCGCAAAACCCCTTTGCAAATCATCCCGCAGATCATCTACATGCTCCAGTCCGACACTGATGCGCAGCAAACTATCGCCAATACCTGCAGCCGCCCGGGCTTCAGGACTGATCCGGCTATGCGTCGTGCTGGCCGGGTGGGTGATGGTGGTTTTGGCATCCCCCAGATTGGCCGTCAGGGAAAGCAGGCGCAGGCCATTGACGAAAGCCCAGGCTGCCGCCTGCCCACCTTTCAGATCAAAGGAGAGGATGGCACCCGGACGCTTTTGTTGCTGCGCGGCCAGGGCATATTGCGGATGCGTCTTCAGACCTGGAAAATACACCTGTTCCACTTCCGGACGGCTAACCAGCCACTCGGCAATTTGCTGGGCATTCTGACAATGCTTTTCCATGCGCAAAGCCAGAGTTTCCAGACCTTTAAGCTGCACCCAGGCATTAAACGGACTAAGGCTGGGGCCAGCCGTGCGCACAAAATTGCGGGGTCCATTATTTAACAGGGCGTTACTGCCGCACACCGCACCACCCAAAGTCCGGCCCTGCCCGTCCAGATATTTGGTGGCCGAATGTAACACCAGATCTGCCCCAAACTGGAGGGGTTGCTGCAGTATCGGCGTACAAAAACAATTATCCACTACCAGCCAGGCGTCGTGTTGATGCGCCAGATCGGCCAAAGCGGTCATATCACCAATTTCCGTCAAGGGATTGGAGGGGGTTTCCAGAAACAGCAAGCGGGTTTCCGGACGAATGGCGGCTTTCCAGGCCTCTAAATCCGCCAGAGGCACAAAGGTGGTTTCCACCCCAAAACGTCCGAGAATGGTGCTGAGAAGCTGTACCGTCGTACCGAAAATAGAACGCGACGCGACAATATGATCGCCAGCCTTCAAGAGTCCCATGAAGGCTGTCATGCAGGCGGCCATTCCCGATGCGGTCGCTACACAAGCCTCAGCACTCTCAAGAGCTGCCAAGCGCTCTTCAAAAGTGCGCACCGTCGGATTGGTAAAGCGTGCGTAAATATTCCCCGGGACGCGCCCTGCGAAACGCTCGGCGGCTTCTTCAGCGGAGTCGAATACAAAACTGGAAGTCGGGAAAATGGCTTCGCTGTGTTCCTGTTCCTGAGTTCGATGAATGCCCGAACGAATAGCGAGGGTTTCCGGACGTAATTGAGCAGTCCAATCCGCATCCTGGTTTTCTGAACTCATTTCACCTCCTTGAGCAGGTGCAACTGACGGGAGCCATGCCCTTCAGGGGTAGGCAACGGATAGTCGTCACTGAAACAGGCATCACAAAATCCCTGGGTGCGCGCACCCACCGCTTCGTACAGGGCTTCCAGACTGATATAGCCCAAGCTGTCTGCCCCGATGATTTTGCGCACTTCCTCAATACTATGCTGGGCGGCAATTAATTGGGAACGGTCCGGAGTATCAATACCGTAATAACAGGGCCCTGTCGTCGGTGGTGAACTGACCAGAAAATGTACTTCACGCGCCCCGGCAGCGCGCACCAGATTGACAATTTTGGCGCTGGTAGTGCCGCGCACAATGGAGTCATCTACCAGAATGACGCGTTTGCCACGGAGAATATTGGGTTGGGCATTGAGTTTGACCTTGACGCCAAAATCGCGACCACGCTGGGCGGGCTGGATAAACGTGCGGCCGACATAATGATTACGGATCAGGCCCAGTTCAAAGGGAAGACCGGAAGCTTCTGCATAACCCATGGCCGCAGCAACGCCCGAATCCGGCACGGGCACCACCAAATCGGCTTCGCGTGGATGCAGATGGGCAAGGGCCTTGCCAATCTGCTTACGCGCCGAATACACATGAGTGCCATCCAGAACACTATCAGGTCGCGCAAAATAAATGTATTCAAACACGCACATTCTGCGTTCGACGGGGGCAAAAGGCTTGCGGCTTTCGATGCCCTCCTTGGAAATAATGATGAGTTCGCCGGGCTCAATATCCCGGACAAATTCAGCACCCATCAAATCCAGGGCACAGGTTTCGGAAGCCAGCACAAAACCGCCCGAATCAACCAGGCGACCAAGAACCAGGGGACGAAAACCCATGGGGTCGCGCACGCCAATCAGGCGGGTTTCGGTCAGGCAAACCAGCGAATAAGCACCCGAAACCTGCTTCAATGCCGCAGCGAGACGGGTTCCGGGGTCTTCTCCGGGCACTCGCGCCAGCAGGTGGACAATGACTTCCGTGTCCATATCCGTATGAAAAATAGCGCCTTCCTGTTCCAGACGAAGACGTAATTCATCGGCATTGACCAGATTACCATTATGTCCGACAGCAAAAGCGCCGTGCCGATAGTTAATGAAAATCGGCTGAGTATTCCTGAGCACAGAACCGCCAGCCGTGGAATAACGGACATGGCCAATGGCCTGTTCGCCGGGCAGTTTACTGATCTGTTCCAGACCAAACACATCCGCCACCCGTCCCATACCCCGTTGGACGAATAACTTGCCTTGATCTTCTGAAACAATACCGGCAGATTCCTGACCACGATGTTGCAGGGCATAGAGCCCCAGATAAGTCAGATTGGCGGCTTCCGGATGCCCGAAAACGCCGATCACTCCACATTCATCATGGAAATGATCATCTTCTATCAATTGTTCTTCCCAACGTTCAGTGTGCAATTTTCTGCGACTCCAAATAGGACACGGCTGGCGCCGTCAACGATTGTGACCAGTGTTTTATGGGCTCCTGCGCCAGCCAGGAGTTTTTCCACCAGGACTCATGGGACAAATCCGAAGATTGCACCAATGTGACCAGAATAGCGATCAGCACCAAGCCCCGCAGGAATCCGAAAAAAGTGCCCAGAAACCGGTCGGTGGCTCCAAAGCCAATGCCATATAATAACTTACGCACCACAAAAGCGCACAGGGTTCCAATCACCAGACAGCCAAAAAACAGGATAAAAGAGGCTAACGGTACCCGCCATCCGACAGGAATATCATGGGATAGCTGGGGAGCCAGCCAGCTCCCACCCCAGGTCCAGGCTACATAAAATCCACCGAGCCAGGCCGCCAAAGAAAAAAATTCGCGAACCATACCCCGAAACAGCCCCCACAGGGCGGATAATACGACCAGTCCGACGACGACAATGTCCAGCCAGTAATTCACACGCTGGCACCGTCCAGCCATTGCCGGGGCAACTGCTTGACCAGATGAAATGACCCAAAGCAGACAATGCTGTCATCGGCTGTCAAAACGGAACTGAGTGCCTGAGTAACGGTTTGCATGTTTTCCCCGATTTTCACATGAGCAGCGCCCATTTCCCACAAACATTGCTGCAGACTGACAGCGCTGGCTGCACGTGGCGTATCTGTTATTTCCAGAACATGCCAGACTTCTACACGCCTGAGCAAGTTTTTCAGTGTCCCTGCAACGTCTTTATCGGCCAGCATGGCCACTACGGCATGGCAGCGCCCGCCCTGCCCCTCCAACAGCGTTGCCAATTGCGCCACTGCCTGAGGATTGTGGGCGACATCGACAATCAGACGAGGACCATTTTCTCCCCAAGGCCGCAATATCTGTGCCCTGCCCGGTAAATCAGGCCGGATTGACCAATGGCTTAATGCCGCATCGGAAACAGGTAATTTTTTTTGCAAAAACCAGACGGCGGCCAGGGCGAGGGCCAGATTCTGCCATTGTGCAGCAGCGGGCCAAAGCGGTTCCGGCATCGCCAGCACCTGTCCAAAGCCCCACCAACGGCGGGCCTGCGCATCAAAATCGAAATCACGGCCGAGTAATTGTAACAGCACCTGATTTTGCGCTGCTGCTTCCAGCACGGATGCGCAGGGATTTGCGGCATCCCCGTAGAGAGCCGGCACATTGGGCCGAAAAATTCCGGATTTTTCGCGGCCGATGGACAGTCGATCCGGGCCCAGCCAGTCCTGATGATCCAAGTCTACCGTAGTCAGCACACTGCAGTCCGGGTCAAAAGCATTGACAGCATCCAGTCGCCCACCCAGTCCGACCTCCAATATGACCAGATCCACCTGCGCCGCACAGAGAATTTTCACTGCAGCCAGGGTAGCTATTTCAAAAAAAGTCAGGGCAACGGTTCCCGCAACTGCCGCAATGTCATCCAGTGCAGTGTCCCAGTCGGCTGTCGGTGCAGGAATCCCGTTCAGACGCAGGCGTTCGTTAAACGACCAGATATGCGGACTGGTATAGGCGGCAACCTGATAACCGGCCTGTCGATAAAAAGTCTCCAGACAAGCCACCGTAGAACCCTTGCCGTTGGTGCCCGCCACGGTAATGACCGGCATCGGCAAACGCGCGGGCAAACCCAGCAAAGCCATGGCCGCCCGCATGCGCTCCAGACCGAGAACAATCCGTTCCGGCGGGCCAGCCATGCGAATCACCTGATCACTGAGGGCATCCGTCAACGCCCTGCTCTGCGGCACAATCAGCCCCTAGGGATGGCTGCTGGACTGGGTCAGCATCCCCAGTATTTCACCGATCACCGTGCGCAACTGGCGGCGATCCACAATCTGGTCAATAGCCCCGTGTTCCAGCAAATACTCCGAACGCTGAAACCCCACCGGCAGCTTTTCGCGGATAGTCTGCTCGATGACACGCGGTCCGGCAAAACCAATGAGGGCCTTGGGCTCGGCAATCAGCACGTCGCCCAGCGTCGCGAGGCTGGCAGAAACCCCGCCCATGGTCGGGTCCGTCAGCACCGAAATAAAAGGAAGTCCAGCCTTGGCCAGGCGTTCAACGGCTGCCGAGGTTTTGGCCATCTGCATCAAAGACAGCAGACCTTCCTGCATCCGGGCACCACCACTGGCCGAAAAACAGACCAATGGACAGCGATCTACCAGGGCGGTTTCCGCTGCCCGCGCGAAACGGGCACCCACTACCGAACCCATGCTGCCCCCCATGAATTCAAAAGCAAAGGCGGCAACAACTACCGGCCGCCCCTGAAGCAGGCCGCGCATGACCACCAAAGCATCTTTTTCACCAGTCTTGGTCTGGGCTTCCTGCAGGCGTTCTTTGTAGCGCTTCTGATCTTTGAACCGCAGGGGATCGACAGGGACATATTCCTTGGCAATTTCCAGGCGCGGTTCTGCATCCAGGAAAAAATCCAGACGCTGCCGCGCCGTAATGCGCTGATGATGACCACAGTTCGGGCAGACAAACAGATTTTCTTCCAGCTCGGTACGATACAAAACCGTTTGACAGGTGGGGCACTTTGACCAAAGGCCTTCTGGTACCGTGCGCTTGTTTTCCGTCGCTTGCGGCTCCGGATTAGGATTTTTCTTGATTTTGGGGGGTAATACCCGGTCAAACCAACTCATTGAATACTCCGAGGTTTTTGTACGGCATCCGCCAACCCTTGAATAAAGATTTTGGCTACCTGGACGGCTGTCTGATCATCGCGACAATCGGCCAGCTGTTCCACCAGAGCGCTGCCTACCACTACAGCATCCGCACCTTGGGCAACCCGGGCCACTGTCCCGGCATCACGAATACCAAAACCGATGGCTACTGGTAACGCTAACGCCTGGCGCAATTCACCAACACGTTTGAGGACCTCGGGCCAGTCAGACTGCGCAGCCCCGGTAATACCCCGCAAGGAGACATAGTAAACAAAACCGCTGCCCAGCTCGCGGACCGTCTGCACCCGAGCCGCCCCACTGGTGGGAGCCAGCAGAAAAATGGGGTCCACACCACAGGCCTTGAGCAAGGCTGATTCCTCGCGACCCTCTTCAGGGGTGAGATCAACAACGATAACGCCATCTACGCCAACCTCTGCCGCCAACTCCGCAAAGGTCGCCATACCCATGGCTTCCAGCGGATTCAAATAACCCATGAGGATGACCGGCGTCTGTTGATTGCTGTGCCGAAATTCGCGGACCCATTCCAGTACCATCCGCAACTTGACGCCACGCCCAAGGGCGCGCTCACTGGCCCGCTGAATACTGGGTCCATCTGCCATGGGATCGGAAAAAGGCATGCCCAATTCAATCGCATCCGCTCCGGACTCTACCAGAGCATGCATGAGGGGCACGGTTGCCGTCAGGGAAGGATCGCCGGCGGTGATAAAAGGGATGAGAGCGGCTCGATTTTTCTGCTGCAACAACGCGAACATGGCCGTCAAACGACTCATAAATGAATACCCTCCAGAGCCGCGACCGTGTGAATATCCTTGTCACCCCGACCCGATAAATTGACGATAATGGTTTGATCTGAACGCATGCCGGGCGCGATGGCAAAGGCATGGGCCAGAGCATGCGCAGTCTCCAGGGCCGGAATGATGCCTTCCGTGCGGCACAGTTCGTGAAAGGCCTGCAAAGCTTCCTGATCCGTGGCTACCACATATTCAGCACGACCAATATCTTTCAGGTAGGCGTGCTCTGGTCCCACTCCCGGATAATCCAGGCCTGCCGAGATCGAATGGGTTGGCAGAATCTGGCCGTCTTCATCTTCCATAAGATAAGTGCGATTACCATGCAACACCCCCGGACGCCCCGAGGTCAGTGGCGCAGCATGCTGGCCGGTACTCAGGCCCAGCCCCCCCGCCTCCACACCGATCAGACGCACCGACTGGTCATTGATGAACGGGTAAAACAGCCCGATAGCATTACTGCCACCACCCACACAGGCTACGCACACGTCCGGCAAGCGACCGGTCAGCTCCAGACACTGAGCCCGCGCTTCATCACCAATAACACGATGAAAATCCCGGACCATGGCAGGGTAAGGATGGGGGCCTGCTACGGTACCAATAACATAAAACGTATTATCCACATGAGTGACCCAGTCCCGCAGTGCTTCATTGAGGGCATCCTTCAGTGTGCGAGTGCCACTGGTTACTGCAGCCACCTGGGCGCCCAGCAAACGCATCCGAAAGACATTGCTGGATTGTCGCTGAATATCTTCTTCACCCATATACACCAGACATTCCATGCCATAACGGGTGGCCACCGTCGCAGTAGCCACCCCATGTTGCCCTGCTCCGGTTTCAGCAATGATCCGCTTTTTGCCCATGCGCCGGGCCAATAATGCCTGCCCCACAGCATTATTGATTTTGTGCGCTCCGGTATGATTCAGGTCTTCCCGTTTTAAATAAATCTGGGCACCACCCAGTCTCCGGGAGATGCGCTCGGCGTGGTACAGAGGGTTGGGACGCCCGACAAACTGCCGCAATTCACTGTGTAATTCCGCGCGAAACTCGGGATCAGCCTGAGCCTCCTGATAAGCCTGGTTTAATTCATCCAGTGCCGGAATCAGGGTTTCCGCCACAAAACGTCCGCCATAGGGTCCATAATGCCCCATTGCATCCGGCAGCTCGTATTTGTCCATATTCTCTCCTCAAAACCCTTGCAGTTGGGCCATAAACTGCACCATTTTGTCATGATCCTTAATACCAGGCGACTGCTCTACTCCACTGCTGACATCCACCGCATAGGGGCAAGCCACGCGGATGGCTTCCTGCACATTGTCGGTACGCAAACCACCAGCCAGAATCAGGGGCTTGCCCAAGTCCGGCAGCTTCCACCAGGCAAAGCTCTGTCCGGAACCTCCCCAGTGACCAGCTACTGCACAATCCAGCAGCAAACCCTGAGCGTCGAAATAATCATCGACCGGGCGGCGCAAATCTTCTTCTCCCGAGACACGCAAGACTTTCAGATAGGGACGGCCAAAACGCCGACAGAAATCAGGCGTTTCATCACCGTGAAACTGGAGAGTATCCAATGGACAGTCATCCAGAACCCTTTCTATGCTAGCCGGGTCAGCATTAACGAAAAGTCCGACCGAACTCACAAAAGGGGGTAAGGCCTGAAGTATTTCCCGAGCCCGGGAAACCGATACCGCACGCGGGCTTTTTTCATAAAACACCAGGCCAATGGCATCTGCGCCAACTCGTGCCGCCGCCACAGCATCACCCACATGCGTTATGCCACAAATTTTCACCCGTATCATCAGCGCATTCTAACACTGCCATCCGGATAAACCCACATCCACAGCTATTGCCGATGCTGGGTGGCAGGCCTTCAAGTACCCGTCAGAAAACCGGGATCTACCTCATCGACAGGCAAAGCGAATTCATCCGGATAGCGGGGTGCAACAAAATAAAGGCCTCCAGGCGGGGCGGTCACTCCGGCCTGACAACGATCCCGGCTGGCAAGGACTTCTGCGGCCCATTGTGGAGACTGATCGCCACGACCAATGGCCATCAAAACGCCCGCGAGGTTACGCACCATATGGTGCAAAAATCCATTGGCTTCGGCATCAATGCTAATCAGCTCACCCCGCTGGCTGACCGTCAGACGATGTAAACTGCGTACGGGACTATTGGCCTGGCACGATGAAGCCCGAAAAGCAGAAAAATCATGGGTACCCAGTAGTAAGTTCGCCGCCGCCCGCATGGGTTCGACGTCTAACGGACTGTACACCCAGGCCGTGTGATGACGCCACAACGCCGATTTTTCCCGGCGATTGAGAATCACGTAGCGATAGCGTCTGGCCGTTGCGGAAAATCGGGCATGAAAATGCGCTGATACCGGCTGCGCCCAGCGCACTGCCACCCCATCAGGAAGATAAGTATTAGTGGCCCGCAGCCAGGATTCTGCAGAACGCTGCACGGGTGCATCAAAATGGACCACCTGGCAGAGCGCGTGCACGCCGGTATCGGTCCGCCCTGCCACCGTGACCGAAATAGCCGTCCTGGCCAGACGGCTGAGGGCTCCCTCCAGAGACTGCTGCACACTGGCCTGGCCCAACTGACGCTGCCAGCCACAAAAACCGTTGCCGTCATATTCAACGCCCAAGGCCCAGCGTATGCCGGGCCTTGGGCGATCTACCAGAACGACAGGAGACAAATTACAAGTCTTCGAGCATTTTCTGGGCTTCTTCGCGCTGAGCACTACGCCCTTCCTTGCTCACTTCTTCCAGAAGGTCGCGCGCCGATTCACTGTCTCCCATTTCGACGTAGGCTTTCGCCAGATCCAGCTTGGTCCCGACTGCATCCCAGTCGTCGGCTGCAGGACTCGTCTCCTCAACAATGGCCGGCTTGGATATTTCGCGAGGCGCTGCAGGCTCGGGATCAGGTTCCTTGGCAGGGACAGCCGGAGCTTGTTCTTCCTCAAAGGGCGACAGCCCGAAAGAAAACGGCAGCGTATCTTCCGCACTTGGGCCTTCGGACTTGGGCGCTTCGGCTTCAGGGGCCGGGATGGGCTCGTGACTTGCGGAGCCCGCCGCGCTGGTCGTTTGTTCGGCATGGAGATGATCTGCATCCATCAGCCGGAATTGTTCATCAATATCCTGCAACAAGCGGTCTTTTTCATCTGCAGGAAATGAGTCGTCCGCAGCAGGCGCAACCTGCCCATGGGAAAAATCAAAATCCAGCATATCGTCTGCATCATGCGCAGTGGCTGCTGCCTCTGGTATTTTGTCAGCGGGCGTTTCTACGGGAGCCTGTTTGACCACTACGTCCGCCTCGCCTTCATCCTCCGAAGCAAACAAGGCGTTCCCCGGAAACAGGCGGGACCCCTGAGCAGCTACTTCCTGCCAGGCGGCGTTATGGGGGCCAAAGCGGCCCCGCATCCGTTCTGCCAAATCCAGATAATCTGTGCGACGATCCAGTGTGGCATACATATCCAGAAGCTTGACGTAAAGCTCCTTGCGTCTGGGATTCTCATCCAGCGCTTCATTCATCACCGTAATGGCCTGCTCGGATTTACCATAAGTCAGGTAGAGATCCGCCTGCTCAACGGGATCAATTTCCATCACATCGTCATGATCTTCGCCCTGCGTTTGCAATGGAGCCTGTTCGATAACCGGCACCATCTCCTCCACCGCTGCCTCTTTCAAGACAGGAGTCGTGACCTGTGCTGGCGCAGAAACGGCTGGAGGAGTTATTGCTGGTTCCGCTCCCGCATGATATGCGGCAACCGGTGCAGGTACAGGTGCTGGAGCAGGTACAACAACTGGCGGCTCGGCAACCGGTTTCGATTTGGTACTGTTCAGTGTGGATAGACGTTGAGAAACTTCACGCTGACGTTTTTCCGATTCTTTTTGACGGCGCAGCATCCATAGAAAGAGGATGAGAAGCAGTAGATTTCCTCCCAGGGAAATCAGTAGTGGGATGTTGTTGAACAGACTACTGTTGGCGCTATTGCGCGAGAGCGTAGCCAACTGGGCGCCCTGGTTGACCAGCAAACGCTCTTCTGCGCTCAAACGCTGCCCAAGGCCCGTTACCTCACCCTTCAGCTTCTGATTTTCCGTCTGCAGGGCAAGGGTATCCGCTGCTAGAGGCACACTGGTAGCAGATGCCGTATCAGCATTGGCAGCTACTGCATTGGCTGGGGCACTGGACAGTACCAGATGAGTAGCACTTTCGGTGGGACTTGTTGAAGCTTTTTGTGGCTGCGCTGTGGAAGTCGCAGTCCCGGATGTTTGAGCAGCAGGAACAGGAGCCGCACTTCCCGCTTTACTTTGCATTGACAACCAGGTGGTGGCCTGAGCAGGCGCCATGGCCTGTACCTGATTCACATTGGGCAGATTCAGCATGCTTCCCGCATACAAATACGTTGGGTTGGCATTTTTGAAGGCCTGTGGATTAGCCTTGACTACTGCCGACATGACCTGATCCAGGGTAACTGCATTACTGTTGGTGATAGACTGCGCAATATCATACAGAGAGCTGTTCACCGGTACCGGGCCATAACGGTTCACCCGCGACCAACCATGGTACAGCCTAACGGGTGCGGGAGGCCGCGCCACAGATTCAGTTGCTGGCACACTAACTGGCGAAATTGCTGACGGCGCAACGGGTGCCGGGCTGGATACCAGGGGCATCGCTGCAGCGGTATTCGCAACACTGGCCGAGTATTCTCGTACTAACTGCCCCCCCGACCAGTTGAGCTGTACCAAAAACTGTAAATTTGGCTGACTCACGGGTAGAGGACTGGAAATCAGAATTGCAGGTTGACTCCCACGCCGCACCGTAAATTGCCAATGCTCAAGTGCCGGAGCCTGTGGCAAATTGATCATGGCAAATGCGCTAATCGGGGCCAGGCTGGCATTAAGACTGGATGCAGTCTGAGGGGTTACTGATTGGATGGGTATTTCCGCACGAAAGGGTTCTCCAGGTGCAGACAAGACCTGCAGGGATCCCAGCCCCAGTGCCTGGGCCAGACCCGGCAAGAGTAAGCCCATCCCGGCCATGGCCCACAACCAATTCTTTCTCTCCATTGTTATTTCCTCATTTTCTGTAACGCAAGCGTATTGCAATGGGCCACTTTCAACCCGCAGTGTCCCTATAAATAGTCGCGAATTAACAACTCTGCAATCTGCACACTATTCAATGCCGCACCCTTGCGGATATTATCGGATACCACCCAGAAATTAATGCCCTTATCATGGGAACAATCGCCGCGAATACGCCCCACATAAGTGGTGTCCTGGCCTGCTGCATCCAGAGCCGATGGCCATAAATTCTTCTCCCGATTATCCACCACCGTCACACCCGGTGCTTTTTCCAGCAAGGCCCGCACGGCCTCCGGGGTAATGGGGTCACGTGTCACCACATTGACCGCCTCGGAATGACCGTAAAATACGGGCACCCGCACGCAGGTTGCCGTCAGCGCAATGTCAGGAAGCTCCAGAATTTTTCGGGTTTCCCAAAGCATTTTCATTTCTTCCTTGGTGTAACCGTTGTCCTGAAACACATCAATCTGAGGCAGACAGTTGAAGGAAATCCGCTTGGGGAAAATATCGCAGACGGCCTCTTCGTGGCGGAACAGGGCCATCGTCTGCTGTCCCAATTCTTCAATAGCGCGCTTACCCGCCCCGCTGACCGCCTGATAGGTGGCCACGACCACGCGCTCGATGCCCACGGCATCGGCAATGGGCTTCAAAGCCAGCAACATCTGGATAGTGGAACAATTGGGATTGGCAATAATCCCCCGATTCACATGATCGGCAATACGCTGGGGATTGACTTCCGGAACCACCAGGGGAATATCATCGTCGTAACGGTACTGGGAGGTATTATCAATGATGACGCAGCCCGCTTCCGCCGCCAATGGCGCAAATTGGGCACTGACTTTGGCACCGGCAGAAAACAAGCCGATATCTACCAGGGACCAGTCAAAACTGGCCGCATCCTGCACCAGAACCTGCTTACCCCGAAACGGCAGCCGCCCCCCTGCAGAGCGACTACTGGCCAACAGGTAAAGCTTATCAACGGGAAACTTGCGCTGCTCCAGGATTTGCAGCATGACTTCGCCGACGGCACCCGTCGCCCCCAGTACGGCCACGTTATAATGCGTTTTTTTCATGCTTCATTCATCCTCAGAGTTGCAACGCCTTGACAACCGCATGGCCCATGGCACGGGTTCCGATTACAGCTTCACCGGCTGCGGCAATATCGGCCGTACGTAGTCCCTCATCCAGAACTTTCTGAACCGCCATTTCCACCCGTTGTGCCCATGGTTCGTTACCCAGAGAATGGCGCAACATCATGGCCACAGACAAAATCGTGGCCAGCGGATTGGCTTTATCCTGCCCGGCAATGTCCGGAGCAGAACCATGAATAGGTTCATACATGCCCCGCCCCTCGCCCAATGAAGCCGAGGGCAACATGCCGATGGAACCGGTCAGTTGGCTCGCTTCATCGGACAAAATATCACCAAACATATTACCAGTTAGCAGCACATCAAATTGGGAAGGTGCACGAATTAACTGCATCGCTGCATTATCCACATACATATGACTTAAATGGACATCGGGATACTCCGCTGCCAATTCAGTCACCACTTCGCGCCAGAGACGAGTGGTTTCGAGCACATTGGCCTTGTCCACCGAACATAATTGTTTACGGCGACCCTGTGCTGCTTTGAAGGCAACGTGGGCAATACGCCGAATTTCGTCTTCATCATACACCATGGTGTTGTAGGCACGACGCTTGCCGTCCAGAACCTCCGCAGCTCTGGGCTGACCAAAGTAAATATCGCCCGTCAGCTCGCGCACCACCAGAATATCCACATCCCGCACCAGTTCCGGACGCAGTGGCGATGCACTCAGTAACTGCGGGAAAATTTGTGCTGGCCGCAAATTGGCAAACAAATCCAGATTCTTGCGCAAGCGCAGCAAACCCTGCTCGGGACGCTTGGCAGGTGGCAGGTCATCCCAGCGCGGGCCACCGACAGCACCCAGAATGACCGCATCGGCAGCCATGGCCAACTGCAGGGAAGCTTCAGGCAAGGGATCATCTGCCGCATCCAGGGCGGCACCGCCGACCAATCCATCGGTACATTGCAAATTCAGGCCTGCAGCGTGGTCCACGGCATCCAGCACCAGACGTGCTGCGTCCACAATTTCGGGTCCAATCCCGTCACCAGGGAAAATTGCTATTTTTTTCATGCCAGATCCTTTTTCATGACAATACGAATAATAAAGGGATTTTCTGTTCCCGGATGCGGATTCTCGGGAATATGGGTAAACGGGTAAGTACCAGCACCCAAATCATAAGGATTGGCCTCGGCAATGGCGCATACTTGGGCATCGGCCCTGGCAGGATCACGGAGGGTATATTGCAGCCCGGCGACGTCCTCGCGCTTGCGGGCCGCATCAATATACATGCGGCGGGTAATTTCACTGTGCAACACCTTGAAAAATTGCACGACGGTTTCCAGCTCTATGCCGAAACGGGACTGCAGCGCAGCACTTTCTTCCAGACGCCGGGCACTGACCCGGGGCAAATCACGCAAAAAATCGGCGTTCCGCGCCGTGTTGAGCAGCAATTGCCGCAGCTCGGCATTTTCCGGAAGCTGGGCGAAACCATTATAATGCAGAACGAACAACGCCTCGGGCAGCGGCAATTCTGCGACGCGCTCCTGATTGGGAATACCAGCATCAACCACTACACCACGGGGGGGAGCAGTCGGTCCTGACTTGCCCCGCAACCAATCCCACATATCTGCTCCGGGTTTTACTTGCCTGAGAATTGTGGAAGGATAGCATAGGCTTTTATGACAGGGCAGCAGCCAAATAACATGCACGTCGAGCAATCTGTTTCCCCACCAGCTTCTCTGCCGCTTCCGATCACCGGATTGATTCTTGCCGGAGGCGCAGGGCGGCGTATGGGCGGTGTCGATAAAGGCTGGGTTCTTTGGCAAAAGGCCCCGCTGATTAGCCATGCCATCCAGATCGTGCAGGCAGACAGCGCAGAAATTCTGATCAGTGCCAACCGTCAGCTCGAAGATTACCGGGCCTTAGGCTACCCTGTTATTCCTGACTCCTGCGCCACTTTTGAAGGTCCGCTGATGGGTCTGAGTGCCGGATTGGCAGCTGCCGGGCAGGATTGGGTGGCCAGTATTCCCGTGGACAGCCCGCTCCTGCCCCACGATCTGTTGCGGCAGATGTGGCAGGCGAAAATGGACAAGGATCTTGTCGTGGTGCGCAGCGACCAGCGCTGGCATGCGGTACTCGTCTTATGTCATCGCCGTCTTTTACCCCGGCTGCAAGCCTATCTGGATCAAGGCGGACGGCGGGTTCAGGACTGGTTTCGTGATCTGGATTACGCCACCCTGCATCTGGATGAAGCCGTTCTGCGCAATTGTAACGTGCCCGAGGATCTGTCTTGAAAGCGTTGGGTGTGGTAGGATATAGCGGTAGCGGGAAAACCACCCTGCTCTGCGCCTTGATCCCCTTGCTTCGCGCAGCGGGTTTACGCATCGCCGTGGTCAAATCCACTCATCATGACGTGGACTGGGATACCCCCGGAAAAGACAGTTATCGTCTGCGTGAGGCCGGTGCCGAAACGGTCATGCTACAAGGCCCCAAACGCTGGTTCACTACCTGTCTGGCGCCGGAAACGGTCATTCTGGAAAGCATTTTTGACAGCTTGCCTGCGCCTGCGGATTTGCTGTTGATTGAGGGGAACAAAGGTTTGCCCATTCCGAAAATAGAGGTACACCGCCCGGCGCTGCAAAAACCTTTGCTGGCTACAGAAGATCCCCGGATTATTGCCGTAGCCAGTGATGCAACCTTGTTCACACACTGCGCAGTACTGGACCTCAACACCCCTGAAAGCATTGCGCAATTTATTCACCACTGGATACACGAGGAACCCTGAATGGCTCACTGCTGTAGTGATAACGAATACGATTCCATGGCGAAAAGTGTTGAGGAAGCGCGGGCTGCCATTCTTGCCAGCAGCCCTGCCCTGACAGATACCGATGTTCTGCACCTCACCGCTGCCCTGGGACGGGTCCTCGCTGAAGACCTATGTGCCCCGCAACCGGTCCCCGCCTGGCCGAACTCCGCGATGGACGGTTACGCCCTGCGCAGCAGTGACGGCGAAAAACCCAGACAGCTCATTGGGCATTGTTTTGCCGGACATCCCTTCACGGGTGTAGTCGGGCCTGGTGAGTGCGTGCGCATCATGACCGGCGCTGTCTTGCCAGAAGGTGCGGACAGCGTCCTGATTCAGGAACAGGCGGAAATTCAGGACAAAACCATCCTTCCCCAGCAGCGCCCGGCACCCGGCGCCAATATTCGGCAGACCGGCGAGGATCTGCAGCCCGGCGTCGAGGCCCTCCATGCCGGCACACTGCTCCGACCCGCCCAACTGGCTCTGCTCGCCAGTCTGGGCATTGCTGAGGTCAAGGTTTTTCGACGTCTGCGTGTGGCTTTTTTTTCAACGGGAGATGAACTGCGCCCGCTGGGTAGCACGCTGGAGGCAGGTCAGATATACGACAGTAACCGGTATGCCCTGCAAGGGATGCTCCAACGTCTCGGCTGTGAAATTCTCGACCTTGGACGGATCCTGGATAACCCTGAGCATCTGGAAAAAACCTTGCAACAAGCCGCAGGCATGGCTGATTTAGTGATCAGCACCGGCGGCGTGTCGGTAGGTGATGCGGATTACATTGCCGAATTGCTGGGCCGCATCGGCAGCATCGATTTCTGGAAAATGAACATGAAGCCTGGCCGCCCGCTGGCCTTTGGCCAACTGGGAGAGGCCACCTTTTTTGGTCTGCCCGGTAACCCGGTTTCCACCATGGTGACTTTCTACCAGTTTGTGCAGCCCTGCATCCTCAAACGGATGGGGAAGAGCACCCCCTGGACCCCCTCGGTTCTCAAACTACCGCTGGCGCATCCCCTCAAGAAAAAACCGGGGCGCACCGACTTTCAACGCGGCGTGCTGATTTCTGGAGAAAACGGTCTGCAGGTGGCGGGGGTCGGTCAACAGGCTTCGCACATCATGAGTGGACTCGCGCATGCCGACTGTCTGATTATTCTGGCCGCCGAAGCAGATGCTGCGCCAGCAGGTAGCCTGGTAGAGGTGCAATTGCTGGAGGGCCTGGTCTGAATTGGTCGTGACACCCGCAGTCAGTCCAGACCATGACGAGGCTGGTAGCGGGTGGAATGACTGAGATGAAAGCGGAAATTTTCGGCGTAAAGCTTTTGCAGAGCGGGATTTCCCCGAAAAATCAGTAGATTTTCGGCATTAGCCTGTTCCGCCGCTTTGCTGAAGTTGAAACTGCCGGTGATGAGGGTATCCGCATCAATGACCATCACCTTGTTATGGGCAATGGCATGCTGATCGTCAATAAATACGGGCACACCCTGATTGGCAAAAAAGTCTGCCACGGAATATTTCTGGGTACGCTGGCTTTTGTCCAGCACCACCTGAACATCCAGCCCCCGGCGTGCCGCCTGTAAAACCGCCTTGGCAATAGGCGCGCTGGTAAAACTGTAGGCCTGCACCCAAACCCGCTGGCGTGCGCCGTCCACGGCGCGCACGATGGCGGCTGTTGCCCCTCCTGGTGGAGAAAAAGCCACTCCGATGCTCCCCTGCGCTGGAACAGTGACTGGCGAATGCGGCATGGTTGCTGTCGCCATGGACCACTGTTGCTTGCCCCAATGCTGGGCCTGTTGCCACAGCGAAGCTTCCGCTGATGCCGGCAACGGATTGAGGAAAAAAGGCAAAGGCAACAAAAGGTATAACAGGGACTTTTTCTTCAAGACCATGGAATTTACGCTCATCAGGTTTTTTAGTGAAGATAAATGGAATTGGGGAATTCGCCAAGTGGCAAATAATCGACAGACAAATAATCACTCTTTAGACTGCAGAGGTTGGGCTGAATGCCCCCAAGCCTGGATAATCTCATGACACCTATTGACCAAGCTGTTGCCATTGGTGCAGAAGCAAGGCGTTTCGTACGCACTTACCATAATGGATCGCTCTGCACACTCTCCAAAAAACTGGAAGGCTATCCTTTTGCCTCGGTCAGTCCTTTTGTGCTCGACGCCGCAGGCAATCCAATCATTCTCATCTCCAATCTGGCCGAACACACCAAAAATATTGATGCCGATCCTCGGGTGAGTCTGCTGGTTTATCCTTGTGCAGACGATGCGCAAGCTGTGGGCCGGGTGACTTTAACCGGGCGCGCGGCTCGCTTGCCTGACAAAAATGGTTTTGGAGACCGCTATCTGCGCTATTTACCCCAGGCACATGATTACTTCGCTGCCCATGATTTTTATTTCTATCGGATTCAGGTCGAAAACATTCGTTATATTGGTGGCTTCGGTAAAATTCACTGGGTGCGGCCTGAACATTATGCACCTCCGCCCACAGCGGCTCTGGTAGAAGCTGAAGCAGGGATTCTTGCCCATATGAATGCTGATCATCGCGACAATATGCGCGATTATTGTCGTCATCTGTGCGCTTGCGAGGCTTTTGATGTAGAAATGGTGGGCATTGACTACGATGGTTTTGATTTACGTGCTGATGGCAAGCTACTGCGCCTTGATTTTTCTGAACCCATCACCAACGCCACAGAGGCGCGCACCGCATTGGTAGCTATGGCCCGGCAGTGCCGTGAAGCGCAAGGACAGCAAATAACATGAATCAGGCGTATTGGCGACAACGCTGGCAAGAACATCGCATCGGCTTCCACCGCCCGGATGTTCACCCACGACTTCCCGCCTTTTGGGATCGCCTGCAAGTCGCTCAAGACAGCAAGGTTTTGGTCCCGCTGTGTGGCAAGAGCCTGGACCTGTTGTGGCTGGTCGAGCAAGGCTATCGGGTGCGCGGCGTCGAACTCAGCCCTATTGCTGTCCGGGAGTTTTTTCAGGAACACAATCTGCATCCGCAAGTGGACAGCGTGGGTGCCTTTCAACGGTGGCAGGCTGGTCCTATCGAAATCTTTTGCGGAGACTTTTTCGACCTCACCGGTGCAGAATTGAAGGATATTGCCGCCGTGTACGATCGGGCCGCACTCATCGCCCTCCCCCCGGAATTGCGCCGCGCCTACACCGCAAAATTACGGGATATCCTTCCCCATCGGCCGCCTATCCTGCTGATCACCCTCGATTATCCTCAGGAAACCCGGCAAGGCCCACCCTTTGCCGTACCAGAGACCGAAGTCTGCGCACTTTACCAACCCTCTTGGGCCGTACAACACGTATCCTCCATCGACTTGCGTGAGGAGGGATCCACGGATTCCCATCGCTTTGAGGAGCAGATATTCGTGCTCCGTCGTGATGACGGTTCGTGATTTTATGAATAACCAACAAAACCAGGAAGACAAATCCCGATCCTTCCATTCGCTTTTGCGCCATGTGACCTTTCGGCAATTGCAGATTTTTTCTACGGTTATTCGCATGAAAAGCTTTACCAAAGCAGCGGATGAGCTGTTTCTGGCACAGCCAACCATCTCTTTGCAAATGAAAAAGCTGGGAGAAGCCATAGGACTCCCGTTATTTCAATCAAGCGGAAAAGAAACTCGACCGACAGATGCCGGTCAGGATCTTTATGCAGCCTGTCGGGAGTTATTTCGTACTTTTGAAAACCTGGAAACACAACTTGCTGATCGCAAGGGAATTCGTCGGGGAAAATTACGCCTGGGTGTGGTGACTACTGCCAAATACATCGCTCCGGAGCTACTTGCGGCTTTCGGTCAGCAATTTCCGGGCATTGAGTTTGGTATGAAGGTCAGCAATCGTGATGAAATCATTCAACGCATCCAGAATGGAGAAGATGATCTCTATGTCATGGGACAGGTGCCCGACAATGAAGTCGATGTAGAGGCTATTCCCTTTGCATTGAATCCACTGACGGTCATGGTGCCGCGAGGGCACCCTCTTACCCGTCAAAAGAAACCTGTGCCACTGCACGCCGTTGCAGAAGCTCCGTTTCTCATTCGGGAACCGGGGTCAGGAACGCGGCATGCTTACTTGCGCCTGTTTGAGGAACAAGGCTTGCGGCCCCGGATTATCATGGAACTCAGCAGTAATGAAGCGATCAAGCATGCTGTAGCAAGCAGCCTGGGAATATCCATTCTCTCCATTCATTCACTGGCACTGGAAGGAACCAGCGGTCCCATTGAAGTGCTCGAAACTGAACAGTTTCCCATCTTGCGGAAGTGGTTTTTGGTCTACCCCAGAAACCGGCAACTCTCCTTAACAGCACAAAAATTTTTGGACTTCTCGGTTTCTCAGGAACAATTCATTACTAATCGCCTTGTGCAGTTATGGCCTGAGCTGGCTCGATATCTCTAATAATTTCTTCGCGAACATGAGTATTTATAAAAGTAAATCTATATAATTTATATATTAAATTAGAATAAATAATAAAATTTTATTACTGTCTTCCACGGTCATCTGAACCTTGGAGATAAGTATGCATTCAATAATTTCAATTCCCTGGCTTGCAGGGGCATTACTGGCAGCGATGCCTGCCGGACTGATTGTTGCCGCCATTCCCAATGCGCGGACGACACGGCAATCTGCCCTGTCCTATCGTTACCGCGTGCGTTGGGCGGCGATAGCCGCTTTGGTGACAGCAATAGCTGCAGATATTGGTTTTTTTCTGGGTGCACGAAGTGATCTGATAATCAAGGAAATTCCCCTTGGCGTTCTGCATTTCGATTTTCCCTTGTCAATTGCTGTCAATGGTTTGACTTTGCTCCTGGCCACCCTGGTGTCCTTCGTGATTGTCATGATTGCGCAGTACAGCGTCGGCTATCTGGATGGCGATCCTCATCAGGCCCGCTTTTTTCGCTTGCTTGCGCTCACGGGAGGCTTTTTTCTGATAGCCGTGGTTTCAGGAAATATCGGACTGTTTACCCTGGGCATCATCATCATGGGTTTCAGCCTGAACAAGCTCTTGAAATTTTATAGTGACCGGCCCAAGGCAATCATGGCTGCCCATAAAAAGTCGCTTTTTACTAGAGCCGCTGACTTGGCCCTGGTAGCGGCTACACTGCTCATCGGCCGGCAAATTGGTAGCCTCCAGTTCAGTGCGCTTCGCGACTTTGTAGCACATTCGCATAGTATTCCATGGACGTTACAGCTGGCTGCCTGGTTGATTGTTATCACCGTGATTTTGAAAAGTGCACATTTTCCTTTTCAAGGTTGGCTAATTCAGGTCATGGAGGCGCCGACCCCGGTATCCGCACTGATGCACGCGGGTGTGGTTTACAGTGGTGCCATCATTGCTCTACGCACCAGTTCACTTTTGATACGCGTTCCTGATGCATTGATTTTGCTGGGCTTCATGGGCCTTGCTTCGGTTATTATTGCGTCACTGGTCATGACCACCCAGACCTCCATCAAATCCATGTTGGCCTGGTCCACCACAGCCCAGTTGGGATTTATGTCACTTGAATTGGGTCTTGGCCTGTTCCCTCTGGCTTTACTGCACTTGTCGGGTCACTCGCTCTATAAGGCGCATGCTTTTTTGTCTTCGGGTAGTGTCACCGATCAATTACGGCAAGTACCACCCGGGGGTAAGAAAATACCCGGCATGGGTTCATGGCTATTGGCGACGGTACTTGGGGTACTGATTGCCGGAGGAGGCGCATGGCTTTTCGGAGAAAATCCGCTCCAAAATCCGACCTGGTTCGCATTGGTGATCATTGTCGCCATAGCCATTTCGCAGATCATGATCAAGGGCTTTCTGTTCAACACAATGTTTGATCAGATGACGTCCTTACTGGTTGCCATAAGCATGGGATTTACTTACTTAATTCTACATACAGTATTTGTGTGGGGCTTCACGGCGGATCTGACCCATTACCTACCCGTCACATCGGCTCCTTATTGGACACTGATTGGTCTGACAGCCATTGGGTTTCTGATACTGAGCTGGTTGCAGGGACCTGGACGCAATTTATTGCCTCGTAAAATTCAGCTGGTTTTGTTTACCCATCTTTACAACGGATTATACACGGATTACTGGGTAGAGCAGATTTCGCATCGATTTTGGTCCGAACGCGTCAGCGTGCAATTTCCACGCAAAAATCTTGCCGTGGAATCCTTACAAACTATCGCACAAAACCAGGATATTCCTGAAAAATCTGGAGGCGTCCAATGAATACAAGTAACACAGAAAATACCGAACAACTTTTTGATCGGGTGATTCGTCGTATTGCCCCGGTTTGGCCCCTGGATAGCTTTGTTGCCGTCAATCCTTATTGGGGGTTCGCCGATCAGGCCTTTTCGCAGGTGGCTGCACAGCTTCAGGAGACGGTTGGCGAGCGGGTTCTGATGGATCGACGCTGGTACGCGGATTTGTTGCAATCAGGCAAGTTGGTGATGGCTGACATTCTCAGAGCTGCAGAAGATCTGGGCCAATCTACCGACGAAGATGACTGGAGAGCTTATCTCCGTGAAGATCCTGAATTACCCATGCGTCTGCCGAGATTGCCGGAATTGATGGATCGTCGTGGCCACACTTCCATATCCCAGTACGTGGTAGAGCAGATCAGTCACTTCTTGGCAGCCTACTACGATCGGGGACAATCCTTGTGGAATTTTCCCAGGAACACCGGATTGGGATTATATGCAAACTGGCGGCAGTACACACTGACAGATCACAGCCTGGGTCCCTTGGGGCTCAAAAAAATTCGCTCCCAGCTGCTCGCCCTGCCCGCCGATGCCGCAAAGGCCCGGATATGGGCTTCACAAAAGCTGGCCATTCCAACCAGTGCAGAAGAGGCCTATTTACTGGTCCTCCTCAAATCAGTCGGGGGTTGGGCGAGCTGGTGTCGTTATCTGCTTTGGCAGGCAGAACTGCAGGGTGGCCAGCAGGAAGATCTCGCCGATCTTCTGACTATACGTATGGTTTGGGAGGCGCTGCTACGACAAGTAGCCCCACCCAAGGTTGTGGAACGTTGGCGTAAAAACATTGGGGGCTGGATTATTGATAATAAAACTGCCGATATTGCAGATGCTGAGCGTGGAGAAGTACTGCTGCGCGCTTCAGAAATAGCCTACCGCCGAGAGGTGGCCACTCAAATTCGCCGCAAACCGGCCAAAAAGACGGCAAGAAAAGCGCAAGTTCAGGCCGCTTTTTGTATTGATGTCCGTTCGGAGGTCTTTCGTCGGCATCTGGAAGGCGTTTTACCTTCGCTGGAAACTATCGGATTTGCCGGTTTTTTTGGCGTATTACTGGATTATCAGCGACAGGGAGATACTGGAGCGAGAACCCAGTCGCCCGTTCTGCTTAACCCCAGTGTACATGTCCAGGAAGCAGCCCCAGAAGCGGTTATTCAAAACCGTTTTCGTCGCTTACGCCGGGGAGCCGCATGGAAACTATTCAAACTTTCGGCTTCGTCCTGTTTTTCTTTTGTAGAAACCGCCGGTTTGTCTTATGTGGGCAAGTTATTGGCAGATAGTTTGGGTTGGCACAGGGCTTCCGTACCACCCGACGAAGCTGGTCTGAATGCAGCGGAAAGAGCCAGCTTGCAATGTATTCTGCCCGCATCTTTGACATTGCAGGAACGAACCGCCATGGCTGAGTTTATTTTGAATGGCCTGGGCTTAAACAAAGGCATTGCCCCCATCGTTCTGCTCGTGGGACACGGTAGTTCCACCACCAATAATCCGCACCGTGCGGGACTGGATTGTGGCGCTTGTGCCGGGCAAACCGGGGAGGTGAACGCCAAAGCTGCAGCGGGTTTGCTCAATGATGTCGAGGTTCGGGAGGCATTGCTGCAAAAGGGTTGGGATTTGGATCCGGGTGCCTGCTTTGTACCCGCCCTTCACGATACCACCACCGATCGGGTGGAGATTTTGGGTGAGTGGAGCAATTCCAGACTAGATAACAAACTGCTCAACGAAGTACGTGGAGCGCTCGATAAGGCGGCCAATCTCACCCGGCTGGAAAGGATGTTGCGCCTGGAAACGGACCTGCAGGATCAGGATGTTGTCGCCAAAAACATGGACTTCCGGGGCCGCGACTGGTCGCAGGTCCGTCCCGAATGGGCATTGGCTGGTAATGCCGCTTTCATAGCAGCGCCCCGCTGGCGGACACGGGAAATGAACCTGGGAGGACGAGCCTTTCTTCACGACTACGATGCAGCCAAAGATCCAGACTTTGCTGTCCTGACGCTGATCATGACTGCACCACTGATTGTGGCCAACTGGATCAACATGCAGTACTACGGTTCTATTGTGGACAACCAGCGGCAGGGCTGTGGAAACAAGGTTCTGCATAACGTGGTGGGAGGCACTATCGGCGTTCTGGAAGGAAACGGAGGCGATCTGCGTATTGGTCTTTCCGAACAATCCTTACGGGATAGCGGCGGTGGACTCCAGCACGAACCGTTGCGCTTGTCCGCATTTATTGAAGCGCAAACAGAGGTGATGGATCGCATCATTGCGAATAACATTATTCTTGGTCAGCTCGTCAATAATCGCTGGCTCACTATTGTTCAAATTGCTCCCGATGGCAGTCTTTTGGAGCGTCGCGAAAAAAATCGGTGGGTGTTGATATAGCTGTTTCCAGGGCATGGAGCAACACTCCATGCCCATATCGAATACCCAAACAGCCTGAAAAATATTTTATCAGGAGATACACCATTGCACTTAAAAAGATCCAGAATGAATTATGTATCGCATAATTATTACTTAGAGAAAAATATTGCTTTTCTAACAAAGCATGGAAAGGAGATGGCAATCATTCCATTATTCGAAAAAAATGTTTTCTGTCATATAAAGCATGTAATGAATTATGATACTGATCAATTGGGTACTTTCAGCCGGGATGTTCAAAGATTTGATAATCAGCTGGTCACCGCCCGAAATAAGGCAAGAATTGGCATGGAAATAAGCGAGTTAAAATTAGGATTGGCGAGCGAAGGAGCCTTTGGTTCGGACCCGTTTACGGGTTTCATACCCTGGAATCGAGAACTCATAGTACTCATTGATGATGAGGCACAGACTGAAATTATAGGAGAAGCACAAGGACCAGGAAATCATCATAGTATCAACACCACGGACTGGTCAGAAGCCATGGCATTTGCTAAAAAAATTGGATTTCCTGACCAGCAGATCATTATGCGACCTGATCATGAAAATACTGGCAGAATAATTAAAAATATAAACTCTTGGCATCTTTATGAAAAATTTTTTAGTAATACAAAAAGTTATTCAACTACAGGGCATGTTTTCATTGAAACTGATGGTCGGGCTTATGCCAATCCGATGAGAATGAAAATGATCACTGAGGCCGCAAAAGATTTGCTCAAAAAAATGCAGTCCTGTTGTCCCAACTGCGGGATTCCTGGATTTGCAGTGACAAAGCGCTTTCGCGGACTACCATGCGGGAACTGTAAGGGGCCTACAAAAATGTTTTACAAGGATTTATATGCCTGTCAAAAATGTGGAGGACATCGGGAAATCAAATGCACAGATCAGGAATGGGCTTACCCTCTTTATTGCGACTTTTGCAATCCATAATCCTGTTATCACTTCATTTATTCAGTTCATCAGGCGATGACCCAACTATCGGCTGTAGTCCTACGACACTGGTTTCCAGAAACTCCAAAAAAGCGCGTATGGTATGAGACTGATAAGCTGGTTGT
>NZ_JAAOMP010000037.1 GCF_018853815.1 Acidithiobacillus sulfurivorans | reverse complement strand
AACGCCATCAACAATATGTGTGGGGCGGGTCTGGAAGGGGTGGAATTCATTACCGCCAATACGGATGCCCAGGCTTTACGTCATTCACTGGCCAGCCACACCATTCAGCTGGGTGCGCAGATCACCCGTGGTCTGGGCGCAGGGGCTGATCCGGAAGTCGGCCGCAAGGCAGCGGAAGAAGGCCGCGATGATATTCGTGCGGCCCTCGAAAAAGCGGATATGGTATTCATTACTACCGGCATGGGCGGCGGAACAGGTACGGGTGCCGCTCCTGTTGTTGCAGCCATTGCCCGGGACATGGGTATTCTCACGGTTGGGGTGGTGACCAAGCCCTTCAACTTTGAAGGCAAAAAACGCCAGCAGCATGCACTGTCCGGGATCGACGAACTTTCCCAGCATGTCGATTCCCTGGTCATTATTCCCAATGAGAAACTGCTGGCCGTTCTGGGCACATCCATCAGTCTCAAGGATGCCTATCAGGCAGCAGACAACATTTTGTTGGGTGCGGTGCAGGGTATCTCCGAGCTGGTCACCCGTCCCGGCCTGATGAACCTGGATTTTGCCGATGTGCGTACGGTCATGTCAGGCATGGGTCTGGCGATGATGGGTGCCGCCAGTGGCAAGGGTGAAAACCGCGCCAGAGATGCAGCAACCCGCGCGGCATCCAGCCCGTTACTGGACGACATCAACCTCTCCGGGGCACGCGGCATTCTCGTCAACATCACGGCAGGTATGGACCTGACCCTGGGAGAATTCCAGGAAGTAGGCGAGCTGATTCGTGGTTATGCCGCAGATGACGCCAATGTGAAGGTCGGTACGGTGCTGGATCCTGACCTGGATGGGGAGTTACGCGTCACCGTAGTGGCTACAGGTTTGCAGCGGGAACCCGTGCGTTTGGCCGTGGAGAACATCCGGGGTCGTGGAACTGCCAGTGCCGGCAATCCAAGCACACCTTCCGACTGGCGTAATCTCGACATACCCGTGGGTATGCGTCATAACGAACGTCCGGCACCGGCTTCAGCTTCTAACCGCAGCAATGGTAACGCCGGGGTTCAGGATTTTGCCAACCTGGATATACCTGCCTTTCTGCGCCGCCAGGCTGACTAAAGGTCGGTACCGGGTCAGCGCAATAACGGCGCCTGACCCGGCCGACAGCGCTCCTGACTAGGCCGCGGCCCCTTGGCTGCGGCTGTTCTTACCAACTCGTCCTCATCGGCAAGCAACTCGGCGCGCTGAATGTTCGTCAGCAGGGGATTTCGGGCAATGGCATAGCGCACATTGGGATCCCGATCCGCACAAAACTCCGCCACCTGTTCCGCTGATAAATCCGGTCTTTTCGCAATGCACAAGCGGATCACGTAGTCGTCATCCCGAGCCAATGCAGCTACTTCTTCGGGCAGCAAATCCGCGCGTCTGGCAAAATAACAGCGCGTTTGTACCCACTGTTCCCTCAGCAAGAAGGGACGATAGTGACCGGGCAACTCCGGACTCAGTGCCCATTTCAACCTTTCTTCCAGGCTCATACTCCGCCAGGACGCATCAGACATGCTTAAACGTTCCTGATGTCACCCAGCGGCCATATGCCCGGATGCTTCGCGGCCTGCACTGGACATGGCCTTACGATAACGGCTCAGATCCTTGGCACTCTGGATGGGAATTTCGAGCAGAGTGGAAAGATTGCGCAAAATGCCGTTGATGACCTTGCCTTCCCAGATGGCATCAAAATGAATCTGGGTATCCAGCCATTGCTCCAGCCAACCCGGATCCGGCAAATGACTCTGGACACTATCCTCAGGGTACATCTCTTTATTCACATGCAAGTTGGTCGGATGCAAAGCCTTTGCCGTCTTGGTGTTGGCCATCAATACACCGATTTTAGCAAAAGCCAGGCGCGCCGAGTCGCCCAAGCGCTCAATAGCCCGGCGCATATATTTCAAATAAATGCCTGCGTGCCGCGCTTCATCCTTGGACAGCACTTCGTAAATGGAACGAATAACTGGCTCGCTGTGCCACTGCGCCGCGCATTTGTACCAATGCGTCAAACGAATTTCACCACAAAAATGGAGCATCAGGGTTTCCATAGCGGGGGCAGGATCAAATTCAAATCGCACCTTGTGCAGCTCTTCCTCCGTTGGAAGATACTCGGGGGCAAAGCGGCGCAGGTATTCCATCAAAACCAGCGCATGCTTCTGTTCTTCATAAAACCAGATGGACATGAAGGCCGAAAAATCCGAATCATCGCGATTATCACGCAAAAACATTTCCGTCGCCGGAAGCGCCGACCACTCGGTCACAGCATTCATCTTGATGGTGCGCAGCTGCTCATCACTCACCAGACTCCGATCAAACTGATCCCAGGGAATATCTGTCGCCATATTCCAACGCGCGGCCTCCAGGGATTTAAATAGTTCAGGGTATAACATGGCAAAGCCACCTCTCTCCGGCGTCGTCAATCACAATAGGTCGCAGCGACCCGTCTGGGCTGCACCATACTGCCAGCAACCCGTATGAACAATATATTGGGTGTATTCTACGTCAAATCAACGCGTGGGGCGATGCCTGCGAAAAATCATGGGGCTCTCAAGTGGCGCTTCGACCTAGATTTATGCGCGCATTTGCGGCAGACTTCAGTTTATTCTTGATGTTACGCGGAAGCCATGGCTGTATCTATTCCTCACATATTGGTACTGCACGGACCGAACCTGAACCTTCTGGGTCAGCGTGAACCGGCACACTACGGCCGCAGCACCCTGGCCGACATAGACGCCAAACTGTCAGCCATGGCCAAGGCCTGGGGTTGGACCTTGAGCAGTTTGCAAAGTAATGCCGAGCATCAATTGATAGATGCCGTGCAGCTTGCACCCAACCAGGGTGTCACCAACATCATCATCAATCCTGCTGCGTTTACCCACACCAGCGTGGCCCTGCGAGACGCCCTGAGTGCCGTGGCGGTTCCGTTCATTGAGGTACATTTGTCCAACATTCATGCGCGGGAACCCTTCCGTCAGCATTCCTACTTTTCCGACATTGCCCAAGGGGTCATCGCCGGATTGGGTGCTGATGGCTACTTCCTCGCTCTGGAAGCCATTTACCGGCGTTTTTCACGCCCTGACTAAACGCATAATAAGGAAAAGCATGGATATCCAATTCATTCGTCGCCTTGCCGAATTACTTGAAAAAAGCGCCATTGACGAAATTGAAGTTGTGGAAGGTGAAAGTAAGGTTCGCATTACCCGACATGCGGCGCCCGTCGCCCCACAAAATGTGACCTATCACACTCAGCCAGCCCCGCTTCCAACACCGGTGGCAGAAATAACACGACCGCCTGAAGCTACTGCAGCACCGGAAGCCGCCCCCCAGGGCTACATGATCAAGTCCCCCATGGTCGGCACCTTCTATCGGGCTTCCTCGCCGGAAGCTGCTCCTTTTGTTGAAGAAGGCAGCACCGTCAAGGCCGGTCAAACACTTTGCATTATCGAAGCCATGAAATTGCTGAATGAAATTGAGGCGGATGTCTCCGGCAAAATCATCAAGGTACTGGCCAGTAATGGACAGCCCGTAGAATACGGCGAACCACTCTTTATTATTGCACCAGAGGATTGATATGTTTGAAAAAATCCTCATCGCCAATCGGGGCGAAATCGCCCTGCGCATTCAGCGTGCCTGTCGTGAGCTGGGAATCCGCACGGTGGCCGTACATTCCGAACCCGACCGCGATCTGATGCACGTCAAGCTGGCCGACGAATCTGTCTGTATTGGCCCCGCTCCCAGTGATCAAAGCTATTTGAATGTCCCAGCGGTCATTGCTGCTGCAGAAGTCACTGACGCGGAAGCCATTCATCCCGGCTACGGATTTTTGTCGGAAAATGCCGATTTTGCCGAAAGGGTGGAAAACAGCGGTTTTGCCTTTATTGGTCCCCGTGCAGAAACCATTCGCCTGATGGGAGACAAAATCGCCGCCAAGGCCGCCATGATAAAAGCCGGGGTACCCTGCGTTCCCGGATCTGAGGGTCCCTTACCCGATGACAGTGAAGCCCTCAAAAAACTGGCGAAGGAAATCGGCTATCCAGTCATTCTCAAGGCTGCCGGGGGTGGTGGCGGACGCGGCATGCGCGTTGTCCACACCGAGGCGCATTTGATCAACGCGGCCAATCTGACCCGTGCTGAAGCGGGCAAGGCTTTTGGTAACCCAACCCTGTACATGGAAAAGTTTCTGGAAACACCCCGCCATATTGAATTCCAGGTGCTCTGCGATGCTCACGGCCATTGCGTACACCTCGGTGAACGGGACTGCTCCGTACAACGTCGTCACCAAAAGGTCATCGAGGAAGCACCTGCTCCAGGCATTACCGATCAACAACGCGCCGAAATTGGTGCAGCGGTGGTCAAAGCCTGTTCAGACATGGGCTATCGCGGTGCCGGAACCATTGAGTTTCTTTACGATCCCGGCAGTAAAACCTTTTACTTTATCGAGATGAACACCCGCGTCCAGGTAGAGCATCCAGTGACTGAAATGATTACTGGTGTAGATATTGTCAAGGCGCAGATTTTGATTGCGGCAGGCAAGCCTCTCTCTTTTCGGCAGGAAGATATCCGCTTACAGGGACATGCCATTGAATGCCGCATCAACGCTGAGGATCCTGAAAAATTCATACCCTCGCCCGGGCAAATCACGGCCTGGCACCCGCCCGGCGGTCCAGGGATTCGGGTAGACAGCCATATATATGCCGGTTATCGGGTACCTCCTTTCTATGACTCCATGATCGGTAAAATCATCGCCTATGGAAATGATCGGGAAGAAGCCCAGATGCGCATGCGCAGCGCCCTGCGGGAAACCAGCATTGAAGGCATCCAGACCAACCTTCTTTTGCATCGCCGTATTCTTGAAGAAGCCCAATATGCGGCTGGTGAAGTGAATATCCATTATCTGGAGGCACTGCTCGCTCTATGAATATTGCATGGTGGCAACTGAGCCTTCAGGTTCCGGCCGACTCTGCCGCAAAGGTGGAGGCACAATTACTGGAGGCCGGTGCTGACGCCATCACTTTTTTGGAGCTGGATACCAGCGAAGCGCTTTTTATTGAAGGCGAACTCTGGCAGAACAGTCAGTGTCAGGCGCTTTTTGCTGCCCAAAACCACGCCGAAGCCAGCATTCACGCATTAGTAAACATGGCCGGTTGGCAAAACTTCGGGGCCTCTGTCCAGGCTTTAGAAGATCAGGATTGGGTATCCAGTACCCAGGCGCAATTTCCGGCCCGTCAGTTTGGAAAACTCTGGGTGGTTCCCAGCTGGGATCAAGCGCCACAAGATGCCCGCTATGAACTGCACCTCGACCCCGGCCAAGCCTTTGGTACCGGGGCGCATCCTACCACTTCGCGCTGTCTGCACTTTCTGGAAAGCCACATTCAAGGAGGCGAGTGCATTATGGATTATGGCTGCGGCTCCGGTATTCTCGCTATTGCTGCTTTGCTTTTGGGTGCGAAAGAAGCTTATGGGGTCGATACCGACCCTATTGCGCTGCAAGTGGCCATGGACAACGCCCAACGCAATGGTGTCGCGGAGCGACTGCGACTGTCCCTGCCTGAAGCAACACCACTGCCTTTGGCAGATATTCTGGTAGCCAACATTCTGGCTGGCCCCCTGCTCAGTCTTGCCCCCACACTGGCTGCATTGACCAGGCCGGGAGGATGGATTGCCCTCTCCGGCATTCTCCACAGCCAGGAACCAGGCATTCAAAATGCCTACGCACCTTATTTTAATTTAGCCGCCCCGCAACATGAAGAAGACTGGTCCTTGCTGTATGGCCAGCGAAAATCCGGAGACTGAAACCATGGAAATAACCTGCCCGCGTTGCGAGTCCACTTTTAGCGTTGATCATAAAGCCCTGCAAAAACATCATTATCAGGTCAAGTGTAGCGTCTGCCAGCAGGCCTTCCAGGTGGACCTGAACAACGAAACCAGCACTGCCGGTGCTCATTTGGGGCAACGTCTGGGCCGTTATTTACTCCTGTTGATTATTTTCCTGTTAGTCTTGGCGCTGATTGGACAAATCCTCTGGTCCACCGGCGTTTATAGTTACGCAGCTAATAGCACGCCCATCCGCCGTGCCTTGATCCATAGTGCCACCGCATTAGGTACACAGATTTCCTGGCCGGGACCCAATAAGGAAATGCGCATTGTCGATAGCCATGTCACTGCGCTGGATAACCACCTGGCTGAAATTACCGGAAAAATGGAGAATCTGGCGGGGCACGTGCAGTCATACCCGGTCATCCAGGTCACTCTGAGTAATGTTTACGGTGCACCCATTGCTCATCTGCAATTCACGCCAAAAGAGTATCTGGCGAAGCCGGAAGAGACCATCTCCGGATTTTTATCCCATACACCCGTTCAGTTCTCCATCAAGAGTCCCAAACTGATTGCCGCTGCAGGCTATCAGGTCACTCTTCTCAGTCAACCCTGAGGAGCAAAATCATGGCAACAGAATCGATGACTCTGAGTGACTGCGTGGTCATGATCGTGGATCGTTATCTGGACGACCTGCAGGGCGAAGCGCCAAACAACCTGCATACTCAGGTTATTGAACAAGTGGAATGTGCCCTGCTCGAACACACTCTGAAGAAATGTGGCGGACAACGGGGTACGGCTGCCCAATGGCTGGGTATTAATCGCAATACCTTGCGAAAAAAACTGCAAAACTACGGGCTGGACACCTGAATAAGCTGCGGAGAGGCTGAAACCGGAGTGGGCCCATGCCCTGTGATCCCCAGGCTTGGGCCTGAGCTGCTGCCATCGAGATAGCGCTGGTAATAAGCCAACACCCGAGGTACGTAGGCCTGGGTTTCAGCAAAGGGAGGGATATGATAACCCGCCTGAATAACCGCACCGGAACCGGCATTATAGGCGGCTACTGCCAGCCTCAGGTCACCGCTGAACTTACGCAGCAGATGGGCCAGATAAGCGGTACCACCATTGATGTTTTCTGCCGGACTGAAGGAGTTGGAAACCCCAAAACGGGCCGCTGTAGCCGGAATTAACTGCATCAGACCAATGGCTCCCTTGGGTGAAACCGCACCGGCGTTATAACCGGATTCAGCAGAAATGACGGCATTTACCAAAGCCGGACTCACCCCGTAGCGACTGGCCGCCGCATGAATAAGCGACTGATATTGCTGTTTGGCTACCCGGTTGAAGTCGGCGCGAGCAGTAGCTACCGGCATTTTCGGGGTGCGCATGACCATGTGATACGCGCTGTTTCCAGCCGGAACATTGGTCAGATGCACGACCCCATGGCTATCTGTATAGGCGTATATATTTGCCTCGGCCGCCCCCGCAATCAGGAGCAATAGCAGGCCACAGAAACCCGCCTGAATTTTCATTTGATGACCCGCAATGAAGGCCTCTCCGGTTTTTCCTGCGCATCAGCGCTACGCCCTCCTCGATTTTCGGGTTCGGTTCCTGGCGGCGGAGCATCAGGAAGCTCTGGCTCCGCAAAACCTATACCCTCCTGGGTTTCTGCAGCATAAATAGCTGCCACGGCAGCCATAGGCACATCTACCGTCCGCGCCACACCACCAAAGCGGGCGTTAAAGCTGATCCAACCATCGGCCATGTTGAGGTTGTGGCAAGCATTCGGGGAAATATCCAGAATCATGCGCCCGTCCTTTTCATAACCGCTGGGGACCGCCACCCCCGGATAGGCAACCACCACCAGAATATAGGGCGTATGACCCTGGTCAACACACCATTGATAAACACTATTGAGCAAATAAGGCTTGGCACTTTCAGGCAACAAGTTGCATTCTCCATTCACTCCGGGTCTGGATGACCATCTTCCAGATGAGACACTAGGGAATATATAGCCGAATTTTCAGAATCCTCAAGCTGTCATCATCTGTAGCGTTGTTCAAGCGTGCTTGTGCAAGGCAAAGCAACTGCTTCTATTTCAACCAAAAGGTCGCGACGGCATATATCCGCCTGGATAATCAAGCAATTTACTTCTTTACCAACTATTTGATCCATTTCCTCGCGAAACATCCAAAGATCAGCACCATTCCGCAAATAAGCCTTGAATTGCAAGTTGGCAAGTTCCCAGTCAACACCATGGGAACACCGAACTTCGCCGAGCAGTGCCTCTATGTTTCGCAAGGTCTCGCGAATTTGTTCACGACAATTATCGGGGTGCATACTTTGGTGACCCACAATACTTGCTGTGCCAGATATAAACAGGGTCGGTCCATCCAGATCAATCAGGCTGGCACGAGAAAAGGTAGGCGGGCAGGGTCCATAATTTTGAGGATAATCATAAGCGCTTATTTGACGAGGGTTTTCAATTGCCAGTGGCGCATGATGCGAAGCCAGTGCGAACAATGCCAAAGGGGTATTGCGCTGCGCGCCCAGCGCGCTGGCCGCTGGTGGTGCAACATTAATTACTGACCAGTTGCTAGCCATAAAAGCTTCTTGTCTACCCATATTGAACTGTCGGTAACGTTCAAGGCCAGTGGAATCATCGTTTATATCACCAATGTGGTTCCAGACTCTCAGCAAATGCGGATAGCCAAGAGCATTTATTTCGGCAAGCAATGCGCAGTAGGCATCTCGTGTCGCGTCCTGCAAACATTGTTCAGCATTACCGATTTCCACCGTCAGAAACAGTAAGGATTCATTGGCTCTCCAGGAAATTGGCCCGTGACTCGCCGTTCGCACTTTTTGCTGCGACCACCACAATTCACAAATACCATCGCCATGACCTAAAACCGGGACGTTGACAAAAGAAATGGGGATGTCGAGTTCTCTAAGTCCACGGTGAACTTCATTTGGACCATAATGCACAATACCCAGCACATGAGACAGATAATCTTTGGGTCGACGCAGCAAAATTTCGGTACTGATCCATTCAAGTTGCAACGGCTCATTCATACATTACAAATCCTTCAAGGCATGTAGTACAAGTAGTACCAGTTAAAAATAACACAAGCGCAGGCGGGATGACTCCCCTTCAAAAATCAGCGCCGCCCAGAACAGAATCATCCACAATGATTTTAGAATCAAAATGTTTGACGTTGGGAAAAACTTGCAGAGAACAACAGTGCTAGAAAAACACCTGGAGCAACAGTGGCACCGATGGCCTGAAGAACAGGCACCCCGGAAAAAGCGAGTGGCGCGAATCCCATAATGGTAGCAGTATTGGCGATAACCAGAGAGGCGAGTGTACACGAAGTAATTTCTCCCTGACCATGCCTATCAGCCTGATCAAAAAATATTGCATAGTTTGACCCGATGGCAACAATCAGCATCAGCCCAATTAGATTCATGATATTAAGTTCATGTCCGCACAAGACAAATCCTGCAGATACGATCAGTACGGAGGCTGTTAGCGGTAACATTATTCTAAAAACTCGAACTACGGAACGTAATACAAACAATAAAAGCGCCACGATAAGAACCACACCGGCTAATGACAGTTTAACCACATTTGTGAGATAACCTTTATACAATTGATCTGATGAGTCAGATAAATCAATGAGCATGGCGTCTTTGATATGTTGCCGGGCAAGACTGCTACGTATGCGCTGGGTATTCACAATCCCTGATGCAGGTGCCTTGATCGGTAAAATGGCCTGCCATCCTTTACCATGGTGAACAAGCATGCTGTTAACCACCATACCAATGCTGGTGCCATGCAGATCGGCAAGTTTTAAGGGTGCGCATGTACGTTGCACTTCAGCCTCGTGGATAAATGGTGTAAACAGGGAAGCCTTTACCGGCAGGCCTATTAAAGCCTCATGCAATCGCTTTGCCAATTGCGTTTGCGGTGGAATTGCTGCTTGCCGCTCTTGTTGCATGGTAATGCTTGGGAGATATCTGACAGGGCTTTGATAACTTGCAATCACATCATTTTCAACCAGGCCCTGTAAGGCAATTCCAGCCTTTTCAGCTGTCAACAACGTGGCGTTAATCGTGGGCCCTGAAACAACAACCAGATAACCGCTTCCAGATACCCCCAAATCAGCGCGCAGTCGTGCGTAAAGTTTTTGCGCAGCCGCCGGGACCGGACTCAGAGCATCTGGTTTATAATCCCAGATATTATCATGATGGCTGACAAGGACAACACAAGCAACTATCAACATCAAGACAATACCGGGCCTAAGAATAAAAAGAGCCCTTTTCCAGCGCAGCAAATATTCGCCAATATCGCTTAAATCCCGCACCTTAAGATGACTAGGCTGCAGGATTGGCAAGATCAGCCTGGTAACAGTCGCCGCAGTAAGGAGACCAGCAATTGCATATAGACCAATTTGCGCTAACCCAGGTAAATTAGAAAACAGCAGACTGAAAAAACCTATGACTGAGGTGAATACTCCCAATTTTATTGTCGGCCAATAGTTGCGTATCCATTCTTCTGTATTTTTTTCTGTCTGGCCAGATTGCACGAAAAAATAAATAGAATAATCTACTGCTTCTCCAATTAAAGCGGTGCCGAACCCCATAGTGATATCGTAAACAACGGAAAAACCAAGAGCCACCGCAGCAATCCCGACAATGACACCAGAAAATACCGGTATGAGACCTAAAACCAACACAAACGCAGAACGGTAAACAAACAAGAGCAATATCGTGATAAGCGTCATGCTGATGGCGGACATTATCTCAGCGGCATGAACGATGGTATCACGGGAGGCCACCGAAATTACTCCAACCCCAGTCATCATTAAGGAAGTGTTTGCGGCTAACGAACCCGCCTCTTTCTTGGTTTTGGCAAAGGCCAATCTGATGCTATTAATCGCAGCCTGCTGAGCATCCATGTCAGAACCAGAGGCCCGGGTCTGCGCCAATATCAAAGCACTCTGACCCGAACGAGAAGACCAGACTCCTTCTTGTGTCATTGGTCTTGCAACACGCCCCAGGGATTGAATCAGTTGCACTGTGGCCCCAGTAGGATCACTCGGAAACAGTGATTGGACCATTTCCCCGCCCGGTGTAGCCAACATATTAATGGAATTTTCTATAGCTTTATGTAAACCAGCCACTGTAAAAAGTTGCGAGTTGACGCTAGGACTCAGCAGATAGCGATGAGAAAAAAAATAATGGAAAATATTGGCATCATCATTGCTGCTGCCATTGCTAACCGAGAAAAATGCCGCGTTCCGCTGCAATTTCTTGACAATCTCATTGGAAATTTTGGCACGGGTGGAAGCGTCACCGCCATTAATCTCAATCATGATTTGGCGTGACAAAATACCATGCAGTAATTGTTCATTCAGAACCGCTTGCTGTGCGGTTGGAGACTGAGGCATAAATTCCGAAAGACTGGCTGAAAATTTGGCCGTCAAGATCAATGCGCCACCGACAAACAAAACAGTCAGCCAGACCACGATGACTAAACCGTGAATTTTTCTCACGGTGTACCGGACGAAATGATGGTTATCAGCGAACGATCATTATTCATTTTCAGAGTATTAATGCTGGTAATACTACTATTGCTACCATCAACTTGAATATATCTAATCAGACCTGCTAGTTTTTTTTGTCTGGGTCGCAACGTCAAGGTCCAACTTTTTTTATCACCCTTCAAAAAAAGATAAAAATATTGCTCGAGCATCTGCTGGTTTCCAGTTAATACACCACGAATGCTATCCACAAATGCAAGCAGTTCTGGATGATCTTGCAAGTGGATATCATGGTGGTCAATACTAAGTATGTCGCCGTGGATAAGCATGACCTCATTTTTTGGCTCAATAGTGTGCATCTCTAATCCATCTGGAGCAATAAATTGCATTTTTCCATATGATTCTATAGGTTTTTCCAGAATATTAAGGAATTTTTTTTCGACAAACGTAGCATGATCAGGTTGGGCATGTGCCAGAGATTGCATGAGTTGATTAACATTCCATTCTGCAGCATCCGCGTCACTCGCCAGCATTACACTTAAACCCATGAATGCCATAATAATCAAAACACTGTAACGAATATACTGGGTAGCCGAGGGGAATGAAAATCCTCCCAACCAAACCCGACACTTGCAGCCAATGCTTTCAGGATATATTGCGATAATTTTGATCTGTATATCCAGCAGGCCGCGAAATGCTCTAGACATTATCTTCAGAATAACCTCCTCTATTCATTGCCAAAAGTCAAAAAAATTAAACCAGTTATACGGGGCCATATGACAGTATTTATCCAGCAATTCTACATACTTTGTTAATGCTTGTTGCAGTGCCGCCTCCCTTCCTTCTTTCTCGACCTCAGTGAAATCAGCCAATGGCTCTATAAAAACTTCATATTTCCCCGGTCCAGTATATAACCCGGTCATGAAGAAAACCGGCCTGCGCAATATTGCCGCTATTCGTAAGGGACCATTTGACCATAAAGCAGGTTTACCCAGAAAAGGAATTGGTTGCATTTTCTCCTTGCCAAAAGAGCGATCTCCGAGCAACCCAACCAAGGCACCATTTTCCAGTTCTTTTTGCACGCAAATCATCGAATCTACACGGCCTGGAGATATAACATTTTGTTCAATATTCGGGTTTACCGCTGAAAGAATGGCATTAATACGCTGCGCATTTTTTTCATACATCACCATAATTACACGGGGATCAATATGTTGTCGGCCAACGCCTCTTAATACCTCGAAACTACCGAGATGTGCGCCGAGCAGTAATACTCCTCGTCCTGTCGCAACAGCTTTATCAACGGCCTCTGGTTGGTATAAAGATATATCAAAACAGTCAAAACGATCATTGAGCAAATAAATCCGATCATGGATTGTCGCTGCAAAAGAAAAAAAATGTCGATAAACCTGCCAAATATGTGCCGGTCGGCCAAATACCCGTGTGAGATAGGCTCGCGATGACCGCCTGGCTTTTGGTGCAAACAAAACAAAGTATCCGGCGATCAGATACAAGATAAGGCGGGCCAAGCGACGGCCCAACCTCAGGGAAATCCAGGTAATGAACCGTAGCATGGTCATGCTGCCACGTTCTGGAGACCTTGCCCAGCCTTGCTGATCTGAAGATATTGACGCCGGGTCTCGTGCAAACATCAGCAGAGGTCGAGTGTTGTAGCTGGTTTGAGATTTCCTGCGGCAATCTTTCTTTTATTCTCATAAATCTCAAAAACGATAGTCTTATCCTGCCTTATATCAAAACGTAAACTCAGCAGATCTCCAGGGGAGACAGGGCTGTAAAATTTTGACGCGGTAATCTGCCCTCCTGCCATTATAGTCTGGCCAATTGCAGACTCGATGGCATGAATTGCCTCGTCAACCAGCATCACGCCGGGAACGATGGGATGCCCCGGGAAATGCCCGGAAAATACCGGATGAGTCGCGGGGAAGCTGAGGAGTATCTCATGCTGTGTCAGGATTATTCTCCCTTTTATGGTATGCCGTGACCAATGCCAGAAGCGCCTCGCGCGGCAGTTTACCCGTATTATTACGCGGCAAGGCATCAACCATATGCAGGGGGCGCGGAAGAAAAGCCGGATCAATACGTTCGCGCAATTTTGCGTTAATCAACTGGGCATCTACCCCACGTGCTACAACAAAAGCAATCAAGCGACTAACACTGCCAGGCATACCATCGTCAGGCATAAAAAAAACGCCGTCTTGAACTTCCGGGATGGAGTTGAGTTGATGATTTAGATAATCCAATGAACTGCGTTTCCCAGCTATATTGACAAGATCGGCGGCTCGGCCCTGCAGAAGAAATTGTTCCTTATTCAGAACCTCTAGGTTGTCACTGATTTTGGTTTTCTGCGCCAAATGCCCTCCCCTAACCCATAAGTGCCCAGCCTCTTTTGTCAAATGTAGGCCCGGTAATAATGTCCATGCATCAGTTTGTGCACTCCGCCGGGTGGCAATCAAACCTGTTTCAGTAGATCCGTAAATTTCCTGCAGCGGTGCTTCAAAACTGGCCTCCGCTTTTTGAGCAAGATCCTGGGGTAATGGAGCCGTCGCAGAAACCAGCAAGTCGGCGGTAGGTAATGAAATATTGGCACTCAGTAATGCACGGAGGTGAATAGGGGTGCTCACCAGCAATCGAGGACGTGGCAACGATGAAAATTCAGCTCCAATATCAGCCGGATAAAAATATTGTGGCGAGCTGAGGGCTCCTCCACTTTGCAAAACAATCAGTATCGTTGATTCCAAGCCATACATATGTTGAGGCGGCACCGTACCAAGGACAGTATATTTACGTCCATCAAACAAGCCCAGCCGTTGGGCTTCAGAACGAGCACTCCCCACCAGAGCGGCCCACCTTTTCAGATGAGGTACAGGACTTCCAGAAGATCCCGATGTAAACACATAACCTACTGGCAAATCCCCTGGAAGAAGAGGTATCGGTATATTTTTATTGACCTCCAATTTGGGAGACAAGTCAGACAGGCAAAGTTGGGGCAAGTTGATGTCGTTATCCGCGTCGTTGAGGCAAAACACATCCGGGGCGAAGCGTAGCATCTGATTGATGGTTTCGTTCGTATATGTCGATGGTAGGAGACTTATTTTATGAGCAGTCATGACTGCGGCGAGCCCCACCATGAAGCGGTAACGGTCATGGCAAACATTGAGAACGTGTTTACCTGGGAGAAGCATGGCACGAATCTGCTCAACGTCCGCCAAAAATTGACGCGCTGTAATCGCTTCACCATGCCTAAACGCTACGATATCGTTCGCAGATGTGTGGGTCATCAGTGGAAGAAGATTCGTTGCCGGAGTATCCATAAATAATGAATGTTACCTTATCCGTTGCCATTGCGCGGCTTTTCTTTGCTCAGCGCAGCAGGATCATCAGAATATAAGAAAAAAGCGTGAAGCGCTTCCACCATTCCGGCACGTTCGCCTACCGGTATAATGCGGCAACGTACTGTATATTCAGCAAACATCATAGAAACTACCAGCCCCATAGTAATAGCATTGGTCATCAAAAAAAATAAAGGATGTGGTGAAAATTCAAAAACAATTAATGGTAGAACCGTCATGATGCCGAACAAAGAGGTCCAAGCTATTGTCACCTGTCGCGTGTACTGCGCCACTTTTACATTCAGCGGGCCATGCACCAACTCAGCAATTCTGGAGATCATAGGAATACGCCCAGGGAGCAACGTGATGCCAAAAACAAAAGCTGATAGTGCGAAAATGCAGCTTCTTTGAACCATGTACGTCCAGCTCAGATAGTTCACCAGAGTAGCTTGATAATGCCACAAAGCAAAAATCCCGGCGGTAATAGCGACAAAGCCAATGTTACGGTATTTGGTCTTCCACAACATAATTAAAATCAAAACAATAATAGGAAGATAAGAAAAAACGACAAGAAAAGCCCCTGGATGTGCAGAAGACACCCCTCGATAGGCGAGTATTTGATATACAAAAAAAATCAATACCATAAATGCTATTCCCAAGTAAGTTTTCAATCTCCCTGAGAACAGCTTTAACTGAACAAATTGATTGTGCAGCGATTTCATCCCTTCTGCCTTACAAGAATCTGCCGTCACAAAACAATACAACTGTAATATTGTTCGAAATAATAACATGGCACCATTCTGCTTGAAGCTTCCGGTTCAAAATGAATCAGATTGCATTGGGCACCATGGCCTTGCTGCCAGTTTATTATATTGAATGGGTCCATACCTCTCCGCCAATATCAGCCACCCACCGCTGCAAACTGATGGAATCATGGCCTACAATCACGCTCACACCAACTTCATTCCAAGAGGGATAGAGAACGAGTTATACGACCAAACTCCGCAATATTGCACAGCAAACAGCACGTCATAATCGAAGAACCCGCTCTACCTAGAGGAAGTTCAAGAAATTCCCAGCTTCCTTGAATCCACAAAGCCAGGCGGACGGCAAGTCGCTCACATCCCCTTCAGCATCAACCAGCAATTTCGCTTCCCGTAACACCTGCGAAAAACTATAGCCTACCACATAAAAATCACAAGTCACTTACCCGTTGACTTCGTTGCACCAGGCTCCGCTTTTCTAGTCAGGCAGGTAGAGCACCAGCTCGCGCAGAAAAATAATGTACAAATACCCTAGATTATCGCCCTATCAAGATATGTCCACCTCAAATTTCGGTTCTTGGTGAACGATTAAACCGGTTTGACATTCATGGGGGCCCCGACCACAATGTTGTCATGACTTATTGTTGTAATTTATAAGACACATGGCATCGGCGCTTATATCACGATTTACTGCGACAAGTAGCATTGGGCGCGGTTTGGAACAGACAAAAACTGCACTGAGTGAACGCCAGTGCGGACTGAGGCTTCGCGTCTTTCAGAATATAAACATCAACACCTGGGTCGGTGAAGTTGACGCCGTTGACGACGAGGAAATAAGTCCGGACTTAATGGATTTCAACTGTCGTAATAACCGGTTAGCGCAAATGGCTCTGCGCCAGGATGGATTTGAGGAGGCGGTAGAAGCTGCTATCGAAAAATGGGGTCGCAAACGTATCGGCGTCTACATGGGGACCAGTACCGCCGGGATTCTCCAGACCGAACTGGCATTTCAGCATCGTGACCCGGTAAGTGGAAGCCTGCCAGCGGATTTTGTTTATGCTTCCACCCACAGCCCCTACTCTTTAAGTAACTTTGTTCGGCGCAAATTACGCCTTGAAGGCCCGGCCCTTTCGGTCTCTTCTGCCTGCTCTTCCAGCGCCAAGGCTCTCGCTTCAGCAAAACGCATGCTGGACTTGGGACTGATTGATGCTGCAGTTGTTGGCGGCGTAGATTCGTTATGTGCTACCACTGTTTACGGTTTTCATTCCTTAGGGTTATTGGCCGACGGCCCCTGTCAACCATTTAGCGATGATCGCAAAGGAATATCCATTGGCGAAGCCGCAGCTTACCTACTCGTGGAACGCATGCCAAAAGGTCACTGCGGAGATGAGGTACTCCTGTTAGGTGTAGGTGAATCCAGCGATGCTTATCATATGTCATCCCCCCACCCTGAGGGTCTTGGAGCGCGTTTTGCTATGGAACAAGCTCTGTCCACATCCGGTTTAAAGCCCGCAGACATCAATTATATCAACCTGCACGGTACCGCCACTCTCAATAACGACATTTCCGAGGCCAAAGCCGTGGCGAGCGTCTTCGGCATCAATACGCCATGCAGTTCTACAAAAGGAGCAACTGGACACACCTTGGGTGCTGCAGGAGCTCTGGAAGCCGTTATTTGTGCCATTGCCATTCAAAACAATTTGATGCCAGCAGGTCCAAAAGCAAATCAGAGAGATACGTCAACTGGCATTCAATATCTTGCTTCAAACCAAAGGCAAAGTGTTTCCCATGTGTTAAGTAATTCCTTTGGCTTTGGCGGCAGCAACTGCAGTTTGGTCTTTGGTCGCTCCTGCAAGTAAAATGACATCATGACAACGCTAAATGCTTATCTTGATGGTATTGGCCTGCTCGGCCCTGGACTTGGAAGCTGGCCGCAGGCCTTAGCTATACTGACAGGGCAATCTCCTTACCAAAATCAGAAAACCGTATTATTGCCCCCAGCTTCGTTACCAACAGCAGAACGACGTCGCGCCAGCCCAGGAGTCATGGCTGCCTTGGAGGTAGGTCATGCAGCCTGCGCTATGGCCAATGTGCCGCCCGCAGACCCTGCATCAGTTTTTGCTTCGTCTGGGAGTGATGGCCGCATCTGTCATTCGATTTGTACAGCGCTGGCATCTGGAGACACCATGATTTCTCCCACTCAGTTTCATAATTCCGTACACAATGCCATTTCCGGTTATTGGGGCATTTCTGCGGGTGCAATGACACCATCCTCTGTGGTCAGTGCACATGATGGAAGCTTTGCCGCAGGACTCCTGGAAGCCATTGTGCTCTTGGCCACTACGGAACTACCTGTGCTGTTAATAGCCTGCGATAGTGACTATCCTCAGCCTCTGCACGATGCCCGACCAATCGTTGACACTTTTGCCGTGGCACTGTTATTAAAATCTACACTTAGCCCAGGAAAGACGCTAGCCCAGATCAGTATCTGCAGCGAGAACCTATTCACCGATGCTATCGTGCAGACCATGAACCACCCTGATCTTGAAATTTTGCGCCAATCCAATCCTGCAGCACACTGCCTGCCGCTGCTTCAGCACATAGCAATTGAAAAAGCCGGACGTCTTGTTCTGAATTATGAGAATCCATCCTGTCTGAGTGTGGATATAGCAACATGCCGTTAGACCGCCAATGGATTGCCGAACATATACCTCATCAGGGTCAAATGCATTTGCTTGATGCCGTGGAACAATGGGATGAAAACACCATTACCTGCAGGGCGACCAGTCACCGCTGTGAGACTTTGCCTCTCCGTGCCCATGGACGACTCGGCGCTGCCTGCGGTATTGAATATGCGGCACAGAGCATGGCAGTACATAACGCTTTGTCGTGCCTCAAAACGGGGGAGAGTGACACGGCTCGTTTAGGATATCTCATCAGCGTACGGGAAGTTGCCTTGCATGTATCACGCCTTGATGACATTGCATGCGATCTAAAGATCAAGGCCGAAAAACTGGCTGATAAAGGCAGTGTGTTGTATCACTTTACAGTTATGGCTGCGAACTGTGTGCTGCTGGAAGGACGTGTGGCGCTTTTATTGGGCGTCAACGGGCTTGCAGCGGAACCCTTTTTGCAAGCTCCCTTGACCACGCTCGAATGAGTATAAGCTGCATACCGAAGCGTGCACTGGTTACTGGTGGTAGTGGCGGCATTGGTGCAGCCATAGCCAGAAGACTTGCTGAAGATGGTCACCAAGTCATTATTCACGCCCACCAAAACCTGCTAAAAGCCCAAGCATTAGCTGACCAGATAGTAGCCGCAGGTGGAATAGCAAGTACGCTGGCTTTTGACATCACTGACGTTGAGGCTACCAATTCAACCTTGCAGAAAGAGCTTGAATGTGGCCCCATCCAGATCCTGGTCAACAATGCGGGCATTCATGACGATGCAGCCTTCCCGGCCCTAAATGCAAGGCAGTGGCATGACGTGATAGATGTATCACTCAATGGTTTTTTTCATGTAACACAGGCGATCCTCATGCCTATGATCCGTACCCGCTGGGGGCGTATTATCAATATCACCTCGGTGTCGGCCCAAACAGGTAATCGTGGTCAGGTCAATTATTCGGCGGCTAAAGGAGCATTACATGCGGCTACCAAATCTCTGGCGCTGGAGGTCGCCAGCCGAGGTATTACTGTGAATGCTGTAGCGCCTGGCATCATCGCCACAGACATGAGTGCACAAGCCTTCACTGCCGAAACTATTGCGCAAATAGTGCCGATGAAACGTGCCGGACGCGTGGATGAGGTGGCCGATCTGGTTGGGTTTCTAGCCTCGGAACAAGCTGGCTATATCAGTGGACAGATTATTTCCATCAACGGCGCAATGGCATAAACCATTGATGGCGCCTGGCAAATGCATCCCCCCGGTGGCGACCCTCCTGCGCCAGCCGGTGTCAGCGGATCCAGTGGACTCAGCGTGTCCGCGCTGAATAACGACGCAAAAATAATGTTGGGAGGCGTAACAAAAAACCGAAGAACAGACGAGTGTGCATCCAGGTAAGCAGCAGGTTGTCCCGCACATAATGGAAATGGGATACTCCCCCTTCATCCATATCAAAATAACGCACTGATGCTGGCATATTGATAATCCGGACACCAAGCCAGGACATTCTCACTGCCACCTCAGGGTCAAAATCGAAGCGCCGCATCCATCGATGCGCATGCATCAGCTGCCGCAGTGGGGAAACAGGATAGACGCGAAAACCAAACAGCGAATCACCAATGCCACCACCCAGTGTCTCCAGGTTGGCCCACCAATTGGATATCCGCCGGCCTTTTACACGCAAGGCCGGAGCACTGATATCGAATACCGGAACCCCGAGAATCATGGCATCTGAATTTTCATGTGATGCCGCCATGAAGTCGAGAATACGCTCCATGGGATGTTGCCCATCGGAATCCATTGTGAGCACATGGGTATAACCTTGAGCAGCCGCCTGATCCAAACCGAAAAGCACAGCGGCACCTTTACCCTGATTATCGGCGCGTTGAAAAACACGTATTCCACTATCTTGGGCAGCCATGGCTTCCAGTCCAGCAGATGTTCCATCCGTACTGCCATCCACTACAACCCATACGGGGTTCCACTGCAACCGCGCCGAAGCAACGGTTTCATATACTTTTGGGCCAGGATTATAGCTGGGAATCAATACCAGGTGGGTGACTGACGCTTCGTTCATTGCCCCTCTGCTTCTGTTGGATAAAGCGGCGGGAATGGAACATCTGTCAATGCTGACTCGAAATATCTTTCCAGCTCAACCGTAAAACCACGCACATCGCTCGGCGGGACAAAGCGTTTGCCTAACCGGATCCGATAATGAATAGGCATGGATGGTTTACGAAAAAAAGGCCAGCCTTTGGTCAGGAAAGCCGAGTCGGTTTCAATAAACACGGTTTGAATAGGTACGTTGGCTTCCTTGGCAATCAGCGCAATGCTGCCATGCACGGTCCCAATGGGGAGGCGTGTGCTTCTGGTACCTTCCGGGAAAAGCAGCAAATGGCTACCACCGCGCAGGTCTTCCGTGGCAAGGCGAATCATCTTGCGTAAAGAATCATTGCGGATATACCCAGCCAAACGAGCTCCTGCACCAAAAAACAGATTATTTACCAATTCAGACTTCAGGATACACGCCAGATTGGGTAATCGAGAAATCACCATCAGCGCGTCCAACATGGACGGATGATTAGGCGCAATGATCATGGGCGAATCCTTTTGGAGAATATCCAACGCTTGCAGGTTAAAATGGCAAGCACCCATACCAGACAGCGCCCACAAATACATTCTGAAACCCATAGTAATAATTATCCGCCCGGTGCGAGTTTTCCATTTTCTCGGCAAAATCAGATTCAATGGCAGAGCCAACAAGGTCCATAAAAAACTGATGCCTGCCAACAAACCTAGTCCACAATAAAAAATGAGGTATTCTCGCAGAGTCCGAAGCCTGCCTGAAGAACCCGTTTCCGGAATCTGGTTCATACCTCACCGCTAAGGTATAGACTTTCGATTTCCTCAATTTTTACCAAAAGATCTCCCAAGCTATATCGGCCTGATGATAAAACACTGGAGGTCACTCCACCCGTATATTTTCTTTTCGTTGCTTCCAGGCAGACCACGAACGCGTCGCGTGCCGCAAAGAAGCTAAGTAATAAATGCTCTTGAAGGCAGCAAGCGAGGGCTTGATCGGTGTCTTCTTGAAAATATCTCCTGCAAGGACCGAGATAACCGCCTCCCGAGCTCGGAAAATATTCCCTGAACGCATAAAAAGATCAATCATGGTCGGTTGGGTGATTCGATAGATGTACCAGGAAAACACCTTGCCTCCATGACGCACCTGTTGATCAAAACGTCTGAGCGCCTTTGTGGCTTTTTGCGGCTCACGCAAACAAGTGTCAATGGTCTTTGCGCCAATGAAAGCACTTTGCATTGCCAACATGACCCCCGAAGAAAAAACCGGGTCATAGAAAGCGAATGCATCACCGAGTAATAAATAGTTGGAGCCATGGGTTTGTTCACAGACATATGAGTAGTTGCCAGTCGCATTCACTGAACTGGTACGTTGTGCATTCACCAGCCGCGCTGCCAGATCTGGACATAACGCGATGGTGTCCATAAAAAATTCCTCTACCGTTTTTGTTCTGGATTTCAGATAGTACGGCCAAACCACAGATCCCACGCTGGTCGTTCCATCAGCGAGGGGAATAAACCAGAACCATCCATGCTCAAACCAGAAAAACGAAATATGACCTTCCTCTTTCCCCTCAAGGCGTCGGGCCCCTTGAAAATGCGCATAAAGAGCCGAACTATTATGCTTTGGATTACGACGCTTCTGCTTGAAAAGATTTCCCAAAAAAGTGTCGCGACCAGATGCATCCACAAGAAAGCGTGCCTGCAAAGTTTCCTGTCGACCATCTTCATACTCCGCAAGTATCCGGACTCCCGCATTATCAGGCAAAAAATCCACCGCTTTGGCTCGGCAACCTTCAATAACCTTGGCGCCCTTTCGCTCGGCATTGCGAATAAGGATCTCGTCGAATTCCGAGCGTCGCACCTGATATGCCATTGGCATAGTCTTGTCCCATGCGTCGGCAAAAGCAAAGTTCTGCGGCTTTTCAGTATGGTAAGGTGAATTAAATTCCGCCCCCCATTTTTCCATGCCAATTTGCTTCACTTCTTCTGCAACGCCCAATTCTTGCAACAAGGGCAAATTGGCCGGAAGCAGGGATTCTCCAATATGAAAACGTGGATGATGCACCTTTTCCAGAATCGTCACTTGATAGCCCCGTTCCACCAGCAGCGCACTGACTGTAGAGCCCGCTGGTCCCCCACCAATCACCAGAACATCGCAAATTTTTGTTGTCAGGCTCGGACTGGTCATTTCTTCGTTTTCCATTTGTTGTCTTCTCCACTGTATTTTTCGCAAAACATTTTCAACGATTACGCCCTCAGCAGACGCCTGAACCATAAACAAAATTAGAAACCACTGTTATCAAGTGCCATTGGCAAAGACACACTGTGTAGACCATGTTGTGCAAAACACTCCAATAGCCGAGGCAACACCTCAAGGACGACGGGTTGACCGGTAACCGTGCTCGCCGACCCTCCATCGTGCATCAACAAAATATCACCTGCAGATAAATTATGGACGAGGCGACGGAAGACCAAATCAGAATTATGACAAACCGTATCATAACCGCGCCGGGTCCAGGCCACATGTTGCATGTGCAACTGGCGCAAAACAAAGCCTAACCAAGGACTCCGAAAACCAAAAGGTGCACGAAAGAACCTGGGATTGACACTATTATTGGCTAGATTCAAGACCTGTTGTGTAGCTAGGACTTCTATCGTCAATTTTCTCATCCCGCCAAATGCAAACAAATTTCGGTGGTTGTAACTATGGTTTTCAATACTGTGCCCTCGACGAACGATTTCCGCGAGCAATTCCGGCTGTGCGACTGCTTTCTTGCCAATACAAAAAAAACTGGCCTTAGCGCAATATTTGTCGAGTTGGTCCAGTATCAGGGGAGTCACGTAGGCATCTGGTCCATCGTCGAATGTCAAAACTATCTCACCACGCTTAACAGCGTTTTCCGGCAAGCGTACCAGATTACTGCTGATCACTTTGCAACGGGGACACATGACCAGAAAGCCCAGTCCAACATTTACCAAAACCACCACTCCTGCCAGAACCCAAAGCACTGAGGTTAACTGCATATGTCCAAAAACCTCCAATTCCAAGCCACCTTGAGCAGATCAAACCTCAGAGAAAACCAATCATAACCATATATTTTTATGGCGTATTTGTATCCACCGTTATTTTAATCAAACTATCTGTGGATCCAAATCGAGAGTTGTTGTCATAGGTAAGAACACCTTGACCCTTGTAAAATGCTTCTGTACGACGCGTATCACCGCCAAAGTAAAATGGGATAAATTGCTTGCCGGTGATGTGACTCGAAGTATGACTTGGGAAACCGATCAACTGCTCGACTTGTTGTCTGGACATACCAACTTTCAATTTGGAGAATGGTGAACCGGGGGCAGGAAGAATCACGGGAGCTTTTGCCTCAAGTGCTGATGCCGAGTTTGTACTGGCTGTAGGAGCCGGTGCCGCAGCATTAGCTTGGGAAGACGAAGAGACCAATGCCGGCTTACTCGCTTCGTTTGCGCAACCAAACAGCCCAAAAGTCAAACAACTTACCGATAATATTCCAAAAATTCTCATAGTTGAATTCATTGTTCTAATTTCCCCATGTTGAATATCAATTAAGATGATTGATGTGTATTCCACTGACTTATACTGCGGTTTATGCTACAGACGAAAGCCTGTCCAGTCTAGCAAGTGGCTGACCACAAACACACTGCCACAAACATCTTCGCGTGTGCCTCATTGTTTTTTACAAAATTGAAGAATGGTCATCACAGCGCTCAATAGTAATTCAGCTGGCGCACGGAATGGATTACATACTCTTGGCAATGTATTCATTGTTGCATGCCCTGTGGTAATCTATACCCTGTTGTTCGAAGGTAAATGGCGCTTTTCATTGTGCAGAAAGGCTGGAATTTTAGTACTTGCGAGGTATTTGGCCGTGCTACAGTCTTTGGAGACTGGCATCTACCCCCAACGGGGGGAACATAGGATTAAAACAAGGGAGTGAGGCAATTGCTGGTCGTCAAAAAAGCTGATCTCAGCATCAATTTTGTTTTAATAGCTTAATTTTCAAAAATATTAGAATTAATATAAAATAATAATAATCCTGATTTATCTCAGCTCAACAAAAATGGAGATCGTCAAATATGTACAACCTTACGCCTCAGGAAATGGAATTAAGCTCACTGATAATAAGAACATTGAATCTTTCTGCTGAACCGCACAATATCGACCCTGAAGCACCATTATATGGTGGGGAATTAGGGCTTGATTCTATTGATATTTTAGAAATCTCTATGGTTGTATCAAAAAAATACGGAGTGACCATATCCAACGATAGTGAAAATAAAGTGGAAATTTTTAGTTGCCTGCGCAATCTATCCACTTACATAGAGTCACACCAAGTCATTTAGCACTTGATTTGAGTAAATTCAGACGTTTCCTGAAAATTTGATCACAGCCCCATAATGCGTAGTTTGCGTGAAATAAAAAGCTCCCGACGAAAATCGGGAGCTTTTTCAGTTCTACTGAAAAAAATCAGTGCTGATGGTAGCTGAGCACCCGTTCTACTTCATTTTTCGCGCCCAGGATGACGGGAACTCGCTGATGCAGTCCCTCCGGCTGTATTTCCAGAATCCGTGCAGTCCCGGTACTTGCTGCACCACCAGCCTGCTCCACCAGATAGGACATTGGATTGGCTTCATACAACAACCTGAGTTTACCGGGTTTTTTTGGGTCTTTCTGATCAAAGGGATACAGAAAAATTCCGCCCCGGCAAAGAATGCGGTGAACATCCGCAACCATGGAACCCACCCAGCGCATGTTGAAATTCCGCCCGCGCGGACCTTCTGTACCCTGGTTCAGCTCATCAATATAGCGTTGTACCGGTTTCTGCCAATGCCGATGATTACTCATGTTGATGGCATATTCACTGGTGTCTTCCGGAATGGTCATTTGCTTGTGGGTGAGAATATATTCGCCTATGGACGGGTCCAGAGTGAAACCATTGACACCATGCCCCGTACTGTAAACCAGCATGTTACTGGAACCATACAGGGCATAACCGGCACACACCTGCTCCACGCCCGGCTGCAGGAAATCATTCATGCTGGCATCCTGTCCCGCAACCGGTGCCCTGAGAATGCTAAAAATCGTTCCGACACTAATCCCAACGTCCGTGTTGCTGGAACCATCCAGAGGATCAAAAAGAAGCAGGTATTTACCTCTGGGAACACTATTGGGGATGGAATAAGGATCATCCATTTCCTCTGAAGCCATGCCCGCAAGATGACCAGTCCAGTCCATGGCGTGCAAAATGGCATCGTTGGAAATAATATCGAGCTTTTTCTGTACTTCGCCCTGGACATTGTCAGTCCCGGCACTTCCCAGGGCACCTACCAGGGCACCCCGATAAACCTGTGCACCGATAAACTTGCAGGAAACGGCCAGATCATTCAAAAGCGCAGCGAAGTCGCCGGAGGCCTGCGGATGCCGTCGTGTTTCTTCCGTAATGAATTGTGTCAGGGTAGTCCCAATATGCATGCGCCGATCCTTTAATTAAGCAGTGAAAATTTGTCTACAGGGCACTCAAGCCCAGCCTGAAGGTGATGGTGGATTCTATCGCGCGGCCCGCACCCTGGTCCAACCATTGCAACCACTGAATGTGAAAACGATGAATACCTCCGCTGATTTTGGGGTAACAGTCCACATCATCGGCAATTTCCAGACGGATCAATGAGGGCGGTCGACGCGGATCCAGGGCAGAACCATAGCGCCCTTCCAGAGCATCCACTAGTGACCATGCACAGGAATCCCGCAGCAAAGCCAGAATCAAATCCACACTTTGCTGCAATAATTCCAGCCCTTTCTCCCAGCCACCAAGCAGCATTTTCGCGCGTTCCGGTGCCTGCTGACTCCAAAAAGCCAACAAGGGTAAATCGCAGTCCGCCAAACCGCCGGCAACACCCATACGACCCCGCGCCAGCTGAATGATTTCCTGATGTCGTAATAACTCTCCAAAAGCTTCCCGATGTTCGCGCAGTAATTTAAGTTGCTGATTGATTCGAAACTGCCAGGCCTGTAGGGGCTGCTCATCCACCTCGGGACTTTGGGACCAGATACTGAGGCTTTGCCCAAGTCGCTCCAGTTCCAGAATCAAATCCAGGCGTAACTCTGGTCGACTGCAAAAATCCAGCAGTTCATTATATGGACGCAGTGCCTGACGCAAATCTCCCTCATGAATGCGCTGCACCTGCGCAAAAACGCTCTCCATGCGCAACAACAATCGGGCGCGCTCGTGGAGGGGATGCTCATAAACTGCCATGCCTGTCCTTTTTTATCCGTAAAAACCGTTCATAGTGATAGCAATTAATGCACCATTTTCGGGCACCATCTGACAGGGTGCCACAGGCAATTTTTCTAGGCAAATCCACGGGCTTTATGAAGTGTATTCCAGTAATCCAAAACAGCTTCACGCAAAGCCTGCACGTCTTTTTCATTGCTGATAATGTAATCTGCTGCCGCATTCCGCTCAGCACGCGGAAGTTGCGCCGCCAGAACAGCCTCAATTTGCGGGCCGGACCAGCCGGGACGCGACTGTAATCGTTCAATTTGCAAAGAACTTGGACAATCAATGACCAGAACCTGATCCAGCAGCGCCTGATAATGGTTTTCGACAAGCAACGGTACTACCCAGACGATGACCGCTTCGGGCAGATCCTTTTGCAGACTTTGGCTACGGTCCAGAAAAAGTTGGCGAATCTGGGGATGCAACAGGGACTCCAGCCATTTTTTGGCGGCCGGATCACTGAAAATTCGGTCCCGCAACAAAGACCGATCCAAACGACCATCTGCCAGCAAATATTGAGGTCCCCATTGCTGGACAATCTCCGTAAATGCCGGTTGTCCCGGTTCAACCAACTCACGGGCCATGAGATCCGCATCCAGTATATGCGCACCCAAGCCGCGCAGCATTTCTGCCACAGTACTTTTGCCGCTGGCAACTCCGCCTGTCAGTCCTAAGCGCATAGTGATCAGGCTCCTAGAAAATGCAGATACGCATGGACAATATCACCGGGCCAGAGCAGCATGAGCCAACCTCCCAGTGCCAGATAGGGACCGAAGGGAATGGCGTAATCCCGCCCCTTTCCGCCCAGCAGGAAAGCAATGGCTACCAGCCCTCCGCTTATTGCCGCTATAAATAGTGTGAGAAAAGCTGCCTGCCAACCCAGCCAGGCTCCGATTAAACCGAGTAGCTTGAGATCGCCACCACCCATGCCATGCCGTCCGGTCATTTTCAAATACACAGTCGCCAGCAACCATAGGCTGCCGTATCCCAGAACAATGCCGAGGAGGGCATTCAATGGCGTGGTCAGGGCTAGTCCCGACCCCAAAAAAGCGGAAGCATTGGTGAGCAGACCGAGGAGCATACCCGGTTTGGTAATGCGGTCCGGGAGCAATTGGGTTTCCAGATCAATCAGGGTAAGCGCCAATAAAGCCCAGGTGAAAAGCAGTGCAGGAATTAATGACCAACGAAATCCCCATTGCCAGGCAACCACTACACTGAATATTCCTGTCAGCAACTCCAAAGCAGGATAGCGCCAGGAGATGGAACTACCACAAGAATGACAGCGACCATACAGCAATAACCAGCTCAGCACCGGAATATTCTCCCAGGCGCGGAGCACATGCCCACACTGTGGGCAATGGGAAGAAGGCCGAATGATCGATTCCCGGCGGGGAACGCGGTGCACGACCACATTGAGAAAACTGCCAATCAGTAACCCGAACAGTCCCACAAAAACATATCCGGCAACGGGAAAGAGTGGCGTCATCCCCCTCTCCCAGTCACGGCACGGGTAAATCTGAGTGCAAAAGATTGTGGACAAATACCCAGTCGCGTCGCCGCTGCCGCAGGGTCTCCGGAGACCTCGGCAAGCACCGATCGGAGCAAATCGGCTTCGGCACTATCCAGGGTACAGGCAACCCCGGATTTTGTTTTCTGGGCAGCAGGAGAGAAACCTCGGTCCGCATTCTGGTTCGGAGCAACGTGATTTCCATTTTCAAGAATATTCTTGTCCGGAAATACCAGACTACGCTCCAGCAAATTCTCCAGTTCGCGCACATTGCCCGGAAAATCATATTCCTGCAGCTTTTCCAGGACGTCTCCCGCCAAAATGGTCGGACTCTGGTCTGCTTGCCTATTGATGCGCTGAAGAATCGCCTCAACCAGTTGGGGAACATCTTCCAGTCGTTGCCGCAATGGCGGGATGTGTAACTGCACCACATTCAGCCGATAAAGAAGGTCTTGACGAAAGTTCCCAGCCTCCACCATCGCGCCAAGGTCGCGATGCGTCGCTGAAATAAACCGCAGATCCAAAGAGATTTCCCGCGCTCCACCCAGCGGCCTGATCACCCGCTCCTGAATGGCGCGCAGCAACTTAACCTGCATCAACATGGGTAACTCAGCAATTTCGTCCAGAAAAAGCGTGCCTCCATTAGCCGCCTGGAAAAGCCCTTGGCGGGACTGGGATGCACCAGAATAGGCGCCTTTTTCGGCACCAAATAATTCGCTCTCAATCAATCCTTCAGGAATCGCGCCACAATTCACTGCCACAAAAGGCTTGTCCTGCCGCAGGCTGGAGTCATGAATAGCCCGGGCAGCCAGCTCCTTGCCGGTTCCTGACTCGCCCGTAATATGAACAGGCGCATTACTACGAGCCAGCTTGCGAATATCTGCTCTTAATTGCTGCATTACGAGAGACTGACCGATCAGCCGGTTCGTCGCATCCTGCTCCACACCCCGGGGATGATTCAGCTTGAGCGCCTGGGTCACCAAGTGGCGTAGCCTAGCCAATTCAATAGGCTTGGACATGTAGTCAAAAGCCCCCGCCTGCATGGCCTCGACAGCGCCATCCGCCGATGAATAAGCCGTAATGACGGCCACTGGAATGTGTGGATGAACATCGCGCAAATGTCTTACCAGATCAATGCCTGAACCATCTGGCAAGCGTAAATCGCTCAGCACCAGTGAGGGAAGATCATGAGAAAGATGGGCGTGCGCCTCTGCCAGAGAACCTGCACCAGACACCTGCAGCCCCATACCCTGCAAAGTAATCTGTAACAATTCAACAATACTGGGCTCGTCATCCACTACCAATGCCGAGGGGCCAGGTTGATTCGTCATCATGCCGTCTCCTCATGCGGGTCCCAACAGGGCAGAAATATTCTGAATATGGCACCACGATCAGGGTGATTCTCACAAATTACATGTCCGCTATTCATTTGGATCAACTCGCGCACCATCGGCAAACCCAGTCCGGTACCCCGAGAGTTGGTCGTAAAAAAAGGCTCAAAAATGCGTTCCATGACTTCCGGTCGGATACCGGGACCGAAATCTCTTAACGTCAGCATAATTTGTTCTTTTCCATAACGTTCTGCACTGATTTCTACCCGCACCAGCCCATCTTCGTCCACTGCATACTGGGCCGTATTATGCAGCAAATTCCAGACAACCTGACGCAATTGTGCAGGATCCGCGTAAATCAGCAAGCTCATTGAGACATCCTGAACCAGCACATGCATGTCCGCCAACTGTGGATCGGCCTGAAGCTGAACAAGCAATTTCGGCAACCAGCTGGATAAGGCGATGGGCTCCAGATGGGCGGGTCCCGGTCGCGCCATTTCCAGTACCGACTCGACAATGGCGTTGATACGAACCGTTTCTCTTTCCAATATTTCGAACAAATGGCGAGAACTGGCATTTTCCATGCTTTCATCCAGAAGATTGGCTGCGTGACGGATGACACTGAGCGGATTACGGATTTCGTGGGCAATATTCGCCGCCAGACGCCCTAATGCGGCGAGTTGCGCCTCGCGCTCCATTGCCCGCAAAACAGAAGCATCCCTTAACAGCAGCAGACGGAAGGGACTCCCCGGAAGCGCAATTTTTCGTACCATCAATGACTGCGCCTGGTCCCTTGAAGCCGGATCACCTGAACCCGAAGGAACCAGGACTTCATGATCGTCATCCTGATTTTTAATCAACATCGCAGCCAGACGCGCCTGTACCAGATCTATGGCAACAGGTACATTTCCCCAAAACCGATAACCAGAGAGTTTGCGTGCAATCGGATTGCTCAGGATAACCCGGTTATACTGGTCCAGAACCAACACGCCTACATCCATCTGCTGAACGATTTCCTGGTTAAGCACATTCAGGTTGAACAGCTCCTGGTCACGTTGTATGGCTAAACGATTACCGCGATCCAGACTCCGTACCAGGCTGTCCGCCAGAACGGCTACCGCAACCAGTGCCAGAATATAAATAAATAACTGGCCAAAAAGTGGGTGCAAGCTCGCCATGCCACCCTGCAAAGATTCAATCACCAGAAGCAGCAGCAATACCCAGACAAATAAAAACGCGCCTTTCCCCCGCAACAAACTGGCTACTGACACCAGCAGTAGAAAAGGGAGAATACTGAAGGGACCGGTTATCCCACCGCCATAATGCAGCAGCAGCAACACCAAAACAGTATCCACTAACACTTGCGACCAAAGATGCCAGCGCGCCTGGCCGGGAAACTTCATCAGCAGGAGCAAAAGATAAAGCAGGCTCATCCCTGCAGCGACGAGTGTTACCACGCTCAGCGGATGGTTGCGCGCACCTATATCCAGGAAATTTTTACTGACTGGCAACTGCACCAATACGGCAATTGCAGCGGCAATCAACAGGCGATAAGCCGAAACGCCCCACAGACGCCGCCAGGAACCGTCCTGCTGGATGGACTCAGATACCATGAACTTGAATTTTGTGGTGCTGCATCAGTTATTCATTGTAGATTGGTGACTCTCAATACTTCTTCCAGACTGGTTATGCCTTCCTTGATTCTTCGTAGACCATTCTGGCGCATGGTGAGCACCCCCTCACTGGCTGCCTGGCGTGCCAGATCTATAGCGGTGCCACCTCGCATGATGATTTCGCGCATTGTTTCACTGACTGGCATGACCTGATAGAGCCCCGTACGCCCTTTATAGCCCGTTTTATTACATTCATCACAACCCGTAGGGCCCATGGGGCGCCAGCCTTGCAGATCATCCGCAGCAAACCCGGCTTCCACAAGGGCCTGATCGGGAATGCGAACCGGCTTTTTGCAATGCGTACACAGCTTGCGGGCCAGCCTTTGGGCCATGACCAGATGCACCCCACCGGCAATGTTGTAAGTAGGAATACCCATGTTCTCCAGGCGGGTCAGGCTCTGAGGTGCATCATTGGTATGGAGCGTAGCCAGCACCAAATGTCCGGTCTGGGCTGCCTTGATCGCAGTTTCTGCGGTTTCCAGATCACGTACCTCACCGACCATGATAATATCAGGATCCTGACGTAAAAATGAACGCAGGGCAGCGGCAAAATTCAAGCCGATCCGCTCATTGATATTCACCTGATTGATCCCATACACCGGAATTTCTACCGGATCTTCCGCCGTGCTGATATTACAGTCACCAGTATTAAGAATGTTCAATGCGGTGTATAACGTCGTGGTTTTACCAGAGCCCGTAGGTCCTGTTACCAGAATCATGCCATAGGGGCGGTGAATGGCCTCCTCAAAGGCTTTGCGTTGCTCCGGCAAAAATCCCAGCTGTTCGATGGGCACCCTGGAACTGGCAGGATCCAGAAGACGCAAGACAATGGTTTCCCCAAAACTGGTCGGCAAAAAAGACACGCGAAAATCAATGACCCGAGCCGGAGGCACGCGCACCCGCAAGCGTCCATCCTGAGGCAAACGCCGCTCCGAAATATCCAGACGACAAAGAATTTTCAGTCGCGACGTAACGCCATCCCGCAAAGCCAACGGTGGATGCAGAGCGTCCTGCAACACCCCATCCAGGCGATAACGTACCCGGAAATCCTTTTCATAAGGTTCCAGATGAATATCCGATACACCACGCTGAATCGCATCCAAAAGCAGTTGCTGCACAAAACGCACCACCGGTGCGTCTTCCACATTGCCATCACTATCCTTGGATAAATCAAATTCTTCCTGGGCACCATCCGCATCTACATCTGTTGACTTTTCAAGGAATACATCATCAATTCCTGTTCCGGCATTATTGGCCAGGTGTACCGCGCGCATCAGCTTGTTGGCTTCCACGAGTATCGGCACGACCTGCAAGCCGGTATTGAATTTGATATCTTCTACGGCTTTAAAGTCGGTAGGATCTGCCATCGCCAGATAAAGTGTCTCGCCGCGTTTGGACAAGGGCAGAACGAGATAACGGCTCATCAGGTTTTTATCGATCCGGCGTACCAACAGGTCATCAATCATGACCGCATCCAGATCAAGCATTGGCATATTGTAGCGCTGAGATAGATGCGCCATCAGCGCAGGCGCCGAAACAGCGCCTTTTTCTACTGCATAAAACAGCAATGGTTTTTTTCCCCGCCCAGGATCACTGGCAAGAGAAACCAATTGCGCTTCATTACCTAAGCCATTGCTGACCAGTGCCCGCAATACGGGCGTTAAAGCGATTTGTTCCGGGTTTGCAGCCATCGACGTAATGTATCCTCCACAGCTTGGGTTTGCGGCAAAACACCCGTCCAGATTCGGAAGCTTTCAGCCCCCTGTTCCACCAGCATGCCCAACCCGTCAATAGCAACCCGTCCATACTGACGAGCCGCGCGTAACAATGGGGTTTCCAAGGGGTTATAGACGATATCGTACACATTGCCATGATTTGGCAACAACTCCAGATCCAGTTCCGGATGATTTTCTCCATGCAAACCCAAGGCGCTGGTATTCACCAGCAATAGCGTCTGCGGCAAAATCCGGGCAAGGATTTGCCGTTCCAGTGGCAGAGGATGCAAGGGGAATTGGGGAAATTCAGCCGCCAGTTTTTCGGCGCGTTCGACATGGCGGTTGGCCACATAAATAGCGGGGCAACCAGCCGCTCCCAAGGCATAAATAATAGCCCGGGCTG
>NZ_JAAOMP010000036.1 GCF_018853815.1 Acidithiobacillus sulfurivorans | reverse complement strand
CTTGTAGAGGCGGCAAACGCTGAATCAGTCCACAATCCGGACAGACCTCCACCCCGTGAGGCGGGTCCAGGGCGGCATCGGGAATCCCAATCAGAGTGGTGGTCCACTTCATATCGTTCATGTCATAAAGCTGCTCATTAGATAACCCAAAAGGCCGGGCGACTGGCCAAAAAATTCTGGTGGTTAATGTGGTTTGTTTGAAGCATTTGCAGAATAAGCATTTAGTTTATTTATAAGCGCACTAAAACCTTCCCGCTTTAAGAGGGTGGTTAATTCAGCCTTTTGCATAGCCAGACTGCTCACACCATCCGTAACCACGTTAATAATCTGCCAACGACCATTGTGTTGACGAAGCAAATAGGCAAAGGTATTCTTCTGCCCTGAATCAGGAGAGATTAAGGTCGTTTTAACTATGACTTGATGACTATTCATACTGCTGGAAGTGGGTAAAGTAAATCGCTGACCAGCGTAGCGATCAAAGTGAACCGCATAATTTGCAACAGAATAGTCTTTCAATGATTGTAAAAATTGATGTCGTTCTGGTGTAGATAATTTATACCAGGAACGACCTAGACTATAACGTGCAATTTCAGTAAAATTAAAACTTTTACTAACTGTCCCATATAGTTTTCTGTAGCGTTGTTGAAAGCTGCTATGCGGACCTAGTTTCATTGTGGCAATGAGTGCATTATTAAGATGGATAATAACCATTTCTGGCGCACTTATTTTGTTCGCCCATGCATCACTATTACCAGATATAAAGATGAGGATACAAGCAGCAATTAAGCGTGATTTCTTAAGCAAAATAGAAGAGTACATAAAACGCCTCCAACAAGTAGGATTGATAGGGCTTGACGCCCATTTTAAGTCAGTAGACCAAGCATATCGCGAGACAAAATAGTAATAAAGCTTTGCACACGAATTAATTGTAAAGTTATATGATAAGGTGTTTAAATAATTTTTAAAACTCGTTACCCACTCATTCTAAAAAAATAGTTGTATGTTTTATAAAAAAAGGCAAGCATAGTAATCGCCCATGCAACCAATGCTAAAAAAAAGAAAAGTGTTGCCACAGGAAGCAAAAATGAGAAGTCAAATAATTTTTCGATATGTAACGTACATAAAGAATACATACCAAGAGGAAAAACCATACCCCAATAGGACGCATCGTAAATGAACTGTACCTTATGCACAACAAAACGCCACCACCCTAAAATAATTAGTAACGGGATCCACCAGGTTGCAGCTGACCAGAACAATAGTGTAAAACCATTTATAAAAGGAATGAGAACGTGTAATGAGGCAGAATTTTTTGAGCACGTTGCAATCAATGAGCCAGCAAGAGTAGAGATAGATGCTGCTCCCATGTTGATCCAATAGGTAGGCGCTAGATCATTTGCAGAAAATTTAAGGAAAACCATACGATAGAATATAAATAGTATAATCAGAATATAAAAGGCGTCTCCCAGAAGCCATAATGACAAATCAGTAAAATTAAAGCATGGAAAACGGGATAGACTTTTTTTTAATTCAAGAACAGAAAGCAAAACAGCGATGGATTGAATGGACACGGTAATGAGTAACCATGACCCGCCAATTTCTTTCTCAAAAGAAGGCTTTTTAATTTTTGTAATGAAGCCAAAAATTAAACCATAGTTTAATATCAACCATAATATCCCCGCGAATCCTAGTAGGATAATACCGATTAAATCCTGGTTATCAAGAAGAATAAATTGACTGCCAAGTATTGCAGAACCAGCGACTATAGTTAAAAATCCCGTGCCGCGCCCAAGATCTCTAAAATCATCCATTATAATCTCTGGAAATTTAATGATGCGCATAGTAAGCATTATCCATAAGAATAGATAGATTATTACGTTAATCCAGAGTAATACATTGGGAAGAGTGGTAACGCCTATAATTTTTGCTGATAAAGCGATAGCTCCTGTTGCCATGACAACGGCAAAATATCCTGGGGCAAGATACTGTATAATTGATATAACTCTATGATTTCTTGAATTGACCCTATCTGTTTTCATTAATGCTCCTGTTTAGGGGATTCAAAAAATATGCTCTATAATCAAAGGTATTTTTCTTTTTAGTTAAATTTATCGCGTTGGAATGCCATTTGACTTAATTCATCCAATGCTGATTTTCTGATTTTGCTCGCTTGCTGCGCGCTAAAACCAAAAATCTCACCAATTTCTTTATTATTTAAAGGCCCTAGTGGATTAATGCCGAAGTACAGCTCCACAATCTCCCGTTGAGGCGACGCTAAGTCATTCATCCATCTATGCACCATAACCTCGAATTCTTTGCTTTGACATTGATCTTCAATGGATATTGTTTCGTGATCAGCAATCACCTCCTCAAGATTTTTCTTATCGTTTGGATCAGTTGAGTAATTTAAAGGGATAACCCGTTCATTGAGATGGTTCTGAGCTTCGTTTTTTGTTTCTTCTGTATCACTGTTTGAATTTAGTGTGGCGCGAAGCTTTTTGATAATATAAATAGGCAGGCGAATCATGCGGGACTTGTCCATAATGGCGCGTTCTATGTATTCTCGGATCCATATCGTGGCGTATGTCGAAAACCTGTAACCGCGCTCCGGATCGAACTTTTTGGCGGCGTGTAACAATCCCAGATTCCCTTCTTCGATTATATCCAACAACGTAAGACAGTTTTTTTCCCCATATCTGCGGGCAATCTGTACAACCAGGCGGAGATTCGACTCTACAAGCTGCTTCCAGGCCTCATAGTCTCCCTGTTGAATAAGCCGACCTAACTGTATTTCTTCCGTTTTCGTTAAAAGGCTATGGTATGATATTTCCTTGAGGTAAGTTTGAATGGCACTTTGAGGCTTATACGTCTCTGGCCCATATTCTGAATGCGTACAATGGTGCTTTGGCTTGGTCATACCAAGAGTTATTTCGGCATCCAACTCGTTCATCCTTTCAAGCTCCTGCAGATTTCAGTGGGACTGACCTTCATCTTGCCGCATGGTGAAGGTCTTACCGTTCATAACTCATTATTAAAACACTTTTTTCTATCTTCTTTCAGCTGTCCAGTAAATCGTTTGGATCTGGGTGTTGACCGAGATGAGATACAATACCGTAGATCATTCTTGAACCCTCCTCCCTCGACACCATACCTGTGGCCTACTGCTCACTTTAATGATATTTTCGATCTGTGGGCAAACGTGTATTTTTGTGATCCTTACCGGAGAAATCGATAATGGTAGACGACGAACAGCTCCTTTCCCTCTTGGCCGTCGCACAGTACGGTAGCATCAGTGCTGCAGCAGATCACCTCAATCGCGGTCAGTCTGCCATTTCTGAGCGGCTTCGAAAATTGACTGAGGAGGTTGGTGAACCGTTATATACACGCGAAGTCAATGGGGTAAGCCTGACTCAGGCAGGTGCACGTTTGATACCGGATATCGAAAGACTTCGCAGAGTTTTGCGTGACATCGAAAGTGTCATCAAACGTCGCAAAACGCTTGCTGAAGGCAATCTGAATATTGTTTCGACCAGCCTTATCACCAATTATTTTTTGATTCCTTACCTATCACGGTTTCGACTTGAATATCCACACATTAATTTGCATATAAAAAGTGGTGAAAGATATATGCATGATGTTGCAGCTGGTGATGTGGATTTATTTTTTTATGAAGGAAATAGCGATATTCCGGAATTGCCTGATTATTTTGATAGCATTCCCTGGCAGGATAATGAAATAGTTCTGGTTACTCCTCTGAACCATTCTTTAGCGCAAAGAACGGATCTCACATTTGAAGAAATAAAAGACTACTCTATTATCTGGCGAGAACCTGGCTCTGGCGTTCGTAATGCTGTGGAAAAGGAGTTCAAAAAACGTAATATCATTTTAGAGCGATATATTGAGGTTGCTGATATTGAGTCAGTCGGTTCTTTGGTTAGTGCCAATCTGGGTGTGGGTTTCATGAGTAAAAAAGTACTGACGCTACGCTCGGATTGGAAGGTATCCACGGCCACGCTGGAAACTCACGATATGATTTGTCTCAATTTTATGGCTGCACCATTACCCGGTAGACGTTCGAGGATTCTGGATAAGTTCCTGGAATGGATTCAAGATCCAGCAAAAACAACCTGAATCTGCTCGTGCCCTTCATCTTGTAGTTGACTTTTCTCCATGTACTCTTGTCAGTTTGATTTTACCGATTAGATAATTTTTTGTTAAATGAATTTAGTGTTTGTGTGGGATTTTTTGCTTACTGATAGCAATAAACGGATTTTTACTTTTTTTACGGCTTTATATTTGGACAAATACGTCCCACTGGAAAATATTATAACTCACACAATCATTTCACACTGACATAGTTAGCACGTAAATAGCCTTGGGTTTTCTGAGCCAGCTACAGCTTGCGAGCACTGTGCAATGCCATAACTTCATGATCTATTTTATATCATGTGCTTTCGGCAAAGTGTACTACAATTAAGCTGTTCGTTATTTAATTTTTTTCACGAGGTTGTCCATGTCGGCTGTACTCTGTAATCTACCTGCCTGGCGACGTTTACAAGAGCATCGCCAGTCTTTGGAACATGTCACTCTGCGTCAGCTTTTTCAGGAAGACCCCCAGCGGGCCGGGCGTTTTTCGGCAGAAGCCTGCGGCATTTATCTGGATTACTCCAAGCATTTGCTGCGTCGGGAAACCCTGAATCTGCTTTTTGATCTTGCCCACAGTCGTGATCTGGAAGCGCGCCGCGACGCCATGTTTGCCGGGGAAAAAATCAACCATACCGAGGGAAGGGCCGCATTTCATGTGGCTTTGCGGGCACCCAGGGGTACGGTCATGCGGACCGAGGGGGTGGACGTTGTCCCTGAAGTGCATCAGGTGCTGGAGCATATGGCCCGTTTTACCCGGGCCATTCATGAACAGTCCTGGCGGGGGGCCACCGGTCAGCCGATTCGGCAGATTGTGAATATTGGTATTGGCGGTTCTTACCTGGGTCCGGAAATGGCCTGGAAAGCCCTGCGTGCCTACCGTAATACTGATGTTCATCTGCATTTTGTGGCTAACGTGGATGGCGCGACGCTCAGCGATGTGACGGCGCATCTGGATCCTGCAGAAACCCTGTTCATTATTTCATCCAAGACGTTTACCACGCTGGAAACCATGACCAATGCCCATGCCGCCCGGCACTGGATTGCCTCTGCTTTGGGCGAAGACGCAGTTTCCCGGCATTTTGTGGCGGTTTCCACCAATGCTGAAGCCGTCAAGGCCTTTGGTATGGATACTGAACATATGTTCGGCTTCTGGGACTGGGTGGGGGGGCGCTATTCCATGGATTCGGCTATTGGCTTGTCCACCATGCTCGGCGTGGGGGTGCAGCATTTTCAGGAAATGCTCGCCGGTTTTCATGCCATGGATATGCATTTCCAGAATGCGCCGCTGGAAAAGAATCTGCCGGTGTTACTGGGCCTTATGTCCATCTGGTACAACAATTTCTGGGGAGCGCAAACCCAGGCTATTTTACCTTATGCTTATGATCTGGCACGTTTTCCGGCCTATTTACAGCAGCTACAAATGGAAAGTAATGGTAAAAGTGTCGATGAAGCCGGGCAACTGCTGTCCGTAGATAGTGGTCCCATTATCTGGGGCGAGCCGGGAACCGATGGACAACATTCTTTTTATCAGCTGATTCATCAGGGTACGCGATTGATTCCCTGCGATTTCATTGGTTTTTGTCATCCCCTCAGTGCTTCAGCAGAACCGCATGAATTGTTGATGGCGAATCTGATTGCCCAGGCAGAGGCTTTGGCTTTTGGCAAAACGGCGGAGGAATTGCGTGCTGAGGGCGTTTCCGAAGCGCAAGTTCCCTTCCGCACGTTTGCCGGAAACCGTCCGAGTAGCGTGCTTCTCGTGGATGCCCTGAGTCCGTATAGTCTGGGTACACTGGTTGCTTTGTATGAACACAGCGTATTCACTCAGGGGATCATCTGGGGCATTGACTCTTTTGATCAGTGGGGTGTGGAATTGGGTAAGGTGCTGGCTCAGCGCATTGTTTCTGATATGCAGGGTAAAACCCAACATCCCCATGATGAGTCCACATCGACCCTGCTGGAACGCTATTTGCGCCGACGTGGGCACTGATTTTTGTATTGCGGTTTACCTGCGATTGAACGGTTCCTTTCCCGAATCCCTCTTAATTGCTGATTGATAAAATGGATATTAACTCCCTGTAAACAGTCAGCACATCAAAACCCACCGATTTTGTGCGCGACGCTCCAAAAGACTGCCATCGGGAGCAATTTGCGCAATAGTGAGCCAGCGATTATCAACAAGCTGGCCCAGAATCGTGCTATTCCCGATGATGCGATCCATCACCTCCGTTGGCGCTTCAATGAAGGCAGACAAACGCAATGGCTCGTGCTGAAGCCCTCCGTTACTATCCCGCAAGGACTGTTCAGAAAGACCGATACGAAGATCCCCCCCGTTCCCTTCCAGAACCCCGATAGTGCCTCCCGCCACGTTATGCAGCACCTTGTTCCCACAGCCCTGGCGCTGGTTATCCACAATAGAGCCGTAATACTGTGTTAATCAGCGTCATTCATTAACCATCTTTCAGCATCAGGTTTTTACCATCTCATATTGCGAAATATAAATCATTAGTGCATTGAAATATTTTGTATATTAGAAGAATACTGATGCTTTCAAGGGTGAACGATCCAGACGCCAATTTCTGCTGAAAACTGGCCAATCACTGGCGCTGTTTGACAACATGTATTGGAATGAGGGGTTTTCGAGGTGTCCGTCAGCAACTGCGCAGACATTTTTGCCAGTTATGCCGGACCAATATCTGGATCCATATCAAGTGGGTCACCCCATTCATGCCGGACCTCACCACGTGTTTTGTTTGGGATACCGATTCCGGTGAATAATTCTTGAAATGGTTTTAAGTCCCCAGATATAGACGACATACTAGCCAATGACTCCATAATCTTGCCGACTTCCCTTTTGCTCATTGTCGCTACAACCATCTTATCCTCAACATTAACCTGCATGAGATGCTCCTTGCCAAAATGACTTTGGTTGACGGAAATTATTTTCCATGGAAAGTACAGCCTCTGCGGAAAGATAGGCAAAATCCAAAGTAGACCGATTAAAGTCTCCAGCCTTTTTGAGGAGTGCATCAGACACCTTATCCGCCTCAGACTTGGTCATACTTAATCGATAATTACCATCGCCCAGTTTTTCTAGCTTCATCAAAATCTCCTTACATGTAGATACGCAAAAATATCCCTAAAGCTATCAGGGGTAGACCGTGAAATATAGATAAAGTTCTGTCGTGGTGGATTTCCTAATGAAATCGAGATCGTGCCCAAGAACTGAATGAACCTATCAGCATTTGCTCTAGAATGATTCTGTAACGACTCTATTCCAGTCAATATTTCATTGGGTTGGCCTACGAGGCTGAACGTATGAGGCGCCTAACAGCCGCTACAGAGATGAGCCTAGCCCTACTGGAAAAATTTCATCGCTTGTATTGAAGCGATAAGTCATGGGGGACTTTCACCCTTACGCGTGGGATCCAGGATCCGTCGATAACCTCAACGTAATAGATTGCCATATCAATAACTATCGTTATGTCTTTACAGACAGTAACATTACAATCACATACAGCACTAGGGTTTTTGGTTGCCACCACGAGGAGGACACCCGTGAATTTGCAACGTCACAAAACAACCGGCAGCTCCTTTTCAACATCCGTTGAGCCATCGCTTCAAAGTGGTCAGGTGTTGCTCGACTTTGGGATCAGCGAAACAGACTGGACGAATCTCCTTGATCATAGGGGCAACAAGACGAAGGCATTAGCCTGGATAGAATCCCGATTGCAGGAAGTGTGCACTTTAAGTCGTGAAGCACAAAAAAGCTATTTGCATGTGATGCTTAAAAATTTGTTGATGGATAGCGATAAGCAATAAATTGGCCCCTTTTTGACCCTGAAGGAAATTAAAGAGTAGTGGCAAGGAAAAACTATCTGTAAGTTCAAAAGGCAAAGATGAAAGAGAATATCGAAGAATCATCTGATACTGATTCCATACATTGCTATCTGAGAGAAATCCGTCGACAAGATTTAATGACGGCAGCAGAAGAGATTGCTCTTGGCCGGCAGGTCCAGGCCGGAGACATGGATGCTAGAAACATGATGATCGTCAGTAATCTCCGTCTGGTGGTCAATTTAGCCAAGCGTTACGTACGACATGATTTTCCCCTTCTGGATTTGATTGAAGAAGGGAACCTGGGGCTGATGCGTGCGGTTGAAAAATTTGATCCCGAAAAAGGCTTTCGTTTCTCGACTTATGCTACCTGGTGGATTCGTCAGAGTATCGAGAGAGCCATAATGGATCAGGCACGCACGATCCGTATCCCTGTTCACGTTATGAAAAAACTCAGCGCGATCTTACGCAGCACTCGGGAATTAGAGACTATTTTACAGCGTACACCTACGCCTGAAGAAATAGCAGAATCTATAAAATGGCCAGTAAGTGAAATTCATGAGTACCTCAAAAAAGACGTGCTGATGACATCCCTGGATACGCCGCATAGTCATGAAGACAGGGCCAGCTCTCTGGCCGACATCATTCCTGATCCTAGCAGTTGGACAGAAGAAGCTTTAACTACGCGTGATTTGTCATCACACGTTCATCAATGGGTGGGGCACATGCCAGAAAAACATCGGCAAGTGATTTTCTGGCGTTTTGGTCTCGATGGGACAGACGAAAACAGCCTTAAAGAAGTTGGGGACCGCATGGGCGTCTCGCGAGAACGCGTTCGCCAGATCCAATCAGAAGCTTTGGAAATATTACGAGACCGCATCAAAGCGGAAGGGCTGACTGCAGATATGCTGTTCGACTAAGTTTTGGGAGATGCAGAATCCCCTAGGCTTGAACAACGGTATCTGACACCGTGAAGGTGAGCGTTGCTCTCCTCTCCCTCGCTGAGAAGATATTCATCCTATTTGGATGTTGACTGTTGCAATTTTATGATGAAAAGCGGAGAGAACGTCTATATGAAGTCTCATGTTGTCGTTCTTGATGGTAATTTTGCCGGCCTGGTTCAATCCAGAAAGTGAGCGAGCTATGTGGAGAGTCGTTGCGTATCACCATTATTGATCGCAAGAATCCGCTGCGAGCCTTATGTAGGACGGACGTTTGATGATCACTTGTACTATCCTTTGTATATCGTAAGCCCAAGGATCCCGATGCTCAACGGAGTATACGGGTGCCAATTATATCACTTAAGCACAAAACTTATCCTTTTTATAATGTTCCTTGAAATCCTCAATACATCCATCCAGGAGTGATTAAATGGAATCAGTCAGTAAGGCACCGGCAGCACAGTGGCGTCATCCGGTATGGTCTACCGCCCGGAAGTCCTGTGTAGGGACAGCACTGGGCAGCAGCAAGCTATGGTTCACCACCGGCAGCGGCATCATTACCGAAGTGTTTTATCCGCGCATTGATATTCCGCAGGTGCGTGATCTCGGATTTATCATTGCCGATGATCAAAGCTTTTGGCAGGAACTGAAAACCCTGCCAGAGCCGGCTCTGGAACTGGATGATCCGCAGGTACCGCTACCGATCATCCGCCATCATCACGCGCGTTTTGACTTTACCATCAAGGTCTGTGCTGATCCTGACCGCGATGTGCTGCTCATCGATTTTCAGCTGGAAGGAGATTCCAGTCTCCGCCCCTATCTGTTGTGTTCAGCGCGACTCGGGGAAGATGCCGAAAACAATCGGGCCTGGGTCGGTAACTGGGAAGGTCGCAAGGTACTATGGGCAGAACAGGGTCCTTTCGGACTGGCTCTCGCCTGCCGGAATTCTGCCGGTTACGCGGCGCTGGAACGCTGCAGCGTTGGGGAAGTCGTCGCCAGCGACTTGTGGCAGGATTTTCATGAGCATGGACGCATGCTCTGGGAATACGGGGAAGCCGGACCCGGTGAAGTTGCCCTGGCCGGACAAATGCCCCGTCAGGGTACTCTGGCTTTAGGACTGGGCTCCAGCAAAGAAGCCGCCGCGACCAATGCCTGGAGCGCGCTGGCGAATGGTTTCCAGGCCACGTCATCCAGTTATACGGATTTGTGGCAGGCCTGGCACAAAAAGCATCCCCGCCCCCGCAATTTCGCCAGCAAACTTCCCGATACGGCCAAAACTCTTTATGCCCGTTCCAAAAATATTCTGAAGGTCCATGAAGACCGGACTTTTCCCGGCGCGCTGGTCGCCAGCCTTTCGGTGCCTTGGGGTGAAGCCAGTACCAGTCGCGGCGGCTATCATCTGGTCTGGTCCCGGGACCTGGTCGAAAGCGCCGGAGCCCTGGTCGCCATGGGGGCTACCCGGGAAGCCCGACAGGTGCTGACTTATCTCATCAGCACCCAGCAGGCTGATGGTCACTGGCTACAAAACCAGTGGCTCGGTGGCAAACCATTTTGGCAAGGTGTTCAACTGGATGAAACCGGGTTTCCCGTTTTACTGGCCGCGCTGCTCCGCCAGCATAAAGCCCTGGAAGACATTGCCGTAGCCGATATGGTCCAGCGTGCCCTGCACTTTATTGCCCACGAAGGCCCGGTAACCGGACAGGATCGCTGGGAGGAAGATGGCGGCGTCAATACTTTTACGCTGGCAGTCGCCATTGCGGCGCTGGTAGAGGGTGCCGAATTACTGGGCGGTAAAACCGCCGAATGTGCACTGATGCTGGCGGACTACTGGAATGCACGGCTGGAAGACTGGACTTTTGTGAAGGATACGGATCTGGCCAGACAGTATCAGGTACCCGGTTATTTTGTGCGAATTACGCCGGAAGATGTGCTGGTTCAGGATGGCGCCAAAGATGAGTGGGTGTTGATCAAAAATCGGGCGCATGATCCGCATCTTCCCGCCAGCGAGCAGGTAGCCAATGATTTTCTGCAACTGGTGCGATATGGACTGCGCAGCGCAGCAGATCCTCACATTGTTACCTCCGTCAGGGTGATGGATGCCCTGCTCAAAACCGACACCCCCAGTGGTCCGGTATGGCATCGTTATAATGGCGATGGCTACGGAGAACACCAGGATGGCAGCCCTTTTGATGGCACCGGAATTGGTCGTGGCTGGCCATTGCTGGTTGGAGAGCGCGGCCATTACGCGCTGGCCGCTGGAGAAAGCGCCCTGCCCTACATTGAAGCCATGGCCGCCATGACCGGGAAAGGTGGCCTACTCCCCGAACAAATCTGGGAAGCCGACCCGATTCCGGAAAAAGGCCTGGAACCGGGCCACCCCAGTGGTTCCGCCATGCCACTGGTCTGGGCCCACGGTGAATATATCAAACTGTGTCACAGCTTCATAAAAGGGGAGCCCGTAGACCGGCCTGCAGCCACCTGGAAACGCTATCAAGGGAAAAAACCGGATATTGACTACCGCCTTTGGCGCTTGCGGCAAAGGCCCCGGCAATTACCGGCAGGTCAGGAGTTACGTGTGCTGCTTCGCGCTCCTTTTACGGTTCATTGGGGTATTAATGGCTGGCAGGATGTGCAGGATCTCCACTCGGAAGACTGGGAACTGGGTCATGTAGCCATTTTGCCCCTGAAACCGTTAAGCGAGGGAGAAAGTGTTCAATTCACCATCCGTTGGCAGGAAAGCGGAGACTGGATCGGAGAAAATTTTCATCTGGATATTACAGGAGCTTTGGCATGATTCATCTTGATTTGCAGGGACGACGGGCCTTAGTCACGGGTGCCAGTGGTGGATTGGGACGGGCTATTGCGGAAACCCTGGCGGCAGCGGGCGCAGAAGTGGCGGTCCATTATCGCAAGGGCAAGGATGAGGCCGATGCCGTAGTCGACAGCATCAGCAAGGCAGGCGGCAAAGCGCAATCATTCCAGGCAGACATCTCTGATCCGGCCGCAGTGGAAAAACTGGTACAGCAAATCGAGCAGGCTTTTGGGGGCCTGGATATTCTGGTCAACAATGCTGGTATGGACGGGCCGCGTGCCCTGGTGGGAGATGATGACCCGCAAATCTGGGAGAAAGTACTGAGCGTTGATCTGCTCGGTCCTTATTATTGTGCCCGGGCAGCCATTCCGCGCATGGAAAAACTCCAGGGCGGTGTCATCATCAATATTACTTCGGTGCACGAATTCATTCCCTGGGAAGGCTATAGTGCCTACACCAGCGCCAAGGCGGGATTATCCATGTTCACCAAAACCCTGGCCCAGGAAACCGCAGACAAAGGCATTCGCGTGGTGGCCCTTGCCCCGGGTGCTATTCAAACACCCATCAACGAATCGGTGTGGAGCGATCCTCAGTCGTTGAAAGATCTCGACAAAAAAATCTCCATGGGTCGCCTCGGCAAGCCCCGGGAAATTGGTAATGTCGTGGCTTTTCTGGCGAGTGATCTCGCCAGTTACATCACCGGCACCACCCTTGCTGTAGATGGGGGCATGTTGATTTATCCGGATTTCCGCCACGGAGGATGACACGATGGATGCCGATGTCATTATTATCGGCAGCGGTGCGGGTGGCGGAACACTGGCCCGTGCCCTGGCGGACTCTGGTTTACAAATTCTGATTCTTGAACGCGGCGATTATTTACCCCGTGAATGGGGAAACTGGGATCCCCAGACAGTTTTCGGCGAACACCGCTATCATACCGATGAACAGTGGCATGATCAGGACGGCAAAGCCTTCTCACCGGTCACCGGCTATCATGTCGGCGGCAACACCAAGTTTTACGGGGCAGCCGTTTTGCGTCGCCGCGCCAAGGATTTTGCGCTTCGCCAGCATCAGGGTGGCGATACCCGAGCCTGGCCCATCACGTATAATGATCTGGCACCCTTTTATGATGAGGCCGAATCCTGGTATTTCACGCACGGCGAGGCCGGTGCCGATCCTACTGAAGCCCCCCGCAAAGCTTATCCCTACCCCCCGTTTCCCCATGATGAAGATATCGCTTTGGTGGATAAGGCTCTGCGCGAGATGGGCTATCACCCCTTTCCCCTACCCCTGGCACTCCACCGTTTGGCCGATGAACCTGAACAAAGCCCCTGCGTGCGCTGCCCGACTTGTGATGGCTTTCCCTGTATGCTCCATGCCAAGGGTGATGCGGAACTGTGCGGTGTCCGCCCCGCATTGCAACACAGTAATGTCCGGATGCTGACCGGCCATCGGGTGCGCCGTCTGATCCATGGTAAAAATGGCAAAACGGTGGAATCTGTCGAGACTGATCAGGGAAGCTTTAAGGCCCGGCTGGTGGTTTTGGCTGCAGGAGCGGTCAATAGTGCGGCTCTCCTGCTGGCTTCTGCGTCGGAAAAATATCCTTCCGGACTGGCTAACCATAGTGATCAGGTTGGGCGCAATTATATGTGCCATCTCAATAGCGCCTGCATGGCCATTAAACCGGGTCGGGAAAATCGCAGCATTTTTCAAAAAACCCTGGCTTTGAACGATTTTTATGAAGACTCCGGAGACCCGGACTATCCTTATCCACTGGGGCATATTCAGGGGCTGGGAAAGGTCACACCGGCCCTGCTCCATGCGCAGCGGCCGCTCATGCCGATTCCCATCAGCGCCTGGACGGCCAGTCATTCCGTAGACTGGTGGCTGACCACCGAAGACCTGCCTGATCCCGACAACCGGGTGACTCTGGATACCGATGGCAACATCTGTTTGGCCTGGAACCCCAAAAACCGCGAAAGTCATCGGCGCCTCTGCCAGAAATGGCGGGAGATTCTGCAGAAAGCCGGGTTCATGGGCGTATTTTTTCAGGCCATGGATATTTCTGCCACCGCCCATCAGGTCGGAACCTGCCGCTTTGGCGAAGATCCTGCCGACAATGTTCTTGATCCTCATTGCAAGGCGCATGATCTGGACAATTTGTATGTGGTGGATGCCAGCTTTATGCCCTCGATTAGTGCGATCAATCCCTCACTGACCATCATGGCCAATGCCTTGCGCGTCAGCGCGCATATTATTCAGCATGCCAAAGGCGCCCTATGAAACGCGGTCTCAGCGCCGTTTATATTGCCGGTTTTTTGCAGGGAGCTGCTTTTGTGCTGATTCCAGCACTGGGTACCACCCTGCGCAGCGCACCTTACGATATGAGTAATGCTACTTACGGCATGTTGTATTTTCCGGAAATCATCGGCGCCATATTGGCGGCTTTGAGTGCGGGGGCCATTCATAAACGCCTGGGCAGCAAGGGGCTGTTTCGTCTGGGAGCCCTTATCAATGCCGTTGCCATGGCTTTACTCGTAGCGGCTTTTTTCAGTACCGGGCTGTTCGTTGTGCTGTTACTGCTGGCTGAAACACTGATGCTCGGTATCGGGTTCGGCTTGACTAATGCCGCCATCAATCGGGCTGCGTCCCTGCTTTTTGCGGGCGCTGCGGCGGCGGCCGTCACCATTCTGAATGCCGTTATTGGCGGAGCAACTGCGGTCTCGCCCATGATTCTGACTGGTGCGCAAAGCTGGTTGAGCTGGGTGGCCTGGCCTGCCCTCATTCTTTTGCTTTGGTTCGTTCTCCTCTTATTTCCACTCGCGGAGGATACAGATACGCACGAACTGGGCGGCTTACGTGCCTGGCGACGCTCCATGATGCCCTTCGCTTTTGCGGTGGTGATTTATGCGATCTGTGAAGGCAGCTTTGGCAGTTGGGCCAATGTATTAGTCAGTGTCGACCATCACCTTCCCGCCGCGACCGGAGCCCTGGCACTATCCCTGTTCTGGGGAGGTATGACCGTTGCCCGCTTCATTTTGGGCAGCATTCCCGACCGCTTTCTTTCCCGACGCTGGGTTTATCGCCTGGCACCTATCGGTTTGGCGGCCTGCTTTATCATCATCCCCCATCTGCTCAGTGCAACGGCGCTGTTACTGGCATTTGCCCTCGCCGGTGCGGCTTGTGGTATATACTACCCCTACAGCATGGCTTTCGGAGTAGCCGCACACGGCAAAGAGGGCACGCAAATGGCTGGACTATTGGTTGGAGCGCTGATGATTGGCGAAGGCATCGGCTCTACCGGACTGGGACCACTGCAACATTTCATTTCACTGAATCAGATTTATACTTTTTCCGCCCTATGGGCGATCCCACTGCTCTGGCTGGCCTGGCGCAATAGCCGGCAGCACCAGGAAACTTCATAACCATGAGGCAGAATTCAGAGAAAATAGTGATTATCGGTGCAGGATTTGGCGGATTACATGTTGCCAGGCGTCTTGCCAAATCTGAGCACCAGGTATTGGTTATAGATTGCCACAATTATCATCTATTTCAGCCACTGCTCTATCAGGTTGCCGTAGGTGATCTGGAAAGCAATGCTATTGCATCTCCGCTGAGGCCCTTGCTGAGGGCACCGAATATTCGCTTTCATTGGGGCTGCGTTGAAAAAATCGACTGGAATGAAAACAAAATACATTGCACCGATGGCATTGAGATTTCTTGGGATAAATTAATTCTTTCCTTTGGAACCGTAACCAATTTTTTCGGAAACAAGGAAATTGCAGAGAATGCGCTTCATTTAAAAAATATAGAAGCTGCGGAGCATGTTCAAAGCAGAATTATTGCGGCCCTGGAAAAAGCCAGCTCATCTGTTTCTGAAGAAGAACAGAGGCGCCTGTTACATTTTGTCATAGCAGGAGGAGGCCCTACGGGGGTCGAATTTTGTGGTGCCCTGCTTGAATTGTTACGCATTATTATTCCTCGAGACTATCCTGAGCTTTCCCATTCCACATACCAAGTGACTTTGGTTCAGGGTGGAGACGCACTACTTCCTGGTTTTGATGAAAAATTACAAAAAAAGGCTTATGAGAAGTTGCAAAATCTTGGTGCCGATATTTTATTAGGAAAGCATGCAGATGGGTTTGATGGAAAAACAGTGCGGCTCGGAGACGTTCAAATACCAGCTGCAACGCTGATATGGACAGCCGGGGTCACTGCCCATCCTCTCATTCATCAAATACCGGGAAAAAAAATGCATAATGGGAGAATTCCTGTAGATCAACATTGCAGGCTAATAGATCACGCAAACGTCTATGTAATAGGTGATCTTGCCTATGGGGAAAATCAGGATAAGGTATGGCCACAAGTAGCCCCTTTTGCCGTTCAAAGTGCAGAACATGTAGCAAAGCATATAACTAGTGGAAAAAAGAGTGATCATCTTTCTCCATTCATCTACAAAGATCCAGGGAGTATGGCCGTACTCAAGGCCTTTGATGGCGTATGCCAAATACCCCGCTATCATCTGCAGTTGACAGGACTGCCTGCTTGGCTACTCTGGCTATTTGTACATCTCTACGGAATTATTGGTGGGCGAAACCGGATACTCGCATTATTGGACTGGGGAGCTGACTACATTCGTCACAATGCTGCAGTTACCTTGATTAGAGAAGATAAAAATAAATAACAATCAAAAAGTTAACAATAAAAACCCCTTTCAATGTATATACCGAAACATTGAAAGGGGATAATTTAACTTTTAAGAAAATCAGAATACCAGTTTTTTACGCCATTGCCCCTGTTCCATCATGGGTCCAAAAAGCATGTAGTAAGGCCCCTTATCCAAATGGGCAAGTACGCCCTCATTGTGAATCTGCCGCAACTCGTAATCCAGCATCGCATGGGCTATGCCCATATGTGCATGTTCAGGAGACTCCCATTCCATATGCACCAAGTACTGCGTTGGCTTCTGTCCCGGAATCAGTGGCTTATCAGGCACCTGACTGCCATAGTTGGTGTTGTACTCCGGTGGATTGGCACCCAGCGTGGCCTTCAGCATCCCTTTGGGATCAAACTGAAAGGATCCTATGGCAGAAACGCCAAACTGTTTCATGACCATCCAGCCGATCATGCCCGGAACATTTTCCTTCATCCAGGTGAGCGTCTCTATGGCGCCTTTTTCAAAAGCTTCCTCATGCCCGTCCATCACCCAATGGTCACCAATGGCAATACTCCGTTTTGCCGATAATGCCACTTTAGGTACGGGCTTCTGCTCTGCGAAAGACTTTCCTAAAACTGCAGGGATATCGGTCATACCCATAATCAGGGGGAGATCGGAACGAATGACTTCATAATAGGGTTCCCAGGGTCCCTCTATGACCATATCCAGACAGCTTCCACATAATTCAAAAATCTCCTTGAAGTTTTCATGATGCATCTCTTCATGCGACTTCACGTCTTTCCATACGGTGTACTGAAACATGGAAATAGGATTCAGGGTTTCATGCATATCTACAGCGCCACCACCATATCTTCCGGCCATGGGATGAATGCCCGTCTGCAATAATTGTTCAAAACCTAAAAACCCGGGATGCGAGGCCGTAGTGATACAAACCTTAGGCCCAACCTTCATCATGGTTTCATAACTTTCCGGCCGATTGGCTACTTTTGACTGATTGATGGCAATAATAGGATTTTTACTCATATATTCACCTCCAGTTGTTACTCATGGAACAATTTGGACAAGAAAATTACCGATTAGTTCATTAATAATTTTCACAATAAAGAGCGACAAGAAAACATTTAATCGGACAGCTTCTCTTTGAAGTCACCCCATTTTTCTTGTACTTCTCCTGCTTCCTTTGTGACTTTACCTTCAGCCTCTTGCTGAGCATTTCCGGTAATTTTACCGGCGACTTCTTTGACAGTACCTTTGACCTGTTTTACCCGACCTTTCACCTGTGTTTTATTCATCATAATCTCCTTTATGGATAGCGCCATTCATCCAATGAACGGAGCTATTATCGTGCTGCGTGGGCCAACATTTCCGAGCGTTTATTGATGCCATTCATCAGTGCATGGATCCCGCCTTTTTTCAGAGCACCCGTAAATTCGGCTTTCTGCATCGCCAGGTTGCTGACGCCGTCTGTCATTACATTGATAATTTTCCATTGGCCATGGTTTTGGCTGAGCAGATAATCAAACGTATTGTTTTTACCGCCATTGCCGGACTTCAACGTAGTGCTGACCATCATTCGGTGGCCAGGCACGCTATTGGAGATGGGGCTACTAAACTTTTGACCGGCGTAATGGGTGAAATGCGCGGCATAATTTGCCACAGAATAATGGGTCAGTGCCTGCACAAACTGCTTCTTTTCCGGAGCAGACAGTTTATCCCACGCGGTCCCCAGGCTGTAGTGCGCGATTTTTGAAAAATCATAGGCGTGGATCATTTCGGGATACAATGCGTGAAAACGACTCTTATAGCTACTGGATGGTCCCATTTTCATGGAGTGAATGAGCGCCATGTTGAGCTTGGCCACGACGCTGTCAGGCGCATTACCTGTTGACGCAATAGCGCTTCCTGTACCCAACATGAATATCGCTATACAAGCACCCAAAAACTTTTGGTTTTCGGTAAGTTTTGAAAATTGCATCCACATCTCCTTTATCATTTAACTACCATCAAATAGATGGAGCCTTTACGGCAGCCTGGACACCCAGCTTCTGGTTCAACAACGAGAAAAACTGTCTGGAGAGTGTCAAGCAGCGCTGATGATCCGCTAGCTTAAAGCAGATATTAGCGTCTGGATGGCTCATCTCTGAAAACCCTGAAATTTTTCTAAAACAAAAATATTTTCAACGATCTAATAATTAATTTTAGCGATATAGAGTGGTAAAAACCTGATGCTGACAGTTGGCAAACGAATGATGCTCATAAACACTCCTAATGGATTTATGTAGATTGCAGGCACCGGCTGGAGTTATTCAAGGGTCAAAATGCGTTGTTCTTCCGGTACCCTTTCCTGAAACAATAAAAAGATTAATCTTTGTGCTTGGGCAGAACACCCGCTTTTTCGAGATAAACGGGCAATACTGCCACCACGCGCATACCCCGTTGCACATCGGGATCTTTGAGCATGTGATACAGACCGGATAGTCCTCCGGCTTTGCCGGTGGCCTCATGTTCGGCAGCATCCGCAAGGGCGGCAGCCATTAATTTTCCGCTTTGCATCAGGCTCGCGGCGGAATTGACCAGCGGATTGCCTTCGCTTTTCTGCACGAATTGCCCCAGTAAGCTTTCCAGGTCAATAGTTTCAGCAAAAAGACCGATCTGACGACTGAGGTCTGCAACGCGCTGCAGGTTGCCGTCATCCTGCATCTGTTTCAGCAGGCGCAAAGCCTCGACAATGGTGGTATCAGCTGAGGTTTCCTGCCAGATATCACCCAGTTCCTTGATTTTGGCCACCACAGCACTACCTGCGGGCCCCTGAAGAAAGTCCATAAAGGCATTTATTTTCGGGATGATTTCGCCAAACATCTGCAGGGCAGATAACCATTCCGCCAAAGGCATTTCATGGAGTTTACTCAGCAGACCGGGGATGAAAGGCTTCATTAATGCTATGCTTTCAGTCACAAAAGCGGCATTTTCACGAATGAGAGACAAAAGACCGCTTTCACGCAGGACTTTAAGCGTATCAAGCAACTCTTCAATGCTCCCTTCCAGATCGTAGCTTTCATTCCATGTGCCGGCTTTGAGCGCCAGGTCCATGGGAAGGTTTCCTGCCGGGCTACCCATAAAGCTTTCGCTACCATGGGCAAGGTCGCCCAAGCGGGCAAGACCTGCCCATTGTTCTGGTGTGAGTTGAGGGGTGAAAGATTCTTGTGCTACCATAATGCATCTCCCTTGATTTATATCATGCCAATAGTAAAAGAGGGCCTCGCGGCCCTCGTTTTTCAGGCTGCGAAGAGTTTTTCGGCCAGTAATTTAGAAGCATCAAGCCCCCATTCCGGCATTTTACCTTTCGTCTTGAAGAAGAGATTTTTGTACTGCATTTTCAGCAAGAAGGGCATATGGCCCATTTTCAGAACCTGATCAGGACCACCAAACCAGCTGTTGGAACGAATATAAAAGGCCTGATTATTCCCCATGTCACCAATACAATAGACTACGGGTTCCAGAGGCTTGTCGGCTTCCGCCGGAGCCATTTTCCCCAGATCCTTGGCGATTTGCTTGGCGACAATTTCGCTTTGGGCGTGACCAATTCCGCCCAGCTTCGGCACCGTAATGGCAGCCGCGTCACCTGCTGCAAACACATTGGGATACTTGGGATTACGCATGGTCACATCGGTTACCACAAAGCCTTCATTATCACTGATGGGCAGTCCCTTCATGAAATCATGAGGAACCCAGTCCGGGAAAACCAGTTTTAATTCGGCTTCAATATTTTTACCACTGGCCAGTTCAATACCGTCCTTGGTTATCCGAGTAATATCTTTGGCTTCATTAACATAATTAAAACCCATGCCCCCGGCGATTTCGAGAAGCTTGCCCACTACTTTTTCACCAGCATCTTCAGCAATCAGGGAAGCTGGGGTAAACACCGTGACTTTATCGGGACCACCCTTGCCGTGCTGACCTAACCAGGTAGCCATGGACAACATGGTTTCCACGGGCGGGCCTTCACAGGCGGCTTCGGCAGTGGGGAAAGCATGACCACCATATAACTTGATGTCTTTGGTCCCATCGCCTTGATGGAAACGGGCAGAACCAATGGCTACCGGACCACCTTTGTATTCATGGGCCAGGAAGTGACGTAATTTGTTACCGTAGTAAAAATCGCTGACCGTATGGCCGTGTTCGGCAAAACCTTCGATTTTATCATAGGCCAGACGATTACCTACGGCGACAACCAGATAGTCATAAGACATGCTTTCGGGCGCAGCACCGGGACGCTCATTCGGTACAAAATCCACACGCTTGGCATCCGGATCAATGGCTTTGATTTCGGCCTGAATAAAACCAATATCATCTTCATCCAAAGTGCTCGGGATATCCATCGCCAGGGTTTTACTGGGATCGCGTCCCTCAAATACTTCGGCGGGCACATTAGGCACAAATAACAAGAAATTCTTACGATCAATAACGGTGATACGCACCGACTCTCCACACAGTTCACGCACTTTTTGTGCTGAAGCGAGACCAGCAAAATTACCACCAAGAACGACAACATGAGGCTTCATAGGTGTTCCCTCCGTTTTTTCGTCGTGAAATTGCAATAATCAACATCCAAATTGAATGAATGTCTCCTTATTGAGAGTAGTAGATAATCTCAAAAAATCAACAGTGCTTATCCGGTTGTCGCAGACATCCATGAGATGCTGAACAACCAGTTTATTGAATCTGTCCGAATCATTCCGTATACTCGCCTCTCGGTTAAGCAGTTGTGAATTTCATCAATTACTGCTAAGTTTTGCCAATCATTGATGCACTCGATGATAATAAAGAGCATCAGAATCAACATGGTATGACACTCTTGCACAGTTCAATCTGTAGAACTACTGCTGGAAGGCATTGATGTTAACAGACCCAAAAGCATTACCTTGGACAAGTTATTTTGATCTTTGGCAGCCATGCGCACGCTAATGGCTCAGGCTGAAGCCGAAGTCGCTGCCGTTGCCGCCATTTGCACCGAGGGCAATGCAGAGCAATGGGCAGAAGTCATCGCGCTGGCCCACCTGCCCGTTTTTCCACTAAGCGCCTGAACGCCTTCCCATGAAAAATAATGCCGTACATGTACTGACGCTGCGCCAGCGTTGTGATCTTGAGTTGCTGCTGACGGGCGCATTTGCGCCACTGACGGGCTTTCTGGATCAGGCCGACTGGCAATCCGTGGTGGAAAATATGCGCCTTCGGGATGGTACACTTTGGCCCATCCCTGTTGTGCTGGATGTAGATGATGCTCTGGGCAGCACTTTGCGTGCGGGTGACCGTTTGCGCCTGGAACGCAGCGACGGCACACCACTCGCCGCCTTGACGGTCTCGGAGTGTTATCAACCGGACAAAAAACTGGAGGCCGAGGCAGTTTATGGCAGCACGGACAGAAACCATCCCGGGGTAGCGGAGCTGTTTGACCGGGGTTCCTGGTATGTGGGGGGTACGGTCACACCCTGGGATGCCCAGACGCTCAGCCGGGCTGCTGCGGTGGAGTTTCCGCCTGAATATCAGACTCCCGCGCAACTGCGTGCCCAGTGGACGGGACAGCACCCGGTGGTTGCCTTCCAAACCCGTAATCCTCTGCATCATGCCCACATTGCCGTCACCCGGGCGGGTCTGGAGCAGGCCGGAACGGGTGCCAAACTCTTGCTGCACCCCGCCATCGGGCCCACCAAACCCGGAGACATAGAGGCCGCCTATCGCATGCGGGTGTACCGCGCCGTACTGGATCATTATCCGCAGGGGCAGGCGTTGCTTTCTCCCCTGCCCTTGGCCATGCGCATGGCCGGGCCCCGCGAGGCTCTGTGGCACGCTCTGATCCGGAGCAATTTTGGTGCGACTCATTTTATTATCGGGCGGGGCCATGCAGACCCTGGTGCTTCTGCTGGTGGCCTGTTTTATCCCACTTTTGCTGCCCAGGAACTATTTGCCCGGCACGCACAGAAAATGGGTATTTCCGGCATATTCCTCCCGGAATTCGCCTACTCTCCCACCCGACGCCAATACGTTCCGGTCAGTGAAGCCAATGGTGAAGCCCTGGCAGGCATCTCGGGGACCGAATTGCGCCGCAAGCTCGCCAACCGCGAGGAAATTCCCGAATGGTTTTCTCCCCCGGAGGTGATCAGAATTTTGCGTCAGGCTTATCGTGGCGCGGATCGACGCGGGTTGGTCATCTGGTTTACGGGCCTTTCCGCCAGTGGCAAAAGTACGCTGGCGGGGATGTTGGTGCGACAGCTCGAAGCGGAGGATGAACGTGCGGTAACCATGCTCGACGGCGACATTATCCGCCGTTTTCTGTCCAAGGGCTTAAGCTTCAGTCGCGACGATCGCGATGAAAATATCCGCCGTATTGGTTTTGTCGCCAGTCTGGTGGCACGCCACGGCGGCATTGCGGTGGTAGCAGCCATTTCTCCTTATCGACAGGCACGCGCTGAAGCCCGACGCCTGGTGGAAGAAGCGGGCGGGCTTTTTCTGGAGGTGCATGTAGCGACGCCCCTGGCGCTCTGTGCCGAACGTGACCCCAAGGGGCTTTACGCCAAAGCTTTGCGCGGAGAAATCAAAGGATTTACGGGCGTAGATGATCCCTACGAAGAACCCGAACACCCGGATTGCGTGGTGAATCACGCCCAGCAGGAGCCTGCAGCAGCCCTGGCAGCCCTGATGGATTTGCTGCATCGTTCCGGAGCCGTGAGCGACCACGTTGCCGGGCGCTGAATTCTCACCGCATGGATACCCTGCAACTGGCCGCCGCTGCGCAATTTTTCCAGCAACAGCTGGCTAGACAATGCATCCATATATGACTTGCATCAATTGCTGCTGCCTTCCACGAATTGTTGCAACATCCAATGATGTAAACCCTTTTTTCTGAATGTCAGTCAGTTTGGTAGCAACCATTCTTGGTATTATGTAGTAACGATCGTTGTGACAGACGCCGACCATGTAATTCCAATTATTAATTCGGCCCTTAAATACCCGACATAGCATAGCGGGCAGAAGGGTGGCGAAAATAGCTGGCGACCTTTTGTGGCATTTGGCACAGACGATCCATGAAAGCCGTTGCCTTTGCCATTAAAGAGTTTTTGTCCGTACTGACTGCACCTGTGCGCAGAGCAGTTTTGAAATCCCGATTCAGTTATTCGTCGGGGTTGGATTCTGGCGCATAGGGCGGCAGAAAGGCCAGTTCAATGCGGTCTTTTTTATCTGCCAGCCAAACCGTTACCACTTTGGCATGATGGGCCCGCAGATTATCGACGACCAGATAGATTTTCTGGGGCGCGTCCTGAATCAAGGCGGTGAGAAAAGAGATGAAACGCTCCGCATCAATGCTGCCTTCGACAATCTGGAAAGCGACTTTGCCCTGCGGAGAAATCGCCGAGATCATGGAGAGCGTGGTCCATCGGGCGGGAACCGCCAATACCAGCGTTTGTCCCCGAGGCGTATACCCGCGCACCCAATGGACATCTTCCTTGACGGTCGTCTCGTCCCCCCAATAAATCACCGCTGCCTCTTGGGCCGCTTGTGCGCGCAGGCGGGGATAATCCTGTTCCAACCACTGACGGACTGCTCCTGGATTCTGCTCCAATGCCCTTTTGACAGGGCGTTGCGGAGTGAAGCCCCAACGTTTGAGACTGAAGTTTCACCGTTTGAGACTGAAGTTTCACCGTTTTTCCGCGAGGAAAATCGGCATGGTTAACAAAAAGGCCGGTCATTAAATATTATTATTTATATATGAATTATACTTATTAACGCGCTATTTGGTTACCCTGTTTTTTTGTTTTATTTCTTGTGAATCAGCCAGATAAGAATGAACAGAACCGCCTTCCGCGATATAATGAATGTTCATTAACTCACTGATTATAAAACGCAAGAGGCCCTGTTCGATGTCCATGCTACGCGATTTACTCCTCCCTTTCCAATCGGCATTTTCGGATTCGCGACTAGGGCGCGAACGGGCTCACTGGTTCCTCTTTATCCTGTTGGCTATCATGGTCCCCTTCACCTCCTCCATGAGCAGCAATCTGCTGCGCTCCCTGCAGACCCTCTTTGGTCTGGATGTGAACGCCCGCCGTTTCTACCTCTTCATGGCCTCCACCCAACTGGCCTGGGATCGCCTCTGGCCGATTGCCTGGAATCTGATTCCGTCCCCGCTGGTCGATGGGCGACTGATCTTGGCCCTCGATGACACCCTCAACGACAAAACCGGCAAGCGGATCTTCGGCTGCGGCTTTTTCTTCGATCATACCGCCAAGGTGAATCATCCCACTTATCCCTGGGCACAGAATATCGTCATGCTCGGCCTGCTCAAGCCCATCAAAGGCCGCTGGGCCTGTCTGCCGCTGGGCTGTCGCTTCTACCATCGGCAGAAGGACATTGCGGCCGGCAAGATTAACGTCCGCCGTCATGGACGGGTGCCGGTCTTTCAGTCAAAAATGGCCCAGGCTGCGGCCATGATCCTGCCGGTGGCTACCCATTTCAGCGGCCACTCTCCTCTGATCGTCTGCGACAGCTGGTTCGGGAACAATGGCCTGTGGAAACCCCTGAATGCAGCGGAACCATCCATCCACCTGTTGTCCCGCTTGCGCAGTAGTACGGTCCTATATGCAGAGCCAGCGGATGCGGCCCGGACCGCCAAGGGTCGGCCCCGCAAATATGGGGATCGTTGCGGTTCAGTGACCGAGCTGGCGACGTCTTTGCGGGCGCAGGCGCAAAAGTACACGGCCCAGCTTTATGGCAAAGCGCGGGAGATACGCGCCTATGATCAGATCTTCCTGCTCAAAACCCTGCGCTGCCCGGTACGGGTGGTCTGGGTCTTTCGCAAAACCCAGTGGGTGGCGTTCTTCACGACAGATCTGACTCTCTCTGTCACCCAAATCGTCGAATACTATGGGGCCCGCTGGAAAATCGAAGCCGGCTTCAAAGAAATCAAACAAGAAATCGGGAGCGCCCGCACCCAGACCCGGACCGCTGATGCCGTCACCAACCATCTCCATTTCTGCTTGCTCGCCACCACCCTGACCTGGATTTACGCCGACCGGATCACGGCCGATCCCAAACGCCGCCATATCGTCAAGGGACGGACCAGTTTCGCCTTCTCCGATGTCCGCAAACTGATTGCAGATGAAGCACTCTCCGACCATTTTCTGGGACTTTGGCCCCATCTCTGCCAACCCCCTCATAAATCATTCACGCAGATGCTCATGCGTATGGTGGCGTAGCATTCGGCAAACTGTATCTCATGGAAATTGGTGAAACTTCAGGTTTGAGATACTTACCCACCAGACGCTCCCGTAGATCCACCCCAAAATGGTCTCGAATCAGCGCGCGTATCGCCGGTCGCGTCCAGAGCGCAAAAGGCAACTTTATTTGCTGAGGGTTACCCTTGACGATCTGATCGCGTATCCAGGCCTCGGCGGCCAGGGTCAGTTTGCGACAGGCACCTACCGGCCGACCCCGGCGCTTCTCTCCCAGCCCTTTTTCTCCTTCTGTACGCGCCCGCGCCAATCAGCCTTTAATGGTCGTGGGATGTGCGCCAGATACCTTGGTCAACTCTTTCACGCTCATCCCGGATTGCTTGCGCAGACGAACCACCATCTGGCGAAGCATCCGCCTCCCTTCCATCGTCAAGCTGCGCACGTCGATCCTTTCCATGCTCTAAGTATTATCACAGGATGGTCGTGTATTTAAGGGCCGGGTTAATAATGAAGCCGTGGACCATGTCCACCGCTCGGAAGCGCTCACCCGGCCAGATCTCAAAAAGACGCGCTGGGTATGGCTCAAGAATGACCGCAACCTGAAAGCGAAACTGCAGGAATCACTCCAGAACCAGAACCTCAAGACTGAGCAGGCCTACCAGTATCGCCTGGCCTTCCAGGACATCTATACGATCAAGAATCGCCACCAGGGTGCCCCACTTTTGAAAGCCTGGTTGGAAAGCGCCAAGTCCAGCTGCTTGACGCCTATCGTCAAGTTCGCCTACACCATCATGAACCATTGGGATAGCGCACTCCGCTGGTCTGAGAGCCAAATCAATAACGGAATTTTTGAAGGTTTCAACAGTCTCATCCAATCCGCCAAGGCGAAAGCGCGGGGTTACCGTACCCACAAGAACTTTATCAGCATGGCTTATCGATCCTGGGTAAACTGGATCCTAGGCTACCCACTTAAAATGTCGAGAAACCAGCTTTCTCCATCCATTAAGGAGTGATTTTGGACACACAGAAGCCTGATTTAGTAACCGCCCGTACCAGTACTCCCGCTATTCCCGTCAAAGGGCGTTCCATTGGAGTGGTTACGCTTACGATGATGACGGCCGCATTGTTTTTTACGTTACGGAACATGCCAATGATGGCCGGCACTGGTCTGCAAATGGTTTTCTTCAATATCGTGACCGTGTTTGCCTTTCTGATTCCCATTGCCCTGGTCGCAGCTGAACTGGCTACTGCCTGGCCCAAAAATGGCGTATTCCACTGGATTGAAGAGGCCTATGGCACTTCCTGGGGATTTACAGCGATCTGGTTGCAATGGGCCCAAAGCATATTCGGCATTGCCTCCATTCTGGCCTACGTTGCTGTCAACTTATGCTATGCATTCGATCCGCAGCTGGCCACCAATCGCTGGTTTATTTTTGGGATCATTCTTGTGGTTTACTGGGGAGCTACGGCCGCTAACATGCGTGGGACGCGAACATCCGGAATGATTTCCACAGTCTGCCTCAGCAGTGGCGTCCTCTTACCCAGTGCAGTACTGATCATCATGGCTGTATTCTATATCATTCAAGGAAACCCCATTTATCTGAAGCTTGCACTCACTGCAGATAACTGGTTGCCATTGGTGAATCCTGAACATCATCTGCTGCTTTTTCTCAGTTTTATTTTCGGGGTAGCCGGTATTGAGGTATCTGCCGGGCATGCCCGGGAAGTCAGAAATGTACGGCGCAACTATCCCATTGCGGTCTTTTCCGCCGCAATTCTGGGCTTTGTCGTAACATTGTTGGGAGGCCTGGCTATCGCAGTAGTCGTACCAATAGCTCATTTAAACATGGTCTCTGGAACTATCCAGGCTTTACAGGCATTGTTTAGCACCTGGCATTTGAGTTTTTTGCTGCCCCTGGCCGCTTTTCTTGTGGCTTTTGGCGCTGCGGGCCAAGTCAGTACCTGGATTTTAGGACCGATTAAAGGGATGTGGGCCGCCTCACAAAGCGGTATTCTGCCTGCCTCTTTCCAGGAAGCCAACCGGCATGGAGTACCGCGTAATCTCCTTTTGTTGCAAGCCGTTTTTATGAGCGTGGTAGCCCTGCTCATTCTGGTGATGCCGGTCAATACAGCCTTTCTGCTGCTGACCTCTCTGGCCGTTGTACTCTATTGCTTCATGTATCTGTTACTTTTTACGGCTGCCATCCGATTGCGTTACACACATCCAGATGTGCCGCGACCCTATCGCGTTCCGGGTGGCCGCAACTGGGGGCTCTGGCTGGTTGCCGGAATTGGCTTTATGACTTCACTCGCCTGTCTGTTTATCGGCCTGATCCCTCCGGGACATATGGCAGAGAACATTTATGCTCCCTCCATGATAGGTGCTTTAATTCTCATGATTCTTATCCCGTTGGGTTGGTATCGCTATCGAAGGCAAATTGTGCCAGCTTAATGGGTTGTAGATCGATATTTAACTCTCTATAAGGAGATTTCCCTATGCCATCCTCCCTTTCTTCACAAACCATTTCTTTCTGCACGACCGATAGCGTAAAACTGGAGGCAGATATTTATCCTGCGCAGAATCCCTGGTGTGTGCTGGATAGCCTGAGTGTCGAGACTCTAGATGGCCGGAAGCTCATATTTGACGATCACATAACTACCAGAAGATGAGCTAGATGGTAACTTTTTTGGGACCCCGATGAAGTTTTTGTTCTGGCGTCGGGTCCTTCATGCCTGAACTGGAGGCTTCAATGATCGTGGCAGAAACGTTGTCGGCATCGAAGTAAAGGAGCGGATTTCGGCCCAATCTTCAACTCCGTGCCGGGCAAACTCAATCTCTAAACCCCACACCATAACAAAACTTTGCTATAATCTGGGGTGTTTAGTGGTTTTTGACGTCCACCTAAAGATATAAGGTCTATGATTATCAAAGCAATATGCTGCGCCTGTGGCGCCGAAGCGATTTCTTTACCAGAATTAACTCAAATTCAAGTAGAGACTTTGTGTATTCAGCCTCTGCATTGGTCTGAATGCGCAACATGCTCATTCTTTGGGCTGTTCTCATGCTGGCGGCCTATAACTCTGCGTTATTGCGAGGGAGAATCAATGCTACATACTGAATTGGTGTCTACAGGAAAATTATCTAAGGAACAGGTTTCTACTACCGAAAAGAATAAAAAATATTCAAAGCAGACTCAGGCGTGGTCAGAAAGCATGTTGTGCGCATGAATTAAGTTTATAAGCCTATCCTATAGGCTGAGGCGGCTGAAACATTATCGAAGGAGTTCTTTATGAGTCATTTGCTGGATCGCCTGAAGTATTTAGTTCGTTACCACGAATCCTTCTCGGATGGACATGGTGTCAAATTGCAGGATGATCGCCTCTGGGAAGACGCATATCGGCATCGCTGGCGGTATGACAAGGTAGTACGCACGACGCATGGTGTAAACTGTACAGGCGGTTGCAGTTGGAATGTCCATGTCAAAAACGGACTGGTTGTTTTTGAGATGCAGGCACACGATTACCCGCAAACGCGTCCAGACCTACCCAACCACGAACCTCGCGGTTGTCAACGTGGTGCCAGTTTTTCCTGGTATTTATATAGTCCTCATCGTATCAAATACCCCATGATCCGTGGACGGTTGCTGGAGCTATATCGCCATGAAAGAGCCACGGGGAAAGATCCAGTAGAAGCTTGGAGAGCCATTCAGGAAGACCCAAAAAAACGCAGTAGTTACATCGCAGTGCGTGGATTGGGTGGTTTCGTCCGCAGTAGCTGGGATGAAATCAACGAAATCATTGCGGCTGCGAATATTTATACCATATTACGTTACGGACCTGATCGTATCGCCGGATTCTCCGTCATTCCTGCAATGTCGATGATCAGCTACGCTGCTGGAACACGGTATCTTTCATTGATTGGGGGCGTACCACTGAGTTTCTATGATTGGTATTGCGACCTCCCACCATCTTCACCTCAAGTCTGGGGAGAGCAGACCGACGTACCAGAATCAGCCGATTGGTATAATTCTACCTATATCATCGTAGCTGGAACCAATATTCCGGCGACACGTACCCCTGATGCCCATTTTTATTCTGAAGTCAGATATAAAGGTACCAAAGTCGTCGCGATAGCCCCAGATTATGCGGAATACGTAAAATTTGCCGATGAGTGGTTACCTGTACGAGCGGGCACCGATGCTGCTTTATTTTTAGCAATGGGTCATGTGGTATTACAGGAATTCTTTTTGCAAAAAAAGACATCCTACTTTCAAGATTATGCAAGACAATTCACTGACCTGCCGATGCAAATACTCTTAAGACCGTTGGATGATACCCGATACACCAGCGATCGCTTTTTACGGGCCTCTGATTTTGATAATCAGCTGGGTCAAAATGAAAATCCCGAATGGAAAACTATCGTTTATGATTCGAAAAGCGAGAGTTATCGATGCCCCAAAGGATCCATAGGTTTTCGGTGGAGTCAAACTGAGGGTAACTGGAACCTGCTACAAGAAGATGCGACAACGAATGAATGCATTGAAGCAGAATTATCCTGCTTAGGGTTACAAGATATCGTGCTCCAAGTGGTTTTCCCTGATTATGGCAATAGTGACGGCCAAGCAAAGCTGGTTGAACGCAAGATCCCGGCGCGCCGTTTACAAACTACGCATGGTGAACAATTTGTTTGTTCCGTCTTTGATCTGTTGCTTGCACAATATGGCGTCAACCGTGCCGAAATCGAAGGCACGACCGATGCAAACTATACAGATAGCAATCAGCTTTTCACTCCAGCTTGGCAGCAAGGCATTACCGGTATTCCACAAGAGAATTGCATAAGAATCGCGCAAGAGTTTGCGGAAAACGCCGTGCTTACACAAGGGAAGTCCATGGTGATTGTCGGTGCCGGAACCAATCATTGGTACCATAACGATATGAATTATCGGTCAATTATTAATCTTGTGCATCTTTGTGGATGTGTTGGTCAAAGTGGTGGAGGCTGGGCACATTATGTTGGTCAGGAAGCACTTCGACCCCAGGCTGGGTGGTTACCTTTGGCTTTTGCCAGCGATTGGCATCTACACTCGCGCCAAGCAGCGGGGACTAGTTACTGGTATTTACATACGGACCAATGGCGCTATGAGCGCGTCACCGCTGATAGCCTCATGCATCCTGCCGCAAAAGCCAGCTACAAAGGCCATACCTTGGCAGATTACAATATTGTGGCCGAGCGTTTGGGATGGCTTCCCGCCGCACCCCACTTTCAAAGTAACCCATTAGATATCGCCGAAGCCGCCAGCCAGGATTCAAAAGGTGTTGCGGATTATGTTGCTCATGAACTTCATAACGGACATCTCACTTTTGCCAGTGAAGATATTGACCACCAAGAGAATTGGCCGCGCAATCTGTTCGTCTGGCGCAGTAACCTGATCGGTACCAACGCGAAAGGTCATGAATACTTTCTCAAGCATCTTCTCGGGGCCGAAAATGCCGTGCTGGGAGAAGATGGCTCGGGCAGAGCTTCGCAAGAAATCCAGTGGCACGAGAAAGCCCCCGTTGGCAAACTGGACTTAATGATAGATATCAACTTTAGGTTAAATAGCACTGGGGCCTATGCGGATATTATCCTGCCAACGGCTACATGGTACGAAAAGGACGACCTGAACACCACAGACATGCATCCCTTCATCCACCCTCTTGGTGCTGCAGTGGATCCAGGTTGGGAAAGTCGCAGCGATTGGCAGATTTTTCGGCATTTAGCCAAAAGCTTTTCAACACTTGCTGAAAAACATCTCGGGAAAAGAAAGGATTTGCTTGCTATTTCACTACTTCACGATACCCCTAATGAGCTGGGACAAGCTGTGGGAGTCAGCGATTGGAAACGTGAAGGAAAAATTCCAGAGCCTGGACGTACTTGTCCAAATTTTGAAATTGTGGAACGTGATTATCCGCATATTTATGAACAGTACAGCAGCATTGGACCGCTGCTGGCCACTCACGGCAATGGTGCAAAGGGCGAGCATTGGGAGACCGGGCAAGAAATTTCGGAATTGCTGGCGATTAACGGAACATTCCCTTCTTCAGGAAAGGGTAAAGAAGACGCTCGCCCCTCCCTTGAGAGTGATATCAACGCATGCAATATGGTTCTTCATCTCTCCCCGGAGACTAACGGAGAAGTGGCGCATAAAGGATGGCTGTCGTTGAGCACCAAAACTGGACTTTCTCTAACCAAACTTGCCAACGATCGCCGGGGTGAGAAATTTAGCTTTCATGACTTGCAAGTACAACCCCGAAAGGTGATTTCATCTCCTTCATGGAGTGGGCTGATGTCGGAAGAAGTCAGTTACAATGCTGGATATGTAAATGTGCACTATGCCACGCCCTATAGAACACTCACCGGACGTGGTCAGTTTTATCTGGATCATGAATGGATGTTGGATTTTGGTGAAGGTCTTTGTACCTATCGCCCGCCCTTAACCACACACGCCGTCGCAGGCTTGCCTGAGGCCATCGCCCAACTGGGTGGCATCGTATTACGGTTTCTTACGCCACACGACAAATGGGGAATTCATAGCACCTATCATGACGATTTGCGCATGATGCATCTTTCCCGAGGGGGTCCCCATATCTGGCTCAGCGAGAAAGATGCCGATCAGCTTAAAATATCTGACAACGACTGGTTAGAAGCAGTTAATGAAAATGGTGCCCTTATGGCACGTGCGGTGGTGAGCCAACGCATTCCAGAAGGGGTGGCCATCATGTATCACCAACAGGAAAAAACACTGAATGTTCCAGGTGCGCCAAGCACAGGTAAACGTGGTGGCATCAATAACAGCGCTACACGAGTAATTGTAAAGCCGACCCATATGATCGGTGGCTATGCACAACTCGCCTGGACACTGAATTATTATGGACCTGTCGGAAGTCAGCGCGATGCTGAAGTACTGATCCGCAAGGTAGACGATGCACAAATCTCGTGGATGGAAAAGCAGTTAGGCTCGGATCTAGAGAAAGAACTGCGTCAAACAGTGGAGGAAAGTCAATGAAAGTACGTGCACAATTTGCTCTCGTTTTTAATCTAGATAAGTGCATCGGTTGTCATACATGCTCGGTGACCTGCAAAAATACCTGGACCAACCGTCGAGGAACGGAATATATCTGGTTCAATAATGTCGAAACCAAACCAGGAATAGGTTATCCCAAAAACTGGGAAAATCAAGACCAATGGCATGGCGGGTGGATATTGAAGAATGGTAAGTTATCCCTAAAACAAGGTGGTCGTTTCTGGGAGCTGATGACTATTTTTGCCAATCCACATTTACCCGAGATTTTGGACTACTACGAACCTTTTACGTACGACTATGCACATCTCCTCAATGCACAATTATCAGAAACAGCACCGGTCGCACGCCCAGTTTCACTGGTGAGCGGTCAGGTTATGGAAAAAATTGAATGGAGTGCGAACTGGGAAGATCAATTGGGTGGTACTTATCAAACGCGATCTGTAGATTACAATCTTAGAGATGTCCCAGGCAAAGACCTTTTGGGGGAATTCGAGAAAACCTTTCTTTTTTATTTACCACGCATGTGTAACCATTGCTTAAATCCGGCCTGCGTTGCTGCGTGCCCTTCTGGGGCCATTTATAAACGAGAAGAGGATGGCATTGTTCTTATTGATCAGGATCGCTGTCGCGGTTGGCGTATGTGTATCTCTGCGTGCCCATATAAAAAGGTATATTTCAATTGGGACTCCGGTAAATCGGAAAAATGTATTGCTTGCTATCCCCGAGTTGAATCAGGATTGCCAACTATCTGCTCAGACACCTGTGTGGGACGTATACGGTACAATGGCATTATGTTGTACGATGCGGACCGCATTGCTGAACTGGCCGGCACGACTGAAGAACAGGATCTTTATGAAGCACAAATGAACATTTTTCTTAACCCGCACGATCCAGAGGTAATCGCACAAGCACGCCTCGATGACGTTCCTGATTCCTGGATTGATGCAGCACAGCGCTCGCCTATTTACAAAATGGCGATGGACTGGAAAATAGCACTACCTTTGCATCCTGAATTCCGAACCCTCCCCATGGTCTGGTATATCCCACCTTTATCACCTATGGGGCGCGAAATATCACCACGAAATATTCCGAGTAAGGCAGAGGACATAATCCCCCGCTTGGAATCATTGCGTATACCAATCGACTATCTAGCCAGTCTTTTTACGGCGGGGAACCATAAGCCAGTAATCGCATCGTTGAAAAAACTCATTGCAATGCGAGCCTATCAGCGCAGTCTACATGTTCAAGGCGTGCCTAATACAGAGGTTTTAGACGGAGCCGATTTGGACGAGGCCACCGCTCAGGATATGTATCGGTATCTGGCCATAGCCAATTATGAAGATCGGTTTGTGATCCCTACCAGCCATCAGGAAACCATGATGGATGATCCATACGATTTTCAAGGACAAAATGGCTTTGTGTTTGGTAACGAAAGTAGTGTGGGTATCAGCGCTGGAGAGCTATTCCCAAGGCGTCGCAAAGAAACACCAGCGGCGAACGTGCAGCCGCTCCATTTCGTTCGGCACCGGGGAAACGTATGAGTATCTTTCATCAACCCATTTTGCACGTTGTGGCACTGCTACTGGATTATCCAGACGACGAACTCCTACAGAACCTACCAGAGATCGCCTTCGCACTAGAATCACTAGACAATGCGCACAAGAAAGAAGTTATTATGTTGCACGATCATATAAAGTGGATGCAAAGTCTGGCCCCTTTGCAATTAGAAGCTTTATATGTGAATACATTTGACTGGAATCCCAGTTGCGACCTGCATCTGAGTAATCACATCCTTCCTGAGGATGATCGTGGCCGAGGCGACGTTCTCGTCCGACTTCTTGAATACTACTCTACTTATGGATGGGCTCCAGGTGCTCGGGCGTTGCCAGACTTCCTACCTGTTGTTTTGGATTTCGCGGCAACCTTAGAGATAGAGGAGTCTTACATCTTTCTGAGCAGCGCAGACGAAAGTATTCAGATATTGCGAAACAATCTTTCAGAAATACAGAGTCCCTATGCCCGTTTATTAGAACCAGTACTGTATCGCAGTCATTTTCTTTCACCTATTTCATCAGGAGTTTCTGTATGATCTGGTCTTGGAATACCTTCTTGTTTGGCATCTATCCTTACATAGCCGGAACAATATTCTTGTTGGGTTCAATTATTCGCTATGAACGTGAGCAAGCCGGCTGGACTAGTTATTCCAGCCAAATTTTGGCATCGAAACGCTATATGATGTGGGCGAGTAATCTCTGGCATATAGGCATACTGACGCTTTTTCTCGGTCATTTTACTGGACTTCTGACCGACATTCTGGAATGGCTAGGTTTAGATCCTGTCGAGCATCAATGGCTTGCTGCTAGCGCAGGTATCACAGCCGGAGTGGTGGCAATGGTTGGTGGAGTCATGCTTTTATTACGCAGAGTGCTTGATCCAAAAGTGCGTTACGCTAGTCGCCCTATGGATATTATTATATTAGTATGGTTATTGATAACACTTTGCTTTGGTTTGGGCACCCAATTCATCAGTGTGCCCGAAGTGATTCATGATCATGTCCAAAATATGGAAATACTTATTCATTATGTTCGAAGCATTGCCGAGTTTCAAGCCAATCCGCAACTCATTATAAACATTCCATTGATCTATAAGGTGCACATGTTTTGTGGATTTACTGTATTTCTCCTTTTTCCTTTCAGTAGGCTTGTGCATATATGGACCGTACCATTAAATTATGTTGTCAGGCCTTATCAGTTGGTACGCTCAAAGATTCGTTCCGTCGTTTAATAGAGAGAATACATCTTCTATTAAAGCGGAATCTTTTGGGAAAATTCGATTGATCATTATTATTATAAAATGGAGGTAACGTGGGAGCCACCCAACCCACAGTAACCGGATCGGCCAACCGCGCATTAATTGGCGCAACCATAGGATTTTTTATTGGTGCAGGGTCTGTTTCCCTGTTTGGGCCAACCGCACACATCTTTCTGAAAGCTATGCACCTGTCTCCCCAACAAGTGGGACTACTGGTAGCTATGCCTATGCTCACTGGATCCCTGCTGCGCATACCCTTTGGTGCATCTGTTGACAGGAATGGTGGTCGATTACCCTTTCTTGTATTGCTAATAGCATCTGTTATTGGTATTGCCGGGCTTTATTGGATGCTTCTGACGCTATATCCGAATCATCTTACGGCAAAATACTATCCGATGCTATTAACCTTTGGTGCACTAGCAGGGTGTGGAATTGCCACATTCTCTGTTGGTATTGGACAGGTATCGTATTGGTACTCAAAAAAGAAACAAGGATGGGCGCTCGCCGTTTTTGGTGGACTCGGTGATTCATCACCGGGATTTGTTGTCTTGATATTGCCGGCTGTTATTATGACCGTCGGCCTTTGGGGTGGGTATTTGTTTTCCTTGGCAATTATTATCGTTGGAATAATAATTTATTACCTCATGGGATTGAATGCACCATATTACCAATTCTATAAACGAAACCATGATACTGCTCGTGCTACTGAGGAAGCCAAAAAGTACGGTCAAGAGCTTTTTCCTACTGGCGGAACCTGGCATACGCTCCTTTTATCGGCAAAGCATTGGCGGACCTGGCCTCTAGTTATTCTGTATTTTACAAATTTTGGCGGATTTCTTGCGTTAACTGCATGGTTGCCTATTTTCTGGCAAACGTATTTCCATGTGGGTGCATTTCATTCCGTAGTGCTTACTGCGGTATTTTCATTAATTGCAGCATTTATTCGTGTTTATGGTGGAAAATTGTCTGACGAGATGGGTGGCGAAAAGACCGCAGTTATTTCGCTGATTGTATTGCTAGTTGGATCTGTAATTATGACTTTTTCCAGCTTGTTATGGTTAACCATCATTGGGGAAATATTGGTTGGTGCGGGTATGGGGGTGAATAATGCTGCAGTGTTTAAACTGGTCCCACATTACGTACCAGATGCTGTAGGTGGCACTGCGGGTTGGGTCGGAGGATTGGGGTGTCTTGGTGGTTTCGCAATTCCTCCGATACTAGGAGATATCGTTGCATTAGTGGGTATCAACGGCTACGCCTTAGGTTTCGGTATATATATTATATTATCTATCTTATGTTTGTTATTGGTTTGGTTGCTGTATAGAACCAGAGCAAATCTCACGGCACATCTCAGTCGCTGATATTTCTCGTGATTGAGTATCCTTTGCTATCATTCTGTCTGCCCACTACCGCTAAAGAACAAAATGAAAATTTTCTCTCTCGTTGAGCCATGGGTTTCCTGGTACAGAAGAGCCAAAACGACGCTTACTATTGATGTATTTGATTAATCTTTTACCGAAACTGCCCATTAACAATGGAGCCTTAAGATGATATGGAATAATTACTTACTATACAGCCTGCACAGAGTTTTTACTTTTGAGGTATTGAATCAACCGTTCACACGTAGAAGCAGATCTGCAACGACAATCAAAGCCGCAAAAGAAAAGCCTACGAAATGGCTTATAACCATACTGCTTTGTTATTTTCACTATTGCTCAGTTATGGGGTGGCGTGGGCTGCCAATAAGCCTGCTTGGGGCCACGGACCTTACCGAATGCTCTTTGAAGTCGACTCAGCAAAACCATCAGCGTTGACGATGACTCTTGGTGCAGTCACTCACATCGTCCACAAGGTCGGCATTCCACCTGCCCGGTTGGAAGTGTTGGCCTGGGGGCCTGGCCTGCAAATGCTCTTGAAGAATGTTCCAGATGCCATGGAAATTACCATTTACAGATGCGTGGAGTTCGTTTCGTATAGCCTGTCAAACATCCATGCGTCGACTGCATATTACGGCGCGTCAATTGGCTCCCGGAGTGAATGTAGTGGCTGGAGGCATGGCAGAGCTGATGAAACGTCATAATGAAGGTTGGGCCGAAGTCAAAATGTAGAGCCTGGTTGCAATGTTCCCAAAACCTACGTAATCACCACCCCCCTGCCGCTAGCACGATTAAGAATCGTGACGCAGGGAGAAACACAGACGTCTTCCTTCTTTCCCGACGCAAAGGAGTACCTTTATCATGTCACTTTTTGTTACTGCTCCTGACTTTGATGATCCTATTGGTCTACTGCTGGCCTGTCATAACAAAATTTTGAGCCATTGCGAAACGCTTGAACAGTTGCCTGCACATCTGGTCAGTCATGGACAAGATGAGGAAGCCAGGCAGGCTGTTAGGCGTGTCCTCAAATATTTCAGTCAGGCTGAACGCCTTCATCATGACGATGAAGAACAAAATCTTTTCCCTTTACTCACTGCTCACCCCGATTTTCCAGAAAACCTACGTGCTCCCTTACATAATCTGAGCCTACAGCATCGTGATCTAGAAAAAGCATGGTCAAAACTTTCTCAAGATTTGGAAGCGGTAGTGGCGGGAAAAGAAGTTCATCTTTCTCCAACCGCTTTCATCGCCATGAATCGCGCCCACATTATCCTCGAAAACAATGAAATCTTTCCCGTAGCCCTACAATTGTTGTCGAGGGATACCCTGGTCGAAATTGGTGCGGCCATGCGAGCACGTCATATCGGGCCACTCACATAATCCATGTTTAACGAGAAATCGTCTCTATCAACACAACAAGGTAAGGAATGCGAACTTGATCAAAGTCAAGGAATGTCCAATGATAGCTCGTTACACTGGGGCCGTAGCACACAAGTAGGTATCTGTCTTCATTTGTTTCATATAGTAGGAGTAACTAATAAATGAGCATCAATATTCAACTGATCCAGTCCAGTGGTGCAGCTGTGAAAGACCTGGGTGTTCCGGTTGCCGAGCACTTTTATAATTATATGTTTACGCATTTTCCGGAAGTCCGGAAAATGTTTCCGGGAGACATGACCGAACAACGTATTCGGCTTTTTAATTCGGTCATTCTGATTGCGACCACTATCGACAATCTGGAAGTGTTGGTCCCCTATCTGAAAGAACTGGGCATTTCACACATCAAATATGATACGCGTCCGGAACATTATCCCATCGTCGGTAAAAGCCTGCTCAATACCCTGAAACATTTTCTGGGCGCTGCATGGACTCAGGAAATGGCAGAATCCTGGATTGAGGCCTACAACCTCGCGTCCACGGTTTGTATTGAGGCAGCCTATGAGGCGATGGCTCCTTCCCGTTTTGTCCCGGTCACCATCGACGACGTTCCGCCTGCTGTGTGATTCGAGCATACCGGTGGCGCAGGGATATTTCCGCTGCGCCACGCTGATGAGGTGACGCCATGGAATACGAAATTTGTCTGGAGCCCTCCGGTATCCGCTTCAAGGCGGATGAAAACCAGAATATTGTCGAAGCGGCAAAAGCCCATCATGTGGCCATTAAACATGGATGCGCCAGCGGTTCCTGCGGAGATTGCAAGGGCACCATCCTGTCCGGAGAAAGTGAGCAAGGACCCTTCATGCCCCTGCTTTTATTGCCAACCGAGCGCGCTGCGGGCATGGCCATTTTGTGCAAGCTATATCCGCGCAGTAATCTGCGGCTGCAAGCTGAAGTGATTTCCGGGGACATCTGGAATACTGAAATTGTGGGGTTGAGCAAACTGGCCTGGAATGTGCTGGAACTGCGGTTACGGCCGGAAAAACCCTATCCATACCGAAGCGGGCAATATGCACGGATGGCCGTGCCGGGACAGGAAAATCAATGGCGTTCTTACTCCATGGCCACCCCTCCGCAGGACCGGGGCGAGTTGGTTTTTCATATTCGTGAACTTCCGGGTGGTCTGTTCAGTCGCTGGCTTTTTTACCGGGCACAGCCCGGCGAAGTAATCACGCTCGGACCGCCACAAGGAGACTTCGCCCTCCAGGATAATACGCGGCCCCTGCTTTGTATTGCCGCAGGAACGGGATTGGCACCCATTGAAGCCATCATTCAGGAAAGTATGCACACAGGGCAAACCCGCCCGATTCATCTTTTTTACGGCGCCAAAAAAAAGCGGGATTTTTATCATCTGGAAACACTGCAGCAATGGGCCGGACAGTATGCCCATTTCACTTTTACACCCACCATTTCCGATGGCGAAGATACGCAGTGGAAAGGTGCCCGCCGTCTTCTGCCCACGGTGGCAGCCAACGGCCACTGGCAGGATCATGAAGTGTATTTGTGTGGCGGACCCGGCATGATAGAAGCGGCCATCGATCTCCTGCGTTCTCACGGTGTGCCTCATGCGCACATACATTTTGATTCTTTTGCACCCAACGGTTAGCGCGATTGGAGGAGATGAAGATGAAAGTACAAATTCTGGTCTCGAAATGGTGCCCGGTTTGCCCGCAGGCTGAAGCAGTATGGAAACAAGCTGCGGAAAAGGTGCCGATGGAACTGCAGGTACTGGATGTGGCGGATCGCGAAGGGCGCGAAATCGTCAGCAATCTGCGCATTAAAACGGTCCCGGCCATTGTCGTGGACGGTGCCCTGAAGACAGTGGGCGCACAGCCTCTGGGCGAAGTGCTGAAAATGCTCGGCGCCCAATGAATACAAGCTCCTGAATGCGCCTGAACAAAGCTTCGGCCACGTTCATGTCCCGTAGAAACACACCACAACCTTTTTGGAGAATGCCATGACACCCATAGATCAGATCATGCAACAGGACCATGAACGCCTGGATCAACTTTTGGAGCAAAGTGCCCAGGCTGTCCGCCAAGGCGCATGGCAGGAAGCTGCGCAGTTCCTGGAAGCCTTCCGCCACGGCATTGTTGATGGTCATATGGTCGTGGAAGAAGGCACCTTATTCCCTGCCTTCGAGCTACAGGAAGGTAGCGAAGATCATCCTCTGACTGCGCTACTCCGCAAGGGGCATCAGGATCTGCGAGTGTTTTTTGAAGAAATGGCGGAGGCCATTGCAGACCAAGACGCCGAGACCTTTGACGATCTGCTGAGTACCGTCCAAACCATTCTCAAACAACACGATGCCAAGGAAGAAACCGAACTTTATCCCTATCTGGCTAGCGCGTTGGCGGATCAGGGTGAAGCTGCGGGAAAACGTATTCTCGACTTTGAGGCGGAGGCCACATCATGAGTGAATATAATGGTTGTGAACTGCCTGAAGACCTGTTTTATGATCTTGATTATGTCTGGGTGCGCCCGGAAGAGGACGGGACGCTGACGATTGGCGTCACAGACCCGGCGCAGACCATGTCGGGCCGCCTGCAAAAAGCCCGCATTAAAAAAATCGGCACACATCTGGAGGCCGGACGGCATGTGGCTACGCTGGAAAGTGGCAAGTGGGCAGGCGGCGTACCCGTGCCCTTTGCCGGTGAAGTCATTGCCCGCAACGAGCAATTGTTGGAAGACCCGCACCTGATCAATATTGATCCTTACAAGGACGCCTGGATTGCCCGCGTCAAACCGGATGATCCCCAACATGCCCTGGACAATGTGAAAGCCGGCAGCGAGGCAATTGAAGCACTGGAGGCCTGGATCAAACGGTATGGGGTGCAGTGTATGCGCTGTTCGGAATGATCCATGAAACAGGCCGCAAGCCGTTTTACGCTCAGCCCGCCCGCGCCCTTTCGCCTGGGCCTGATTGACTGGGGCGCTCAGGTGGCGGGATGTGTATGCATACGTAGTCGCGGACGATGATAGCGGTCGAATCTCCTCGCGCTACAAACTGACTGACGTTCACCCCGGTGCGGCTAGCCAGATGGATTACGATGAATAGCTATTTACAGATTATCGAAGATGACCTGACAACACCTATATATCGTTTGCTGACACAATCAATCACTGGCATCTCGGAAAAATAAGGTTGATCAAGAAGATCGATGACCTCTTTACGGCTCTGATCGGATCGAATAGCGGTAATTGGTGTTTTCAAATCGTCGGCCGCTGCAACATTCAAGGTACGCGTCAGCAAGTCCGCAGTTCTTAGATTTTTCGAAAAAATCATACCGGCGAGTTGACCGCTGTGATCCACCACATAGAAATTGTGCGGGGGATCGTCAGTACTCATCAACTTTACAAGGTGGCTGTAGCTGGCAGAGATCGGCACGATATTCTGAAATGACGGCGTGATCAGGTCATCAAATGCAGTATGTACTGGGTGCGTAGAGACTTGCTCAATGAATGGCTCAATACCGGCAGGGCCAGAATAAATAGACCGCTTATCTAACAGGCGAGCAGTGAAAACAGCGGATACTATGGCTAACAGAACAGGAATCATAATGCCCATAGTATTGGCCGTGAGCTCCAGCAGCAAAACTATGGCGGCCAGAGGCGCTTGCATCGTGGCAGCGAGTAAAGCACCCGCGCCAATTACGGCGTAACTTCCAATAGCCGCTCCAGGCCAGATCAAAGACCACAAATCACCCATTGATCCTCCTAACACCGCTCCATAGGTAATACTGGGTGTGAAAAGACCACCCGGAGCACCACTTCCAAGACACCCTGCCGTCACCAAGGGTTTTAACACGACAAGAGTAAGCATTAGAAGTAAAGGAAGTTGGCTATTAAAAGCAAACTCAGTGACATCCTTTCCATTTCCTAAAAGTTGTGGATAAGGGATGGACAATATCCCAAGCAGGGTAAACATAAGCAGGGGTGCCCACATAAACCATCCCGACTGAGGCTTATGGAGATCCGCCCATATAATGAGACGAACAAACAAAACAGACATAACGCCGGCTAATGGTCCAAATAGGAGCGACCAGTACAGTTCTCCGATATGAAACGTATAAATCGGAAGTGTGTACGTGGGCTGGTCAGGAAGAGTGATCCAGGATACTGCAGTAGCAATCAATGCCGTGGTGATGGCGGGCAACAGAAGAGGTAAAGTCACTGAACCCAGCAGGACTTCCAGCGCAAAAAGCGCGCCACCGAGTGGAACATTATAAACCGCTCCCATCCCTGCGCCGGCTCCACAGGCGGCGAGGAAACGCGTCTCTGTCGATGAGAGCCTTCCCCACCGTGAAAGCAGGCTAGCGATTGCCATTCCTACCTGTTTGGGTGCTCCTTCCCTGCCAAGGGAAGCGCCCATGCCGACGATGGTCATAGAAAGTATCGCCTGAGCGATGGTATGCCAAAAATTCACGCTTCCAGATTGAAACCATATAGTGTGAACTACATCACTATTGGCACCATGCGACAATTTGCGTAACAGCCAGACTGCAAAGGTAGCTAATACTCCGGCAGAAATTAATACGCCCAAGCGATGTAAGCCGGAGACATGCTCTGCCGCCACCTGAAAATATCCATGTGCGTAGTGGTAGCTGAGATGTTGAACCATGGAGAGTAGGAACATCAAAAAATCTGCACCCAACCCAGCACCGATACCAGTAAAAACAATAAGCAGCCAAAATTTTGGACTGAAACTGATGCCTGATGAATCGAGAGTGTGAGCGTGCGGATAAAAAAGTTGCCGCAAAATACGAACAAGTTTATTCATTGGCCCAGATGCAACAATGGTTGGTTATTCTTCAGGACTTCGTTAGCCCGATGATACCATTGCGCACTATTATCAAGATTATTCCATCAAAAATAAGGTTCACCCCGACAAAAATACCGACCAGTATCAGTGAACCTTGCGGCCAGGTGACGATAAAAAGCAACGCAATCAACACATCGATAATACCGCTGAAAAAAAACCAGCCACGTCCGACTCCACTCAACACCTTGGGCCGCGTAAAATTACGGTAAGCGTCAATAAAGAAATACAGAATAAAAAGCAAGCCAATGCTGGCGATGCCAGCGGCCGGAAGGGCTACCATAATAGCTCCGGTTATCAGCAAAAGAAGCGGTCTGAGCCAGTCTCCAAGCCCATGCGCATGCAGTTGATAGCTATGAGCTATCCATACTGCGCCACCAAGAATAAGAATCCCCGCCAGGATGCCATCAGTTGCTGCGGAAAGAATCACGGGACTGAGCAAGCCGAAAATGCCGATTACAATCAAGATTAAACCTACCACTAAAGTATATTTTCCGAGATAATGTTGTTCTGTCTTGATAATCGTCGTTAAATCTGGTGGTGTTATGTTCATGATGCCATCCTTTTTTAAAATAATGAACAATACCTAAATAAGGAGCAACTAGTGTATGTAAGCAACCGAAATTATGATGCTTAAATTTGATATTCAACCATCTCGAAAAATTTTTCTATTTCCTGTACTATTTACAAATGAATCCTACTATCTATGTGATGATATGTCTACGTTGAAAAGCCTCATATACGAGGCGCATGAAGCAATCCATGGGATGATGCCCAACGAGCTGCATCATCTGATCCTCTGCAAAGCCATAATCGTGATAGATGTCAGAGAAGCGGATGAGCTATCTCATGGGAGTATTCCGGGTGCTATAGCAATTCCCCGAGGTATCATAGAGATGGCCGCTGATCTAAAATTCATAGGTCACCACAAATTGCTTGCTTCCGCGCGTCAGATGAAAATCTGTTGCATCTGTGACTGTCCATCTGCAGGAAGATCTTCATTGGCAGCGTTGGCGCTCAAAGAGATGAAATTTGTCGATGTCAGCTATTTAAAGGGAGGGATTCCTCTTTGGGTAGCAGACGGATATAACCTAAATAAAATCCAGACTGATATTTTTAGCGTTAAAAGAAGATGATTATTTTAATTGATTAATTATAAGCCAACTATCAGCTTCAGTTCTACCGCACCATGTCGTGGAATAAAGATATTTAAATTACTGGTAGATTAAAAATACAATATTATTGATGCAGTCAAAGGTGGAGAGTTCTGATGCTGACTTCTACGGAATTGGGACCAATCATAGCCGCTGTTTGACAGGTATGATATCGATGATATTAAAGAATAATAACGATTATATGATTCTTAAAGAGTTTGCTATTGAGGCGTAGTCGGGAAATATTCTTGATTTTGCACGGCTAGGGATCAGCAATTGTGAATTGCAGCCGCTGATTGATTGGGTTTAGACAGATGATTAGGAAGCATTGACATTAGGCCAAAATATTGATTGCATCCTGGCTGGTATGATCGTAGGTTTTTCCTTGGGACTGATAGGTGGCTCCATTCTGGCGGTTCCGTTGTTGCTCTATAGGGTCGGTGTACACAATCCTCATCTGGTTATCGGCACGATGGCGCTGGCTGTGTGTACCAATGCTTTCATCCTAGAAAAAGCAGTTACGGCCCGCCAAGGGCTGGAAAGGCCCCCGGTGGGGACCATGGTTTTTGGATGATTTGCGCGATGATATAGCTGACGAGAAGTGTCAAGGGGGAGCGTCCAAGGGACTGCTCCGCAGTCTGCCGGACCATCCGTAACACTTGCTAATATTCTCGATTCCGCGTTCTACCTTGTTGTGTGGGGCATGCATGGGTGTCAGGTAAATCCGGATCTGACCCGCATGCATGTTTCATGCTCTCCGGCCTATGGCGGATAACAGCAATAGGCGGCTGGTGATGGCTTCTTTGCGGATATCCGGGAATGAATGACCGCTATCAGTCTGATGCCGCCATTGAGAATGGTAATCGACGAATTCAGCGCCACTAGTGCTTTATTCATATACGAAAGCGCCCCCAGTGTTAATCTGCTTGAAACAAACCAATTGCCGATCTATGTTTGATTCCAGGGATCAACCACTGGAACTTGGCATCGCTGTAACTCCATAATATTTCGCGTGGCCACTGTGAGATGGTGAACCAGAGCCGTAGCTGCTAGTAAGCTATCTATCGCTGGTAACTTCTCTCCGCGTTGTTCAGCAGCACCTGTTATACTTCCCCATGCGCTGGCGATATGCTCGTTAACAGGAAGAGACGATCTCGTTCGACTTCCAGATCAATCTCTCGCAGTGGAGAATTCGCGAAGAATTCGGATAACGTCTGGTTCGGCCGCGTCAACGTCCGAAATTGTTTTACGGAAAGCACTACAACTGCGGGCTCACCATGTAAGGTGATGGTTTGCGGACCATCGTTGCGGGCACGCTTCACGAAATCGCTCAAATGATTGCGCGCATCCTGTAAAGGCCACTGAGTATTCATGGCAGATCCCCTTCCAGACTTCTGGCGTGCCTAGCAGCTTGTCGGACTTTCCCTTTGCGTCGAATTATCATATAAATACTTATAATTCAATGTGATGAGTAATTTTATGGCCCGCCTCCTCGATACTAACCGCAAGACCGATTATCTTCTGCCCCCCTTCATGGACGACTGGCTCCCGGAAGGGCACCTGGCCCGTTTTATTGTGGAAGTCATTGATCAGCTCGATCTCTCGCTACTGGTCCAACAATATGCAGGTCGTGGCCATAAGGCCTATCACCCGGCCACCCTCCTGGCAATTCTGGTCTACGGCTATGCCAACGGGGTCTTTTCCAGCCGTAAACTGGAACAAGCCACCTATGATTCCGTGGCTTTCCGTTACCTCGCGGCCGGCAGCCATCCGGATCACGATACACTGGCCACCTTCCGTCGCCGTTTTCTGGGCGAACTGCAAGGATTGTTTGTGCAGGTCCTGGAACTGGCGCAGGAGATGAAACTGCTGAAGATCGGCCGGGTGTGTCTGGATGGCACCAAGATCCACGCCAACGCTTCCAAACATCAAGCCCTGTCCCATGGGCATATCGAACAGATGGAGCGTCATCTCCAGGCCGAAGTACAGGAACTCTTTGCACTGGCAGAGCAAGCGGATCAGTCCGGGATTCCCGAAGGCGTGAATCTGCCCGAAGAGATCCAGCGCCGCACAGACCAGCTGGCCGTGATGGCAGCGGCCAAGGCGAAGATTGCCGAGCGGGCACAGGCCTGTTATGCCAAAGAGAAAGCGCAGTACGACACGCAAATGGCGCGCCGTGCAGAACGGGAAGTCCTGGGACAAAAGCCCCGAGGCAAAGCCACCCAGGCACCGGACCCTACGCCTAAAGCGCAAGACCAGATCAATCTCACCGATGAAGAATCCCGCATCATGCCGGTCTCAGGCGGTGGCTTTGAACAAACCTATAATGCCCAGGCCGCCGTAGATGACCAGACGATGCTGGTGGTAGCCACCGGAGTCAGTCAGGCCCCCAATGACAAGGAACAGGTCATTCCCATGCTGGAAACCCTCCAGGCACAAACAGCGCAACTGGGACCTATAGAAGCGCTGGTGGCCGATATGGGTTACTGCAGCGAAAAGAATGTGGAGGCCTGCGAAGCCCTGGGGATAACCCCTTTTATTGCCGTGGCCCGAGAAGAACACCATCCCGACTGGCGACAACGGCATACAGAACCGGAAGACCTCCCTGAAAATGCAACCCGCATGCAGGCGATGATACATCGTCTGAAGACGCAGGCAGGCCGAAGCGTTTATCGTCTGCGCAAACAAACGGTAGAACCGGTCTTCGGGATTATCAAATCCGTGATGGGGTTCCGGCAGTTCTCCTTGCGCGGCCTGCGCCAGGTTCAGGGAGAATGGAGTCTGGTCTGCCTGGCGTGGAACATAAAACGCATGGCCGTATTGCGTCTGTAGGGCAGGAAAATGCAGATAAACAGCAAAAAACAGGGCAATAATGACCAAAAAAGACTCAAAACGAGCGATTTCAAAAAATTCGTGGCGAAATTTGACGGTGGTCTGAAGTTAAAACCGACGGGCTGCTAGGCAATCTCAAAACGAGTCTTTCCGGTGCTTATCATGCCTTTAAGTTTCGGAAATATGCGCAACGTTATCTCTCCACCGTGACTTATCGCTTCAACCGCCGCTTTAATCTGGCCACCTTGCCCATGAGTTTGCTTCGTGCAGCCGTCAACACCGGACCACGACCCGAGCACTGGCTGCGCTCAGCTGAATCATCGTGCTAATCAGGAACATTTATTGCCGGTGGTGTTATGGGACGTTATATTGTAGCCTTGAGTTCTACGCTGCACAGTCAGTGCACTCGACTTAACGTCGTGCAGCAACTGCAACTTGCGTTTATGGATGCCATCAAAGACGCAATTACTGATGCTGGTGACGAATGTTATGCCTGTGAGAAGATGAAACGTGAATAGCTTGTTACTATTCGAATGATGTCATTTAATTTCCGCTGCTGAATGTCTGCAATATTACGTTATGCGCCAAGTGAGGTTACCAAGTGAATGCCCGCGAAGAAGCATTTCTGCGTAAGCAACGGCATGGATGGATAGTGAAATGATATCCAGTTGTCGCCTTGTCCAGTCAAGCCCGCTGTGAAGGCGGACTTGGAGTCCATTCTCATACTGGTTGAGGTTCGCCGTCTTCTGCCGCGCTGCCATTTACTACCCGCATGGTCTCTTTTGAAACCAGCATTTGATCGGAAGCTAAGGCATTCAACTTCAAGTAACTCGTGATGTCTTGTGGGGATACTTCCTCACCAGTTTCATCACCCACAATCCCAGCGACAGTTGAGTCGCTCAAATTTTGCCCCTTCAACCTCTTGATGCGGCTGTAGTTTCTCTCGCGAAACACTGGACTCATCATACCCATTTGACACCTCTCATCACGGTTGTGATATGCAAATATGGGGATCATTGATGTGATTTCAAGGGTGTCGATGGATCGAAAGGCGAGAAAGCGTAGGCACAACCGGACGCGATCACAACGAGTGAAAAGACGGCCCGCTCCTACCGTCTAATTACCCAACCCCCAATTGATATAGGAGAAGAGAGAGCGCTTGTGTGTGGACTGCCAACAGCCATTGAGGGTAAAGCGGAGCGCCGAAACTAATATACCTCGGCTGCGCTTCTCGTCCAGCTCTTTCCCGAGATCGAATTTATCTCCCCAAGCGGTAAACCAGTGATCGTTGGAGGACTGAACAGACGAGAGTCCTGCTGCATCCAGACCAAAAATCTGTCCGATGTCGTCTTTGGTGGCGGTGCTGATGTAAGGACAGACCACAAGATCGAGCAGCATGATCAGCGTCTCGGCGTCATTAGGGCAATAGGCCTTCATATCTTTGAGTTTGGCGATGATGTGTGCCTCCACGAAGGCCTTCAACTTTGCGTAACGAACCTTGTCTTTTATGTAGGACAGCAGGGTCGTGATCGAAAAGTGGCTCATGTAGCCCGTCGGGCGAACATAATTCCCCGTGCCTTCTTCCTCCTTGATCAAGAAATGCCGAAGAAGGACGGAAACGGGCAGCCAATATTCCCGACCGACGACTTTCGTGTCTGGAATGTCGCCCCGGCAACAACCCCTCTCGAGTTCATTCGAGCCTGCGAAGCCCTTCTCCCCCAAAGACATACCCGCCGGGCACCCTACGCGTCGATTCGGCCAGCTATCAAACCCGAGATAAAATGAGGTGGCGTACGCCATCCGCAGCGCCTATTCAATTCAATTGTGGATTTGGGATAATTGACAAGATACCGATTGGTCGGCATCTTCTAACTTTTTGATAACTATGAATCGACGTAACATTCGCAATCCGGAGCAGACCCGTAGCGATCTGCTGGATCCCGCTTACCACGAAATTTTGAAATACGGTTTTCAGACCGCAAGTCTGGAACGTACTCTTGCCAAGGCTTCTGTGAGCAAAAAGGGGCGCTTTATCATCATGTTGGTACCAAGCACGATCTCGGCCTCGCAGTCATTACAGAAGTGATCAGGCCACAATTGGAGAACCGCTGGATTACCATACTGGCCCAGCATGACAATCCCATTAAAGGACTGTGTAATCTCATTGCAGAAGAAATTTCCCATGCCGATGAGTCTGTCATTCGCTACGGTTGTCCGCTCAATAATCTGATTCAGGAAATGAGTCCTCTGGATGAATCGTATCGGCAGGGGCTGCAAAAAATTTTTGAACGTTGGGTGGAAGTGGTTGCAAAGGCACTCAAAAAAGGTCAATCCGAAGGGCAGGTCCGCTCGGACATGACTCCCGAAGATATTGCACTTTATCTTGTCGCTTCCATTGAGGGTTGTGTCGGGCTGGGAAAAAATACCCAATCAGTCGATGCTTACCAACGCTGCCTACGGCAACTGCAAGTATATATTCAATCTTTGGCTGTCTGACCCTGAAACAATTTCTCTTCCCACAAAAATAGCGGGACAACAAGTCTTTACTATAAACTGAATATTATCATGATTTTTTACTCATACAGACTTTTACCCCCGGAAAAACGGCATTGAGACTTCAGATTATTCCATATCCATGTAAACTCTCTCTGCCCAACGCAGTATGGCGTCTTGATCCAAAAGCGATTTGTTTTCAGCCGAGGATATTGGATGAGTAACGCGCTTTCCTCCATTACCAAAGATTTTTTTTATAAATTTGCTTGGCCAGACTAAAGAACCCTTTATTAATCGTATTTCTAATTCTCGAATAGTCCGCTCCCAGTCAAACTGCATATCCCGCTGCCTCAAGAGCAGCGTTGATAAACTGTTTTTATTATCGGAAGTATCAACCTCCATCAAAGCGTACACCTGATCATTTTTTCTAATTATATGGAAAGTAAAATATCGTGGATTACCATCCGAAAGGATGTGTTTCGAGTATCCGTCAATAGCGGGAAGTTTTCTGGTCTCCTTATGGATATGGTGACAATTTGACTTACTAACCAGTTGCAATATCATTGTATTAAAGGCTTTAAACTTGCCTACATAGAAACCCGTATCATCGCTCCTATCCCTGAGACCATCATAGTCTGCTGACGGTACAATACCTTGTGTACTGGCTTCGTCAGTGCTCACCTGTAATCTCTTATTTTCTGGAAAGGCTGACTGAGTTCCTCCTTGTCCTCGGCCAGTGGCCTGACCTTTACCCTTGGCTATGCGCGTGGTCTGAATGGGATTAACAAACTCAAATGTAACGGCGGGTGTTTCAATCCGGAATTCGGTTTTATCCGTTTTGGGTTCTTGTTCGTCATCGATTTCCAATTCCGGGCCCGTTTGTAAGCCGGATGGAACAGCTCGGCCCTGGCCTGGTCGCTTCACGGCAAATCGGGGATCAACAAAATCGACGCTGGCGGGGCAATGACAAGTTAAATTGGAAACACAATGAATTTCATACACAAAAAAAGCTTCCAGTTCCTGACGGTAGTGGCCTCGAAGTGTCAGTGCAACACCGGCGAGCGGCGGCGGTTCAAACTGAAATTGCCACAGACGATACTTGTCTGTATCGTATCCGTTCTGCAGTTGGTAACGGGCAATACTTTCAAAAGATTGCCGTGCATCATCATCCAGCAATATCCAGGCTAACGCCCGCCTTAACTCATGGTCTCCTCTGACATACAGTGGCAGAGTGCAGTTTGGCAAAATATTGATAAGCGCTCTGCTCAAGTTATCGATGCGCTGAACATCGAACTCATGCGAGAGTCCGCCGGGAATTAATGCTAAACGCGTTATATAGGCATGATGAAAAAACAATGCTCGCGCCAGTTCAAGCTGGGGAAGATAATACAGTGTTCCGCCAAATTCAAAATTAAAACACCATTGCCGTGCATCCCCCTGCCGACTCACCACGGGAATCGGACAGGCATCGATAGGTTCCGCAAGCCAAAGGCGCGTATTTTCTATCACTACACGTTTCAGGAATCCGGCAGGCAGTGGTTGTTCGGTTGCATTCACCACCCTACGTCTAGCTAAAATCGGAATTTGAGAAACACCAACATGTTGTTTCTTCTGCCCAGGCTCCAGTTTAACATTGATATGCCAACCAGAATCTTCATGGCGACGGAATAAAGAGCCAATCTCCCGAATAACGCTATTATTTTCTACCCCTTTTAACTTCATATTCTGTACTCCGACACACTAAAATTTCCAAATATTGTCTGGCAGATCCTGTCATTCGTTCTTCACTTAATCCCGCGTTTCTCAGCAATCGCCACCTCGGTGGTGACTCAAACAGATTTCGCAACTCCGCATAGGCATTTTGCAAACGTCGGATCTGGTACTGGGAGATGCTTTCCGAATTAACTGCCAGAAACGCCGAAGTACGTGGCATTTGATGAAGGTTCTTTTCAAGAGTCGAAAGATTGCCGAGAAGCCGAAGATAGCAGGTTTTTGAGCGTCTGGGCCCTTGTTCGTTTGCCTTCAAAAAGGTAGCCAGTTGTCGAAGTGCTTGCAGATATTCCCGGTCCCGTTTGTCCCAATCGATGCGTGGTACGTTAGTATTTGTCTTACCTTCTGCATGACGATAATTTATGTCCAATAGCCAGTCACGATGATTTCGATAAAGCCGGGCATACAGGGCTGATGCAGTTTTTCTGGCTTTCTGGGGTGGATGGGAGGACAACAATTCGCGCCAGACCTCCTGATCTGGCGTTTGGCTGCTGGACTTTTGTATAGCCACCTGAACTTGCGAGGACTTTTCGCAGATTGGCGTCCTGCTTACCTCATTGAGCACGTCATCTATCCGCCAGTGACGACCCAACAGCGCCTGATGAACCACAATATGCTGAAGATAATTGAAACTTTTCCGATGCTTGCGGAAGATTGCTTTCAGCCAGTCTGATTCATCGGCAAACGAAGAACGTGGCATCAGACGATTTCTGGTTAACCAAGTAGCGGGCCAAGCCATTAGTACCCTATCTCTTATCGACGCGTGGTCAATTTGCGCTTTTCCTCGGGAGAGGCACAGACGGCAAGCAAGGTTACGGTAGTACGCTGCCCATTGCTCTAAACTTGGGGACACTTGGGTAGGTCTGGCCAACAACTGACGCACCTGAGTTGCTACCCAGTCAGAATTCCTCATTCCCTTTTGCTGTTTAATAAAATGACAATATTCAGGTGCGGCAGCGATAAAACGATGCCTTTCAATCAGTGGGCGAGCTATCTGCGTATCCTTCAACATGCCATGTTCGGGGCACGATTCCACACCGGCGACCTGCCATTCTCTCAGCCAAAAATACTCACCATATTGTTCACGCTGAGCGGTTATGCAACCTGGACAGTATCGGATAAAACGTGGTGACTTAATACGAGAGGCAACAACCCCCAATACCAGATGTACGGCTCCCTGAGTTCCTTGATGCAACCCCCTCATGCACTGACGCCGTCGATCCTCTGAAATAAAAGGGGCATAAAGCGGAAATAAGGTATGGCTATAGATGAGTTTCTCAGGCGTATATTCACCAGGAAGCCAGCGTGAGACCGTTGCGAGATGGCTCGGTAAGTCTATCGTTGCAATAACACTACGAGATTCGAAGACTTCATCCAACAGTTGCTTGGGGCTAGTATGACCTAGCCGAACACCCGCTCTTGCGACGGTGCTATACAGCAGTTCCTCTGCATAAGGTATAGGAAAATTCAACACGACCATCACCCAAAGGAATTGATCCAGTTCTCGGCATCGAAAAGCAAACCTTCGCGACTCAGTGATTCTAGGAAGGCTTCCTCATTGGCGGACTGCGAAAATAAAAAACGCAAATCGTTTGAGTCCAGGGTATGCCAATCAGCTTTTTTCATCGCCTTCATTTTCGGCTTTGATGATGCTGTCTTTTCTATCTCTGCGCTCTGATACCAAGAGAGAATCAGCGGCATAAGATCCTTCATCACAAGTCCCGGGTGATTTTCAAAAGCCCTATTGATCAGAGGTTCAAGCAACTCAGAGACATACCCCATATCGACCAGCATATTGTGTAAACGAATGGCTTGTTCATTTCCCCCATACTTGACGGCAGTATCAATGCGTTCCTGATTGGAACGCAGCAGATGGCCCAGTTCGAGTATTTTTCTATCCACGTCGGGAATGGTCAGGTCGGAGTAACGGGCTATTTTTGTGACATCACCGGACCGCAATGCATCAATCATAGGGTGGATGGGCTTTAGCTCATCCTGATAAACTTTTCTCATCAAGCTCTGGGTAATGCGTTCAACGCCTGTGACAACAGCCCGGATTTGTGACAGAACAAATAGCTTGATGACGACATCCATAATGCCTTGAGAAAGATCATACCAGGTATCACGAATTTCATCGGTCACATCGGGTGATGCTTTGGTCAGCCACTGATACTTCCACAAACGGTTGGTGAAGGCTCCCCATTCGGTCCGTGATATTACCTGCTCGCCTGAAGGCTTGCTCAATGGCTCCCACAGAATTGCACCAAAACCTGCACCGCGACGCGCGGATCGCAGGTCCAGCTCAAAGACAGATCTGGCTTTTGGTGTCCCCACCATGACAACCGGGACTGAAATTTCATTCACCAGAGTGACGAAAAAATTGAGCATACGCTCTGCACCACCGGAATGCTTAACACTCAAATGCTGGATTTCATCAATCACCAGCAGGCCAATCGCGTGCGTATTAGCAATATGCGCCATTACCGCAATCAGGGTTTCCACACTATGCCGTTTTTCCACATAGCGCCGTACGTAATTGGTGGCGAGCACCGCGTCGATTTCACGGAAAAAGTTATGACAAAGGCTTTTCAGGGATCCGTCATGCGGGCAGTCAATTTTGAGGAAAACAATCTGGGTGAAGTTGTACGTTTCGTGATAAATCAATTGCGGGTAGGTGGCCAAAATACGATTCAACGAACTTGTCTTTCCTGACCCGGAACAGCCGATGAAAGCCAGACTCTTGGCCGTAGACTCCACATGCTCGAACCGGAAAACGGCCAAATCACCCTGCATGACACGCTCATAACCATTCTGGATGTGAGCATTCAGCTCGCCAGTCGCCAGATTTCTGCCAACATACCCTTGCCGAAGCATGACCGATAATTTCGACTCCAGCTCAATGTGACGGGATAGCGGCTGGAAAAAATTATCGAGTAATTGCGAGATAACGTGAATGCGGGTCGGACCGTCAAGATAAATATCCGTTGGTCGAAACGCAATTTGGCCTGATAACCCCTCCTTTAACTGACGCCTGTCCAAGATCGGCGGCAGCGCTTCAATGAGTGGATTTCCTTGGTATTGACTGATCCCGGTATCCTTGTAAATCGCCTGAACCATACCTTTGGGTAGTGTCATATATCATCTCCAAACAGATCATCCAGAAAATCTGGGAAAGCAACATTTTCGGGTTGTTCAGTCAAATACCTGACCTCTGCTTTGGGTTTCGGCTTTGTTGATTGGCTATCCACACGTCGTTGCTGGCGTTCCTGCTCACGGGCATCCCGGCGGTTTTGGTTGATGCCAGCCAAAGTTTCTGTCTTCGATTCACCAAAGTAAGAAGGACGTAATTTTTCCGCTCGTTGGATCGTTTCCTGAATCACGTTTTCCAGCACTCTTTTACTTTCTGCCTCCTCTAATTTAGCTGTCGCTGTTGATTTTCGTTTTTGCTGCTGACTATCCCAGAGCTCCCACATCGTTCGGCCCCTGAATTCCCTTGAGCGATCGGTGAGCGAGCATTCCCAATAATCCGATTTGGATACATCAGGGAAGAAATAAATGATATCAGCCACTAAAGGATCGTAAGCAGCCACAAATGGGCCGGGCCGCTGTTGCCCGCTTCTATGTAACCAACCGGATGTCAGCAACTCATTACAGGTGTAATAGGCACCAAAACACCGAATACCTAAATCGGAAACAGTCGCCTTTTGACGCGGCAGCATCGCCAGCCTCAGTGCCGCCTCAGACGTGTTACGCAGTCGTCCACTGCGATTTTGAATACCCCAGTGCCAGATATGGAGCGGCACCGGAGCGAGTTTGTCAGGCATATCCGGATCGCGATCATATTTCACCAATACCGAACTCTGGTTGCGATGCAGAATGGAGCCGATAATGATTTTAGTGAAATCTGCCAAGGTGAGTGTTGCGTCCAATCGATAATCTTTCCCGCCCCGCTTCTTAATGATGGTGCCCGCAACTACTCCTGGTGCAAATGGTTTGAAGTCCGCTTGAATGGTCTGGAAGTGCCGTTCAACAATACCCTTCGCATCCCCACGATACGGCGGCGTATTCTCAATTCGGACTCCAAAGGACTGCTCCAGGTATTCAATCTGATGACCAAGCAGTTCTCCACGATCTGCCAAAATGGCGTCTGGTAGCCCCATGGATGGCCAATCTTCTGGTTCTATGTCATAGCCGAAAGAGTGGCATAGCTGAGTCTTATCAGTCATGGCCGTCACCAGTGCCAACATGGCGGTGACATAAGAGGGATTTTCAAGCCCCACATAAAAACCGGCGATCAATCTGCTGTAAACATCGACAACTACATACAAGGTTGGTCGGCCAATGATCTTTTGTCGGTCAGCGGAGAGCAGATAAATATCCGCAATAGTAGCGTCGATTTCGTATCGCGCACCAGGACCATGAACTTCGGCTGTAGCTGTTCCTTGTAACGGCCTGATGTCCTTCTGATACTCGATCTTATTGACTCTCAACCGGATACGTTCAGGCCGGACATATTCCCGTTCATAGAAATAGCGCAGTTGGGCGACAGTTGGGAAATCCTCTTTCGATATATCGGTGTGAGCTGCTTTGAACATATCCTCGAAGCGCCGATGAGCATAGGGCAGAGAATGGCCCTTTTCAGTCAGAAAATGCCGATCAAGCACAATGCGAAACATGCGTTCAATGCTGTCATCTATTATTGCCCCCGTACCGTGCGCTATACGTCTCGGACGCCCTAACTTTTTCTTCGTGGCTGTTCTCTTTTTTCCGCGCCCACCTGATTTATAATAGTCTGGCAAAAGTGCGTTTGGTGTGCAACCTCGCTGCCAATATTGGCGAAGATAGGCATATATTGTTTTTTTAGCCGTCCCGGAGTCCTTTGCGATCTGCAGAACTAGTGCGCCTCGGCCACTTCTGAAACAGATGTCCGGCTGGTGTATTAAAGGCTCTATAATTGCTAAACGTTTGTCGCGGGTTTGCTGTGCCACCGAGCCATATTCCGGGAGATTGACTGCAAGATGCGAAAAGGGATCGTCAATTTTTTTTAGTGCCTCAGCATGGATAAGCTCATCTACTTCCGCCAGTGAAATCCGTTCCGGTAAAGACTTATCTGAGTCGATATTAATCCAAGTATATCGAATTTTCGATACATCAAGGATGCGATACCGGGTTTCTTCTAATGTCACGACATCATTGATTCTCAACATAATAGTTCCTCAGTGAATCAAGGTCTGAAGATGCTTGTAGTTCTCCAACAGCCAGCTTTGACCAAGGTTTTCTGAGGTCGAACAAGAAAATTCTCAGAGCTAAAAGCGAGCGGATCCTTTGCAAGGACTCTCCTGGAGAGAGCGCATAGGCTTGATCAAGCATCATTGCAGTCTGAGAAATCTGTAACATCGGATGCTTTGCAAAGAAGCCTAGATAAATTGGTGCCATATTCAGAGTGTTTTCGATCTCATCCAGAACCAGTTGGGCGGGATACAGCCAGGCAATGTTCCTGGTCACGGTCTTGGGTATTTGTTTTTCAGTCAGCAAGTACCATGGCACTCCCTTTAATGCCCAATATCGTCGTTCAAGTTCCAGTTTTTCTACGATTCTAGGGTTGGAAAGATCTGAAGAGGTTTTTACCTGAATAGCCATTCTTGGAAGTTCTGGTTTATTGGTATCCACTAGAAAATCCGATGACATGATCTGAACTTGTCCTCGTACTTCCGGATGGCGAATATGTGCTTGCGTGGCAAGCTCACTGGTATCCTCTAAGCGGAGTGGATATTGCTCGCGGATATCAGCGACAGATGGATTCCAGTCAAATAGAAAAAAAGCCGCCAGTTCGAGATCCGACAGCAGGTGGTGGGTTCGTTGAGTCTGGACTCCCCAGATTCTATGAGATCGTCCTGCAGAAGGCAGGTCTCTGACGGTCAACCAGGGTTGGTAATCTTTTCCTGAGCCCCTTCCCCGACCTTGTTTAATCCATTTCAGTGAACGAGGGTCAAGGGGTAAGCAGGTCAAGATCCGTACCTCCAACTCTGGACATAAGTATACGGAGCAAAGTTACCATCTTTATTTGAAAGTTACCAACTTTATTTCGTTGTTACCAACTTTATTTGCATCCTACAACATCCATAACAGCACCTACCCGATCACTCCACGGTAACTGCCTTGGCCAGATTGCGGGGACGGTCCACATCGGTGCCTTTTACCAGTGCGGCATGATAGGCCAGGAGCTGTACCGGAATGACGTGTACCACGGGTGAAAGCAGACCGGTGTGGCGGGGCAGGCGCATGACGTGAATACCCGCGCTGGCGCTGAAGTGACTATCTGCATCAGCGAAAACATACAATTCTCCACCTCGGGCATGAACTTCCTGCATATTTGCGGCTACTTTTTCCAGCAACCGGTCATTGGGGGCAATGACCACGACGGGCATATTGCTGTCCACCAAAGCCAGGGGGCCATGTTTGAGCTCCCCTGCGGGATAGGCTTCGGCGTGAATGTAGGAGATTTCCTTGAGCTTGAGGGCGCCTTCCAGGGCGATGGGATAATGCAGGCCACGGCCCAGAAAAAGCGCATGCTCCTTACCCGCAAAACGCGCTGCCCAGCCCTGGATTTGTGGTTCCAGATTCAGGGCATGCTGGACACTGCCGGGAAGCTGGCGGAGAGCCTCCAGATGGGTGGCCTGGGCATCCGCATCCAGTTTGCCCTGCGCCTTGGCCAGAGAAATCGCCAGCAAATACAAGGCGACCAGTTGGGTCGTAAAAGCCTTGGTGGAAGCCACCCCGATTTCCGGGCCGGCACGGGTCAGAAAACGCAGTGCCGAGGCTCTGGGGATGGCACTTTCAGCCACATTGCAAATGGACAGGGTATAGGCATGACCCAGCTCCTTGGCCCGTTTCAGGGCCTCAAACGTATCCAGCGTTTCGCCCGACTGGGATAGGGTCACAATGAGCTGGCGCGGGTTGGGAATGGAATCGCGGTAGCGGTATTCATGACCGAGCTCTGCCTGAGCGGGAATGCCCGCAATGCTCTCCAGCCATTGTCGTCCCACCAGGGTCGCGTAATGACTGGTGCCAGACGCCAGAAACAGGACACTGTTCACATCCTTGAAAATTGCTTCTGCCTGCGTTCCCCACAAATCGCCCAGATTCAACTGGCTGTTCAACGCCCCTTCCAGGGTATCAGCCAAGGCCCGGGGCTGCTCGTGGATTTCCTTTTGCATAAAATGCCGGTACGGCCCCAAATCGACTGCGGCGGCACTCAGTTCGCTCCAATGTTCTTCACGTTTCTGGGGCTGACCGGCCTGATCGGTAATCAACAGCTTGTCACGCTCCAATAAGGCCACGTCGCCGTCCTCCAGATACAGCACGCGGCGCGTTACGGGCAACAGGGCCGCCACATCCGAGGCGAAATAATGGCCTTCATCCGCAATCCCCAGCAACAAAGGGCAACCCATCCGTGCCACACAAAGCCGGTCCGGGTCAGCAAGCGACAAAACAGCAATGGCATAAGCGCCGCGCAATTCCGCCACGGTTTGCCGTACCGCTGTAAACAAATCAGGCGCCGTCTGTCGATAGAAATGGACCAGATGGGCAATGACTTCCGTATCTGTTTCGGAAGTGAACACATAACCTGCCTGCTCCAGACGGGCACGCAGGGCATGAAAATTTTCGATAATTCCGTTGTGCACCACCGCGATTTGTTCATGGGACAACATGGGATGGGCATTACATTCTGCCACCCCCCCATGCGTCGCCCAACGGGTGTGACCAATGCCCAGCCTGCCTTGCAGAGCCCGCTCGCTGGTTGCCGCCGTCAATTCCGCCACCCGGCCCACGCTCCGCACGCGCTCCAGGCTTGGCTGCTGTCCTGGAACCTGCTGGAGCATCGCCAAACCCGCCGAATCGTAGCCGCGATATTCCAGGCGCCGCAAACCCTCCAGAATCATGGGCACCAAATCCGTCTTACTGACACCACCGACAATACCGCACATAACCTGTGTCTCCCGAAGACGAGGGGCTTCCTGCCCGCACTGAATTTATCCTGACATCCAGTCACCGGCTGAATGATTTTTCTCTTGTAGCCGTTGTGTTGCCTTAAACTACGCGGCAGTCCGCCCCTTTCGCCAGGAACGGGCACCTGCTGCCGTCAGGTTTCCTTGATCTTCCGCTGCGGCCGCTGCCAATCCGCTATGGAACGCTGGGGACTGCGGCTGAGGGTCAGGCCACCGGCGGGCACATCCTTGGTGATAGTGCTCCCGGCACCAATAGTCGCGCCGTCACCCACACTGACCGGCGCAATCAACTGCGTCGCAGAACCAACAAACACATCATTGCCGATCACGGTCTTGTGCTTGTTTACGCCATCATAATTGCAGGTGATGCTCCCTGCGCCCACATTCACTCCGGAACCGATTTCCGAGTCACCAATATAGGTCAGATGATTAGCCTTGGAACCATTGCCAATGGTCGAGGCTTTCACTTCCACATAATTACCGATATGTGCCGCCACGCCAATATCACTGCCCGGACGAACTCTGGCGAAGGGTCCGATACGCGCACTCGCGCCTATACGTGCGCCTTCGAGTACACTGTAGGGCAGAACTTCTGCATCATCCCCAATTTCCACATCCTGAAGAACCACGCCCATTCCGATGCGCACCCGATGCCCCAGACGCACCTTGCCGATACACAGAACATTGGGGTCCATCCAGCAATCCTGACCGCATTCCAGAGTGCCGCGAATATCCACACGCTCCGGATCCGCCAGGCGTAGCCCCTGAACCTGCAAATGACGCACCTGCCGTCGCTGGTAAATTCTCTCCAGCGTCGCAAGCTGAACCGGGTCATTAACGCCCAGGGCTTCGCTGGCATCGCTAAAAGTAAAAGGCCAGACTTCGTGATGACTACTCCGGGCTGCCGCAACCACATCCGTCAAATACAGCTCGCCTTGGGCATTATTGGCAGACAAATCGGATAACCAATGCGGCAGCGAAGCCACCGGTAATATCATCACGCCCAGATTCACCTCCTGGATAGCATGCTCTGTAGTGCTGCAGTCTTTCTGTTCGCGAATGGCCTGCACCTGGCCTTGGGCGTCGCGGACAATGCGACCGTAACCCTGCGCTTGTTCAATAATAGCGGTACTCAGTCCCAGCGCGTTTTGCGGAGTTTTTGCCAAAAATGCGCGCAAGGTATCGGCAGTCAGCAAGGGAACATCCCCGTACAACACCAGCACCCGGTCAGCACCCTGCAGACCGGGTACAGCCGCTTTCAGGGCATCGCCGGTGCCACGCTGCTCGTGCTGATGCCACCACTGCAGCGGCCAGTTGCTGAAATGCTTTTGCACCAACTCAGATCCATTGCCAATCACCACATGCAATTGTCGCGGCTGCAAGCTCTGCGCCGTATCCAGAACATGCTCCAGTAAAGGCTTGCCCCCCAAAGCCTGCAACACCTTGGGCTGAGCAGAACGCATGCGGGTACCCTGACCGGCCGCCAACACGACAATATCGGTAATCACCTGATCCATGATCTCTTCCTCAAAACGCACAAACCCCAGTCACCATGAGCGACCGGGGTTTATGAAACCTGCCCAAAGACAGGAGCATCGCTGCTTTCGAAACTAGCGCAGCAGGCCTTGCTCGCGCAAGCGCTGAACCGCTTTCAAACGGGCAATTTGAGCCAATAGTTCACCCTGGGCTGCAGCATAATCCATCTGATCCAGATTACTGGCCAGACGCGCCTCCGCAGCCTGTTTGGCGGCAAGCGCCTTGGCTTCGTCAATATCCGTAGCCCGTTCTGCCGAATCCGCCAGAACCGTTACCACGTCTGGCTGGATTTCGAGCATGCCGCCGTTTACGAACAAATATTCGGTGTTTTCACCGTTAATAATCCGTAACTCGCCGGGACGTAATCCAGTCAGCAAGGGGGCGTGGCGAGGCAAAATACCCAACTCGCCCATTTCACCGGGGGCCACCACCATCGTGGCAACGCCTTCGTAAATACTCCCTTCAGCACTGACGACCCGCACATCAATGGTCATGGCCATACTTTATCCCTGTTGCAGCTTTTGCGCCTTGGCAATCGCTTCATCAATAGTACCTACCATGTAAAAAGCCTGTTCCGGCAGATGATCATATTCACCGGCAACAATGGCCTTGAACCCGCGAATGGTATCTTTCAGTGAAGCATAAGTACCGGGGCTACCGGTAAATACTTCGGCCACGAAGAAGGGCTGGGACAGGAAGCGCTGAATTTTACGGGCGCGCGAGACCAGCAACTTGTCATCTTCGGAAAGTTCATCCATACCCAGAATGGCAATGATGTCCTGCAATTCCTTGTAGCGCTGCAGGGTCTTCTGACAGGCACGTGCCACATCATAGTGTTCCTGACCGACAATAGCCGGATCCAGCTGACGACTGAAGGAATCCAGAGGATCCAGGGCGGGGTAAATACCCAGTTCGGCAATCTGACGGGACAACACCACCGTTGCGTCCAAGTGGGCAAAGGTCGTGGCCGGTGACGGATCGGTGAGATCGTCGGCAGGCACATAAACCGCCTGTACCGAGGTAATGGAACCCACCTTGGTAGAGGTGATGCGTTCTTGCAACTTGCCCATTTCTTCAGCCAGCGTCGGCTGATAACCCACTGCCGAAGGCATACGTCCGAGCAGGGCGGATACTTCAGTACCCGCCAGGGTGTAACGGAAGATGTTATCAATGAACATCAGAATATCGCGGCCTTCATCACGGAAATGTTCCGCCATGGTCAAACCAGTCAGACCGACGCGCAAACGGTTGCCGGGTGGCTCATTCATCTGGCCGTAGCACAGCGCCACCTTGTCGAGCACACCGGAATCCGTCATTTCGTGATAGAAGTCATTACCTTCACGGGTTCTTTCACCCACACCGGCAAACACGGAATAACCGGTATGCTCAATGGCGATATTGCGGATCAATTCCATCATGAGCACGGTTTTACCGACACCTGCACCACCGAAGAGACCGACCTTACCGCCCTTGGCGAAAGGACAGACCAGATCAATAACCTTGATGCCGGTTTCCAGCACTTCCGTGCTGGCCGCCAGTTCATCAAAGTTGGGGGCGGGGCGGTGAATGGCTTTGCGCTCTTCCGTCTGTACCGGACCCTTACCATCGACGGGATCGCCCAAGACGTCCATGATCCGTCCCAAAGTACCGTGACCAACGGGTACCATGATGGGGGCACCCGTACGGGCAACCGCCAGACCACGCTTCAGACCTTCGCTGGGGCCCATGGCAATACCGCGCGCCACGCCGTCACCCAACTGTGCCTGAATTTCAATGGTGAGATTTTTTTCCGTGATGACCACGGCTTCCATGATCTCCGGGACCTGCCCGCGAGGAAAGGCGACATCGATCACCGGTCCGATCACCTGGACAATGTGGCCGACGGCATTATCTTTAGCTACCGCTTCGCTCATGATTTAACCCTCAAAAAATCCAAAAATGCTGTGCTTAATCGTCAAACCGCCGCCGCACCGGCGCTGATTTCGGCGATTTCCTGTGTAATGGCTGCCTGACGGGCCTTGTTGTAAGCCAACTGCAGATCGCCCACCATCCGTTTGGCGTTGTCCGAGGCATTTTTCATGGCCACCATCCGCGCGCTTTGCTCGCAGGCCAGATGCTCAATGACCGCCTGATAAACGACAGACTCCACATAGCGATGCATCAGCTTGTCGAGAACCGGGCGAGCCTCAGGCTCATAAATGTAATCCCACATCTCCGCCGGTTTTTCGACAGGCACTTCCGGCTTGGCCACGGGCAACAACTGCTCCAGAGTGGCGCGTTGCAGCATGGTGTTGACGAAGCGGGAAGAGACCATATAAACCACATCGACCTCACCCTTGGCGTAAGCATCGGCCATGGCCTTGATCGGTCCGATCATGTCCGCAAGATTGGGCTTGTCGCCCAGTCCATTCAGTTCAGCAACCAGATGCGCGCCATGCCGGCGCAAAAAACCCAGCCCCTTGTTCCCCATGACTGCGAGATCAGAACTGACGCCCTGTTCGTGCAGGTCGTGCATTTTATGCACAACCTGCCGAAGCACATTGACATTCAACGCGCCGCAGAGCCCACGATCCGTGGTAATAACCAGAAATCCCACCCTCTTGATGGGCCGAACCTGCATCAAAGGATGTTCATACTCCGGGTGTGCCAGCGCCAGATGGCCCAGTACCTCACGAATTTTCTCCGCATAGGGCCGGGCAGCGCGCATCCGTTCCTGCGCGCGTCGCATCTTGCTTGCAGCCACCATTTCCATGGCGCGGGTGATCTTGCGCGTATTTTTTACGCTCTTGATCTGACCGCGAATTTCCTTGGCATTGGCCATGCTGCTCTCCTAGTACGTCGAACTGGACTTGAACTGCTTGACTGCTGCGTCGAGCTGTTTTTTAAAGTCATCGGTGAGCTCTTTTTTCTCTTCGAGCCCAACCATCAGGTCCTTGTTATTGCTGTGCAGATAAGCCAGCAAGGCCTTCTCAAAAGGCCGCACCTTGGCCACTTCCACGTCATCCAGTGCACCGCTGCTGGCGGCGAACAGGGCAACGGCCTGTTCTGCGACCGACATGGGTGAGAACTGATCCTGTTTCAGCAGTTCAGTAACCCGCTTGCCCCGTTCAATTTGTTTGCGGGTAATTTCATCCAGATCAGAAGCAAACTGGGCGAAAGCCGCCAGTTCACGATACTGCGCCAGATCCAGACGAATACCACCACCCAACTTCTTGATGATCTTGGTCTGGGCAGCACCACCGACGCGCGATACGGACAAGCCGGCGTTAATGGCGGGGCGAATACCGGAGTTGAACAAATCGGTTTCGAGATAAATCTGGCCGTCGGTGATGGAAATCACGTTGGTCGGCACGAAGGCAGAAACGTCACCGGCCTGAGTTTCAATGATGGGCAACGCGGTCAATGAACCGGTCTTGCCCTTCACTTCGCCATGGGTGAATTTTTCCACAAAATCCGCGTTGACGCGTGCGGCGCGTTCCAGCAAACGGGAATGCAGGTAGAACACATCGCCCGGATACGCTTCGCGACCCGGAGGACGCCGCAGCAACAGGGAAATCTGCCGGTAGGCCCAGGCCTGCTTGGTCAGATCGTCATACACAATCAATGCGTCCATGCCGCGATCGCGGAAGAACTCACCCATCGTGCAGCCGGAATAAGGCGCCAGATACTGCATGGCCGCAGATTCGGAAGCGTTGGCGGCGATGACCGTGGTGTATTCCATAGCGCCATATTCTTCCAGCTTACGCACCACTCCGGCTACGGTTGAAGCCTTCTGGCCCACCGCAACGTAAATGCAGTAAACACCCTTGCCTTTCTGATTGATGATGGCATCCACTGCCACCGCCGTCTTACCGGTCTGGCGGTCACCAATGATCAGTTCGCGCTGTCCGCGTCCCACCGGTACCATGGCATCAATGGATTTGACGCCGGTCTGCATGGGCTCATCCACACTTTGACGATCCACCACGCCGGGCGCGATTTTTTCGAGAACGTCAAATTCCTTGGCATCTACCGGGCCTTTGCCATCAATGGGCTGTCCCAGGGCATTGACCACACGACCCAGCAATTCCTTGCCGATAGGAACCTGCATGACCTTGCCGGTGCATTTAACAATGCCACCTTCTTCAAGACCAGAGAATTCTCCCAGCACCACGGCGCCGACATTGTCCTGCTCCAGATTCATGGCCAGCGCGAAGCGCCCGCTGGGGAGTTCGAGCATTTCGCCGTACATGACGTCTTCCAGACCGTGAATGCGCAGGATACCGTCGCTCAGGCTGATGATAGTGCCCTGGGAGCGCGTCTCGACACGGCCTTCAAAGCCAGCGATGCGTGCGCGGATCAGGTCACTGATTTCCGATGGATTCAGTTGTTGCATACTTTGTTCCTCAAGACTTTAGCTGCGAAGGGTTCGGGCAAGTTGCTGCACTTGTCCACGCACGGAAGCATCTATGGTGAGATCACCCGTATGAATTACGAGACCGCCAATCAGCGAGGCATCTACCGACTCACGAAAAGCGACTTTGCGACCGCTGAAACGCTGTTCCAGCGCCGCCTGAACCGAGCTTTTCTGCTGCGCGTCCATAGCCACCGCACTGGTCACCAGAACGTCGACAATGCCTTCGTCATGGCGCAGAGCCTCAGCAAAGAGGACGGCAATTTCTGCTGCCGCTGCCCAGCGATCGTTATGCACCAGAAGAGTCAGAAAGGCCTGCCAGCCCGACTGTTCCAGCGTGACGGGAGCGGCGGCAAGCAAGGCCACCTTGTCCGTTTCCGGGCGTTCAGGGTCACTCAAAAATGCTTGTGCCTGGTCGTCTGCAACCATGGCGGTGAGCACCTGTAAAGCGTCTGCCCAAGCCTGTTGCTGACCAGACTCTTTGGCCAGCCCGTAAAGCGCCTCGGCGTAGGGTCGCGCCACCGTGATCAGATCTGCCATTTCAGATCCTCACAGTTGGCCGACCATACGGTCGATGATGTCGCGATGGGCGTTCTGATCAATTTCACGATGCAGAATACGCTGGGTGCCGTCGACCACCAGCTCCACCACCTGACCACGCAGAACTTCACGAGCCCGGTTGGTTTCCACATCAATTTCCGCACGGGCTCCGGCAATAATCCGGTCTGCTTCCTCGCGGGCCTTGACCTGAGCTTCTTCACGCAGCTCCACACCACGACGCTCGGCGTTGGCAATAATCTCTGCCGCTTTGTCCTTGGCCTCCCGCAGCATTTCTGCAGCGCGTTTCTGGGCCAGGGCCATTTCTTCCTTACCACGTTCAGCAGCGGCGAGACCGTCAGCGATTTTCGCGCGGCGGGCGTCCATTACTTTACGCAGGGGACCATACATATACTTGTACAACAACGCCACCAAAATGACGAAGGTGATCAGCTGTATGATCAGTGTTCCATTGATACCTACTGGATTCATGACTACCTCACTTGCAAGAGGGCCGGATCAACCGGGCCCGCATCAGCCCAGGAACGGGTTGGCGAAGAGGAACCAGAAACCGAAGGCCAGAATGATGAAGGGGAAAGATTCCATCAAACCGGCAAAAATGAAGGTATTCACCAACAACTGGGGACGCATTTCGGGTTGACGGGTAATGCCTTCAATGGTCTTGGAGGTAATCAGACCCCAACCAATGGCGGAACCCAGACCAGCGGCGCCAAAAATAATACCCACAGCAATGGCTGTAGCAGCTACGATAATGGTGTGTGCGTCCATGATAACTCCTTACAAGTGTCGCAAAAGTGAAATATAAAAAACTTTATTAATGATCCTGCATATTCGCCATGCCGAGGTAAACCACGGTCAACACGGTGAAAATAAACGCCTGCAGGATAATGATCAAACTTTCAAACAGGGACCAGACCGTACCCATCACCAGCTCGCCCCACCAGGGCAGCATGGCCAGCAGCAGGAATACCAGTTCGCCCGCAAACATGTTGCCGAACAGTCGCAGGCCCAGGCTTAACGGCTTGGTGATTTCTTCGATCAGGGACATGATGATGTTCATCGGTGCCAGCCAAATACCGAAGGGATGGGTCAGGTAGGTCTTGAAGTATCCGAAACCCTTCACCCGCAAATTGGTGGCAATCATCACCAGAAACACCGTGATGGAAACGCCCAGGGTAGTGTTCAGGTTCACGGTAGGGGTTACCCGAAATTCCGAAATTCCGAACCAGTGCGCAATAATGCTGGGCAAATAGGCGGGGATAACATCCAGGCTGTTCATCAGCAGGATCCACAAAAATACTGTGATAGCCATGGGTGCAATCAAGGGGTCCTTGACCGGGAAACTGCCCTGGACCAGATCATCAATAAAATCGACGACGCCTTCCAGCCAGTTCTGCATGCCGCTGGGGGTGCTGGTCTGCAATTTTGCTCCGACTACCATGCCGGTAATGACCAGAATGGCAGCCATGATCCAGCCCATGACAATGGTGTCCAGATCAAACGTCCAGAAACCGGAACCGATGGTCCAGTTGACGAGATGATGGGCGATATCGCCTGAAGCCACACTTAACTCCTTTGCCTGATACGTTCCCGCATCAGAAATGCCAAAAATACGAAATGGGCCAGCAAAAATCCGGCAACCAACCCGATAACAGGCAGATGCAACCAGAAAATTGCCAAGATGAGACCCAGAATGGTTATGATCCAGCGCTGCAACACCGCCCCACCCAGCCGCCGTGCGGCAAGATGCGTAGAAGCGGGGAGCGCGATCAGGCGACCACCCAGGATGAGCATGTTGATTACGCTCAAAAATGCCGCAAAAAGCAGTGCGTAGGCTTCTTGTCGTCCCCAGAGCCATGCCAGCAAGGCAGCCAGAAACAGGGCCAACGTCAATACCGTCGCAGTGACTCGCCCCACGTAGGACGAGAAGTTCACCATGCCCATTTGTTTTTCTTGCTCTTTCAATGGGCAAAACTCAAATACAGGCGGAGTCTAAACACGCAGATGCCCAGCGTCAAGAGTGATCCATCAGCTTTCGTCGTCATTGAGCGATACGCCCAGACGTTTCAGGAGCATGGCCTCTTGCTCCGGGTTTTCCCAGCGAATGCGCAGTTCCCCCCCCTGGCCACGGGAGCGCAAATCCACACCAAGTCCCAGACTGGATTGAATCAGTGCTATGAGAGCGGCGGTGTTGGGATCCGGTTCCGGCAGGGGTCCTGGCGGATTCAGGTCTTTTTGAGCCAGCTTTTCAGTGGCGCGGACACTCAGGTTTTCCTGGACCACCTTTTCTGCCAGAACCTGTTGCCGCTCGTCACTGAGGGTCAACAACGCGCGGGCATGCCCTGCACTTAAGGCACCACTTTCCACGTGCGGATGCAACGCGGGACAAAGGCGCAAGAGCCGGAGCTGGTTACTGATTGCCGCCCGCGAACGGCCCAGCGTTCCGGCCAGCGCTTCGTGGCTGAGGCCAAACTCATCCAGCAAGCGCTGCAGCGCCTGGGCTTCTTCCAGCGGATTCAGATCCTGACGCTGTATATTTTCGATGATGCCAATGGCCAGGGCCTGCTCATCGCCACAATCGCGGACTACTGCAGGTATTTGGATTAAACCCGCCAGTTGTGCGGCACGCCAGCGGCGCTCGCCAGCAATAATTTCATAGCGACCCCCCCCCACGGCGCGCACCACGATGGGTTGCACCACCCCCTGATGGCGTATGGACTCCGCCAATTCCTGCAGGGATGATTCCGCAATGATTCCGCGCGGTTGATAACGACCGCGCTGGAGCAGATCGACCGGGATCTCCCGCATGGAACCGGTACCCGAATCTTCATTGGCAAACAGTGCATCGAGACCTCGACCCAAACCCACTCGCTTCATTTTATCCCCTCCCGTTGCAGGAATTCTTTGGCCAAACCCTGATAGGCCAGGGAACCCGCGCAGGAAGGATCGTATTCCAGGGCAGCGCGGCCAAAGCTGGGGGCTTCGGCAAGGCGAATATTCCGGGGGATAATCGTTTGATAAAGCTTATCCGGAAAATGCCGCTCCAACTCCTGACCCACCTCCGAGGAAAGACGGTTGCGGTTGTCGAACATGGTCCGCAATAGCCCATCTACTTCCAGATGGGGGTTCAGCTGGGCACGCACCCGCCGGACAGTATTCAGCAACTGCGTGAGGCCTTCCAGGGCATAATATTCACATTGCATGGGAATCAGCACACGGTTTGCCGCTACCAGGGCATTGATGGTCAGCATATTCAGGGCCGGCGGGCAATCAATGAGGGCATAATCAAAGTCCGACGCCTCAGCCAAAGCTCTTTTCAGATGCTGCTCACGATCCGCGCGCGGGTAGATTTCCACTTCGGCTCCGGCCAGATCGGGGCTGGAGGGTGCGAGAAAAAGTCCAGTCGGAGATACTTCATGCAGCACTGCACGGAGGGGTAATTCCCCCAGCAACACGTGATAAATACTGCCCGCCGCATTACCTACCTGGCCCAACCCGGTGCTGGCATTGGCTTGCGGATCCAGATCAACCAGCAGCACCCGCTTGCCCGTCTGGACAAGTCCGGCAGCCAGATTGACGGCAGTCGTGGTTTTTCCCACACCACCTTTCTGATTAGCAACAGCAACGATGCGCATGTTTCGGGGTGATTTCCCAGAGTAGTCTACAATCGGGCAAGAATACCCTGTCAGCTCGCGGGGGGCTAGGGCATCTGCACAGGATTCGTCCAAATCAAGAGCTTGCGCAGCGGCGAACCCGGCACCTGCAGGTCATGACAGCGAAGCTCCAGCGAAGCCGCGCGTGGCCAATCGGCCAGTTCTTCTTCGACACCAGGCCCCTTTAGGGCCAGTACCCTACTCTGCGGAACCTGCAGATGGATGGTCATTGCATCCAGGCGCGCGAGGGGAGCGGTGGCGCGACTGATGAGGATGTCCGGCAACTTTTCGGGCTGGTATTTTTCGCTGGTCGTGGGGACCACCTGCACATGGCTCAGACCGAGCTCGGCCAGCACACTGCGCAAAAAAGCCACGCGCTTGCTGGCGGGCTCCACCAGCGTAAAGGCCTGAGCGGGTCGGCAAATGGCCAAGGGGATTCCCGGCAAACCCGCACCACTGCCAATATCTGCCACCCGCCCGGCATCCAGAAAAGGCAGCACGGCAAGACTATCCAGCAGATGACGGGAGATCATTTCGAGCGGGTCGCGCACGGCGGTCAGATTGTGGGTGGCGTTCCAACGCTGGAGGAGTAACACATACTGAATCAGCAACTGGCGCTGATCGGGATGCACGGAATCCAGTTGCATGACCGCAAGCCCGGCGTCCAGGGCCTCGGCCAGCTGTTCTGGCAGGGCAGACGCGGACGACATCAGCCTGCCTGCAGCAAGCTGCGGCGTTTCACGTGAATCAACAACAGCGATACGGCTGCCGGGGTGACGCCCGGAATGCGACTGGCCAGACCAATGGTTTGCGGACGCTGGCGACTCAGACGTTGCATGACTTCCGTGGACAACCCGCGCAGCGAAGCATAATCCATGTCCTCAGGAATGGTCATGCCCTCCCAGCGGACGGCACGCTCAATTTCGTCCTGCTGCCTGGCAATGTAACCCGAATATTTGCACTCGATTTCCAACTGTTCGCTGACGCGTGGGTCCGTACAAACTGATATGTCCAGAGCCGTCGTCAGACTGGCGTAATCCCAATCCGGGCGACGCAACAACTCCAGCGCTGTCACGTCCCGGTTCAGGGCCTGGCCCACATGCGCGGCAACCCGCTCCGCTGCTGCGTCTTCGGGACGAATGCGCAAACTCTGGAAACGCTCGCGCTCGGCTTCGAGATCATCCTGTTTGTGGCTGAAGGCTGCCCAGCGCGCCTCATCCACCAACCCCAGTTCGCGACCCTGCGGGGTCAGGCGCATATCGGCATTATCTTCACGCAATTGCAGGCGATACTCGGCGCGACTGGTAAACATCCGATAGGGTTCATCCAGCCCCCGGGTAACCAGATCGTCCACCATTACTCCCAAATACGCCTCATGACGCCCCGGCACCCAGGCAGCCTGTGACCGCGCCCGGCGTGCGGCATTGAGGCCCGCCAGCAGGCCCTGCGCGGCGGCTTCTTCATAGCCGGTGGTACCATTAATCTGACCGGCACAAAAAAGTCCGGGCAGACGCTGACTTTCCAGACTGGCGTGTAAATCACGCGGATCGAGAAAATCGTATTCAATGGCGTAACCGGGACGCAGCAAGACAGCATTTTCCAGACCGCGCATGCTCCGCACCAAATCCACCTGCACGGGAAAAGGCAGACTGGTGGAAATGCCGTTGGGATAGACTTCGTGCGTATCCAGTCCTTCAGGTTCAAGAAATATCTGGTGCGAGGTTTTTTCGGCAAAGCGCACAACCTTGTCCTCAATGGAAGGACAATAGCGCGGCCCGACGGACTGAATATGCCCGCCATACATGGCCGACTGGTGCAAATTGGCGGCAATAATTTCATGGGTGCGCGCATTGGTATGGGTGATATGGCAAGCGCGCTGGGGCACATCTACCTGCCGAGTCATGAAGGAAAAGGCGGGGAGTGGATTATCACCGGGCTGGGCTTCGAGCACGCTATAGTCGATGCTGCGTCCATCAATGCGGGGCGGCGTGCCGGTTTTCAGACGGGCAACCGGAAAAGCCATTTCCCGCAGGCGCAGGGACAGGGCGTTGGATGGCGGATCGCCTGCCCGTCCGGCCGCATAATTCTGATCACCCATGTGCACGCGCCCACCGAGGAAGGTCCCGGTAGTCAAAATCACCTGACCTGCACGCAACTCCAGCCCGGTTTCTGTCCGCACACCCGCCAGACGATCATTTTCCATTAACAAGTCGCCGGCCATCCCCTGAAACAATTGCAAATTGGGAATATTTTCCAGAAGACGACGTACCGCGCGTTTATACAAACTGCGGTCGGCCTGGGCGCGGGTCGCCCGCACCGCCGGCCCCTTGCTGGCGTTCAGGGTCCGAAACTGGATACCCGCCTGATCAATGGCCAGGGCCATGATACCCCCCAGAGCGTCAATTTCCTTGACCAGATGCCCTTTGCCAATACCGCCAATGGCCGGATTACAGGACATCTGCCCAATGGTATCGAGATTCTGGGTCAGGAGCAGGGTGCGCACCCCCAAACGGGCTGCGGCAGCGGCAGCCTCGGTGCCAGCATGGCCACCACCGACGACAATGACATCAAATTCGTTTTGCATCCGCTGATTATCCGCGCCTGGGGGTGGTTTTTGCAATATCCAGGCACATAGGCTTCTTACGCAACAGTGAGCGGGTAGGCTCCCATTCATTTCAACATGTTTGCTTTAGGTCTACTGTTAGGCACCCTCAGTACAATGATGTGTAGCCCCACGAAATCAATCAGGTGCTGATGATAAGCCATATTCTGATCAATGGTCACAAACACATCAAAATGTGCTTTGGCAAGAGCAAGTAACACCTTATCCTTCGTTCCACTCCAGCCCAGCTCATAGACAGTGGCTGAATCCAGCGGCAGCAGTTCTCTATTATTAACGACTTTGGAATGCACTCATCAAGCAGCAACTTCATTGTTGCTCGTAATTTCCGCGCGCAATGCCTCCAGAAGACCTACAGCCGCTCTCGATGTAGTCCAGCAAGGTGCCGGCAGACACTAAGCGAACCCCATCGAAACTATCACATCGCATTCAGAGGTTCACGTATTTTGCGCTTAAACCTGCCCGCCCACGCCTTTGAACTTCTCGACAAAGGCCGCGATTTTCTGGAACACGCTCTGCTTTTTACACAGGTACTGAGGATTCAACGGGCTCATTTTGGGCAGCAGGGCATTGAGTTCGGTGCCATTATCGCTGGCAAACTCCCGTTTCAGGGAAACGCTGATAAAGCGTCGCGCGGCTTCGACATTGAGGTTTTCGTCAGCGATAAGCGCATCGGCTTCGCGCCGCTGTTCGCCCTGGGCAAAGGTAAAAAACGCCTCAATCAGGCTGGTTTTGTCACCAAGCTGATCCAGATCGGTTTGATTGATGAAATCCACCAAGAGCGTTTCTTTGGCACGATTTCCGAGGCTGGCACGGATGACCCGGCGCACATCTTCCACCAGGGCCACCTTGTCTTTGATTTTTTTGTTGTTCTCAAAAATCAGCTCGAGAATATAATCCAGATTGATTTCCTGAGATTTGAGCAAATCCACCTCAAACACCACGTCATCCCAATCGATGCTGGACTCTGCTTTTTCCGAAGCGGATTTTTCCCGCCGCAACCAATCGCGCACATCATTGTAGGTAGAACGGTAGTCCTGGGTTTTTCGTTCGGAAGGAATTTGAATTGCCTGTAACGCAGGCAGTTCCTCATCCGTCACATAATACTTGGCCTTGAAGGCCTCAAGGGCTGCGGGGTCATCCATATCGACACTTTGCAAAGCTTTCAGGCTGGCGAATTCGTCAAAGTTTTGCAGCACATTTTCCACGCGTAAAAATTCGCCAAACAACTTCACAAAGGCTTTTTTGTCCGATTCTTTTTCAATGGCAACAGGATCAGGAAAACGCTGCTCCAGTTCTTTCACCACATCCACAAAGCCGCGCCGCGCTTCGCCAGTGACCACATCGGTAAAACCTTCCATGTATTCCCTGAAGCTTTTTTCGAGCACGACATTTTTGGTGTTTTTGTCCCCAAACAGGGTGATGGCGTCGATAGTCGCCTGCTCGAGATTGCGGAAGGTGATGATATTACCAAAAGTTTTGGTCGCATCATAAATGCGGTTGGTGCGTGAGTAAGCCTGAATCAAGCCGTGATAACGCAGGTTTTTATCGACAAACAAGGTGTTAAGTGTCGGCGCATCAAAACCAGTCAGAAACATGCCCACCACAATCAGCAGATCAATTTCCTTAGCCTTCACCTGCTTGGCCAAATCGCGGTAGTAGTTCTGAAAACCGTCGCTGTCCAACCTGAAACTGGTTTTGAACAGCGCATTATAGTCGGCAATTGCTGCCGCCAAAAACTCCTTGGCGCTGCTGTTCATGGCCGAAACATCAAAGCTTTCATCGATAATATCGCCCACGGCGTCTTGTTCTTCGTTGGCGGCAAAGGAGAAAATGGTGGCGACCTTCAAGGGTTTTTCGCGGTCTTTTTGCAAGGTTTTAAAGGACTCATAATACCACTTGGCGGCATCTACGCTGCTGACGGCCAGCATGGCGTTAAAGCCTTTGCCACCGGCCTGCAAACGATGGGTTTTTTGCCGGAAGTTATTCAGAATATATTGGGTAATTTCGCGGATACGGTCGGGGTGCAACAAGGCCTGGCGGTTTTCGGCGGCACTGAGTTTTTTTGTATCCTGCTCGGCTTCCAGCGAATTGAACTGCGGACGGACATCGTTGTAATCCACCTTGAACTTCAGCACTTTTTCGTCGCGGATAGCATCGGTAATCACATAAGCATGCAGCTCGCGGCCAAACACGCTGGCCGTGGTATCGGCTCCCAGGGCGTTTTGCGGAAAAATGGGGGTGCCGGTAAAACCGAACTGATAGAACCTTCTGAACCGTTTTTTCAGGTTTTTCTGGGCTTCGCCAAACTGGCTGCGATGGCATTCATCAAAAATAAACACCACCTGCTGGTTATACACCGGCAGGTCATTTTCGCTTTTGATCAGCCTGTTGAGCTTCTGGATGGTGGTAACGATGATTTTGTTATCATTTATGTCCAGATTGCGTTTGAGCCCGGCGGTGCTATCCGAGCCATTGACACTATCGGGCGAAAATCGCTGATATTCCTTCATGGTCTGGTAATCCAGATCCTTGCGGTCCACCACAAAAAATACCTTGTCGATAAAATCCAGCTCGGTGGCCAGACGCGCCGCCTTAAAACTGGTCAGGGTTTTGCCGGAACCGGTGGTATGCCAGACATAACCGCCACTTTCCGTGCTGCGCCAGTTCTTGGCCTGATACGCACTGTTGATTTTCCACATAATGCGTTCGGTGGCGGCAATCTGGTAAGGACGCATCACCAGCAGGGTATTGTTTACGTCAAATACCGAATAATGCAGGAGCACATGAAGCAGTGTGTTTTTCTGAAAGAAGGTAGCCGTAAAGTCCTTCAGGTCTTTGATCAGGCTGTTATCCGCCTTTGCCCAGTTCATGGTGAAATCGAAGCTGTTTTTATTGCGCTGGGTGGTGTTGGCAAAGTAGCGGGTGTCCGTACCATTGGAAATCACAAAGAGTTGCAGATACTTGAACAGGGAATGCGCGCTGTTGAAGCTCTCCTTACTGTAGCGATGCACCTGATTAAAGGCCTCGCGGATGGCCACCCCGCGCTTTTTCAGCTCTACCTGTACCAGCGGCAGGCCGTTGACCAGAATGGTCACATCGTAGCGGTTGGCATGGCTGCCGGATTGCTCAAACTGATTGATGACCTGCACCTTGTTGCGGGCGATATTTTTTTTATCCAGCAGGTAAATGTTCTGGATATGGCCATCGTCAAACACAAAATCGTGAATATAGTCATCGTGAATTTTGCGGGTTTTGTCCACGATGCTGTCGCTGGGTTTGTCCAGCCAGGTTTCCACAAAACGCAACCATTCACCCTCCAGAAACTCCAGGTTATTCAGTGCCTGCATCTGCATGCGCAGATTGGCGAGCATTGCCTCGGGATGATTCAGGCCGGGCAGGTATTCATAGCCCTGATTAGTCAAATCCTGAATCAGTTCGCGTTCCAGGTCCCCTTCGCTCTGGTAGCTATCGGCCACCTTCCAGTCCTGGTTGTATTGATCCAGAACAATGAAGTTTTTGGATTCGGCAATGGTTTTGTAGTCTGTCACAGCTGTACCTCCCAATGGCCGGTTTTATCCGAACCGACGCGTTTAATTTTTCCCGCTTGCTGCAATTTGGCTAACGCCCGGCCAATGGTACGTAGGTCCTTACCCATCAGTTCAGCGCGCTGCTGACGTGTCCGCAGCGGGTTATTCGCCAGTAACACCAGAATCGCCTCGGGGGTTTTGGGCTCACGACTGGTAATGGTAATGGTGAAAGGCGGTTTATAGGGCATTGCCGTCCTCTTTCAGCAAAATAAAATGCTCGATCAAGTGAATCATCAGCGACTTTTGCGCCGGCTCGCTTTCGGCCACCAACAGCGCCAGCGCCACCAGCGTGTTGTCGTTAATCAATCGCTCCACGGGCTTGGCCAATAAATGCTGATTACGGCGCAAATACCATAAAAACAAAAATGAACCGCTGCGCTTATTACCATCGGCCAACGGGTGATTTTTAATCACAAAATATAGCAAGTGCGCGGCGCGGCTCGCCACATTCGGATAAAACAGTTCGTCCCCATAACCCTGCTCGATGGTCGCAATCGCCGATTCAAGGCCGTTGCCGCGCAACTGACCAAATAATTCCGTGGCTTCGCCCTTGGTGATCAGTGCTTTTTTTAATTCATGGATGGCGCTTAACGCCTCATCCAGATTCAGCGCCTGCATGGCCGATTGTTTACTGTTCAGCTCCCCCAGACTTTGTTCATCGTAGCCCTGCAATAAGCTCCAGCTACGCGCATAGTCGCCAATCACCGAAAGTACCGCCGCGCCCTCAGCATTCACCAACTGCTGGTTGCCGAGGGTTTGCGTTAAAAGCGCCATCGCCTGCTCAAATTCGATACCACGCTCATGCAAACGGCGTTGATTGAGGGTGTAACCCTGCACCAAATGCTGTTTGAGGGTGCGGGTCGCCCAGATACGAAATTGGGTGGCGCGGCTGGAGTTAACGCGATATCCCACCGAAATAATGGCATCGAGATTGTACTGTTTGGTTTTGTAGTTTTGGCCATGGTAAGCCATATGTTCCAAAATGGAACAGGTGGTATCTTCGGACAACTCCCCCATTTTATAAACATTACTTAAATGTTTGGTAATGGCGGGTCGCTTGGTGCCGAATAAATCCGCCATTTGTGCTTGCGACAGCCAAACAGTGTCTTGGTCAAAGGCCACCTTCAGCTCAAGCTGACCATCGTCGGATTGGTAGATTTGAATTTGTGTGTTTTCATGATTCATGGGCATTCTCCAAAGGGTTTTTCGCTATTGCTTGAACGGGCCTGGTGAAATGGAGGAGTAGATCACGGTAATACGCGTACTGTTTTTGACGCAGCTCGATTTCGCGGGGCAAGCCTTCGGTGAGGGAGGTGGTTAGGGTGTCGAATTTGTCGAGAATGGCGACAATGCGGGCTTGTTCGGCAAGTGATTTTTCCGGGTCATCGGGATATGGAACAGGGATGGCGATTTTTGAATAACCGTTGATCAGTAATGTATTGACCTTGGTACTCGCTACATACTTTGCTTTCTCGGCAATGAATGAGGCTGCTTGCATGCAGTAGGAAACGAATTTCGGATTCATTGAATGGCGAAAAGCATAGCAATGGTCGTGAATGGCGACTTTTTCATCGCCGAGCCAAGCCACGGCTTTGCCAACATCCTCGACGGTTTCTCCTACGTCCGTTATTACGACATCGCCAGGTTCCGCATAGCGGAGCGAGTCAGCCATATCGCTTCTCACCTGAGAAAGCGCACGGGTCGTAAAAACGCCGTATCGAGTGTATATCTCGCCGTAATGGATAACGCTGACGCCGTCTTTCACATAATCGGCTTTGGTAAAGCGTTTGCCGCGAATGAATTCACCAATCTTCCCCAAGGCCTTCCACTCCACTTCCCCATCTTCAAAACTCAACAACTGGTCGCGATAGTAGTTGTATTGTTTTTTGCGGGCGGTCAGCTCGGTGGTCAGCTCGGTGGTCAGCTCGGTGAAGGTGTCCAGAATGCGAACGATTTCGGCCTGGATTTCCAGCGATTTTTTTGGGTTTTCCGGGCAGGGGATGGGGATTTCAAACTTGTCCGTATCGGGCGTTGCAATCTGCGGCATTTGCATTTTACTGCCAATACCTTGAAAGTACCGTTCATTCAGTTTCAAAAAGTGACAAACATACCTGACATGGATATAGTCATTATTTGAATGGTAGGACCACATTTCATTTTTGTGGGAAAAAGGCTTATCGTAATACTCGAATTCAATAACGCCACGAGATTTGACGATAATAGAAGGCTCTCTATTAATATCTTTCGTAGGTATGTCATCAAAATCTACAAATGCAACAGTCCTGCCACCAGCAAAGATTTTTAGTGGCGCATCTTCTTTGTGTAACTCTTTCATCCGACCAGCGGTAATCGTTGTTCCCTTGGCACGAACAAGAACTTTCCCCAGCGGTTTCCATTCCACCTCCGCTCCATCCAGCAGTTTTTCCAAAAAGTCCAGGTTCCTCACTGGCCTTCTCCCTGCAATTCACGCTCTATCTGTTCAATACTGGGCAGGTTGGTTTTGAGGTTTTCGGGGAGGGATTCTACGAGTTTGTATTCCGCTATGCCCATCGGTTGGGTTTTGTCGCCCAGGGCGTATTCGGCCACCACCTTGTTTTTGCTTTTGCACAGCAGCAGGCCGATGGTGGGGTTATCGAGTTCATGCTTGATCTGTTTGTCCACCGCTGTCATGTAAAAACCCAATTGCCCCAGATGCTCGGGCTTAAATTTACCGGCTTTGAGTTCAATCACGACATAGCAGCGCAATTTGAGGTGATAAAAAAGCAGGTCAATAAAGAATTCATCGCCGCCTACATCCAGCAACACCTGCCGCCCCACAAAGGCAAAGCCTGCGCCTAATTCCAGCAGAAATTGGGTAATGTGCTTGACCAGCGCCGATTCAATTTCGCGTTCGTCGGCCTCTTTGCCCACATCGAGAAAATCGAACAGGTAGGGGTCTTTGAGCGATTCCCGCGCTAAATCACTACCCGGCGAGGGCAGGCGTTCGGCAAAGTTGGTAACCGCTTTGCCGGTACGTTCAAGAAGCCGGGTTTCAATGTGGATATTCAGCACATTGCGCGACCAACCATGTTCGATGGTGGCCTGGGCATAGGCCAGACGCTGTTCCGGTTGCTTCAGTCGGGTCAGCAATACCAGATTATGTCCCCAAGGCAATTGTCCAACAGCCTGTTGGACAATTTGCTCGTCTGGCCAGGCCTCGGCAAAGGCACGCATATACATGAGGTTGGCGCGGGAGAAGCCCTTCATCTCGGGAAAAGCGTTGCGCAGATCGTGCGCCAGTTGCTCAATCACTTTTGCGCCCCAGCCTTGTTCAGCTTGCCGGTGCAAAATATCGCGGCCAATCTGCCAATACAGTAAAACCAGCTCGCGGTTGACGGCGAGCGTGGCGCGCTGTTGGGCTTGGTGAATGCGTGTTTTCAGCTCGCTCAGCCAAGTGCCGTAGCCTTCGGGGCGCTCGGTCAGCGTGATGAGCTTATCCGTCATGCCTATAGTTCCTCCGTCTTGAATTCGCTATAGCCTTCGTAGTAATAGCTCACATCAATGCCTTTCATAAACAAGGCGCGGTCGTCAATTTTGTCGGTTAATGTGTGTTTGATCAGGTGCTTAATTTCAAGGTCGTTGATTACGCTGCGCTGCATGGCCGAAAGGTAGCTTTCTTTATCCACTTGATTCCAATCCACCACTTGCCCTATAGCTTGCTTGAAAAGCAGATCCAGCCAGATGCGGGTAGCGCGGCCATTGCCTTCTCGGAAAGGGTGGGCGACATTCATCTCGACATATTTTTCGACGATTTCTTCAAAGCTGCGCTGGGGCATGGCGTCGATATGTTTTAACGATGCCTCAAGGTGCATGACCCGTGCAAAGGCGGTTGTGCCCTTGGCGATATTCACATCGCGGATTTTTCCGGCGAAGCCGTAAATCTCCCCAAACAAATAGGCGTGAATAAAGGCAAGGCCTGCGAATTTGCCTACTTCGATCTTGTTCATGTCGCCGGTATCAAAAAGCTTCCTGGCTTTTTGTTTGCTGATTTTTTCTTCCGTCTTGGCCAAGTCGATTTGATTTGTGATGTTGAGTTTGTTTTCGAGCATTATGTTTGATCACTTTGTTGTTCGATAGCGTTGATGACCTTGTCAAAATCAGACATATAGAGCCGATCCTGCACAATGCGGTATTTTTCAAATTCGGTTAGGGCGTGGGCTTTGGCGATTTCGGCAGTGATTTTGCCCGCGTCTTGCAATACTTCGCGGTCGGTTGCCGCAATAAAACGGTTTAAGCGTTCTTCCCAATCGGCCATGGTCATGGGCATTTGCCTTTGCGCCCTATCTTCAGCGATATCGAGATAGGCGTTCACCAGGCGCGAGAGTTGGGCAAGCTCCTTTTCGGTCAGGTAGTTCTTGGCCACCACAACATCGAATTTCTGAATTTTTCCGTTTGGGGCATCTTTCCATGACGTCAGCCCCATGTCGGGCTGCTCCGCATCGGCGCGGGTGTAAACCACTTCGGCGGCGGTTTGTCCGTGAATGGCCCAGTGCAGCTTGTTTTGCACGGTGGCAAAGAAGCGCTTAGTGGCCTGCGCTGTCACGTCGTAGTCAATGGCCGTGGCGTAGATGTCGGTGATCTTCTGGTAGAACTTGCGCTCCGATAGGCGAATTTCGCGGATGCGCTGGAGTTGTTCCTCAAAGTATTTTTTGCCAAGGATGGTGCCGTCATTTTTAAGGCGCTCGTCATCCATGACATAGGCTTTGATGGTGTATTCCCTGATGATGCCCGTTGCCCATTTGCGAAACTGTACGGCCCGCTCGGAATTCACCTTGTAGCCCACGGCGATGATGGCCGACAGGTTGTAATGCTGGGTGTTGTAGTTTTTGCCATCGGTGGCAGTTATCCGGAATTTCCGGATAACTGAATCTTCCTGCAATTCATTGTCAGTAAAGATTTTCTTCAAATGCTCGTTGATGGTTCGTACATTCACGTCATACAGAATGCCCATCATTTTTTGGCTCAGCCAAACATCTTCGTCGGCATAGACTGCTTCAACGCCACCTTCGCCGCTCGCGGCGATGAAGGTTAGATATTCTGCTGCGGATGAGCGAATGGTGGGCACTGATATTTTCTTTTTGCTCATGCCTTAATCCCCCTCAATTTCGGCGACGATGGCGTCAATTTCGGCGCGGAGCCGGTCGATTTTGGCGACGGTGATTTTCAGTTCGGCGTTGAGCCGGGTAATATCCACCGTCTCGCGAGTGTCTTTGGCTTGCACATAACTGCTCACTGACAGGTTGTAGTCGTTGGCGGCAATTTCTTCATAGGGTACGGAGCGGACGAAGTATTCGGCATTTTCCTTACTGTCGAACACGGCCATGATTTGTTGAATGTGCGCGTCGGTGAGGGTGTTGTTGTTGGTTTCTTTTTTGAACAGGGCGCTGGCGTCAATAAACTGGGTGCTGGTTTCGGTTTTGTGTTTGGAGAGCACCAGGATGGTGACGGCAATGGTGGTGCCAAAAAACAGATTGGGCGCGAGCGCAATGATGGTTTCCACATAGTTGTTATCGACCAGATACTGGCGGATTTTGGCCTCCGCACCGCCACGATAAAAAATGCCGGGAAAGCAGACAATGGCCGCGCGGCCTTTGCCGGAAAGGTAACTGAGCGCGTGCAGCACAAAGGCAAAGTCGGCTTTGGATTTGGGGGCGAGTACGCCCGCCGGGGCAAAGCGGTCGTCGTTGATGAGGGTGGGATCGTCGCTGCCGATCCATTTTACGGAATAGGGCGGATTGGAGACGATGGCGTCAAAGGGCTTGTCGCCGTCAAAATGGGGGGCGATGAGGGTGTCCCCCAACTGGATGTTGAATTTGTCGTAATTGATGTTGTGCAAGAACATATTCATCCGCGCCAGGTTGTAGGTGGTGTGGTTGAGCTCCTGCCCGTAAAACCCGTCTTCGATAATGTGCGCATCAAAATGCTTTTTGGCTTGCAGTAGCAGGGAGCCGGAGCCGCAGGCAGGGTCGTAAATCTTGTTGACGCGGGTTTGCTTGTGCATGGCCAACTGGGCGATGAGTTTGGAGACGTGCTGCGGCGTGAAGAACTCCCCGCCCGATTTGCCGGCATTGGCGGCGTAGTTGGAAATGAGAAATTCGTAGGCATCGCCAAACAGGTCGATGTGGTTACTTTCAAAGTCGCCGCTATGCGCATCACCAAAATACAGCCCGGCAACGCCTTTGAGCACGGCGGCCAGGCGGGTATTTTTATCTTTGACGGTGTTGCCCAGACGATTGCTGGTGGTGTCGAAGTCGGCAAACAGACCTTTGATGTCGCGCTCGGAGGGGTAACCGCTGGCAGAATTTTCGATGGCGGCAAAAATATCGGCCAAATCCGTATTCAGGCTTTCGTTGCTGTTGGCGCGGGCGGCCACATTGGCAAACAACTGGCTGGGGTAAATAAAATAGCCCTTGGTTTTGATGGCATCGTCTTTGATGTCCGGGGTGATGATGTTGTCCGGCAACTCGGCGTAGTAGATGCTGTCGTCATCGGCTTCGATATAAATAGCGAAGTTTTCGCTGATGAAGCGGTAAAACAGGGTGCCAAGCACATATTGCTTGAAATCCCAGCCATCGACTGCGCCGCGTACATCATTGGCAATCGCCCATATTTGCCGTTGCAGGGCGGCGCGTTGTTGGATGCTTGTCATTGGGTTTTTCCTGTTTGCGTTTTCTTCAACACCATTTTTGCCGCCAGGGGGCCGGTAATGGGCTGACCATCTATCCCCAACTGAATAAGCTGGTTTTCTCCTACCCGAAAGTACATGGGTTGTTGCATGCCTTCCAGCCGGATGGTGTGACCATTGACCCAGGTAAAGCTGTTACTGCGCGAAAAGGCCGAACCCGGACGGTCCATATAGTGGGTGCTCATTGCATAGGTTTGGTCTTTGTGCAGCACCAGGGTTTCGCGCACTCCGGGACAATCGGCGCAGGGCAGGGTACCCACGTAGGTACCGGCCCAGTCGAGGGCCAACTGGCTGTTGTGCATGTCCGGTGCGGCGGCCTTGGCATTCGTCTTGGCGGCTGGCGCAGCGGGTTCGACCACCTTGGCGGGCAGCTTGGCACAGGCACTCAGGGAAATGGTGGCGAAGACAATAATACTCAAACGGCCATTCCGGGTCATTGCTGGTCTTCCTCTTTGTAGATCAGTAAATTACGCCAGTGTAACAGGGCGGGCAGGCGCTCTCCATATAGCACTGCTGCGATCCTGGTCTTCTGCCAGTACCAGCAACTGCAACGCGGGAAAGGCATGGTTCAGTTCATCCGGACGCAGACGAAAATCCGGGTTTTGCGGTCCACGCCCGGCATAAGGCCCGGCCCAGGTTTCGTAGAACAGTAACCCGTTGGCCTTCAAGGCCTGCGCCAATATCGGGAAAAGCGGGCGGTGCAAAAAATGGGCAACCACTATCACATCGAAGCTGTCCGGCTCCGGTGGCTGCGCCAGCACATCCCGGCATTGGGCATGCAGGGGCAACCCCGCTGCTGCTTGCTGAACGGCGGCAATGGCCGAGTCAGCGTAATCCCAGGCCCAGGTTTCCAGGCCCTGTCTAGCGAGGAACAACGCATTAGCCCCCCGACCACAGGCGAGATCCAGCGCCGTACCCTGTGTGGGTAGCAAAGCTGCCTGCGCCTTGAGCAAGGGCAGGGGTGCTGCTGCCGGGGTGTTGCTCCGGGCGTAGCAGTTATTCCAGCGGGCCTGCCGCTCCAGTGCGTCTTCAGACATGAAGGAGATCAGTGTTCATGACGAATACGCGGTAATAACTCACTGAGATTGCAGGGACGGTGACGGTTATCCAGTTGCGGAATGATGATGGCTTCCATACCCAACCGGACACCTCCGGTAGAACCGGGCAGCAAAAAGACGATGGTGCCCGTACAAATGGCGGCTTCGGCCCGGGACTGAATCGTGCTGGTGCCAATTTCTTCGTAGGACAACATGCGGAATAATTCGCCAAATCCTGGAATGGACTTGCTGATCAGGGGTGCGAGGGCCTCCGGGGTTACGTCCCGCCCGGTGACCCCGGTGCCGCCGGTCGCGACAATGACGTCAATGGTCAGGTCGCTTATCCAGCTTTGCATCTGCTGGCGAAGTGTTTCGGCCGTATCGGGCAGGATGCAACGCGCCGCTATCTGGTGTCCGGCGGCCAGGGCCAGCTCCGCAATTTTGTCGCCGGACTTGTCGGTTTCCGGGGTGCGGGTATCCGAAACCGTGAGTATGGCGAGGGCGAGGGGGATAAAGGCTTTACTATCAGTTGCAGAATGCACATTACTCACAGCGGAATTTCCTTTACAGGCGACACGGAAGTCCAGTATAAAAGGCTCCGTCCCGCGCTCCAAGTTGTGCTGGCTAAGTATCCCTGGTCGGGAACATACCAGACACTGTTGCCCTAACGCCCGCCTCTGATCTGGAGAACATCTATGGATGTATTTCCCCCAGCAGATCATCCTGTGACCGCCCCTTCGGAAGAGCCAAAAATTCCGGATCAGGTGAAGGGCTGGCAACATCTGACGGCGCCCAAACCCGCCGACTGGGTACAGGCCGGGCAGCTTGCTGATGACTGGGATTTTGCCCAGGACATTCTGGACCCTGATGAACGCTCCTGGCTGCGGCGCGAAGAAAATCGGGTGTTTCTCACCTTGCAGTTTCCGGTGCGGGGCATCGTCGACGATGCCTGGACTTTGCGTCCATTGGGAATGGTTCTGCACCAGCAAAGCCTGACTACGCTGCTGGCTGAAGACCTGCCCTCGCTCTCGCCCTTTTTTGTGCAGATGGAGCATCTTTCCAGCCCTCCGGAAAGCATCGAGATACTTGCGGCCATTCTTAAAATACTGGCCCAGAGTTATGAAGACGCCCTGCATCAACTGAACATGGCCATCCATGAAAATGAACGGCAACTGGATTGGACGCAAAGTAATGGTGACTTTTTCACCTTGCTGGAAATCAGTAAAAGTCTGACCCGTTTTGAAGTGGCTCTGGTCGGCAACATTGCCACGGCCTTCAAGATTTCGCGCCTGGCAGAAATTCGCGATGACCTGCCAGCGACCCGACAGGTCGATACGGCCTTACTGGAGTTGCAGGTGGCCCATGAGCGCGCCCGGGTTTATGCCGGAACCAGTACGTCGATGATGGATGCCTACGCGGGCATGGTACAAAACAACATCAACCACGGGCTCAAGGTGGTGACCGTTCTGGCTATGGTATTTTATGTACCGAGTATGCTGGCCACCCTGTTTGGGGTGAACACGACCTTGCCCTTTCAGAAAACCCATTGGATTTTCTGGGTAGTGCTGTGTTTGGGGCTGGGTATTTCCGGGGGATTGGCCGCCTTTTTCAAGCGCAAGGGCTGGATATGATCGGGCAGGAGTCTATAAAGGAGAGGCAGGATGCTGCACTGGTTTGACGATAAAACTGATGCCCAGCTGGAAATCACCCGTGATTTTCAGTGGCCCCCCCGTGCCACCTGGATTCAGGTGGTGGCACCCAGCCAAGCCGAACTGGAATTTGTCGCCAAGCATCTGCAGGTACCCGACTATCTGTTTCAGGACGTTTCCGATGAAGACGAACGCCCACGCCTGGAACGCGACGGGGATGTGGCCCTGATCATTTTGAAAGTGCCTGCCCCCATGCAGGACGATGCGGAACTCCGCTTTCGGACTCTGCCGGTAGGACTCTGGCTGCTGCCCCAGCAGATGGTCACCGCCAGCGCTCATCCCCTGGCATTATGGGACGAATTACGCAGTCAGCGTCAGCGCGGCAAAATCCTGAATGTGCGGGGCCTGCTCGCCGAAATTTTCCAGGCTATTGCCCGGGATTTTCTGCGGGCATTGCGCACTATCAACGCAGAAATAGCCGCCACCGAAAAAATCCTCCGCCACTCGCAGAACAATAATGAATTTTTCCGGCTGCTGGCGCTCAACAAAAGTTTGATTCTGTTTTCTGCCGCGCTCAAGGGAAACATTTCCGTGGCCCAGCAAACCCTGCGCCTGCCCATGCTCCTTCAGGATGAAGGCGATCTGGAAGACATTGCCGATGCCCTGATTGATTTGCAGCAGGCCCGGGACATGACGGAAATTTATGCTTCCACCATTACCAACATGATGGATGCTTATGTGGGCGTGCTCCAGAACAACATCAGCAACACCCTGAAAATCATTACCGCCTGGACCGTGGTGGTGGCTTCCCCCGCTACGGTTGCCAGTATTTATGGCATGAACGTCCCTTTACCCCTACAGGACTGGACTTATGCCTGGCCGGTGCTGATGGGCGGGGGTTTTCTCATTTCCGGGCTGCTCTTTGTATTTTTCCGCAAAAAAGACTGGATCTGAGGCAGCGATGACGGCCCGGTATTTCGACATGGCGCTTGGTGACTGGAATTCCAGTGCTTCATGCACGGGTCCAGGATTATTTCTGCTCAACCCGGAACAGGCCCCCTCCTGCAGCGGACTGGGAAATCTGCTGCGCCATAGTGAAGACCAGCGCCTGTATTGTGAAGGCGAAGAAATCATCTTGCGGCTGCCCGTTGCCCTGTTGGAAGAAGATGCCCAATTTGGCACTGTCGCACGGGTAAGCCACCTGATTGTGCAGCACGACGGCCCCGAGCGCCTGGTCATCATCGCTGAAGACGCTCTGCTGGCAACCCTGCAGCAGGATTGGCTCGGCAGCCTTCAGCAAAATGCCCGTGGCGATCTTCTGCAAAGAATTCTGCTCAACATTATCTACAGTCATGAACGGGTCGCCCGGGTGTTGGTGGATCGTCTCCAGGAACTGCGTATGGCCCTGAAAACCGCCATGGGTAACAGTGAGCTGCGCGAAATTGTGGTCCTGAACCGGGATCTGGGAGAGCTGGTCATCGCCTTGCGCGAAACCGGACTGATTTTGCGCAACGCCTTGCGGGCCACGCCCGGCGAAGCTTCGACCTATCCCTTGCTGGATGCTGCCCTGCGCGAACAACGGCGCATGGAAGATGTGGTCAATCTGGTCTATGAGCGTTATTTGACCGTCACCAATGCCTACAACGGCATCATTCAGAATAATGCGCATACCGTCATGAAGGTCATGACCGTATGGCTGGCGCTGCTGATGATGCCCATTGCCTTTATCATGCCTTTTCACATGATGACCATTCTCCCGCTGGAACACTGGCACTACCTGTGGTTCGGCCTGCTTGCCTATGTTTTTGGAGCCACCCTGATGTTTGCCATCTGGGCCAGAAAACACGGCTTTTTTGCGATGTAGGGAGAAGCAAGACATGCTGCGAATTACGCGAGACTGCCTGCTTTCGGGCAACGCCAACCGGCGCAGCTGGATGGCCCTGGTCAATCCTTCGGCCCTGGAACTGAACCAGGCGGCCATGACTCTGGATATTCCCGAAAGCTTCTTGCGCAAACGCCTGGAAGGCGAGGCATCGCGGCCTCTGATCAAGGAAGAACAACTGATTTCCCTGCAATTTCAGGTGCCGATACCGGAAGATGGGCGCATCGGCCAGTTTTCCCTGGTGCCCCTCAGCGTTTATTTTGTGCCGGGTTATTTCGTAACCCTGGCGGATCAGGAAATCCCCTTTCTCAACCAGCTGATTGATCCTGAGAAACCGCGTAAACGCTGGGAACTTGTCTTGCGTATTATCGCCGAGGTGACCCGCCTGTACCTGCCCACTGCGCGCGCTGTGGCCCGGGAAATGGCCATGGTCGAACGGGATTTACGGCAGGCCCAGCGCCATGATGTGGTGTACCGGGGCCTGGATATTCACGACCGCCTCCTGGCTCTGGATCTGGGCTTGTTGCAGCTGGAGTATGTGGTCAGTGAAATCGGTCTGTTCCTGCCCAAGGAAGACCATGATCTCATAGAAATTCATGAAGATACGCGCATTGAACTGTCACAGGTTCGCGATCAGGTGGACAGCGACCAGGAAACCATCAATGAATTACTGGAATCTTACGCTTATGTGGTACACAACAATGTGAATCATTTGTTTAAATTCATGGCGGCGCTGATTATTCTGGTCACCATTCCATTGTTCATACCGGGCGCGGCGGCCATGAACGTCCCCCTAGGACCCCTACCCCACTGGCGTTATGGATTTGTCGCCGTCACCGGCGGCCTGGTACTGGTGGAAGCACTCACTGCCTGGATATTTTACCGCAAGGGCTGGTTACGGCTGGATTAGGATTTTTCAGGCAGCAAGGCCTCCGCCAGCAACTCCAGCCAATGGCGGACCGGCAGCTCCGTACCTCCCTGTAAATGCAGCTGGCAACCGATATTGGCGGTGGCAATAGAGCAGGGTTGACCCTGTTGCAGGGCGTCCAGCTTTTGCTGACGGAGTTGCCGGGATAATTCCGGCTGCAAAATGGCGTAGGTGCCGGCAGAACCGCAGCAAAGATGCGCATCGGCAACTGCCGTCAATTGGTAGCCTGCGCGTTCCAGCAAGGCTTCGACTTTACCCTGCACCCGTTGCGCATGTTGGAGTGAACACGGCGCGTGAAAGGCCAACGGGCCACGGTTTTTGTGCTCCAGCGGCAGGGCTTCCAGGTGTTCGAGCAGCCATTCACTGGGGTCCCGTGCCAGCGCCGCTACTTGCCGGGCTTTTTCTGCATAATCGGGGTCGTCCTGCAGAGCCTCGGCATACTCTTTGACCATACTGCCACAGCCACTGGCGCTCACCAAAATAGCCTTCGCACCGGCTACAATATGCGGCCACCAGGCATCAATATTCCGACGCATGTAATCATGCGCTTCAGCGCGGGCTTTGAGATGCAAACTCAGGGCACCACAACACCCCGCCTCGGGGGGAACTTCCACTTGATAACCGAGCCGGTCAGCAATCTGCTCCAGGGCCGCTTCGGTTTGCGGCGTCATGACGCTTTGCACACAACCCGCAAGGGCAAGCACCGTGGGCCTCTGGACGGGCGTCGCGGCTTGCAGCGGATGCGGCACTGGAAGCGCTGTGCCAGGCCATTCCGGTATGTTCCGGGCGAGGGCTTCCGGCAAAAAGGGTTTGAACAGAGTCCCCAGTTGCAGCGCCAAACGAAAACGCGCGGGATGAGGAACCACCGCACGCAGCATATTGCGCTTCAGGCGCTCGAGGGCCGGACGCGGAATTTCGTTTTCCAGATGTTCACGGCCAATTTCCGCCAGGCGGGCATAGCGTACCCCGGAGGGACAAGTCGTTTCACAAGCGCGGCAAGTCAGGCAACGATCCAGATGTTTGAGGGTTTCAGCGCTGGCGGGAGTGCCGGCCAAAAATTCCTTGATGAGATAAATACGGCCACGGGGACCGTCCAGTTCGTCACCCAGTAGCTGATAGGTGGGACAGGTTGCCGTGCAAAAACCGCAATGAACGCAACTACGCAATATACTGTCCGCTTCGACAATATCGGCGTCATTCTCAAAACGGGGCGCAATCCGGGTTTGCATAGGCTTCTCTAAAGGGCCGCGTACAGGCGACCAGGATTCAAAATACCGTGCGGATCAAAAGCATTTTTCAGGCGTTGATGCAGGGCGAACAGGGCTGGAGGCAAGGGCTGGAACACTTCCTCGGAGCGATCTCCGCCGCGAAACAGGGTGGCGTGTCCGCCATGCTCAGCCGCCAGCGCCTGCAGGGCGGTAGCATCCCGTTGACCGCGAAGCCAGCGTTGTCCGCCGCCCCATTCAATAAGCGTCTGTCCGGGCAGGGCCAAGGGGGGCGTGGCAGGCGCTACGGCCAGCCGCCAAAGTGCTGCGGTTCCCTGAAAAAACACATGGCGATGTTCACGCAGATTTTTCCAGAAAAGGATGCCGTCGTTTTCATCCAGCACGGCTCCACCGATTTTGCTCTGCGCCGCTGCTACGGCTTTCTCCGTCCCCGACAGACGCAGGTACAAATGGCTCCCATCCCAGGCACTGGCTGACAAAGGCAGGGGCTGGCCCGCCCATTGATTCATCCGGACAATGGCAGTAGCCATGTCGGTGTCGTGTACCAGGGTCAGCTCCCGCTCTGGGCGCGGCAATACTTTGAGTGTCACCTCCAGCAAAACGCCGAGGGTCCCCAAAGATCCTACCAGCAAACGGGAGACATCGTAGCCCGCCACATTTTTCATGACCTGCCCACCAAAGCGCAAAGATTCTCCCAGACCATTGAGCATGTGCACACCCAGCACATAATCCCGGGCAGAACCCGCATAAGGCCGCCGTGGTCCGGAAAAACCACAGGCCAAGGTACCACCGATGGTGGCCTCTGCCCCGAAAAAAGGTGGCTCGAAGGGCAGCATCTGTCCGGCTTCGGCCAACTGTTCCTGCAACGTCTGCAAGCTCGTCCCGGCACGCAGAGTCACAAACAGTTCACTGGGTTCGTAATCCACAATACCTTGATGTTCCCGCAACAGCAGGGGTTCAGCATCAGCGGTTTTTCTGCCGTAAAAGCTCTTGGTCCCGGCCCCCTGAACCTGCAGGGGACGCGACTGCTGATAGGCTTCCCGGACCTGTTCCTGCAAACACTCACGCTGATCCATCTTAAAAGCGCTCCAGTCCTGGGAAAGGTAATTGACCATGATGCACATGCATGGCGCCCAGTTCTGCGCAGCGGTGCAGACTGGGGACAGCCTTGCCCGGATTCAGTCGCCCTTCGGGATCAAAGGCCGCCTTGATGCGGTGCATCTGGGCCAGCTCGGCAGGCGTAAACTGAACGCACATGCTGTCCAGTTTTTCTACGCCGACACCGTGCTCTCCGGTGATGCTTCCGCCGACCGCCACACACAGTTCCAGAATGCGCTGACCGAGGGCTTCTGCGGCGTGCAACTGCTCTTCAACATTGGCGTCATAGAGGATGAGGGGATGCAGGTTGCCATCGCCAGCATGAAACACATTGGCTACCCGCAAACCATATTCGGCGGACCAGATCGCGATTTGTTCGAGAACTTCCGCCAAACGCTTGCGCGGGATGGTCCCATCCATACAATAATAATCCGGGGCCAGACGACCCACCGCCGGAAACGCGGCCTTGCGGCCTTTCCAGAGTAACAGCCGGGTTTCGGCATCAGCGGCAATACGGATGCTGGTGGCCCCTTGCCGCTGTAACAACTTTTCCACGGCGCGCAGTCTTTCCTGAAGTTCTGCCTCGGTCCCATCCAGTTCGCAGAGCAAAATGGCAGCAGCATCGCGGGGGTAACCGGCATGCACAAAATCTTCGGCGGCTTCTATGGCCAATTGGTCCATCATTTCCAGCCCGGCCGGAATAATCCCTGCCGCAATAATGGCACTCACCGCGTCTGCCGCCGCTACAACCGAGGCAAAAGCCGCCAGCAATACCAGGGTATTTTCAGGAACCGGCAGCAACCGCAACGTACATTCCGTCACGATACCCAGCAATCCTTCCGAACCCATCATCAGCGCCAGCAGATCATAGCCGGGACTGTCCGGCGCCTGACTACCGATCTCAAGACGTTCTCCCGATGCATCCAGCACTTCCAGAGCCAGCACATTGTGCACCGTCAAGCCGTATTTCAGGCAATGTACTCCACCGGAATTTTCTGCCACATTGCCGCCAATGGTACAGGCGATCTGGGAGGAGGGATCCGGCGCATAGTACAAACCCATGGGCCGCGCTGCTTCACTGATAGCCAGATTGCGCACCCCCGGCTGCACCTGGGCCGTACGGTTGCTGGTGTCCAGCGCCCGAATCTGCTTGAGCCGCGCCAGGGAAAGCACAATGGCTCCGGCGCTGGGACGAGCGCCACCGGATAAGCCGGTGCCCGCCCCTCTGGGAACCACGGCCACGCCATACTGCTGACAGATTTTCAGAACGGCTTGAACCTCATTTCGATGACGGGGCAGGACCACCGCCAGAGGCAGCTCCCTGAGCACCGACAAACCATCACATTCGTAAGGATGCAGGTCCTCGCTCTGAGTCAGCAGGCCATCGTCCGGCAATATGGCGCGGAGGGCGCTAAGAAATGCGGCATGCTCGGAATCAGTGCTGCCCGCCATAACTTGCGCCCGTCACCGGCCGCGCAGGCGACGCCGTGCCAAGACAAGACTTTCGGCATCGCCGACATTACCAGGAAAAATCACCACCGGCAGGTCAGGATAGCGTGGATGATCATGCGGGCACTGGACCACAGAGCAGCCGGGCAAAATCTGCCCCATCACCCGCGCCTTACGCAGCGCCAGCCCGCTGCTCAGAACATCATTGGAAGTGATGCCACCCTTGCTGATGAGGAAACCCAGATCTTCGGGCAAACCACGCAGCAGATCCATGAGAAAGGCCGATACGGTTTCACCGAAAGCCAGGCGTGTCGCCTGATCCGTAAACTGGCGTTCACTGCGGCTGGTAAAAATCACCAGATCCAGGCCCTGGGCGTGAAGGCTGGCGGCCTGATCGAGAAGATGGGTTAACTGCTTCTTGCCCGCCTCCCCGCTGCAGGCATCCACCTCTATCTCCAGTCCTTGCAGACCCGAGTCCTCCAGCAAGCGGCTGAGCTGCTCGGTGGTTTTACGCACATGAGAACCGGCCAGAATAGCTCCGGCTTTACCCCCGCGTACCAGTTGTGCCATGTTTTCAGCAGGCACCGGCTGGGGCAGCAGATCGGCCAGTGCGGTCAGCAAGCTGGCCGCACTCCGGAACAGAAAACGCTTGCCCTGCCCGGCAGCAGCCCGCAAATCCTGGGCAAAGGCGTGCAGATCTGCTGCTTCCACGGCGTCCACGACCACACAGGCATTATTTTTGAGTGCCAAAAGCTGCGGCAGGCAACCGGCGCGCAAATCCGCCAGACGCAAGCGTTGCACCTGCTCCGCCGGAATGCGTCCGTGGGTTTTTTCGGCCACATAATCGGGCAGATAACTATGCTGAAAGGCGAACACCGAATCCCGGGCAAATTCAGTTTCATGGGCAGGGACTTCTACCCCGTTCTGGATGACATAATGCGTGCTGTCACGGGTAATGCGCCCCCCTTCAAAAAATGCCGGGACCAGAAAATGCGCATCAAAAGGTCCCAACTCCTCGGCCATCACATCGGTTTCGACCGGATAATGGCCACGCAAGGTCGAATCCGAACGACTCACCAGCAACGGTTGAATCGGCTGTCCGTTATTGGCCAGCTGCTCCAGAGCAACATGCAGGTTCCGGCAGATTTCCCGGGTGACCTGTTCGGCACGGGCGGCGGTCATGCCCCGGGTATTACTCAAAACAAAAAAGAGCGGGGAAGCATCCTGTAAGGCTTCCCGCAAGGTTTCAGGGTCCCAACGGGTCAGCAACAGGCAGGAATGTACTGTCTGTGAGCCGGTGGGATCATCGTCAATGACGATGATTTTGGTACGGGTTTCCTGGGGATTACTGCCCACCAAAACTCCGCACCTTGCTGAGAATGGCATCTGCTGTAATCCCATTGAAAGCCATCAGTTCACCAGCGCTGGCGGTAGTTTCACCGCGCTGCCAGGCCAGGGTATCGCGATGTGCCGCGCGACTGCGCAAGAGCACCGGCTCCAGCGCTCCGGCACCGCCACCGCCGATGGTCAGCAACATGTCGCCGGCAAACAACTGGTGGAATTCCGCATCGGCCATGAAATCCGTATCCGGCTCAGATACGGTATGCGCGGCCACATCCGAGGGGCGATACAACTGGCGGGGATTGATGACGGAAACAATGCGCACCCCGTACCCTTCTTTCTCCAGGATCTCGCGGGCTGCGAACACCGGCATCAGCACCATGTCTCCGGTGACGGCAAAAGTTACCGTGCCGCGCGTGCCGCTAGCCCCTTCATAAAGAACTGCTGCTCCCTTGCGGACTGCCGCACGCGCTTCGGCCATGCTCAGATGCACGGACAGCGGGCTTTTCGAGGCGATGATAATCATCGACTTGTTGACGCTATTCACGGCATATTCATAGGCGGCCTGGATGACGTTGGCGTCCGTGGGATAAAGTAAAAACACATTGCCATTACGCATTTGCGCGGCGAAATAGTTTTCGATTTCCGGACGTTGATGGGTCCAGCCGTTGCGGCCCTGCTCCAGGGCTCCCGCCGTGAACATGCATACCGTCGAGGGAGCCTTGCGGCGCAGCTCGGCCATCGCCTGACCCACCGTCTGCATAATCGGCCAGCCGTTGATGGCAAAGGACTCATAGGACAACCACAGGGAACGACTGCCAAACAAGGCCAGGCCCGCTGCCAGACCCGCGCAGGCGTCTTCGTTGAGGGGCTCGTAAACCTGCCCTCCGGGCTGCTGGTTATAGAGCGGATCTTCCGTAGGATGGCGGATTTTCAGGGCATCGTTAATGTTCTTCATGGCTGAAGCTTCATTACCATCGGCATTGCTCACCACGAAGCGCGGGTCCTGCTGTCCCAGCCAGGCGACCAGTGCGCCCATGGCGGTGGCAGGCACCGCCTGTTCTCCGACGGGAAAATCCTGCAGGGGAAACTCACCCAATTGGGCGATTTCCAGCACATGCTCGGTCACCGCTGTTTTGGCAGCAGGGCCGCCTCCGGCACGGGAGAAGTTGTCGCGGACCAGCGCCCAGGCCTCCGGACTCAGCGCGCGCTTTTGCAAAGCAGCTTTGATTTCCGGTGACTCAAAAGTGTCCTTGGGATACAAATTGTGGGATTTTGCACCGGAGACATGCACACCGGCACCCTTCAACTGCTTGAGGATGAAGGCGGTGTGACGACCACTCAAGGCATTTTGCGCGGCCTTGGCGGCAGCACTCAAGACCGCTTCCATAAAAGCCATCCGTTGCCCGAAAGAGAAGCGCGTGGAATCCACATAGGCGCCTTCCTGTCCGGCATCATCATAATCCTTGGCATCAATCAGAATGACCTCATCAAAGTCATGCGCCCGCCAGTAGGCAATCATTTCCTCGTTGCTCATCAGCGAAACCATGGAATGATGTTCCTGGCTGAAACCATTCCAGACCAGGATCGGCAGATAGTTGGTCACCTGGGGATAGGCAAAGTGAAAATGTTTCATGGAGCTCAGTACATACGGTTCGCCAAAGCCGCCATCGCCGATGGTGACCGGGAACAGCGTGCCGGGATGCAGCAGTGCCCCGGCCATGGCGAAATGTTGCCCCTGTCCGAGCGGACCGGCAGGCGCCAACAGACCCGGAATAGCGCCGGAGAGATGACCCAGCAGACCATGCTGTTCGCGGAAGCGCGCCATCATGTCATTCATGTTCTGAATGCCCATAGCTTCCAGAGAGCGGTCGAGAAACATGGCACTGTAAAAGCCGGGCGCGTGGTGCCCCACTTCCGTGACAATATTGGTATGACCGAGCATGACCATGGCCGCATAGGCCTCCGCGCTGGAGGCAAAACCCCCGGGATGACCGGACGACTTGGCGGTACATACCTGCAGCGTGCAATAACGCAGGGCATCGGCCAACAACAGCGACTGATACACAGCCTCTCGTGCCTGGGGATTCGCAATCGCCTTATGATCCGCAGCAATGGCCGAGGATTTGCCATATTCGTCGAAATCCGGCCAGTTCTCACCAAAGTAGAGCATTCCCGCACAAAACTCGGGGGCATTGGTGGGCAAGGTATTTTGCTGGGTCATAACGGCCTTCCTGTAGCGATAAATATTGCGCCCACTCTAAGCAGGATCACAGGAATCCGCAATAGAGCGGGTTTTTAGTATTGAATTCAATCCTCTTCTTCGCCGTCTTCGCCAACTCTTCTTTCGCCCTTCAGGGCAATGCTGAGATTTTTCAGCTTACGATACAGATGGGTACGTTCAAGCCCGACGATTTCAGCGGTGCGGGCAATATTCCAGTCATTGCGCGCCAGATGATACTCAAGAAAAGCCCGTTCAAAGCGTTCGCGGGCCCGTTTGAGAGTACCGCCGAAGTCGTCCTGGTCGAAGTTGCTGTTGGCGAGAGCCATGCGGTTATCCAGACCCAGCGCCCCTTCAATTTCTGCCGCGCTGATTTCCGGGCCTTCAGCGAGAATCAGCAGGCGTTCAACCAGATTCTGCAGTTCCCGGATATTCCCCGGCCAGGGATAGTGGTTGAGAACATCCATGCTGTCCGGCGCAAAACGGCGGCCGGGCAGACCATCACGGGCACCATAAAAACGCACAAATTCTTCAATGAGTATCGGGATATCCGCCGTCCGCGCTGCCAAGGGCGGAACCCGCAAGGGCAAGGCACTCAGCCGATAATACAGGTCACTGCGAAACTGGCCGTTTTGTACAGCCTGGGATAAATCATGGGCACTGCCGGCAATGACGCGCACATCAACCGGTACGGGGGTACTGCCTCCGACCCGGATGATGCGTTTTTCCTGCAAGGCAGAAAACAGACGGGCCTGAGTTTCCAGATCCATATCGGCTATTTCGTCGATGAACAGGGTCCCGCCATGGGCGACCTCCAGACGTCCACGAATGAGTTTGCCCTGGGTTTCATTACCAAAAAGTTCCGTAGCCACATTGGGCCGGGCAATGGCGGCAGCACGCAGGTCCACAAAAGGCCCCTGTGCCCGACGGCTCTGCCGGTGCAGATAACGGGCCGCAACTTCCTTGCCGCTTCCCGCTTCGCCGAGCAACAGGGCCCAGGAGTCTACAGCGGCTACCCGGGTGAGCTGCTCCCGAAACTGACGAATGGCCGGACTATCCCCACTGGGCCGTTCTACCCAGCCGGTCTGGGCACGCAGGTCGCGATTTTCGCGCTGCAGGCGACTGGCCTCCAGGGCGTGGGCAACTGTCAGCAGGGTTTTGTCCAAAGACAGCGGCTTTTCGACAAAATCATAAGCACCCAGCTTGGTCGCCTGTACGGCTGTTTCAATGGTGGCGTGGCCGGACATCATCACCACGGGCTGCTCCAGACCCGCATCCGCCCAGCGCCGCAACAAGGTGATGCCATCTTCACCGGGCATCCAGATATCCAGCAGGACCAGATCCACCATCTGGTCACGCAGAAATTCCTCTGCCGCCGCTGCGCTGCCCGCCGTCTGTACCTGATAGCCTTCATCTTCCAGAATATCCGCCAGGGTCTGGCAGATATCGGGTTCATCATCGACGATCAGAATCTTCAATCTTGCCGCTTCCATGCCACCTCCAGAAAGTCTGGGTCAACCCAGGGGAAAATCCATTACAATACGCGCGCCACCATTAATGCCCTGATTATCGGCAATAATCACCCCGCCATGCTCTTCCACAATGCGGCGGACAATGGCAAGGCCCAAGCCCGAGCCTTTGACCTTGCTGGTCACATAGGGCTCAAATACCCGGGCCAGTAGTTCTGCCGGAAAACCAGGACCGTCGTCCATTACGCTCAACTCTAGCATCTTTGCCGAGCCGCTGTCCGTCAAGCCGGTGCGAATCAGAATATGTTTTCCGGCAGGACTTTGTTCCGTACCTTGCAGGGCATCCATGGCGTTACGCAGCAAATTGTTGAGAATCTGGCGCAGGCGATGCACATCGGCGCGAATACTGGGCAGATCCGCAGCCAGTTCCACGCGGATTTCAATGCCGCTTTCCTGCCCTCGATAGAGGTCCAGAACATCCAGAATCAAGGGATTGATCTCCAGCGACCGAAGCTCAATTTGCGGTTGCCGGGCATATTCGGAGAAAGCATCTACCAGCACTTTCAACGCGTCCACCTGATGAATAATGGTTCGCGTCGCCCGATCCAGGGTTTCACCTTCATCACCCAGACGCTCCAGATATTTGCGGCGCAGCCGTTCGGCCGAAAGCTGGATGGGCGTCAGCGGATTTTTGATTTCATGGGCCAGACGGCGGGCCACCTCGCTCCAGGCGGCGCTGCGCTGGGCGGAAACCAGGGTGCTGATGTCATCAAACACCAGAACAAAGCCCTTGCTGCCGGCTTCGTCGGCAAATTGTGCGCCGTGTACAATCAGGGTTTGCGGTCCATCACTGCGTTCCAGCTGCAGCTCTTTTTGCATCCCGATGCGGGGATGCTCCACCCAGTCGGTCACCAGCTTCCAGAGCGGCTCGAGAATGGCCCCGTCCTGCAGTTCTTGCAAAGCCCGACCCTTGGGTAAATCTTCCTGAAGAATCTGGACCGCTGCCGCATTGATTTCTGCCAGACAATGCTCGCCATCAAAGGTGAGAATGCCGCTGGATAACTGTCCCAACATGGTTTCCAAATAGAGCCGGCGCTGCTCTGCCTGCTCTTGAGCGGCTGCCGCCTGCTGTTTGGCGCGGGCAAGCTGACGCGTCATATTGTTGAAGGAGTGCAGCAAAACGCCTAACTCATCCTGACTGGCAATGGTTTGCAGGGGGATAAATTCGCCTCGGGCTACGGCCTGGGTTCCTGCAGCCAGCCGGGCAATAGGTGCCGTCAGACGACGGGCCAGGTGCAGCCCCATCCAGACGGCAGATAAAACGGCCAACAGCAGTGCTACGGCCAGACTGAGCTGAAAAGCCGTTTTCATGGGCTCGCGCATCAGCATGAGCTGATGGTAGCGGGTATAAGCCACCTGTACGGCTTCTGCCGCCTTGGTGAGCTGTTCGGGAATGGGCTGCTCCACATAGAGCATGCGGTTACTTTCACCCAGATGCGGACTCAGAACGGGAATCAGCGCCTTGACCAGCAGGCTGCCATCCGCTTCAGGTTCAATATTTGCGGTTGGATGCCCTTCTTCCATGGACAGAATTTCCTGACGCGGCAAACGCGGTGCCAAGGCCAGATTATTACTGCTGGTGGCAATAATCCGGTTATCACTGGAAAACAGGGTGACGCTGCTCAAATGGTACTGATCACGCAAGGCAATGACGGTGAGGATGGCGTTACTATCAGATTCACCCACCAAAGCCTGGGCGATACTTTCGGCAGCCAGCAGCGTCGAATTGCGATAACGGTCAATGCCGGCCTTGGCTACATTTAAAGCCTGGTCCAGAGCACTTTGCACGGCCGAACTAAACCAGGAATCGACCCCCCGATTCAAATACTGCCAGGAAAACCCGAAAACCACGGCCGCAGGCAGAAAACTCAACAGGGTGATAATGATCACCAAACGCGTGGCGAGCTGACTGCCTACTTCTCCCCGACGCAGCCGGACCAATAGCGCCACCACGGAAACCAGCACCAAAACCAGCAAAAAAAGGACAATACCCGCTGAAATGACCAACATAGGGACAAAATAGCGGCTTAGAGGCCCGCCCGCGCTGGTAAAAAAATTGATCGCCAGAAAGCCTAAAATGGCCAGAAGCAGTAAAATGGCGCCCCAGCGGGGGCCAACCTTCTGGCGTTCCGGTGCAGCGCCGGCACTCAGGGCGCGTAACCAGTTTCTCAGTTTGAAAGGAGCGCGCTGACGGTCCATGGGGACTCCAGTTTCCAGTGATCCAGCAATGCACGCAGGCGCAGAGGGACAGGCAGAGCCTGTATATCCACATAAACCCGCACTGCTACCCGTCCCCGTGCCGCCCCCTGTTGCAAAGGTAATTCGAAATCATGAATCTGCTTCAAGACGCTGACAACATCCTGCCAATGATTGAATAAGCGCAGGGTGCCTGCTGCATTTTTCAGTGCGTATTGGTTGGTCAGCGGATAATAGTGAATTTGCCAGCGTATTTCTTTTTGCGCATGGGTGCCCAGACCGGTAATAAAGGAAAATGGTTCGGGCTCCCGCCATTCCGCTTTCACGACCCAGATCAGGGTCTGTCCCTGATCGAGAATTTCCTGCAGCAGGGCTTCTTTACTGATTTGCACCTGAGCATTGATTTTCACCCGGTTCATTTCTGGCGCGACCTGTAATTGTTCCACGTGAAACGCGGTGCCAGCCAAAGCCCAGCCAGAACCCATAAAACACCACAACCCCAGGATCAAACCCAGCCAAACCGAGCCGCGCTTCCGCGTCATGCCACCCGCTCGCGCAAAAACCAGCACTGGGGTCATTCAGCTTTCACCAGCAGGGCATAGTAAAAACCATCCATGTCGTTCTGACCCGGCAAATGTTGTCCGGTGAGGGGATGAGCCTGCTGGCGGGCATCCTCATGGCGCGCCAGAAACGCCCGAATCTGCAACAGATTTTCTTCGGGCAGAATCGAACAGGTCGTATAAAGAAGACGACCGCCGGGGCGCAAACAACCCCATAATGCCTCCAGAAGGCGTTGCTGTTGAGCCACGGCCTGCTGGACATCCTCGGCCTGACGGCGCAGGCGGATATCGGGATGCCGGCGAATGACCCCAACGCCCGTACAGGGCGCATCCAGGAGAATGGCGTCATACGGTTCACCATTCCACCAGCTTTCCGGATCACCGGCATCGGCAGCCTGCAGATGGGCGATGGCCCCCTGCCGAAACAGCGCTTCCCGTAATTTCTGGAGACGTTCTGCAGAGCGGTCCAAGGCATCCAGACGGCGTGCGCCCAATGCCCAAAGATGCGCGGTTTTTCCTCCCGGTGCAGCACAAGCATCCAGTATTCGTTCTTCAGATTGGGGGGCCAGAATGTGCGCGGCCATCTGGGCCGCCGCATCCTGCACGGCTACCCAACCCGCGTCCCAACCCGGAAGCGTGGCGACCGGAATGCTTTCGGGAAGACAAAGGGCGGCGTCACTCCAATCCACCCCATGACAGGACAAACCTTGCGCCAGCAGCAACTCCCGATAGTTTTCCGGGCTGACGCGCTGCGTATTGACGCGCAGCCAGAGGGGTGCGGGACGATTGTTGGCGGCGGCAATAGCTGGCCATTCTTCGGGATAGGCTTCCCTTAGGCGCGCGGCCAGCCAGGCCGGATGACCCAGATCAGGATCCGCTATTTGCGCTTCCAGAGCTTCACGTTCACGCAGAAAACGGCGCAAAACCGCATTCATCAGACCTTTAGCCCAGGTTTTCTGGAGAGTTTCGACCATCTCCACCCAATCGTTCACCACCGCAAAAGCGGGGCGCTGGCCATGCCGCAATTCAAAAAGCGCCAGATGCAGAAGAAAACCCAGATTCTGGTCTTCTTCCCGCCAGCTTTTGCGCAGCAGTAATCCGGATAATTTCTGCAGTAACAAATATTCCCGTAAGGTTCCCAGCACCAGCCACTGCAATGTGGCGCGCTCCGGGCCGCTGACTGTAGTAGCCGCCAGGGCCTGATCCACTTTTTCTCCTTCATCCACGGCTTGCAATACCTTGATGGCCGCTTGCCGCAGCACGGTTCCGCCGGGCATGCCGGAGCTTTCCTGGTGATTTGGTTTTTTACTCATCCCAACTTTTCTCCCTGCACAGGATGATACCCACGGATGAAATCTCCCGCGCTGAGTTTTCCCTTGCCCGCTGGTTGCAAAAGCAATAATTCGAGTTGCCCGTTACCACAGGCTACCGTGAAACTCTCCTTGTGGATGGCGGTGATGTTTCCTGGCGCAATATCCACCGTTGCCGCTATCGGTCTGGCTTGCCAGACGCGCAATCCTTTCTCCCGAAACAGCGTATGCGCAATGGGGCTGGGATTAAAGGCGCGCACCTGACGGTCCAGCGTTGCAGCGGGAAGCTGCCAGTTCAGCAAGGCTTCTTCTTTCTTCAGCTTACGCGCGTAGGTTACCTGACTTTCATCCTGAACCAGTGCCGTTGCGGTCCCTGCCCAGAGCGCGTCCAGGGCCTGCCGCAAGGCGGCTTTGCCCAGAAGTGCCAGACGCTCATGGAGGCTGGCCGCCGTGTCTTCGGGATGTATGGGACATGTCAGTACGTTCAGCACCGGTCCGGAATCCAGCCCTGCTTCCATTTGCATAATGGCCACCCCGCTTTCCGCGTCTCCGGCAACAATGGCACGGGCAATGGGGGCAGCACCACGCCAGGCGGGTAGCAAGCTCGCGTGTACATTAATGGCGCCAAGGCGGGGTGTATCAAGAATTGCCTGAGGAAGTATCTGTCCATAGGCCACGACGATCAGGAGATCCGCTTGCAGACTACGCAGCAAATCCAGAGCCTCGGGAGTTTTGCAGGACTCCGGCTGAAAAACCGGAATACCCGCCTCCAGCGCCAATTGCTTGACCGGACTTTCCTGCAGATGGCGGCCGCGCCCGGCAGGCCGGTCGGGCTGCGTAAACACCCCTACCAGAGTTTCCGTGCCGGCCAGTAATTCTTCGAGAACAATGCGGGCGAATTCGGGAGTTCCCGCAAACACAATGCGTTTACTCACCCTGACGCACCCGCTTTTCCGCCTTGCGACGGATCAGATTCTGTTTCAGGCGCGACAAATGATCCACAAACAAGGTGCCATTGAGATGATCAATTTCATGCTGTATGCACACGGCCAGCAGACCGTCGGCTTCGAGTTCGATGGGTTTCCCCTGCACCGTCGTTGCCCGCAGGGTAATTTTTTCGGCCCGCCGAACCGTTTCCAAAACACCGGGAACCGACAGACAACCTTCTTTCATTTCTTCCTCGCCACTATGGGCGATGATTTCGGGGTTCACCAGGACCATCAAATCATTGCGATTTTCAGAAACATCCACGACAATCAGGCGTTGTCCGGCGGCCACCTGAGGAGCCGCCAAACCGATCCCTGGAGCATCGTACATGGTTTCCGCCATGTCATCGGCAAGCTGCTGGACCTGCTTGTCCACCCGGACAATAGGCTGCGCCATATTCTTGAGGCGCTGATCGGGAAATTCGAGTATTTTCAGGAGCGACATTTTTACCACCAATTAAACGAAGGGCTATCCGGCAAAAAACGTATCTTGGACTAATACTATCCCCTGCGGAAGTCCAGCGGAGATCATTACATGCACAAACACATATGGCGCAACCTTGTTTTTACCCTCGGCCTGAGCGCCCTGGCTCCGGTAATAGCCCAAGCGGCGCCTGCCGGGATTCAACTGCGCACACAACAAAGTTATACCGTAAAACCTGGAGATACCCTCTGGGGCATTGCCGGCCATTTTCTGGTTCATCCCTGGCAGTGGCCACAGATATGGCACAAAAATCCCTACATTCAAAACCCCAACCTGATTTATCCTGGTGATCGCATTGTCATCCGCTACGGTGCCAATGGTGAACCCGAACTGGGTCTCGCATCGTCTTTCAGTGAAAACGGAACCAATTTTGTGGAGCTGCGTCCACAAATGTCGAAAGAGGCCGTACCCTCGGTTTCTACCGGTGAAGTGATGCCCTTTCTCGGCAGCCCCGGCGTAATCGACAGTAAAAAAACCTTCGCGCAACTGCCTTATCTGGCTGCAGCCGCCCAGCAAAGGCCCACCTATGTGACCGGGAATACGCTCTACACGGTCGGACTGGAAAAAGCCCCTGTTGGCAGCCGCTACCAAGTCGTCACCCTGGGACCGGAGTTATTCCAGGCCAAGACCCATCGTTCTTTGGGCTATGCTCTGGAAGACCTGGGGCAAGTGACGGTCACCCAGAGTGGCCATCACGCTGCGGTGCAAATCACCAAAATGCGCAAAGAAATTGATCTTGGTGCACGCCTGGTACCCGTAGTCACGACGGCAATCCCTCATTATTTTCCCAGTGCCCCCCTCCATGCTGTCGTGGGCCATATCATTGGCCAACTGGATGGGAACCCGGCGCTGACCGTCGGCCAGGTAGTCATTATTGATCAGGGTGCCCAGGACGATCTCAAGCTTGGTAATATCCTGCAGATTCAGCGTAGCGGGGTAACAACCAATGCGGTTACCGGCAAGGCCTTTGCACTGCCGGACCAAACCATTGGCGATATCATGGTGTTCCGGGTTTTCCCCTCGGTTTCCTATGCGGTCATCACCATGGCCAGTCGGAGCATCCGTCTGGGGGATGAAATCCACAGTCCTGCCTCAGCCGATGACACTGTGCAAAAATAATGTCTGATGCCGCCTGGCTGGCACTTTGCCGAATTAACGGTTTGGGGCCGCAGCGGCAACAGGCTTTACTGGAGCGCTTTAGCCATGCTGCCGCCTGCTTTCAAACGGGTGCCGGCCTGTTACAAGACCTCGGTTTGTCCGCAAAACAAATCCAGGCTCTACAAAAAGATCCCGATGACCTTATCCGTCCTGCTGACCGACGCTGGCTGAATAGTCCCGATACGGATTTATGTCGCTGGACAGATGCGGATTATCCGCCTTTGCTGCGGCAAATTCCCGACCCACCGCCCCTGTTGTTTATCCGGGGACAGCGTTCCTGCCTGAACCAGCCCATGCTGGCCATTGTCGGCAGCCGCTCGGCAACGGCTTTAGGGGCAGCTACTGCAGAAGCTTTTGCCCGCAGTCTTGGTGAAACGGGACTGATCATCACTAGCGGCCTGGCCTTGGGCATTGACGCTGCAGCCCATCGTGGTGCTCTGGCCAGCGGAACTGTTGCCGTACTGGGCACCGGTGCCGATCTGATTTATCCGCGCACCCATTTACAGTTGGCGCACCAGATTATCGAGCATGGCCTGCTCGTCAGTGAACAGGCTCCGGAAACCGCGCCACATAGTGGCCTGTTTCCGCGTCGCAACCGCATCATCAGCGGGCTCAGTCTGGGTGTACTGATTGTTGAGGCAGCGGAAAACAGCGGCTCCCTGATTACTGCCCGCCTCGCTATGGAACAGGGGCGAGAAGTATTTGCGGTACCCGGTTCGATCCATTCACCATTGTCCCGAGGTCCGCATCGCCTGATTCGTGACGGTGCCAAACTGGTAGAAAGTGCCGAGGATGTGTTGAGCGAGCTGGGTCCGCTATTTGGCGCATTATGCCAGGCCCGACCGGTAACAGCAGCGGATAATTGGCAACCAGACGATCCCCATCAGGCGAAAGTCTGGGCAGCCATGGGCTTTGATCCTCTGACAGCGGAAGAAATTGCTGCGCGTTGTGGATTGACGCTGGGCGAGCTTTCGGCCATCCTCTTGGAAATGGAAATATCAGGTTACCTCACGGCCAGTCCCGGCGGCCGGTTCTGTCGCCTCCCTCCTGCACCCTGAAGGCTCTGGCATGGAAGACGTCATAGACATAATTACATACCTACTGGATCACCTCGACGACGAAGACGACGCGGTTATTGAAGATCATCTTCGTGCCGTAGGTTTTCCCGACGCCGACATTCAGCGCGCCCTCGACTGGATGGAAGGTTTTGCTGTTGAAGAACAGGAAGATACCAGCCCCAGAGCGCTGCGCGCCTATCATCCCTACGAGCTACAGAACCTTTCTGTGGCAGCACGCGGTCAACTGCATGACTGGGAACGTCTGGGCGTCATTAACGGCGCCATGCGCGAACGGATCATTGATCGTTTACTGGCCCTCGACCTTGAGGATATGGATATGGAAACCCTTGATTGGGTTGCCTTCATGGTAATGGCCAACGATCCAGGCCCGGAAGCGCTCTGGGTAGATGCCTTACTGGACACAGACGGAACGCGGATACTGCACTGACCTATGGCCCATCAGCTCGTAATTGTCGAATCTCCTGCCAAAGCCAAAACCATCCAGAAATATCTCGGGGATGATTTTGAAGTTCTAGCCTCTTATGGTCACGTTCGTGATCTTCGCCCCAAAGAAGGGGCCGTTGATCCTGAGCAGGATTTTGCCATGCGCTATGAAACCATTGAGCGCAATGAACGGCATGTCGAGGCCATTATCAAGGCATTGCGCAAGGCTGACAAACTCTGGCTCGCCACCGATCCGGACCGCGAAGGCGAGGCTATATCCTGGCATTTGGTAGAACTGCTGCGCGAGCGCAAGCAGTTGGGAAACAAGCCCGCCCAGCGCGTGGTTTTTCACGAAATCACCAAAAAGGCCGTACAGGAAGCCATTGCCAATCCCCGCGAAATCGCCATGGATCTGGTCAATGCCCAACAGGCCCGGCGGGCCTTGGACTATTTGGTAGGCTTCAATTTGTCGCCGCTGCTGTGGCGCAAAGTGCGTCCCGGCCTTTCTGCTGGTCGGGTGCAAAGTGCCGCCCTGCGTCTGATCTGCGAGCGGGAAGATGAAATTGAAGCTTTTGTCAGCCAGGAATATTGGACTATTGCCGCACGCCTGCTGCACAACGAAAGTGAGTTCTCCGGGCGTTTGACGCACTGGCAAAACAAAAAACTGGAACAATTTGATATCAACAATGAAACCCAGGCAGAAACCATACGCAGCAGTATGGAAGCGGATATGCAGCAGCAACCGCTTCAGGTCCGCGAAGTGGAGCGTAAAAGCCGGCAACGTCAGCCTGCCGCGCCCTTTACAACGTCCACTCTGCAGCAGGAAGCCTCCCGCAAACTGGGGTTCAACGCCAGCCGCACCATGCGCGTCGCCCAGCAGCTTTATGAAGGCATAAACATTGGAAGTGAAACCGTCGGCCTGATCAGTTACATGCGTACAGATGCCGTCAATCTTTCCGAAGAAGCCATTGCCGATATTCGCGGTTTTATCGACCATCATTATGGTCATGAATTTGTACCTGAAAGCCCGCGCCGTTACAAAACCAAAACCAAAAATGCCCAGGAAGCGCACGAAGCTGTGCGCCCGACGGACATCAGTCGAACTCCGGAAATGCTGCAGGGTATTCTCGAAAAGGATTTGTGGCGGCTATATGATCTGATCTGGAAACGCAGCGTCGCCTGTCAGATGGCCCCAGCCCGCCTGGATATGGTCGCTGTAGACATGGATGCTGGGACCCACTGGACGCTGCGTGCCAACGGTTCGACCGTTACTTTCCCTGGGTTCATGGCGGTTTATCTGGAAGGGAAAGATGATACGGACGAAGATGAAAATAATCGTATTCTCCCGCCTCTGGAACAAGGCGATCAGCCGCAAGTCCAGGGCGTAGATTCGGACCAGCATTTTACCGAACCGCCACCCCGCTATAGTGATGCGACGCTGGTAAAAACACTGGAAGCACATGGCATCGGGAGGCCCTCTACTTATGCCAGTATTATTCAGACCCTGCAAAATCGCGAATATGTAGAAACGGAACAGCGTCGCTTTAGACCCACCGATCTGGGCAGAGTCGTTGGACGTTTCCTGTCCAATCATTTTGAGCGTTATGTGGACTACAACTTTACCGCAGGAATGGAAGATGAGCTGGATGCCATCTCCCGTGGCGAGAAGCAATGGCGGCCGGTACTGAACGAATTTTGGGGACCATTTCGCTCCCTGCTGGATGAAAAAGCTAACGTCAGTCGCGCAGAAGCCACCAGCGAAGCCATGGACGAAAATTGTCCTGAATGTGGAAAGCCACTATTTCTGCGCCTTGGACGTCATGGCCGTTTTGTCGCCTGTTCAGGATACCCCGATTGCAAGTACACCCGTCCCGTGGACGGACCCCGGGAAGCCCCTGAACCCGTTGGTCGCGACTGTCCCGACTGCGGAAAGCCTCTGGTCTATAAAACCGGTCGCTACGGTCGCTTTATTTCCTGCAGTGGGTATCCGGAATGCAAGCACATTGAACCGCTGACCCAGCCCAAGTCTTCCGGTGTCACTTGTCCGCAATGTGGAGAAGGCGAACTGGTAGAAAAGCGCAGTCGTTATGGCAAAGTATTTTATTCCTGCAATACCTATCCAAAATGCACTTACGCCGTCTGGGGGCCACCGGTTGCCAAAGCCTGTCCACGTTGTGCCTGGCCAATCATGATTGAAAAAAGTGGAAAACGACTGGGAGAACAACTCGCCTGTCCTCAGCAAGAATGCGGATTCCATTTTCAGGTGAACGCCAGTGAAGCAGAAATTGCTGCACTGCTGGTTGACTATACGCCGCCGCCTCCTCGGGAAAAACGCGCCGCGCCCGCCAAAGCTCCAGCGCGCAAAGCCACCAGCAAGAAAGCGAAAAGTCCCGCGAAAAAGACCACGACTAAAAAAACCACCAAGGCCTCAGCAACTCCCGTCGACAAACCCGCGCCACGCAAGCGCGCCAGTAAAAAAGTAGACAACCCATGACTTACGTCGTTACCGAAAACTGTATCCAGTGCAAGTACACCGATTGTGCAGAGGTGTGTCCTGTAGAATGCTTTCATGAAGGCCCAAATTTTCTGGTTATTGATCCTGACGAATGTATTGACTGCGCCGCCTGTATTCCCGAATGCCCGGCAGATGCCATTTTTGCCGAAGACGAGGTGCCGGAAGACCAGCGCGATTTCACCGCCATCAATGCTGAACTCACCAAAAAATGGCCTGTCATTTTGCGCAAGAAAAGTGCTCTAGCCGATGCAGAAACCTGGAACGGCAAAACCGATAAGCGTCCACTCCTGAAAGAAGCATAAACGGAGATCATGAAATGTTTCACGTGAAACATGTCTGCTAAAAAAACAGAAGCGGGCTCTCCCGAATTTTCCCCTTTACGCTTGAGTGGGGGCGTGTTTACGCTTTCTGTTTTACAGTTGGAAAGTAATGACCCGGCCTTGCTCAAGGTGCGCATTGACGAAGAACACTGCCGTCATCCTGCTGCGGCGGCATTCCATCAGGAATCACCGCTGGTCTTGGACCTGAGCGGCATTCCCGAAGAAGCCCCGCTGGCCCTCGAAAAAATCATGCAGGTATTAAGGACTGCAGGTTGGATGCCCGTAGGCATACGCAATGCCGCAACACCCCATCAGTTGCTGGCCACATCCCTTCACCTTCCGGTATTGCGTGGACAAGCCCAGCGCTCTCCAGTGAACTCCGAAGTAACCATAAGCCAGCCATCTCCCGCACCCAGCGCAGCTCCATCTGCTGGCCTGCTCATTGAGCTCCCGGTGCGCAGCGGACAACGCAATTACGCGCGTAATGGCGATCTGGTCTGTATGGCAACCGTCAACGCCGGAGCTGAAATCATCGCTGACCGCAACATTCATGTTTACGGACCGCTGCGCGGTCGCGCTTTGGCCGGAGTCAACGGAGATGAAAATGCCCGTATATTTTGTATGGCGCTGGAGGCAGAACTAGTTTCCATCGCAGGGTTATATCGGACCCTCGAACCGGACCACCCTCTTTGGGGAAAACCTGCGCAGGTTTACAGCCGGGACGAGCAATTGCATATTACCCCCTTAAATTCATAATGATCCGGAGAAAAGAAACGTGGCCAGAATAATCGTCATTACTTCAGGAAAAGGTGGCGTCGGCAAAACCACCACCAGCGCAGCTTTTGCCAGCGGCCTCGCGCTGCGCGGGTATAAAACGGTCGTCATAGATTTTGACGTGGGCTTACGCAATCTTGATCTCATTATGGGTTGCGAGCGTCGGGTGGTTTACGATCTCATCAACGTCATTCAGGGCGAGGCAAAGCTCCAGCAGGCCCTGATCAAGGACAAACACTGCGAAAACCTGTATGTGCTCCCCACATCACAAACCCGCGATAAAGATGCCTTGACCGTTGAAGGGGTTACCACAGTTATGGACGAACTGCGCAAAGACTTTGATTATATTGTCTGTGATTCGCCAGCCGGCATTGAATCAGGGGCGCTCATGGCCTTATATCATGCGGATGAGGCGATCGTCGTCACCAACCCGGAAGTTTCTTCAGTGCGCGACTCCGACCGGATTCTGGGCATTCTTGCTGCACGATCACGTCGAGCCGAACAGGGAGAAGAACCAGTCAAGGAACATTTGCTGCTGACCCGTTATTCCGCCAAGCGGGTGGAAGACGGTGAAATGCTTTCCATGGAAGACGTCAAGGAATTACTAAGGACGCCGCTATTGGGTGTCATTCCCGAATCAGAAGTGGTGCTGCAGGCTTCCAACCAGGGTATTCCCGCCGTGCATATGGGAAACACCGATGTGGCTGAAGCTTATAAGGATGTAGTAGCTCGCTTCCTGGGTGAAGAAAAACCCCTCCGATTTATTCAGGCTCCGAAAGTGGGTTTTTTCAAAAAGCTTTTTGGAGGCTGATATGTCCTTACTTGATTATATTCTCGGTTCCCGGAAAAAAACGGCCAATGTCGCCAAAGACCGTTTAAAACTTATTCTTGCCCATGAAAGGGAGGAAGGGGGACCTGATTTTTTGCCCGCCCTGCAAGAAGAATTACTGGCGGTTATTGCCAAGTATATTCCCGTGGATAAAAACAACATCAAGGTCAGTATGGAACGTAAAGGTGACTTTGAGGTGCTGGAACTGAACATCCTGTTTCCTGATCAGCATTAAGTTTTTATCAAAGGCTCGGGCCAAAGTCGCTGCAAAACACCCTCCAGGCCAACTGCCGCTTTTAGGGTGTTTTTAGCTTTAATTTTTCTCAGCGCGCAAATGATCCAGCCACTGACTGGAAATTCTTTCCAGTAAGCGATTCTGACTCTGACGTGCAGTCAGGTTATCCAGATCTACCCAGGCCAGGGGCTGGTCCTGGCCGGCGCAGGAAAATACCGCTTTGGTACGCTTGCCGGTTTCCGGATCAATCTGCCACTGCAAACACTGGGCGCAGACGCCTTTGAGCATACACTGCATCGGGCTTCCTACCGTGGCTACCGCTTCCAGATCACTGCGGAAATAAGCACTGAGAGATCCTTTCAGAGCCTGCTGAAAGCCTTTTAATAATCCGGTAGAACCCATGACCATCAAGCGATCTACCTGTTCCAAGGCTACCGCCCCTTGCACCGTACTCTGACCGGAAAGTTCAGCGGCTCCGTAGGCACGTAATAATTCCACCATATCACTGGCTTCAACACTTAAGTCCTGAGGACGATGCGTTGTAATCAGCGGGCCACTCCCCGTGCACCAGATAATCTGATCCGCCGCTTCTTCCAGCTCCCCCTGATTATCCAGTTCACTGGCTTTACCCAGGGCGGCGACATACAGGACCCGATTACCCGCAGCACGCAGCGCGGGACCGATATCGAGCATGACCGCAGCACCCCAACGTCCTGCCACCACCAAAATCGTTTTATTTTGGGGAATATCGGTCGGCGCTCCCGTCGGACCCATTAATATCAAGGGATCGCCGGGTTCCAGGCTACCTACCAGACGCGGTCCGGTTCCCCACTGCAGTACCATCAGACGCACCGCATCTTCTTCGACGCCAGCACCACTGACGGTCAGAACCGGAATCTGCAAGCGGGTATTATTCACAACCGGGCTATGACTCTCAAAAGTCTGCAGCCGGAAAAACTGGCCCGGCCGGAAATTACGGGCGGCCTGGGGGGCTTTAATCCACATTTCAGTTACCGCCGGATTACTGCGATCCACGCGCAACACCCGCATGGTCAGCAAATCCCGCAAGGTTTCCTGAAAATCTAACAGCTTATGTTGAGCTACCGGAGCGAGGGCGGTAAGGCTGTGCATGACCTGCGGATAACTGGCTTTAGCCGAGGCAATGGCCTTGACCACGCTACCATGAAACACCGGATGCGTATCACCAATGAAGCTGACGCGATGCGCTTGCTCATCCGTATAGGAAGTGAATGGACCGGCTTCCGGTGCCTTGCAGTGTTCAGCCACCTGCACCGCCTGGAGAGCGCTCTTGCCGTGGGCAACATGGGTCTGAAAATGATCCCCATCCAGCAGCAGGGTACCGGGATACTCTCTTTCATAAATGGTATTCGGTACGGTTCCCGCCGCAATAAACACCGCACGAGCAGGCAAACGCAACTCCTGATCACTGGTCAGCCAACGGCCTTCAGCTTCGCGCATCTGCCGGAATACCATGTGGGCAATGTGTCCATAGGTATCCAGTTCAGCACGCAAGGGGTCCAGACCCTCTGCGTAATACAGGCCCTCTTCCATGGCCTTGATCAATTCTTCATGGTTGCGCGTATAAGCCGGGGATTGCCGCATACCCTTGCGATAAGCCAGCGTGACCCCACCCCAGGATTGAATCAGGGGGACAAAATTCGGGGATTCTCCGGTTTCCTGCGCGCGTTCCCGTTCCTGGCGAACGGCCCGCCCGTGGGCAAGAAATTCTTCGAGAATTTCCGTGTCTTCGGCAGAAAGTCCGGCACGCATTTTTTCTTCCCCGACGCGCTGGGACATCTGCTCATAACGCTCAAGGGCTTTTTCAACCTGACGAATGTAATAGGCCTGTACTTCGGTGGCGGTATCCACTGCTGTGAGACCACCACCAATGACCACTGCCGGCAAGCGTACCTGCAAATTGGCGAGGCTGCTCTTTTTCCCGGCACCGGTCAGCTGCAGGGCCATCAGGAAATCACTGGCCTGACGCATGCCCCGCGCCAGACTTTCGCCCATGGGGACTACCCTGGGCAAACCCGCACCGGTGGCAATACAGACATGATCAAACCCCAGAGACCAGGCATCTTCCAGGGTGATGGTGCCACCCAAACGCACGCCACCAAAAATCTGAAAGCCGGGACGCCGGGCCAATGTCAGGTAAATGAGTTTGAGAAAGTTCTTGTCCCAACGCACGGTGATGCCATATTCCGCAACTCCGCCAAAACCCAGCAGAATCCGCTCGTCCAGGTCTTCCTGCAAGGTGCTCCAGTCACGAATCGGCGCGGTCAACCAGGCTTCCGGCAGCGGTTCGATTTTCAGTCCATCAATACCCACTACTGCACAGCCTTCCTGCAGCAGGTGCTGGGCCATGGTGAACCCCGCCGGCCCCATGCCTGCCACCAGCACCTTGCGCCCATTATATGGTTGCGCAGCAAATTGAACGGCGCGCAATGGATTCCAGCGGGTCAGCAAATCATACAGCTCAATCCCCCAGGGGAGATTGAGGACATCGGTCAAAATGCGGGTTTCAACCTGGGGAATGTTGACCGGGTCCTGCTTCTGGTACACACAGGCTTTCATGCAATCATTGCAGATGCGATGGCCAGTAGCGGGAACCATGGGATTATCAACCATGGCCATGGCCAATGCGGCCAGATTCAGTCCGTCCCGTTTGAGAATCTGCATTTCCGAAATTTTTTCTTCGAGGGGACAGCCCGTCAGGGTCACGCCCAGAGGATCAACCTTCAGGCCCAGTTCCGGCACGCCTTTTTTCTCGGGGAATCCCCTGGAGCAAAAATCACCGTCATGATCATGACAATAGAGACAATAATGGACTTCGCTCTGCACGCTGCGCGGGTCCATGCGCAAATCCGTCAGATGAAAGCTGTCGCGGCGACGCAGGGTGCCGTCGGGTGCCACAAATGGTGTACCGGGCACCTGATCGAGTTTTTTGAGTGGCACGAGGGCCTCATGATCTACCCGCTGGGGCAAACGGAAGCTCGACCAACCCGTAACCGCCAGAGCTGCCTGGGGATCCTGAAGAATCCGGGCACACCATTGGATCAGGCGCTGAATCTCCTCAGCATGGGTATTTTCATCCTTGAGCCAATCTTCACCGAGCCGGGAAATCGCCCACTCACGATCCGTATCTGGCCAGGCGCGTTGGCGTATCTGGCTATCCAGCCATTGATCAATATCCGCAAAAGTCTCCGGGAATTCTCCGCGATAACGCCGGGCGCGGCGCAACACAAAATGCTTTTTGAAATCCATGACGACATCATGACTGCGGGTTTGTGTCTGTAATTCAGATACTTCTTTTTCCAGACCGAATAAGCGGGTAATAAACTGTTCCAGATGGGGAGCCAGACGCAGCAGAAATTCGCTTTGTTCCTTACTCGCCGGAAGCAGGCCCTGGGCACGGTAATCATGCAGGGCTTCGGCAAGGGCGGTATCTGATTTATTCAGACTCGCAAAAAATTCCTGATCCAGGCGCGCAATGCCCTCATCTGTAAAAAGCTCTTTATATTCAAAACCAACTAAATTCAGCACCCGTATCTCCCCATTCGCGCAGAGGCATACACGCCATCCACTTTCATCAAACTGTCACATTTTGCTGGCATTATAGACGTATGTCACGTTTTCAGGACGAAACTATGCCTCATTACCGCAGTATTTTCCTGTCCGATGTCCACCTCGGGACCCGAGGCTGTCAGGCAGAAAGTCTGCTCGACTTCCTGCGCCACAATTCCTGCCAGCAATTATATCTGGTCGGCGACATCATTGATTTATGGCGACTCAAGATACGCTGGTATTGGCCGCGCAGCCACAATACCGTCGTCCAGAAAATCCTGCGTCTGGCGCGTTCGGGTGTCGTGGTCCGCTATATTCGCGGAAATCATGATCCCGTCTATGAGCTGCTCTCTGATTATGTTCAGGGTCAGGATGATGAGAGCATTTCCCTGGGCGATATTGCCATTCTCAGTGAGACCGTTCATGAAACCGCCGATGGAAAAAAACTCTGGGTCATTCATGGGGATCAATTTGATGCGGCCATGCGTTATGCTACCTGGCTGATTCATCTCGGTGATCATGGTTATACCCTGTTACTCTGGCTCAATCGCCTGCTGCAATCCGCCTTCCGTCGTCTGGGCCTGCGCCGGCACTGGTCCCTGAGTGCCTACATCAAGTACCGGGTCAAAAAGGCCGTGCAATTTATCAACGACTACGAACATCTGCTTGCCGAAGAAACCGCCCGCCGGGGTTATGCCGGGGTTATTTGTGGCCATATTCATCATGCTGAACAAAAAAGCATTGATGGCATACTTTACTACAATGATGGCGACTGGGTGGAAAGCTGTACGGCGCTGGTGGAACACATGGATGGCCAGATGGAAATTATCCACTGGCCCATCACCTTGCGTTTTGATCAGGATGTTGCCGCCTGAAACCGGTTTACGGGCTAAATATCCAGTCGGGAGACAAAGCGGGCGTTTTCTTCAATGAATCGCCGACGCGGTTCTACCGCATCACCCATCAACATGGAAAACACTTCATCGGCCGCGATGGCATCTTCCACGTCAACCCGAACCAATCTACGATTTTCAGCATTCATGGTGGTTTCCCAGAGCTGCTCCGGATTCATCTCACCGAGACCTTTGTAACGCTGTATTTCCACGCCCCTGCGGGCATCTGCCAAAAGCCAGTCCATCGCCTCCCGGAAACGCTGAACCTCGCGATTTTTCTCGCCCCTTTTGATTACTGCACCAGGATGCATGTTGCCTTCAATATTTTTGGCATATTCAGCCAGATGCCGGTATTCCCCTCCCGCGAAAAAATCCTGGTCAAAAAAACGGACTTCCTGACTGCCATGATGTTCACGCCGGACCACCAGTCGTAATCCGTCCGCTTCGCCGATTATCTCGACTTGATAATGTTCTGCGGGTAAAGCTGTTGCACTGAGGGCACTACGTAGCCATTCAGCAAACTGGTCCCAGTCGCCATTATGAGCGGTTTCTGCAGTAATGGGCGGCAGGGTTGCCAGCGCCCAGAGCAGAGTTGCGGGATAACGCCTTTCCAGACGCTGTACCAGAGCTTCAATATTCTGGTATTGCCGCATCATGCCAGCAAGCTGATCCACACTGACGGCTTCACTATTTGCAGAAAGGTGAAATTCAGCACCATGCATGGCGATTTCACGCAGATAAGCTGCCAGTTCCGTATCATCTTTGATATAGCGTTCGTCTTTGCCTTTTTTAACCTTGTATAAAGGTGGCTGGGCAATATATACATGACCACGATTCACCAGATCCGGCATTTGCCGGTAAAAAAATGTCAGCAGCAAGGTACGAATATGACTACCATCCACATCCGCATCCGTCATGATAATGACGCGGTGGTAACGTAACTTGGCCAGATTAAAATCTTCCTTGCCGATACCGGTGCCCAGAGCGGTAATGAGGGTGCCGATTTCATCCGAAGACAGCATTTTATCGAAACGCGCCCGTTCGACGTTCAGAATTTTTCCTTTGAGGGGCAAAATGGCCTGATGACGACGATCCCTGCCCTGTTTCGCAGAACCACCTGCCGAATCTCCTTCCACCAGATAAATTTCACAGAGACTGGGATCTTTTTCCTGACAATCCGCCAGTTTGCCCGGAAGGTTGGCAATATCCAGAGCCCCTTTGCGGCGCGTCAATTCACGCGCCTTGCGGGCGGCTTCCCGGGCCCGTGCGGCGTCGACGATTTTCGCGGCAATAGCCTGGGCTTCCTTGGGATGTTCATCCAGAAAAATAGTAAGGGCCTCGGCCATGGAAGATTCGACCACCGGTTTCACTTCACTGGAAACCAGTTTGTCCTTGGTTTGTGAGGAGAACTTGGGATCTGGCACTTTTACGGAAAGTACCGCTGTCAATCCTTCGCGAGCATCGTCACCAGTGATGGAAACCTTGGCTTTGGCCAGGGTTCCTTCTCTTTCCATATACTGATTGAGGGTGCGAGTCAGTGCGGCGCGAAAACCAGCCAGATGGGTTCCACCGTCATTCTGGGGAATATTGTTGGTGAAGCACAGCACGGTTTCGTTATAGGCTTCATTCCACTGTAGCGCCGCTTCTACAACAATCCCGTCGCGTTCGCCAGCCAGGGTGATCACATGCGGATGAATGGCGGTTTTACTGCGATTGAGATGTTCGACAAAGGCGCGAATGCCGCCGTGGTAATGGAAAATTTCTTCCCGGTTCACACGTTCATCCAGGAGCGTAATGTGTACTCCGGAATTCAGAAAAGCCAGTTCGCGCAGACGCTTGGCGAGAATTTCAAAGTGGAACTGGGTATCGGCAAAAACCTCCGGAGAAGGTTTGAAACGAATGAGGGAACCATGTCTGCTCGAGGCTTCTCCCCGGGCGATGGGAGCCAGAGGGGCGCCATCCGCATAGGACTGGGTCCAGACAAATCCATCCCGGTAAATGCGCAGCTGCAGGGAAATGGACAGGGCATTCACTACCGAAACGCCGACACCGTGCAATCCACCCGAGACTTTGTAGGAGTTATCGTCAAACTTGCCACCAGCGTGCAGGATAGTCATGATGACTTCAGCGGCAGAACGACCTTCTTCGGCATGAACATCTACCGGAATACCCCGTCCGTTATCACTGACACTGACCGAATCATCGTCATGAATGGTGACCACAATGGTATCGCAATGCCCACCCAGCGCTTCATCAATGGCATTATCTACCACCTCAAAAACCATATGATGTAAGCCACTGCCATCATCGGTGTCACCAATGTACATGCCCGGGCGTTTGCGTACTGCTTCCAGCCCTTTCAACACCTGGATACTGGAAGAGTCGTACTTTTGCGTCATATTACTATTTCCTTTTCAAGCTGGCCCTGGGCCAGATAAAAATGACTGCCTTGAACACCTGCCGGTATTTGTCCGGCTGCAGTCACCGCAGCAAAAACCTGTATATTGAGCACATTCAGTTGTTCAACCCACCAGTTTCTGGCGGATTCATCCAGCTCGGCCGCAAAATCATCAATCAATAGGGTCGGTAAAGCAAAACCAGCTTCCCTGAGCAGGAGCAACTGCGCAATGCGATAGGCAAGGCCCAAGACGCGCAACTGCCCACGGGAAAGAATATCCAGGGCCATTTTCTGGCGAACCCGAAAAACCAGATTGGCCCGGTGTGGTCCACTATGGGTATATCCCATTTCCCGATCCTGTCCCAGATCGCGCTGCAAACTTTCCTGCAAGGCCAATCCTTCTTTCCAGCCACTCTGCAGATGCAAACTCAATACCTCAGTAGCGCCAGACCAACTGGTCCAGAGTTTCTGCAGATAAGGCTCTATGCGTGTCAGATAATCCTGACGGCGTTGCTGAATACCTTCTCCGGCCAGAGCTAATGCCGAATCCCAGGGACTTTTGCCTTGGGGTTTTTTCAGCCAGGCATTACGCTGTGCCAGAGCTCGACGATATTCCCGAAAAACAGTGCCGTAGTATGGATCCACATAATAAATTCCCCAATCCATGATCCGTCGCCGATCATCCGCCGTGCCGGCAACAAAATGACTATTATCATCATGTAGGCTTTGCAGAGGCAGGATATCCAGCAATTCCCAGGCTGAATGGATAGACTCCCCATCATAACGTATTTCCCGCTCTTCGCCACGTCTGCGCATAGCCAGGAAATGATCAGACATCCGCACACTGAGCAGGTATTCCGAATCGCCTTCGCGCAGAACGTGGCGCGGTCCATGCCGCCAGGTTTGTCCGGTACCCAGAATGTGAAGGGCTTCGAGGACCGTACTTTTTCCTGCACCGTTGGCACCAATCAACCAGTTCCACCGGGCATGGGTGGAGAGTTGTAAATTCTGAATACAACGCAACGACTGAATTTGCAAAGTCTCCAGGGTCATCAGGCAGTTTTTTTCAGGACCGGATCAGAGCCGCACCGGCATCAAAATATAAACCGGATTATCCGAGTCCAGTGGTGTGAAAACGGCTGCACTGTTGCCGTCCTTGATGCGCATGCGAATATTTTCCTGAGAAAATATCTGGATGCTATCGGTGAGATAGCGGCTGTTGAAGGCAATGTTCATTTCATCATTTTGATATTCTACAGAAAGTTCGATTTCTCCTTCTTCCTGTTCTTCGTTACGACTGCTCAAGGTCATCAGATTTTTGCCCAGATGGACCTGGGTGGTGGGATTACGATCACTGACTAGTACTTCACTTTGTTGCAGGGCGCTTTTGAAGCTTTGGCGATCAAGAATCGCGAAAAAAGGATGTCCCTGAGGAATAACCCGCCGATAATCAGGATACTTGGCATCAATCAGTTTACAGGCAAATTGTTGATAACCATCATCCAGTACAAAACTGGTATCAGAAAGCGAGAGATGAATATTACCACCGTTGACAATACGCAGTAATTCCATGACGGCTTTGCGTGGAAGAATGCACTGGAAACTTTCGTCTTCCAGACTATTGGCAAATGGCAAAGTCATCATGGAAAGGCGATGACCATCCGTGGCTACCAGGCGCATTTCCTGACCTTGTACTTCGAGAAGAACCCCATTGAGAAAGATGCGGGCATCATTTTGCGCCATGGTGTTGGCGGTTACGGCCAGCGCCTCCCGAAATAAAGCGGCTTCGCAATCACCCTGGCAGCGACTGCTGTGAATATTGAGATAGGGAAATTGTTCAGCGGGTAGTACATGCAGGGTAAAGCGACTTTTAGCGGCTTTCAGTAACAGTTTTTCGCCATCCTTGTGAAACTCCAGAGGGGTGTGTTCTGGCAAGGCCCGGCAAATATCATAAAGTTTACGGGCAGGAACCGCGCAACTTCCGGGAGTATCTACCGGATGATCCTTGTCTACACTGAGCTGCACTTCCTGATCTGTGGCGATGAAACGGCAATGTTGTCCGGCAGCTTCGATCAGCACATGGGCAAGAATGGGTTGAATAGGTCTGCGATCAGCAATATTCGCCATATTCGCCAAAATGGGCAGTATGTCTTCACGATCCATGGTGAGTTTCATCAGGAAATGCTCCTTATGGTATTAATTAAATAAATTATATTCTTCTTTTTAACTACTATTATTATTAAGGGCCTGAAGGCCTGTGGAAAACCCACATAAGTCATTGTTAGGCGTATTTTTTTTGCATTAGACATAGCGCCGGTAAACTGTGGATAAGCCGGTATGATCGGGGATAAAAATGAGCGGCAGTTTTCATACATGCTCAGCACAGTACTTTTCCATGGGCTTTTCCACAGCTTGTTCCTTAACCCGGTCATGCGCCCAGTATCCGTAGCAAATTGTTATAATCTTCATTGATTTGAGAGTCTTCCTGACGAAGCTTTTCAATTTGTCGGCAGGCATGTAGTACGGTGGTGTGATCGCGACCACCGAAGGCCTCACCGATTTCCGGCAGGCTGTGATTGGTCAGCTCCTTGGTGAGCGACATGGCGACTTGGCGGGGGCGGGCAATATTACGACTGCGCCGCTTGGACTGCATGTCAGAGCCACGTATATGAAAATATTCGGCAACGACTTTCTGGATGTTTTCCAGGCTGACCATGCGTTTCTGAACGTCAATGAGATCCCGCAAGGCTTCCCTGGCAGTATCCAGATTGTACGGCTTATGGGTAAAATTGACGTGGGCGACGACCCGCCTTAACGCGCCTTCCAGTTCACGCACATGGGAGCGGATTTTTTCGGCAATGAAAAAAGCTACTTCTTCGGGTAGTTCTATGCCAATTTCTTCAGCCTTGCAAAGAACAATAGCCATACGGGTTTCCAGATCATGCGGTTGAATGGCGACGGTGAGTCCCCAACCGAAACGCGACTGGAGTCTTTCTTCCAGACGTTCGACTTCCTTGGGGTAGCGGTCACAGGTAATGATGATTTGTCGGCCACCATCAAACAGCGCGTTGAAAGTATGAAAAAATTCTTCCTGGGTGCGATCCTTGCCAGCAAAAAACTGAATATCATCAATAAGTAGGGCATCGAGTTTGCGATAACGCTGCTTGAAATCGTTGATGGTGTTATGTTGCAGAGAACGCACCATGTCCATGATGAAACCTTCGGCGCTGACATAAAGCACTTTGGCGTCTGCGTTGCGCTGGAGGATGGCATTGCCAACAGCTTGCATGAGATGGGTTTTACCAAGACCGACTCCCCCATATATGTACAGGGGATTGTAGGATTTACCCGGATGCTCGGAAACTTGTCGCGCTGCCGCTACGGCGAGCTGGTTGGACTTGCCCTCTACGTAGGATTGAAAGGAAAAGCCGGGATTGAGGCGATTACCGTTGCGCGGATCTGTACTGACGGGGCTGGGCGCAGTGCTGCTTTGGGGCTCCGGTGCAGGAGCCGCCGCTGTCGTATCCAGATTGAAGCGGAGCAGCATCCCCGGAGCCAGCTCGGCGAGAACGGCTTCCAGCAAATCCATCAGCCGTTCCCTGACCCACTGCATGACAAAGGGGTTGGGGGCAAACAGATGAAATTCGTTACCATGCAGCTCGCCACGCAAAGGGCGAAGCCAGGTATTGAACTGCTGAGGTGTTGTCTGTTCCTGCAGCTGTATGCAGAGAGCTTCCCAGAGGGCATCTCCGTTGTGCAGCGCGGATAAGTTTGAATCACGGCTCATACGTAACCTGGTCGAGTGCTTGGCGGTAAAATCGTGATGTTTGGACACGACAATCAGTCGCTGCAGTATAGCCAAGTGACACGATCTGCGCCAGTATATAATCCGGCCAGCCGGGATTTGTTAACTGAACAGGGCTAAATTTTTTTATTTATCCCTATAAAACCCAATATTAATAGTTTATCATCATGTTTTTTAAATGCTTTATTTGTTTATTTTATTTTATATACTTTATAAAAAATAATTTATTAACAGCGATAAAAATAATTTTTTATGATATTTTTAATAATAATTCATGATCCGTTTTAGATATGAAACAGGATAATTCATTAACTGTGGTATCTCTCTGATCTTACAAAGGAAGAATTCTTATGTCGAAGGGATCTGTCGTAATTACCGGGGCGGGCAGTGGGATCGGACAGGCCTTGGCACTGGCTTATGCGGAACCGGACCGGCCGCTGTTACTCCTGGGCCGCAGTCTGCAGAGCCTCGAAGCTACGGCAAGTCTGGCGCGTTCCCGAGGGGCTGTTGTGCGGGTGATGAAAGTTGATGTGGGTGATGTGACAACCCTGGACGCGGCGGCTCTAAATTTTTCGGATGAATTTGGTGAAATCAAGGTGTTAATTGCCAATGCAGGAATCAGTCATGGGACTCTGGCCAGGGAGCAGGATGATCGTCCGGTTTTTGCCGAAATCATCACCACCAATTTGCTTGGTATGGATAACACCTGTACGGCCTTCCTGCCTTATATGGCGCAGGGTGGGCGCATTGCCGGAATTGCCAGTGTCGCCGGGTTTCGTGGCCTGCCTGGAGCGGCTGCCTATTGTGCATCCAAGGCGGGAGTGATTGCCTATCTGGAAAGTCTGCGACTGGAATTGAGGGTACAGGGTATCCGTGTTTGTTGTATCGCTCCAGGTTACATTGCCACTCCGATGACGGCGGCTAATCACTATCCCATGCCCTGGCTGATGGCCCCGGAGCAGGCGGCGCAGAGAATGCGTAGGGCCATCGACCGTGGTCAGGCCTGGATGGTTGTTCCCTGGCAGATGGGGATAGTGGGAATGATTTTGCGGCACTTACCCATTGCTCTTTATGATCGGCTGTTTGCCCGGGTTGCAGGGAAGGCACGGAAAACTGGCTCTGCATAAGGCGTTTGGGTTCTGTGCCGGCCCCCTGAAACCGCAGCGGGATGAATAAGTTTTCCACAAAGCGTTTATAAGGAGCTTATGGCACTTTGTTCTTAACATGCTTTCGGTATGTTTTTTAATTTATTGGTTTTTAAAGAAAAATAAAGTTACAAAACAGGTGAAATCTGTTTCAGTAATGGAACAAAGCTTAAAAATCTGAGTTCTGCGGTTTATATCCACAAAGTTATCCACAGAAAATACAGCACAACCTGACGAAAAAGCCCCCATGCGGGGGCTGACATTTCTGGGGGGATGCAATTTGATCAGGCAGCTTGAAGTCGCGGCTTCACAAACCACATCTGGATCAGGCTCAGGAGCATTTCCAGCAAGGCAATTGGACAGGACAGAGCGCCACCAATCAGTACCAGCCAGACGAAAGCCGGATTCTGATGGGTCAGGAACCAGCCACTGAAATCTACGAGCATGGCAATAAAAGGCAGGATGATCAGTGGGTATTTGATGCTGTTGGGGAAGCGCGATTTGCTGAATATCCAGCCAGCCACCCAAAAAATTACGCCGAGCATGGTCAGGTGAATCATACCGTTCAGCAGCATGGTACTGAGGCTCATCCCCGTATCGACCTTGGCCACGGTTTTGACATCGCCGTAAGTAACCAAAGGCGGGTTGTGAAGGACCTTGGTCATGGCAACACTGTGACACTTCAAACAGTTTCCGGCGATCAAGGGTTTTATGGCCGAATTGTAATCCGCCTCGGTTTCGCCTGAAGCAATCCAGTGATTGACTGCGGCAACCATTTTCGGTTTATCGGCTGCCGACATCCCGGCGTAACCCATCATGCGCGGCAGGACGGTTTGCAGCGTGCTGGAACTGCGATTGCCATAATAATGTTCAGCAACAGCCTGTACTGTAAGGCCATTATTACCACCTACTGTAACGTATACATAGGCTTCTGCGACCAAAAGGCCCAATCCCACCAGGAAAATAAATCCCGTATGGACCAGTTTTTCTGCTAGACTCAACTCCGGCAATTGCCGCATGTGGTTTTCCTCCATGAATGATGTCGTTAGGATAGGATTTGCGTGGCAAGTGAAAGCAATTTTCCTGCCGGATTTGAGGTTTGTCCATGCACAATATTTTACTTCACGAACTCTCTGAAATTCCTCCTGTCGTGCTCAGTATTGCCGGTTCTGACCCTAGTGCTGGCGCCGGCATACAGGCTGATCTGTTAACTTGTGCCCGTCTTGGCGTCCACGCCTGCACCGCCATTACCGCGCTGACCATTCAGGACTCAGTCAATGTTCAGCGCTTTAGTCGGGTGGCCCCGGCGGAATGCCTGCAGCAGGCTCAGGTCATACTGGATGATATTCCGGTACGGGTGATCAAGATCGGGATGTTGGGCTCCGCTGAGATGGTCAGAGCCGTGGTCGAACTCCTGAATGCTTACCCGCAAATACCGGTGGTGCTGGACCCGGTCATGACGGCTGGTGGGGGTACTTCTTTGGCTGGCATGGGATTGCGGGAGGCTATATGCACGGAGCTTTTACCAAAGGTGACCATTATCACGCCCAACGGGCCTGAGGCGCAGGCTTTGACGGGCGCAGCAGACTTGCAGGCTGCTGCTGCACAACTCAATGCTCAGGGTGCCCAATGGGTTTTATTGTCCGGTGGACATGGCGAAGGCCCGAAGCTGGAAAACCTGGTTTTTCGGGGGGGCATTCTGCAGCAGACTTTTATTCAGGAACGACTTCCTCATCAATATCATGGTTCAGGTTGCACCCTGGCTTCTGCTGTTGCTGCGGGACTGGCCAAGGGTTTAGAAGTGATGCAAGCCATAGAAGGAGCCCTTGATTTCACCCATGCCGCGTTGCGTCATGCCTACCCTCTGGGGAGTGGTCAGTTTTTTCCCAACCGTTTTTATCATCCTGAAAGCAGCCATTGAAATGAGTGCAAAAACGCGCAATGCCATTGCCGGTTTATACGCCATTACCGATCCGCGCTGGATGCCGGAAGCGGTTTTTCTGGAAAAAGCCGAAGCCGCCTTACGGGGCGGGGCAAGGATTTTGCAGTATCGGGATAAGGGCGACCCCCGGCAGGACCATGCGCGGCGACGGCAGCAGGCGGGTGCCCTGCGTGAACTTTGCACTCAGTATGGCGCCCTGTTTGTGGTGAATGATGATCCCGAGCTGGTGCGAGCGGTTCAGGCCCCGGCTCTGCATGTCGGCGCAGACGATGCGCCTTTGGCCGGGTTGCGCCAGGCTTTTGGTCGTGATCTGTGCATTGGCGTATCCTGCTATGCTTCGCTGGCTAAAGCTCAGGAAGTCGTCAAGGCCGGGGCGGATTATGTGGCTTTTGGTGCTTTTTTTGCCTCGCCGAGCAAGCCGCAGGCCCCTCGCGTAGATCTGCAGGTTTTGCGAAAGGCCCGTGCAGAACTGGATATTCCACTGGTCGCCATTGGCGGAATTACCGAGGATAATGGCGGAGCGCTGATTGCTGCAGGGGCTGATGCCCTGGCGGTGATTTCCGGGGTGTTTGCCTCGGAACAGGTGGAAGCAGCCGCCCGGCGCTTTGCGGTATTATTTGATCATCCCAGGAATATTCCCAAGGAGTAATGATGACCCAGACTTCTCACGATTTATTCAAGGCAGCCCAGCTGTGTATTCCCGGCGGCGTGAATTCTCCGGTGCGGGCTTTTCGTGGTGTGGGCGGAGATCCCATCTTTATGGACCATTCCGAAGGCGCGTATTTTTGGGATGTGGAAGGCAAACGCTATGTGGATTATGTAGGCTCGTGGGGGCCCATGATTCTCGGTCATAATCATCCGGAGGTTCGGGCCGCCGTTCATGCCCAGGTGGATAAGGGTTTGGGTTTTGGTGCCCCCACCGCTATTGAAGTAGACATGGCCGAGATGGTTTGCCGGCTGGTTCCGGGTATTGAGTCGGTGCGCATGACCTCCAGTGGCACCGAAGCGGTGATGTCGGCTATTCGCCTGGCCCGGGGTTATACCGGCCGCGATAAAATCATCAAGTTTGAGGGGAATTACCACGGCCATAGTGACAGTTTGTTGGTAAAAGCCGGTTCCGGCGCCCTGACCCTGGGGCAGCCCTCCAGTGCCGGGATTCCTCGGGAAGTCAGTCAGGATACCCTGGTTCTCCCTTACAACGATTTGTCTGCGGTAGAACAAATGATGCAGCAATATGGTTTTGATGTGGCCACCATCATCGTTGAGCCGGTAGCGGGTAACATGGGTTGTGTACCTCCAGAGCCGGGTTTTCTGGAAGGCTTACGGGCGCTGTGCGACCAGTATGAAACGATCCTGATATTTGATGAAGTCATGACCGGCTTCCGGGTGGCGTTGGGAGGTGCCCAGAGCCTTTATGGGGTGCGGCCGGATTTGACGACTTTCGGGAAAATCATCGGCGGCGGATTGCCGGTGGGAGCACTGGGCGGTCCCAGGGAAATCATGGAATATCTGGCTCCTAATGGCCCCGTTTATCAGGCGGGGACCCTGTCGGGGAATCCGGTGGCGATGGCGGCGGGCCTAAAGACCTTGCAGTTGCTGAGCGAGCCCGGATTTCATGACAAGCTGGCCGTGCAAACCCGAAAATTGTGCGACGGACTGGCGGAGCGCGCCAAGGCTGCCGCTATCCCGTTACAGATTAATCAGGTTCCGGCCATGTTTGGCTGGTTTTTCAGCGACGAACCCGTACGCGGTTTTGATGCGGTCATGCGTGCCGACAGCCGGCGCTATGCGCGCTTTTTCCATGGACTGTTGGCGCAAGGCGTTTATCTGGCACCCAGTGCCTACGAAGCCGGGTTTGTTTCTGCGGCGCATGGTGATGCTGAAATCAAGGCCACCCTGGATGCTGCAGAATTGGTTTTGGCACAATTGAAGGAGGAAGCATGACCACTTTATTTACCCGCATTATCGCCGGCGAAATCCCTGCCCAGAAGCTGCTGGAAGACGAACATTATCTGGCCTTTCTGGACATCCGCCCGGTTCGTCCCGGACATACCCTGGTTATTCCCAAAAAGGAGCATGATTATATTTTCACCCTGGATGATCAGACCCTCGCCGGACTATTACCCTTTGCCAAACGCGTGGTTCCGGCGCTGGAAAAAGTCACCGGGTGCAAGCGGGTCGGGATTATGGTGGCCGGGCTGGAAGTTCCTCATACCCATATCCATCTGATTCCCATGAATGCTATTCCGGACCTGAATTTTGCCCATGCTACGGATACTCCGGCAACGGAACTGGCTGTCATGGGAGATCAGATTCGGGCGGCCTTACAGGGCTGAGGCTACCATGCCGATGCTGTTGCGCTATGCTTTGGTGCTGTTCCTGACAACCTTGCTGGGTGTCAACATGGCCTGGGGCAAAGGTAAAAACTGTCCACCCCAAGTGAATATCAATCAGGCCGGCACGGAACAGTTGCGCTGTTTGAAGGGGGTGGGCGAAAAGCGTGCTGTGGCTATTGTCGCTTTTCGCGAAGCACATGGCCCCTTTCCGGGGCCAGCCGCCCTGGGTGCCGTATTAAGCCCGAAAATTGTTGCCCGCCTACGGCCACAGATTATCACGCAAGGTCCGGATTGAGGGGGCCAGCCTGAGAACGGCTCTTGGCCGGAAGGCTTTTTGCTCCCACGTCCCTTGCCTGTTGTTCTAAGGCTCATCCTGCTGTCAGGAGAGAACTCGCCCTTTGGGCTCAGACAGCTCTCCTGACGGGCGCAGGATTTCACCAAGAACAACAACGGCGCGGGCCAAAGTCGCGGCAAAGCCTCCCGGCCAAGAGCCGTTCTCAGGATCAGTATTCACATCAAAATGATGTCGTACTGCTCTTGGGTATAGGTGGCTTCCGCCTGTACCTTGATGGGGCGGCCGATGAATTCCTCAAGCGCCGCAAGACTGGTGCTTTCTTCGTCGAGCAGTTTTTCCATAACCATGGGTGAAGCCAATACGACGAAACGCTCGGCAGGATAAGCCCGGCTTTCCCGGACAATTTCCCGCAGGATTTCGTAGCAGATGGTTTCTGCCGTTTTCAGAAAACCACGACCATGACAATAGGAGCAGGGTTCGCACAGGGTCTGGCGGAGGCTTTCGCGGGTGCGCTTGCGGGTCATTTCCACCAGGCCCAAGGCTGAAATCTGGGTAATATTGCAACGGGTGCGGTCATTCTGAATGGCTTTTTCCAGGGCGCGCTGCACCCGTCTTTTGTGTTCCTCATCATCCATATCAATGAAATCAATGATGATCATGCCGCCAATATTCCGCAGGCGCATTTGTCGGGCAATGGCAGCGGCGGCTTCCAGATTGGTTTTGAAAATGGTGTCTTCCTGATTGCGACGCCCGACAAATCCCCCGGTATTCACATCCACCGTTGTGAGCGCCTCGGTCTGATCAATGATCAGGTAAGCGCCGGATTTGAGGGTGACCCGGCTTTGCAGGGCCCTTTCAATTTCATCTTCCACATTGTAGAGATCAAAGAGGGGGCGCTCGCCGCTATAGTGCTCCATGCGGTCGGCGACTTCCGGAATGACGTGCTGGCAAAAACTCACTGCCGCCTCATAAGTCTCACGGGAATCAATGCGTACCCTTTCGATGTTGTCCGACATGACATCGCGCATCATGCGCATGGCGAGGTTCAAATCACTGTGAATCTGGCAGGGAGCATTGCTGTTTTCCAATTGGCGGCGGATCGAACTCCACAGGCGGCGCAGAAAATCAATGTCTCCGACAAAATCCTGGTGTTCAACCCCTTCGGCCAGGGTGCGGATGATGTAGCCACCGGCTTCATCAGCAGGAATGGCGGCTTTGAGTTCGTCCTTGAGCCGGGACCGTTCTTCCGGTGACTCAATGCGGGTGGAAACCCCGATACGGGGAACAAAGGGCATGTAGACAAGGTATCTTCCCGGCAAGGTAATCCGGGTTGTCAGACGCGCGCCCTTACTGCCGACCGGATCCTTGATGACTTGTACCAGAACTTCCTGACCTTCGTGCAACAGGGTACAAACATTGCGGACTTCATGATGACCGGGGCGGGTTTCAATGTCGGTTTCGCCGTTTAGTTCTTCGCTGTCATCCTGAATGTCGGCAGCATGCAAAAAGGCGGTGCGATCCAGTCCAACATCGACAAAGGCGGCCTGCATGCCGGGTAATACCCGGCGCACGACGCCTTTGTATATATTCCCGACCAGTCCGCGATGGCCGCTGCGTTCTACCTGCAGTTCCTGGAGTACGCCGTTATCTACCAGTGCGACGCGGATTTCCTGGGGGGTGACATTGATGAGAAGTTCTTCGCTCATGTGGATCCTGAAAATGCGGGTGGCGGAAAGCCGCATTGAGATAAAAGCCGGGCTGTTTCAAAAAGGGGCAAGCCCATGACGCCACTGAACGAGCCCTGAAGATGTTCGACAAAAATCGCACCCAAGCCCTGTATGGCATAGGCCCCCGCCTTGTCTGCAGGTTCCCCGCTGGCCCAGTAATCCGCCATTTCCTGGGGGCACATGCTGCGCAGGCGCACGGTGCTGCTGTGCAGGAGTTCATCGACCTGTCCATCATGCAGCAGGGCAACTGCCGTATGTACCTGATGGTTTTTCCCGCCGAGTGTCGCGTACATGGCATAGGCGTCGGCAGCGTCGCGGGCCTTGCCAAATGCTTGTCCGGCCAGAGCAACCACCGTATCGGCGGCAAGAATCAGATTTTCTGGATGACTTCCTGCCAGGGCCGTGGCTTTGCTGCGCGCCAGGCGCTGCGCCAGACGTTCCGGGGGTTCACCGGCTTGCGCTGTTTCATCGACATCGGCAACCTGCACCTGCGGGTCATAGCCCAGTTGCCGGAGCAGGGCCAGTCGCCGGGGAGAAGCCGATGCCAGAATCAGCTTGCTCACGAAGTGGGGCTGGCATTCACCAGAAGCAGCTCGGCGGTTCCCGCCGCCAGGCCGGAACCCGTTGCCAGGGCCAGAGACTGGTCGGGGACGCCATTACGCCGCAGATTGCGCAAAATGGCTTCGGCGCGCTGGGTGGCCGCATTGGCTCCCAGCGGCTGGGGAGCTACCCGCACCAGAATTTCATGGGCATTACTTTGCTTGAGAATGCGGGAAATAGCCTGCAAACGTTGTTCACCATCATTACTCAGACGGTTGTCGCTGCCAAAAAGACTATCGGCGGGCATGGAAACATGCACGCCATCGCTGGCGGCCTGCACCTGGGCATATACGGTCAAAGCCTTGCCATAAGCAGGCAGGCTCGTGGTGCTGGTGCTGGTAATGGCAGCACTGCTGGATATGCCGTTTAGCGAACTTGGTGGTTGTTTGGCAAGGCTGGCGAGATGCTTTTCTTCGGCCTGTAGCATCTGTTTTTGTTGTTGAATTTCTGTCTGCAAATGTTGGGTTTGCGCGCTGGTCATGGTTTTGCTGGCCAGTTGCTGGCGGAGTCGCGCATATTCGTTCTGCAGGGCCTGATGCTGGCTAGTCAGTGAGTGAACCTGTTGTTGTAGCTTGCTCAGGCCGGTCTGCTGATGGATGGATTGGCGTTGTTCCTGCAGGCCGGCCATCCGGGCGTCAAAAATGGCTTTGTCGACCTGAAAGATGGCCGGGTTGACCTGATCACGGGTCATCATTTGCAGGGATTCCTGCAAGCCCGACAAGGTAGTGGGTGGAATGGCGGGTCCGCTGCGCTGGGCATTCTGCAGGCGTTGCAGGGATTGTTGTAATACCCGGGTGGTTGCGACATCGGCACTGGCCAGCGCGGGAAATGACAACAACAGGGCGGCAGCAATCAGAGCGTGGGCGCGCATTATTGAGACTCCTTGGCTATTTGTGCCTTGGTGGCATCTATTTGCTGGTGGGTTATGGCGATCTGGCTTTGCAGATGGGCGATCTGGCTCTGCAGGGCCTGGCGCTGACTGCTGCCGGGAGAGCTCTTGAGACGAACCTGAATATTATCCAGCAATACTTTCGCCAGCAGGGTTTCGCGCTCTGCCAGGAGATAATCGCCCCGGGACTGCGCGGATTGAGCGGCTGTCAATGCTCTTTTAACCGGTGCAAGCTGGGCATCATTGACGGCAGGTGAAAGGGCCAGAATGTGCTCCCGACCTGCCTGCACGGCAATGGCATCGGAACTGCTTTGCTGGGGGCTGACTTCCACCATTTGCGCACAGGCGCTTAGTCCGAGACTCAGGGTCAGGGCAATACCTATCCGGATGACTCCCGGTTTTATCCACATTTGCTTCACGTCAGCGTCACTCCTCTGCGCCACGATGATAGGGTAATCCGGCCTGAATGCTCCAGGCCCGATATAATTGTTCCGCTAAAACTACCCGCACAACAGGATGCGCCATGGTTAATGCCGACAGTGACCATTGCCAGTCGGCTTGTAGTTCGGGGTCCAGTCCATCCGGTCCGCCGATCCAGAAGGTGACGTCGCGGCCACCCAGAAACCAGACATCCATACGCTGCGCCAAGGCCTCACTGCTCAGTACTTTGCCACCCACTTCCAGGGCGACTTTCTCGGACCCTGCAGGCGTGGCAGTCCGTATTCGCTCCCCTTCTTCACGCCGCCACCGGATCGGGTCGCCACTGCGTCCCCTTTTGGCCATGGGCAGGGCGCGCCATTCCACTCGACACTGCGGCGGCATTCTGGCTGCATATTCAGCGACACCGCTTTCCACCCAGGCCGGCATTTTGTTGCCGATGGCAAGAATCCGGAGCCGCATCAATAATCAGCGGCGTTCGTTTTGCCCACGCATCTGGGGAAGTTCTCCCCAGAGCCGTTCGAGCTGATAAAAATCGCGTACCTCAGGGCGCATGACGTGAACAACTACATCGCCGAGATCCACCAGCGCCCAATCACCCACGCTGAGCCCTTCTTTTCCGAGTGGCCGGACGCCTTCTTCGCGCATGCGGGCCATGACATGTTCAGCCAGGGCCTTGAGATGACGGTCGGAGGTGCCAGAGGCAATAATCAGATAATCGGTAATGTCGGTCTGTTTACGGACGTCGATGGCTTTGATATCGAGGGCTTTGTGTTCATCAAGAACAGTCACAATAATGTCGCGGAGATTTTCTGCTGTCGCCAAGTGCAATAATCCTTTGTGTCGATTTACGGGCTTTGGTAGAGCCCCTTGCTCTCAATATAATCCAATACTTCGTCGGGTAACAGGAAACGCGGACTTTGGCTGTTGGCCAACAGACTGCGAATGCTGGTCGCGGAGATCTCCAGAGCGGTGATGGTCTGGAAAAAAATGAAGCCGGCGGGTTGTTCGCGGAGCTGGTTGATATCGTCGCAACGCCGTTGATAGAGGGTTTGCCGCAAAGCTTCGGGGAGTTCGGCAGCCGGCCAGCCCGGTCGTCCGGTGACGATAAGATGGGTTAATTCCAGAATCTGTTGCCAGTCGCGCCAGGTATCAAAACGCAAAAAGGCATCCATGCCAATGACCATGGCCAGTAAGGCATCCGGGCGTTCCTGACGCAGGGCGCGGAGGGTGTCCACGGTATAGGACGGCCCCTCGCGTCTCACCTCCAGATCACTGACGGCAAAGCGGGGGTGGTGGGCGACGGCAATGCGGGTCATGGCCAGACGATGTTGGGCGGCAGCCCAGGGACTTTTACGATGGGGCGGATGACCTGCAGGAATCAGCATCACCTCGGCAGTTTTGAGGGCCTGACGGACTTCCTCTACGGCGCGCAGATGCCCGTAGTGGATGGGGTCGAATGTCCCCCCCAGAATAACCAGATCATTGTTGGTGGAAATCTTCATACCCCGAATATAACGAAGGGCGGAGGCGGGGGGAAGACAGCGACAAAAGGCCGGTCCCGCGTTTATGATGTGCGCTTTGCGGAACAGATCAGGAATCAGGTGACTAAATCATCGACGGGATCTTCCAAAGGAAGCTTCGGACAGCAGTCGCAGGTGTGGATTATTGTCGCATTATTGCGTGGAGCGGCAATCCTGCCGGGTTCATGGCGCGCGGTGCTGGGTTCTGCGCTCGGCGATTTCGCCCGGCAGATTATGCGGCGGCCCCGCCAGGTGGTGGACGCAAATCTGGCCATTGCTTTTCCCGATCTCTCTTCTGTGCAACGTCACGATTTGCAGCGCCAGCATTTTCGCGCCCTGGGTCAGGCCGCCCTGGAACTGGGGCCCCTGTGGTTCTGGCCTTTGCCCCGGGCTTTGGGCCTGATTCGTGAAGTGCGCGGGGTAGAACAGGTGGATGCTGCGCTGGCAGATGGGCGTGGTGTCATTTTGTTTACCGCCCACCTCGGGGCCTGGGAAGCGGCCGTGCAATATATTGGTCATCGCTGGCCGGTGACGGTGCTGTATATGGACACCCGCAACCCGGCGTTAAATGCATTGATGGCGGCAGGTCGGGGACGCAGTGGCGCACGGTTGACGCCCAAGGAAGAGGGCATTCGGCCTCTTTTGCATACTTTGCAGCAGCATCAGGTGGTGGGTATTTTGCCGGACCAGAATGTGGATCCCCGGGAAGGAGACTATGCCCCTTTTTTTGGGCGACCCGCCTGTACCACCCCTTTGCTGGGGCGGCTGGCTCTGCGTCGGCAGAGCCCGGTATTCGGTCTGTTTGCCTATCGTCTGCCACGTGGTCAGGGTTTTCGACTGGAGTTTGTGCCCATGCCCGAAAATTTTCCTGCAGGTGCAGCGGTGGCAGACGCCACGGCCATGAATACCGTGCTGGAAACCGCTATTCGCAAGGCCCCGGAACAATACTGGTGGGTGCATCGTCGTTTCAAGGATCAGCCGGAGGGCTGGGATTATCCATACTGAAGTATTTCTTCAACATTATTTCTCTCAGGGCTTGAAAATGGTTTTTGGTACCCCCATTAACCAGAGCATGGTGATTGGGTCACCGGGATGAAATAAGGAGATTATTCCATGGTTGATGAAAAGAATTCTTCGGTACAGTCCGTGCGTTCTGTGGATCCGGTAGAGCAGTTTTTTGATTCCCTTTTACCGGGCGTTTTTCGTCCGGTAAATAACGGTAATCAGAATGGTTCAGTGCGCGCACATATTGCCCATATTGATGTCCTGGACCGGGATAACGAAATAGTCATTCGCGCCGAAGTGCCCGGTATGGATAAGGAAAAGCTGGATATCCAGGTTCATGGTAACCAGGTATATATCAGCGGCAGCAAGGAAGAAAACAAGACGGAAGAAGAAGGTAAGTATATTTATCGTGAGCGCCGTTATGGTGATTTTTCACGAACCGTACAATTACCTGTTGATGTAGATGCCAGCCAGAGTAAGGCAGCCTATAAAGATGGCGTTCTGGAGTTGGTTCTACCCAAGGCGGAATCTGCCAAAAGACGGAAAATCAGCGTCGAATAATGTTTCGACAATAGCTGAAAACATAAATGGGCTGGAGGATTATCCGGCCCATTTTATATTGCGAATATTCATGCTTATTTACCGATACAGAAGCGCGAAAAAATCTCTCCGAGAATATCTTCTACATCAATTTTTCCGGTAATTTGCGCCAGGGCATTGGCCGCTTCCCGCAAGGTTTGCGCCAAGAGCTCCGGAGGGACGGCGGTTATTTGCAGGTGTAGCGCATCCGTCACTTTTTCTGTCGTGTCGGCCAGCGCCTCGACGTGGCGCTGCCGGGCACTAAATGCACAGGCGCTGTTTTCCATACCCATCTGCAGCATGATTTCTGCTTTCAGGGCATCCAAACCATTTCCAACCAGCGCAGAAATGGCCAGACAGGCTTCGTGGACCGGTGTCTTGGGGAGCTGGGTTACCAGATCCTGCTTGTTCCAGATAATTAATCGGGGTATGGATGGCAGCGCATCAAGAATGGCCTGGTCTTCTGCTTGCCAGCCAGCGTGGGCGTCCGCTACCAGCAATATCAGCTGGGCACTTTGCAAAATCTGCCGCGCCCGGGAAATGCCTTCGGCCTCAACCAGATCCTGAGATTCCCTGAGACCTGCCGTATCAATGAGTTCTACGGGCAGGCCGTCGAGCAAGATTTCCTCGCGCAGCAAGTCACGGGTAGTTCCGGGAACCGGGGTAACAATGGCCGCATCCCGCTGGGCCAGCGCATTCATCAGGCTGGATTTGCCAACATTGGGGCGACCGGCAAGAATGACGCGACCACCCCGGGCGAGACGGGCACCTTGCCGGGCTTGCTGTTGCAAGTGAAGGAGCTGCTTCTGCAAGGTTTCGAGACCATGATGAACCGCGCTGTCGTGCGCAGTGCCGAGGTCTTCTTCGCTGAAATCCAGCCCGGCCTCCACCAGGGCAAGAAGTTGCAATAATTGCCCATAGATGGCGTCGACCGCCTTGGAAAAAGCGCCTTCGAGACTTGCTGAAGCGGCACGTACCTGTGCTTCGCTGCGCGCATGAATGAGGTCTGCCACGGCTTCTGCCTGAGCCAGATCCAGACGGCCATGGAGAAAAGCGCGTTCGGTAAACTCACCTGCCCGCGCTGCACGGGCGCCATGAGCGACCGATTCCTGCATTAAGGCGGCCAGTGCCAGAGGACTCCCATGTCCCTGTAGTTCGACCACGTCTTCACCGGTATAGCTGTGCGGTGCCGGGAAATAAAGGGTAATACCGTGATCTATGCCCTGGCCATCGCGGCCGTAAAAGCGCCGGAAATGGGCATATCGGGCGGACCAGTTCGGGCTTTCCGGACCCAGTCCACAGAGGGCCTTGCCAATGCGCAGGGCGGCTGGACCAGAGAGGCGCAAAATGCCGACGCCCCCCTCTCCGGGCGGCGTCGCAATGGCGACGATGGTATCTCCCTGCTGATAGCGCATCTATAAGAACCTCGCCACGATTCAGGAACCGATGAGAAATCCGGCTGCGAAAAGCCGTGCCGCCCTAGTCTTTGGCGGCCATGATGTGTCGGGTGATCAGATATTGCTGACCAATGGAAACGACGTTGTTGGTCAACCAGTAGAGTACCAGACCTGCCGGGAAAAAAGAGAAAAACACCGCAAAAATGACCGGCAGAGCCGACATGATTTTTTTCTGCATTGGATCGACGGGCGCAGGGTTGAGGCGTTGCTGAAAAAACATGGAAATGCCCATGAGCAGCGGCAGGATGTAATAAGGATCGGGCACTGCCAGATCATGAATCCAGAGGATGAAGGGTGCCTGACGGAGTGATACGCTTTCTACCAGAACCCAGTAAAGGGCAATGAAAAAAGGCATTTGCAGAAGAATGGGTAAACAGCCCGCCATCGGATTGACCTTTTCCGTACGGTAGAGCTCCATCATGGCCGCGCCCAGTTTCTGTTTATCGTCACCACATTCTTTTTTCAGTTTTTCCAGTTTGGGCTGGAGCTTGCGCATGTTGGCCATGGACCGGTAACTGATGGCCGAGGGATAGAAGAAGATCGCCTTGATGACAATAACCAGGAGAATAATGGCCAGACCCCAGTTGCCAACCAGACCGTGAAACCATTTGAGTACCAGATGCATGGGCTCGGCAATAATGGCAAACCAGCCATAATCAACCGTCTGCTCCAGACCCCGACCCAGTGCCGCCAGGCGACTTTGTTGTTTGGGACCCAGAAAAATCTGCTGGGTAATGGTGGTGCTCTGCCCCGGAGCCAGGGTGGGTAGCGGCGTATTTACCCCCGCCACATAATTACTGCCGGAAGGTCGGGCATAAACCTGCACATGCTGCGCCTGTTCGGCGGGCAGAACGGCTGCCAGAAAATAATGGTCCATCATTCCGGCCCAGCCGGGTCCTGCTTCAGTGTGGGGGTGGTCACGCATGTCGCCAAAACTGACTTCACTGAAGTTCCCGCCATGCATCAGTACTGCGCCCGTAAAAATGGACATGAACATGTGACTTTCGGCGCGATCATTACGCAGAATCTGATCAAAATAGCTGCCGTTCCAGGGCTGGGTTCCGCTGTTGGTTACCTGGATGTGTTCTTCAGCAAGATAACTATCGGGCTGAAAAACCCAGGTTTTGGTGATCGTCAAAGGTCCGGCCTTGCCCTTCAGGACGATCGGGCTGTCCGTATCCGAAGATGGCTTCTCTTCCGCAAACTGGGGAATAAGTAGTTGTCCGTCGCTTCCCAAAAATCCACTTTGTTGGGTCGTCAGTTTGGCGGAGCTTGTGTCCAGAATAGGGTAAGGAGCGGGATTATTGCTGGCTACGGGATAAGCACGCAGGCCAAGATTCTGGATGTCTCCACCATGCAGGCCGATATGACCAGTAAATACCTTGGTGCTGAAAGGCACGGAAGGACCGCGCGCCGGAGCCATGGCCTGACTGACGGCTGCAGGTACCGTCATGGTACTGGGTGAAACCGTCGGGGCGGTGACGGGAGCGGCGCTGGGAGAGACCGCCTTGCTGACGGTGCTGGTTGCGGGCGTCACGGGTTTCGGCGCATTTTGCGCCTGCCAGGCCTGAAACAACAGAAAAAAGACCACGGCCAGTGCAATGACAAGAAAAGTTTTCTGATTTTCCATGGAGCCCCAGAGTGTTAAGGAACGGGATCAACACCGCCCGCGTGCCAGGGGTGGCAGCGACCGATGCGTTTGATGCCCAGCCAGGAACCCTTGGCGATGCCATAGCGTTCAATGGCCTGACAGGTATATTCGGAGCAGGTCGGATAAAAGCGGCAATGATGGCCCAGCAAGGGACTGATGGCATATTGATAGGTACGTACCGCCAGCACGGCTGCGCGGCGCGCGCTCATGCTTTCCCCAGCAATTGCCGGAAATAACCACCCATAACGCGCATACTGAGTTGTCTGGCCCCATTCCGGGCAACCACCATGACATCCTGTCCTGCCGAGCGCGTTTGCTGCAGGCGAAAGGCCTCGCGCAGACGACGTTTGACCTGGTTACGAATGACGGCGTTACCTACCTTGCGGCTCACGGCCAAGCCCAGCCGGGGATGAGAAACAGTGTTGGGGAGGGTATACATGACCAACTCGGGAAAAACTTTTTTGCGCCCTTGTTTAATGGTGCGCTGAATCAACGCTTTCTGACGGAGGCGATCCTCGCGGGTAAAGCGATGAGGATGCGCCTGCGCCGGATGCATAAACTTACGGACAGAGACGCTGACGGCCCTTGGCGCGCCGACGTTTCAGAACAAGACGGCCGGACTTGGTCGCCATGCGGGTACGAAAGCCGTGAGTCCGCTTGCGATGGGTAATGCTGGGTTGAAAAGTACGCTTCATTGGAACACTTCCTGCGGGTAAATCCTAAGGGCTGAGAAGATAAGGAGATGCTGTCCGAAAGTCAAGGCATTCGCATGCAACCAAATCCTAAGCACTTTAATACTGGCTAACGTTGTACCACATTGATATATTTTGACAATAATCCGCATCTGACCAAAACAAGGGCACTAGACCTTAAAAGGCAAATAGCTAAATTCAATGACTCCAGAAACTCAGGCGCGCCAACTGATCGACCAGAAGCTGGAGCAGGCCGGTTGGGTGATCCAAGACGTGAAGCAGCTCAACCTCGGCGCAGCGGTGGGGTCGCCGTGCGCGAGTACCCCACCGCTGCGCTCAAATGGCGCAAGGACGACACCCCGCTGCGCTTTCTGTTCGAAGCCACCGGCCAGATCATCCGCTTCACCGACAACGCCGACCCCGCGCCACGCTCGCGCGAAATTTTTCACTTCTTCAAGCCGGAAACACTAGCGTCCTGGTTGGCGCAAACAGAAACCCTGCGCCGCCGCCTGGCAGAGCGCATGCCTGTCTTGCCCGAACGCAACTTGCGCGATTGCCAGATCAGCGCCGTCACCGGGCTGGAGCAATCGCTGGCGCTCAACAAACCCCGCGCCTTGGTGCACATGGCCACCGGCGCAGGCAAAACCTTCACCGCCATCACCTCGGTGTACCGCCTGCTCAAATTCGGCGGCGCCAACGCATCCTGTTTCTGGTGGACACGCGCAACCTCGGCAAACAGGCGCATCAGGAATTCATGGCCTATACGCCGCCGGACGACGGCCGCAAGTTCACCGAGCTGTACAACGTGCAGCGTCTCAGCAGCCCCAGCATCGACCCGCACGCGCAGGTGTGCATCAGCACCATCCAGCGCATGTACGCCATTCTGAGTGGCGAGCCCATCGACGAATCCGCCGAAGACCTGTCGCTCAACGATGTGCAGCAGACGGTGGCGCAGCAAAAGCTGGTGCGCTACAACCCCGCCGTGCCGGTGGAAACCTTCGACTTCATCGTCATCGACGAATGCCACCGCAGCATCTACAACCTGTGGAAGCAGGTGCTCGACTACTTCGACGCCAGCCTCATTGGCCTCACCGCCACGCCGGACAAGCGCACCTTCGGTTTTTTCAACGAGAACATCGTCGCCGAATACACCTACGAGCAGTCCGTGGCCGATGGCGTCAACGTCGGCTATGACGTGTACGAGATCGAAACCGACATCACCCAGAAGGGCGCCGAGCTGAAGGCCAAAGAGTGGGTGGACCACCGCGACCGCGCCACCCGCAAAAAGCGCTGGAGCGAAACCGAGGAAGACACCGCCTATACCGGCAGGGAGCTCGACCGCTCCGTGGTCAATGTGAGCCAGATTCGTCAGGTCATCCAGGCGATGAAAACCGCCGTGGAAACGCAGATTTTTCCCAACCGCCGCGATACCCCCAAAACCCTCATCTTCGCCAAAACCGACAGCCACGCCGACGACATCATCAACCTCCTGCGTGAGGTCTATGGCCAGGGCAACGCCTTCTGCAAAAAGGTCACCTACCGCGCCGAGGGAGACGCCGACAGCATCCTCAGCAGCTTTCGCAACGACTACCACCCGCGCATCCCCGTCACCGTGGACATGATCGCCACCGGCACCGACGTGAAGCCCCTGGAAGTGCTGCTGTTCATGCGCGATGTGCGCAGCAAGGGCTACTACGAACAGATGAAAGGCCGTGGCGTGCGCAGCCTCGACGGTGACAGTCTCAAGCGCGTCAGCAACAGCGCGGACGGCGCCAAAGCCCGCTTTGTGCTGATCGACGCCGTGGGCGTGGAGAAATCGCTGAAAACCGAAAGCCGCCCGCTGGAGAAAAAGCCCGGCGTGGCGCTCAAAGACCTGCTGCAAGGCGTGGCCATGGGCAGCCGCGACGACGACACCGTGCTCAGCCTCGCCAACCACCTCGTGCGCCTGGCCAACGCCGAAGCCCAAGGCAAAACCGTCAGCGAAGCCACCCTACGCCTGTGGAGCGCCTACGCCCGCGTGCAGGCCGGGCAGGTAAAGGGCAGCGAATCCCGCCGCCAGCTCACCGACCTCCTCAGCCTGGTGCGCTTTGCCCTGGGGTTGGACGGCGAACTCAAACCCTTCGCCGCCGCTGTCTGCGTGCGCCCCGAGCCGATGAAGATCATTGCCGACCCGGCCTGCGGCACCGGCAGGTTTTTTCTGGGCGCCTACAACTGGCTGACGCGCCCGGGCGCGCAACTGAACAAGGCGCAAAAAGAGTTTCTGCGCGACCAGACCTTTCACGGCAACGAGATCGTGCCCAATACGCGCCGCATGTGCCTGATGAATCTGTTCTTGCACAGCATTGGCGAGCTGGATGGCGAGCCGCTGGTGGCGCGTTCGGATGCGCTGATTACCGAGCCCGGGCGCAAGGTGGACTATGTGCTGGCCAATCCGCCCTTCGGCAAGAAGAGCAGCATGACCATCACCAACGAGGAGGGCGAGGAGGACCGCGACGCGCTGACCTACGAGCGCCAGGACTTCTGGGAAACCACCTCGAACAAGCAGCTCAATTTTTTGCAGCACATCGTCAGCCTGTTGAAGCTGGACGGCAAGGCCGCCGTGGTGCTGCCTGACAACGTGCTGTTCGAGGGCGGCGCGGGCGAAAAAATCCGCCGCAAACTGCTGGAAACCTGCGATGTGCACACCATTCTGCGCCTGCCGACGGGCATTTTCTACGCGCAGGGCGTCAAGGCCAATGTGGTGTTTTTCGACGCCAAACCCAAGGACGGCAAGGTGCATACGCAAGGCGTGTGGTTCTACGACCTGCGCACCAACAAGCATTTCACCCTGAAAACCCGCACCCTCAAGCTGGACGACCTGCAGGATTTCATCACCTGCTACCACGCCGACAACCGCCACGCGCGCATCGCCACCGAACGTTTCAGATTTTTCAGCTACGACGACTTGATGGCCCGTGACAAGGCCAGCCTGGACAACCTGGCCGAACTGCCACCACCGGATGTGTTGCAGCAAGAAATCATCGACCATCTGGAAGCCGCATTGGCTTCATTCCGGGATGTGGCCCTCAGACTTCGCTGAGAAGCTTGTATGAGCTTTGGGTCTAGGCTGCCATTCAGCGAACAATAGGCTTGAAGCGCAAACGATGGGGCTTGGCCCCCTCCTCACCCAGGCGACGCTTTTTGTCGGCTTCGTATTCATGGTAGTTACCGGCAAAAAATTCGACATGACCATCGCCCTCAAAGGCGATGATATGGGTGGCGATGCGATCCAGAAACCAGCGATCATGGGAAATGACCAGGACGCTACCGGCAAATTCCAGCAGAGCATCTTCCAGGGCCCGCAAGGTTTCCACATCCAGATCATTGGACGGTTCGTCCAGTAGCAGCACGTTTCCACCGGCTATCAGGGTCTTGGCGAGATGCAGGCGACCGCGTTCCCCACCCGATAACTGGCCCACCAGTTTCTGCTGGTCGTTTCCCTTGAAATTGAAGCGACCACAATAGGCGCGAGACTGGATTTCAAATTTGCCAACGGTCAGAATATCCAGGCCCCCCGAAATTTCTTCCCAGACATTGTTTTTGGCCGCCAGGGCATCGCGGGACTGATCCACGTAAGCCAGTTTGACGGTAGAGCCGATGCTTACTTCGCCGCTGTCGGCCTGTTCCTGACCAATGATCATCCGGAAAAAAGTGGACTTGCCAGCGCCGTTCGGACCAATCACGCCGACGATGGCACCTGGAGGAATCTTGAAGCTGAGATTTTCAAACAGGAGCTTGTCGACGAAGCCTTTGCTGACATCCTTGAATTCAATGACTTCATTACCCAGTCGTTCGGCAACGGGAATAAAAATTTCCGAAGTTTCATTGCGCGTCTGGTATTCGTAGGAGCTGAGTTCTTCAAAGCGGGCCAGGCGCGCCTTACTCTTGCTTTGCCGGCCCTTGGCATTCTGACGGACCCATTCCAGCTCCTGTTGCATGGCTTTGATGCGCGAAGCTTCGCTGCGTGCTTCCTGTTCCAGACGTTTTTCTTTCTGCTCCAGCCAGGCCGAGTAATTGCCTTTATAGGGAAAGCCACGGCCGCGATCCAGCTCCAGAATCCATTCGGCGGCGTTGTCGAGGAAATAGCGGTCATGGGTGACCGCCACCACGGTCCCGCTGAAGCGCTGCAGATACTGTTCAAGCCAATCGACTGACTCGGCATCCAGATGGTTGGTCGGCTCGTCGAGAAGCAGCATGTCGGGACGACTGATAAGCAGGCGGCACAGGGCAATGCGGCGTTTTTCGCCACCGGAAAGAGGCCCTACCAACGCATCCCAAGGGGCCAGGCGCAAAGCATCAGCGGCCACTTCCATCTGCAGTTCAGCCTGGTGCCCGTCACTGGCGGCGACGAAGGCTTCCAGTCGTCCCTGCTCGGCGGCCAGGGCATCAAAATCGGCGTCCGGTTCGGCATAAGCGGCATAGACGGCTTCGAGCTGTTGCTGCGCGTCGATGATTTCACCGAGACCTTCCTCCACCACCTGACGCACGGTTTTGTTGGGATCGACATCGGGTTCCTGAGGCAGATAGCCAATTTTCAGGTCCGGCATGGGCAGGGCTTCGCCTTCAAACTCCCGATCCACCCCCGCCATGATTTTCATCAAGGTGGATTTCCCCGAGCCATTCAGCCCCAAGACCCCGATTTTCGCCCCAGGGAAAAACGATAGAGAGATGTCTTTGAGCAGCGCACGCTTGGGCGGTACGGTTTTACTCAGGTGATTCATGGTAAATACATATTGGGCCATGGCGTTTTCCATCCGGGAGCGTGGTGGGTTGATTGCGGGGCAGTGTAGCGCAGACCAGAGAACTTGTGGACACCTCATCCGCCCGACAGGTTGCTTTAGCCAGCGGTGTTTGTTCCTTTGAGACATTAGGTGTAACATTTTTGGTAAGAAAATGTCTAAAATTTTTACGCGTAGATTTTCATTAAATTTTCTGGATTGCTCCTAATGTTTGTTCGCCCGGATCATGGGGCCTATCCACTTGTTTCTGGAGGGTATATGGGACTGACTTCTGACGATACAGAGTTGGGTATGATGCTACCGCTGAGAAGCGGGCTCAGTATTGCAGAATATCAGCAAACTCTAGTGGAGGAGTTTGGTGAAGCTGTTTTTGAAGATATTCCGGCGATGCTATGTTCAGAGAAGTCTGCGGAGGGTCTGGGAGATGCTGTAATTTTTTCGGCGGACAGTAATGATTCTGGCGCACACTTTTATTTTGATGGCTGTGAATCGGAGAGTCTGCTTTTCCGCTTGAAGGGTGTTTTTGCGCGGGAAGACTATAAGAAAGCCCTGATTTTTGTTGAATTGGGTGACTTTATTTTTATGTTTTTTTCGGACCTGAAATACCTGTTTGAAGGGCGCTATTGTTTTGATGTGCCGCGTATGATCTACCGCAGAGCCTCGCGCAGAGCCAAGCGGGTGCGACTGGAAGGCGCTATTACCTTACGTAAGGTGGGTGGTGTTGAGATGGTGGGGCAACTACACGATTTCAGCCCTAGCGGCGCCAGCTTTTTTGCCCCTAGAGGTTCATATCAGCCCGGCGAGAATGTGCTTGCTGAATTTACGATTGCTGACTGCGGAACCTGTGAAACGGTGGTTACGGTTGTTCGCGTTCAAGAAGAAGGGGCTCCAGCAGGTCAGTGTCTGGTCGGAATCCGGATGTCTCTCACCCGCGATCAAAAAAAGCGCGCCGAGCACTTATATTTATGTAAAAAAGCCGAGGAAATTCAGAAACGCCCGGAATACTCCAGAAACACACGCATTTTTTAATAAAATAAAAAATTTTTGAAGGATTAATTTTGCCAAAAAAATTCTTCAAATAACAGCATAAGAAAATAACGATATTATTATAAACCGCTGTTACTTGGTGTTACATTTATGATATATAAGAAAAACCTTGGTTTCTCTGTTTGCTCTTCCCTCCCGAAAGTTGTATCATTTTCTTTACAAGTCCAGGTTTGCTTTCTGGAAAAAATAAATGGCTATCAGAATGAATTGAGTGAGGTTGGTGTAAAAATTATGTCTACTACAAAACCTGATAATGATCAGAGCGGGCAAAAAGCGGCGGTAATAAAACAAGTGGCACTCTCAGAGTGGGCATGGATAATGCTCAAGGAGCTGAGCGTTTTCTATGGGGTAAGCCCGACGGAAACGCTGGAAAGCCTGGTGCTGGATGCGGTTTTGTCCAAACAGGGGAGTTGTACGGCTTTTTGCAGCGATGAATAGCCCCTTTAACAGACCAGATACGCTGGTCAGTTTTTTGGGGCTGGATAGTGAAGATTTCATTTTATTAGACCGGTATTGGCGTTTATTTGCCCAAAGTGCCGAACAACTGGCCAGGGATTTTTATAACTATCTGTTTTCACATCCGGCTACCGCCGCAGCTTTCAGAAACTTTTCAGAAGCGCAAATTGAAGCTCTGGTTCAGCGCCAAGCGGAGCATGGATATGGTCTTCTGAACAACCAACTGAACTCTTCCTGGCAGACTGCCATGCAGCAACTGGGTGCCAAGCACCACCATTTAGGCATTGATCCTGCCTGGCTGGCCGGTGGCTACACCATTTACTGGCGGAATTGGCAGCCGATTTTGGAAAAGCACGTTCCAGCCGAACACCAGTCGCGTCTGGGACAAATCCTCATCAGCCTGCTGATGGGTGACTTAATGAGTCAGTTAAGTGGCTACGCCCGGGCAGCACGGGAAACGGATGGTGAGCGCAGCGCCGTTTTTGATGTGTTGCTCGATACCCTGGCAAGCACCCGAATTGAAAAAGATACGGAAAACACCAGTCTTTTACAGGTGTTATGTGAGCGCTTGCCGCGTAAAAGTCGTTATATCACCCTGGCTGGCTATTTTCTGTGCTCCAGTAGAGTCAATGATCTATTAACTCTGGAAGCTTCGGCCGGTTTGCGCTTGTCCATGCCCTATCTCCCTTATTCTGCAGAAGATCCCTGTTGGCAGGCCTTGCAACAAAATCAGGTCCTGGTTTATTCAAGTGATGATCCTGCAGCACCGGAATGGATCCGGAAATTGCGACCCCGCGTTCAGGAGATGGTGTTTCTGCCTTTTTCGTCGGGTGACTTGCAAGGTTTAGGTTTTATTGGCGCTCGGGCAAAAGGATATTTCAAAAGAATCGGGTCAGATTATTTTGAGGCGTTTGCCCATCTCGGCGAAATCGTTCTGCAATTACGTAATCGTATGCTCCGGGATCCCTTGACTCAAGTTCCCAACCGCCTTTTATTTATGGATCGCCTGGAAATCGCCCGCCGGCAGGCCAGTCGAGAGGAGTCTTTACTCGGGGTGGTGCTGCTGGATCTGGATGGTTTCAAACCGGTCAATGACCGTTTTGGGCATGGCGCCGGTGATCGCTTGCTGCTTTCTGTCACCCAGCGGATTCGTCAATGTTTGCGTTCGGGAGACACCTTGGGAAGGTTGGGAGGGGACGAATTCGGTCTGCTTTTTCCATCGCTGAGTTCCATAGACGACCTGGATCTCATTTGTGGCCGGATTTTGGAAGCCGTGCGTACGCCCGTGGAAATAGATGGCGAGTGGATCCATGTGAGTGCCAGTCTGGGAGTGACACTATATCCTCTGGATGAAGTATCCGTAGAAACACTTTTGGCGCATGCGGATATGGCATTATATGCGGCAAAAAAACAGGGAGGTGATCAGCTCAGCCTGTATAGTCTGACTCTGGATGAGGCCGCACAAAACGCGGCCAATATGCGACTGCTTCTCGAAACAGGGCTTAAAAATAATCAGTTAGTGTTGTATTACCAGCCAATCGTCAACAGTTTTGGCGGCGTATCAGGGGTTGAGTCTTTGCTTCGAATTCGTGATCCTGATCGGGGTTTGCTGGGTCCCTCAGCTTTCTGGGCCGGTCTGGATCATCATCGCTATGCCCGGGATGTGGGTATTTTTGTGATGGATGCCGCTTTTCGGCAAGGCCAAATCTGGCAGCAGCAAGGACTTGCCTTGCGTGTTTCCATTAATATCAGTGCGCATCATTTACTGGATGCGCGTTTCCTGGATGATCTGGAAAGGGCTCTACGAAAATATCCTGGTTTGCCTGCTGAGCAGATCGAAATAGAAATTACCGAATCAGCACCACTGAACGATCTGCTGCATGCTCAGGAGCGTCTGGCTGCCTGCAATGATCTGGGGGTACGGGTAGCTCTGGATGATTTTGGAACGGGGAACGCTTCATTGACCTATCTTCAGCAGCTCCCCGCTCAGTCGGTGAAGTTGGATCAAAGCTTTGTCCGCGACATGATCAACGACCCCAAGGACCTGGCTATTGTAGCAGCCGTTATTACTGCCAGTCGTATGTTGGGTCTGGATGTGATTGCGGAAGGGGTGGAAACAGAAGCCCATGCCAAATTATTGGCGAAAATGGGTTGCGGTCACTTGCAGGGATATTTGTTTGCCAAGCCCATGCCCGGAGAAGATATTCCCCTCTGGTTGCAGCAGTTCAAGAATCTGAATTTGAGTGTGCTCAGCCATTCTTCCATTGATATCTTGCCGACTTTGCTGGAAGGTCATGGACAACGGACCGAGAATTTTCTGCTGGCCATGCGCGAGCAAAAATCCATTCCGCAACATGTATTGGAACAGGATGCCGAAGAAAAATGCCATCTGGGTCGCTGGCTGAAGGGGGACGGATCCCTGCGTTTTGGCGAACAGTCCGAGTTTTTACAGATTTTGCAGCGCCATGAAAAAATACATCATCTGGCACGCCAGGCAAAACTGGCGCTGGATAACGGAGATGTAGCCAATGCTCTCTATCTGGGCTCCGTTCTTGAGTGTGAAAATAACAAAATGATTCAGGAGTTGCGCAATCTGGTTTATGACGAAGAGAGGGAGCTGAAGGGTAACCATTGTACCCAGCATTAAGTGCCAGAAACGCGCGTATACATGTTACTGAGTCGCGGCGGCGCCATCGACAAGCGGCGGATGCCGCAATCCACCAGCAAAGGGGCAATTTGTGGATCCCCGGCGGCTTCTCCGCAAATCGAAACCGGAGCATGACTGTCCTGGACCATTTTTCGGCATAACTCCAAGACCGCCGGGTGTGCGGCATTACCCAAGGTTTGGAGTAAAGCATTACTGCGATCGCTGGCCAGCGTGTATTGGGTAAGATCATTACTGCCAATGGACACAAAATCCGTCAGGCCATTGAACTGCTTCATGCACAGCGCGACCGCCGGAACTTCTGCCATGATTCCGAACGGCACGGGCCAACGGTGAGGATGGCCTGCAGCTTCAAGCTCCCGATGTGCCTGATCCAAAATCATTCGGGCACTGCGCAATTCTTCCGGGTTGGTGACCATGGGCAGCATGATATGGAGATCGTGATCCTGGCCTGCACGCAGCATGGCCCGCAGTTGCAGGGCAAAAATGTCGGGATACGCGAGCAGAGCGCGCAATCCTCGCCTGCCGAGGGCGGGATTGGCCTCAGTCCCTATGGGTATAAAAGATAAAGGCTTGTCAGCCCCGGCATCGAGCGCCCGAACGACGATGGGCAGGCCCTGCATGGGTGCCATGACCTGACGTAGAGACTGGCACTGGCTTTCTTCATCGGGAAGCGTTTTCTGATCGAGAAAAAAGAACTCGGTACGCAGCAAACCGATACCCGTAGCACCAAGGCGCCTGGCCGCTGCCGCTTCCGCAGTGCTGGCCACGTTGGCCCAAAGCTCCAGCGTGCTGCCATCGTTCAGGGTGATTTGGCCGTAAGAACCCGCTGAATTTTGGTCTTGATGCATGCGTTCCCGATCATGCAAGGTTACGAGAATCTGGGCGTCGGGGTCGGGCCATAATTCGCCAGTTTTTCCATCCATGGCCACATATTGAGTGTTCGCAAAAACAACGGGGTCCGCGTTGATGACGTAAGGAATACCAGAGCCACGCAAGAGAATGGCGGCATGCGAGTTTGCGCTGCCATGTCGATCTATCACGCCAAGAACCTGTTTGGGGTTGAGGCGTAAGGCCACTGAAGGGAGTAACTCATTGACCAATAAAATAGCGGGTGGCCCCTGCCAGGGCTGCGAATCTGCCGTCACCCCCAAGGCCTGGAGAACCCGATTACCTAAATCCCGTAAATCTGCAGCGCGGGCACGGAGTATGGGGTCGCTGAGGGCGTCGATTTGGGAAGCGGCCTGCGAAATACTTTGTGCCCAGGCAGAGGCGGCATCCAGATGCTCGTTCTGGATCAGGGTGGTGGTTTTTTCCAGAAGGGCAGGGTCACTCAAGAGCACATTTTGAGCCTCTAAAATAGGGTGATCGCTGAGTTGTCGCCGCACCTCAGCGATGGCCTCAAGAAATTTGTGAAGGGCTTTTGCACAGTCATCACAATAGGACCGGGGTACTGTTGTCACGAGCCCATCACGGATAATGAGGGGTCCTTGGGCGAAACCGGGAGCCGCCCCCTGAGGGTGCTTCGTGGCTTCATTTTCAACAGGGGTTGGAATTTTTGCAGGAGGATGCTGATTTTCCTGCAGGCAGGCTGCTGCCCTGTCCAGGAATGCATCGGCATCCGGCCCTGAAGTCTGGAGATAAATTTCATCTCCCTGGCGCAGGTCCAGTCCCAGAATGGCGGTCAGACTGGAAGCGGAAACCCGATTATCCGGGTGTTTTGCTGCGGCGATGAAGCTGGGCGTGCTCCGGGCGAGGGCGAGTTTTGCCAATGCGGCTGCCGGGCGCAGATGCAGGCCAGCGGGATCTGACAAGTGCAAACTGCGCTGATGTTTCGGAGTGGCTGCTGGTATTTGTCGGTTTTTTTCAGCGGTGATGTTGTCGGGAGCCAGTTGTTGTTGCTTCATGCGCAGCCCGTTTTCCGCTTCTTGCTGCACCTCGGCCAGAGAGGCGCCGCCGCTGGCGGCCAGGGCAGCAGTCATGGCGCCCTCCACAAAGGGTCCGCTACTCATCAGGACCCGCGCCCTGACCGATTCTGGCAGGAGACCTAAGGCGGTTTCTGTACTCAGCAGCGCACTACCCATGTCCATGAGTACCAGGGTTCCCATGGGGTTATCCAACGATTCAATGGCGGCCAGAATTTGCAGGGCATCCGTGCCCAGATCTGCTCCTTCATCACCCGCACCTGCTGCAATGGCCAACCGTACGTCGGAACCGGTGACCTGACGAATGAGGGTTTCGGTGGCCAGGGCCAGGGCTCGACTGTGGGAAACCAGCACAAGGCCGACAGTATTTATTCTGGATTCGGCAGTGTTCATGGTGGCTTAGGGCTTTGCCAGACAGTCAAAAAGCAGGCTCGCAGAAGTGGCCCCCGGGTCGGCATGACCTATTGCGCGTTCGCCCAGATAGCTGGCCCGGCCTTTGTGGGCGATCATGGGAATCGTTGCATCCCGACCTTCCCGGGCTTTTTGTGCGGCCATTTCTAATCCCACCTGCTTGTTCAGGACGCTGACAGCGGGGCTGAGGGCATCGACCATGGTTTTGTCTCCCGGTTCAGCCTTGCCCAGTCTCTGGATACCAGCCAGTCCTGCCTGCAGACAAAGAGCCAGCCCGGCATCGTCTAGTTGCAGCTGATCTCCGGCGACTTTGGCGGCTTCGAGGAAAAAGGTTCCATACAGCGGCCCCGAAGCACCGCCCACGGAACTGATCAGGGTCATACCTACCAGTTTCAACAAAGCTGCGGGGGTTGCTGGCTTGTCTGCCTGCAACTTTTCGACGACCTTGGTAAAGCCACGGGCAAGATTGCTGCCGTGATCACCATCACCAATGGCCGCATCCAGCGCATTCAGTTCGGCAAGATGCGCCTTGAATTGCTGCTCTGCGCAGACAATCCACTGATTCAGGAAGTTGAGGCTATATTTCATGTCAGGATTCCTGCTTTATAAACCCCAGCGCAGCGCCGGGGTTCGGACCGGGGCGTCCCAGTACTGACGCATGGTTTCGTCAAGACGCAACAGAGTAATGGAAATACCGGCCATATCCAGGCTGGTCATGTAGGAACCCACCAAACGCCGGGACACCTTGAGGCCATGCTTGGTGGCGACCATTTCAGCAGCGCGATAAACAATATACTGTTCCACCAGGGGCGTAGCACCGAGACCGTTAACAAATAACAGGACCTCATCCCTTTTTTTGAAGGGCAAATCTTCCAGAATGGGCAGCATCAACATTTCCGTCAAAGTATCTGCAGGTTGTAACGGGATACGCTGCCGCCCGGGTTCTCCATGAATACCAATACCAAATTCAATTTCGTTTTCACCCAGGGTAAAGCTGGCTTGACCGGTTTCCGGGTTGGTACAGGGGCCTAGCGCCAGGCCCATGGAACGGGCAGAAGCATTGACTGAACTGCACAATGCGGCGACTTCATTCAGGCTGGCACCAGCCTCGGCAGCACCCCCACAGATTTTTTCGGCAAGCACCGTGGCTCCGACCCCACGCCTTCCGGCCGTATATAAAGAGTCTTTAACAGCCACATCATCGTCCATAATGACGGCGCGTACCTCCACGCCATCGCTCTGCAGCAGTTCCGCAGCCATTTGAAAGTTCAGGACATCACCGGTGTAGTTTTTGACAATATGCAAAACGCCTTTGCCACCATGTACAGCAGCAGAGGCCTCCTGAATCTGGTCTGGGGTTGGGCTGGTGAATACCGCGCCAGGACAGGCGGCATCGAGCATACCCAGACCCACAAAACCGCCGTGCATGGGCTCATGTCCTGATCCACCCCCGGAAACCAGGGCGACTTTGCCGTTTTTTGGCGCATCGGCGCGCACAATGTAATGCGGGTTGTCGTGGACGCGAATCAGGTCAGGATAAGCCAGTGCCATGCCCTGCAATGCTTCCGTGACAACCTGACCCGGAGCGTTGACCAATTGTTTCATGATGCACCTCCCTGGTTTATTTGTCGGCAACATCAATTTGGGTTTTGACTTCATCCAGAGCCTTCTGCAGTTTTTCCAGCTTGAAGCCGAGGCCCTTCTGTTCAACACGGGGCTGGCGTTCTTTCAGCAGCTTGGCACGGACGCAGAGGGTTCTGCTGATGCACCAGTCGTAGAAATAGACGGCAATGGCGGCACCAATAAGCGGACCGACAATGGGAATCCACCAGTATCCATGGGGTCCAGGAAAGGCATTGGGTCCCCAGCCCTGTAGCCAACAAAACAGACGAGGCCCAAAATCGCGGGCGGGATTGATGGCATAGCCGGTCCCTACACCGAATGACAGGCCAATAGCCGCGACGGCAAAGCCAATCATCAATGGCGCCAGGTTGGACCCTGGTCCCACGTTCATGTTGTCGATGATGGCAAAAACAAAAAGCACCAGGAAAAAAGTCGCGATGACTTGATCGAGCAGCATCAAACCGAGGTGGCTGCCATAGTATGCGGCAGGAAACGTCGCAAAGATGCTGAAGGTGGTCAGGCCCCCGGGATCCGCTCGGGAGACGACATGGTTGGCCAAATTCCAGGCATTGATAGCCCGGAAATAATCGTAGTAGACAATAGCCGCTCCTGCAAAACAGCCCGCCACCTGAGCTATCCAGTAGGGTACGACTTTTCGCCAGGGGAAATTACCCTTGAGGGCAAAAGCTAGGGTGACTGCCGGATTGATGTGCGCCCCAGATACACCACCAGCCACATAAACAGCCATGGCCACGGCAAAAGCCCATCCCCAGACAATGACCATCCAGCCTCCTGCCCCCTGAAAAATAACCATGGTCCGGTGGGATTCCGTAAGACCGACTACGGCAACCGCCACGCAGCCCGCTCCAAATGCCAGCAATACAAAACATCCCACAAATTCTGCCAGCATTTCTGACCAGACAGACTGGGCGCGCCACCCTGCCTTGACACCGAATTTTACAGATGTGTCTTCAGCCATTTTTAATCTCCTTCTCGGCTTTCAGTCCACCCAGGCAAAAGAACGGGAAACGGCCTTTTTCCAGGACTGATAATAACGGTCGCGATCAGCGTCGGGCATCTTCGGCTCCCAGGTTTTATCAATACCCCAGTTGGCGCGGAGATCTTCAATATTGCTCCAGTAACCAACGGCCAACCCGGCGGCGTAGGCGGAGCCCAAGGCTGTGGTTTCGATCATTTTCGGGCGCAGGACCGGCACTTTCAGCATGTCGGACTGAAACTGCATCAGCAACTCATTCACTACCATGCCGCCATCCGTGCGCAGACTGCTGAGAGGAATACCGCTGTCAATTTCCATGGCCTCAACTACGTCACGCACTTGATAGGCCGTAGATTCCAGCGCTGCCCGGGCAATATGGGCTTTATTGGCAAAACGAGTCAGTCCGGCAATAACCCCTCGCGCATCATCTTTCCAGTAGGGGGCATACAGGCCAGAAAAGGCCGGAACCACATACACATCCCCATTATCCGGTACGCTCCGCGCCAGTGGCTCAATCTGTCCGGCGACATCAAAAAAGTGAAGATTATCCCGCAACCACTGCACCAGTGCCCCGGTAATGGCGATGGCGCCTTCCAGTGCGTAGCGGGGTTTTTCATCACCAAACTGATAAGCCAGAGTGGTCAGTAGTCCGGCATTGGACTGTACCGGTTCGGTGCCAGTGTTCATGAGCAGGAAAGAGCCGGTTCCGTAGGTGTTTTTTGCTTCTCCTGGAGCAAAACAGGTTTGTCCTACCAGAGCGGCCTGTTGATCGCCGAGCATTCCGGCGAGGGGCGTGCCGCGCAGTGGTGCGGTCTTGATTTCTCCATAAGGCGCGGAAGACGGCACGATTTTGGGTAAACAGGCCTCAGGAATATGAAATTGTTCCAGCATGTCCTTGTCCCAGGCACAAGTTTGCAAATCCATCAGCATGGTGCGGCTGGCATTACTCACATCCGTAACATGCACGCCGCCGTCAGGGCCACCCGTGAGATTCCAGGCCATCCAGGTATTGATGTTGCCGAAAAGCGCGTCACCCTTCTCGGCCTGACGTCGGGCTCCTTCCACATTTTCCAGAATCCACAGCAGTTTCAGGCCGGAAAAATAGGTGGCCAGTGGCAGTCCGGTCTTGCTGCGAAATCTTCCCTGTCCACCATCCCGGGCAAAGCGTTGTACCAGTTGGTCGGTGCGGGTATCCATCCACACCAGCGCGTTATAAAGAGGTTTGCCGGTATGACGATCCCAGAGTACGGTAGTTTCGCGTTGATTGGTGATTCCTACAGCCGCCAGATCGCTGGCGCTGAGGTTTGCCTTGGCGAGGGCGGCACCGATAACCTCATTACTGTTCGTCAGGATCTCCAGCGGATTATGCTCTACCCAGCCGGGTTTGGGATAAATCTGTTCATGTTCTTTTTGCGCTACGGAAACAATGTTGGCTTGTTTATCAAAAACAATAAAGCGGGTACTGGTCGTACCCTGATCAATGGCCCCTACATATTTTGACATTTTGATATCCTCCTCAAAAAAAGATTTTCAAGATATGGTCTATGCGCCTCCTTATCGGATTTTTTCCGCGATTGCAGATGACTGCAGGTATGTTTTCAGTTTTTCGGCAGTGTTTTCAGGCACATGCAAGGCCATTTTGGAACGTCGCCACAAAATGTCCTCTGGTTCCCGCGCCCACTCCTGGGTCACCAGATAATTCACTTCGGACTGGGTGAGTTCCCCACCAAAGTCTTCACCCAAATCAGCCATCTGACGGGCATCACCCAATATTTTCAAAGCACGTGTGCCATAGGCGCGTGCCAGACGGTAAGCCAGGTGCGCCGACAAAAACGGGTACTGTTCAGAAAGCATACGGACGAATCCGGCAAAATCCCCGTTGCTGATGTCGCCCCCGGGAAGTGGCGCTGTTGCTGTCCAGCTGTGGCCCTTGGGGTGCCCGAGAACGGGTTGAAGCAGGGAAAGGGCGTGTTCAGCGAGGCGCCGATAAGTCGTAATTTTACCCCCGAATACAGAAAGCAGCGGCGGAATATCATTGCCGCCTTCCATATCCAGCACATAGTCCCGGGTGACTGCGGAAGCATTGGCAGCATGGTCATCATAGAGAGGGCGTACCCCGGAATAACTGCGGATAACGTCGTTTGGATGGAGCGGGGTTCGGAAATAACGGGATACGCTTTCACAGAGGTAAGCCGTTTCCTCCGGGGAGATGCTGACCTGAGCCGGATCTCCTTCGTAGGGAATATCAGTGGTGCCAATCAGGGTGTATTCATACTCATAGGGAATGGCAAATACAATTCTCTTGTCAGGATTTTGGAGAATAAAGGCGAAATCACCCGGATAGATGCGCGGAACGATAATGTGGCTTCCCTTGACCTTGCGCACGGTTTTTTGAGTCTGAATGCCGAGCTCCTTGATCAGGACATCACCGACCCATGGCCCGGCAGCATTGACCAAAGCCTTGGTGAAAACGGTTTCTTCCTTCCCGGTTACTTGATCCTTCAGTTGCGCTTTCCACAGCCGCTTTTCCGGTTGAGCAGAAAGCAGCCGCGTGTGGGTCAGGATTTTTGCACCACGTTCGGATGCATCCAAAGCATTGAGGGCAACCAGTCGGCTATCTTCCACCCAGCAATCTGCATAGGTGAATCCCTTAACGAATTCGGGCTTGAGAATTTCTGCTGCTGGATGTGGTCCGAAATGCACGGCTTTTGAGTTGGGCAAGCGAGAACGGGGGGCGAGATGATCGTAGAGCATAAGCCCCGCACGAATCCGCCAGGAAGATCGCCCCGTTGGACTTTGGGGCAGAACAAATTCCAACGGCCAGATGATATGGGGCGCAATGCCGAGAAGTCGTTCGCGTTCCATAAGAGCTTCTCGAACCAAGCGAAATTCGTAATACTCCAGATAACGCAAGCCGCCATGTATCAGTTTAGTGCTGGCAGAGGACGTATGTGCGGCAAGATCATCCTGTTCGACTAGTAGCACGGAGAGTTTTCTACCGCTGGCATCGCGAGCAATCCCGACGCCATTGATTCCACCACCTATAATCAGTAAATCGTAAGGTTCGGGCATCACGCCTCCTCATTGCAGCCGCCAGCGATCGATGTAACAGATAGACGAAACAGATAAATAATTAGTAGACTTAAAAATGCATAAACAAAACTAGTCTTTAAGTATTAGTTCATGATTTATACTAAAGCAAGGCGAAGAGAGGGCATTATTACCATCATATTTTTTAATGAATGCTTTTTCTCGAGTTGATGGAAGCGCACAGAATGTGATCCAAGGCGGAACCCAAAAATTCTACATGGATACTGGGAGGTATTTAATTGAAAAACCTGAGCTTACTTTTTATTGAAGCGGATTTGGTGGTGCCTGCTAAGCTTTCTGAGCCAGCGTATTTTCATGATCTTAATCTGGATCAAATTATAAGCCATATTATTCATGGTAGGGAAGAATATAAATTAGATCAATATTTTTATGGCTTGAATAAAAATCTGGAACAAATCCAGTATCGCCAGGAAATCATGAAGGACCTGGAGAAAGAAAAACATTATAAAACCATATTATCATTTTCTAAAAATTTGTCTGATATTCGCAACACTTTGGATCAAATAGAGAAATTGTATTACTCAAAGCAACAGCAACGTTGTTATCTGGAACTCGCGCTGCGGTATCAAAAAAACCTTGAAGACTTTCTGGAAAAATTGGAATCGGAACAATTACAATCAGCTGGATTGAAAGAGCTAATCAATCAATGCATGATAATTTTAGATTCAAGCAAATTTATTGAATTTAAAAACAAAAATGCGGCTATTGTCGAAAGTTTAAAAGAAATAAGATATTGTGTTTTTATTTCAGAAAACAAAGTTTCAGTTCGCTGCAGCGAAGAAGATGACTACACAAAAGAGGTGGCAAAAAATTTATATTTATCAGATAGTTCGCTTGGTGGTAATAATATAGTAAGCAACCAGACATTTGATTTGAATCATGTAGAAGCGCAGATCCTGGAAGGCGTGGCTAAATTGCATCCAGAACCTTTTGCTCAACTGGATACCTATTGTAAGCAGTATATGCGGCCACTTGAAGCGGATGAGGCTGCATATCCATCTGACTCGCTGAGAGCCACCCGGTACCCTTTTATGGATCATAATATTCTAGTCTGGGAGCGAGAATTGCAATTTTATTTGGCTTATCTGGAATATATCGCTCCCTTAAAGCATCTGGGGTTAGCGTTTTCAATCCCGGATATGGCCATTAATAAAAAGCAGGTTCGGGCGGAACAGACTTTTGATTTGGCACTGGCAACCAGACTTTTGGAGGAAACCGGGCAGAAGCTTGTCGTAAATGACTTATCTCTTACTAATGATGAGCAGATTTTGGTGATCACCGGACCCAATCAGGGTGGAAAAACCACTTTTGCCAGAACGTTTGGTCAACTGCATCATTTGGCTGGGTTGGGATGTCCTGTGCCTGGGCTGAATACACAACTTTGTTTTTGCGATGCGATTTATACGCATTTTTCATATCGTGAAGATATTCGTGCTGGACATGGAAAGCTGGAAGAGGATTTAATCCGGATTCACGAGAATCTAAAGGTAGCTACTGCCTCCAGTATTTTTATAATGAATGAATTATTCGATTCCACAACCTATGATGATGCGCTGTATTTAAGTGAACAAATAATCCATAAATTGCTAGCCAATAAAATAGTTACGGTGTGGGTGACATTCATTGATGCGTTGACTTTAATCAGTCCGCAGATTGTCAGTTTGATGAGCATGGTGGATACTGATGATTTAACCCATCGAACATTTGAAATACGTCGAAAGCCAGCGGATGGCTTGGCTTATGCATTGTCCCTAGCTGAAAAATACGGTTTGACGTACGCACTGTTGATGGAGAAAATAGATGAATAGAATTAGTCTTCTCTATTCTGATGACAGGGTTTATGATTTTAAAAATATTCCTGATCATTCAGAACAGTTGATTGCTGATCTGGAATTGTCCGTATTATTTTCGGTAATGGCCAATAAGGATGAAAAGATTCTTGAGGCTGTGCAAAAGATATTGCTTGGCCAACGGAGCAACGAAATGCTGGTTATTCTTTTTCGACAACAGATACTCAAGGATTTCATGCGTCATCCGCTGTTGGTATCCGAGATTTATCAGCACAGCCTTGATACCTTGGAAGCCTACCGGGATTCCTTGAGGTTCTGGTTATCTGCGAAATCGGCCAGCAGGCGCTTACGCACTAACGTGGAACTGATGGGTATGCTGCTTGCGCAATTGGTAAAAATTCGCAATTTGGGCACACAATATTCACATGTTGAGTCAACTGGGCTGAAGACTTTTTTCAAATTTTTGCAAACGGATTTTAGTGATGAAGTGCTGGATAAGCTACGTTCACAGAATTCTGTGTTGCGTTTTAATCATGGTTTTTCTATCAATGCAAAGCTGGATCATAATAACCGTAGTAGTAAATTTTTGCTGAACAGGGAGCAGCCATCAACACATTGGTTGCAAAAGTTTCTCTCATTAAATAGTTCTACAGAAGAATATTCTTTTACCATTTCCCAGCGCGATGAAAGTGGTTTAACGGCCTTGACCGAATTTCGTGATGCTGCTTTGGAGCCAGTAGCGGTAATTATGGATGTTGCTGTTCAGCAGTTTCTGGATTTTTTTACGCGATTGCGTGATGAATCGGCTTTTTACCAAGGCGCTTTGAACTTGTGCGAGGCACTGGAAAATCGAGGGGATGTTTACTGCTTTCCAATACCGGTGACCAGACAGGACCCCGTTTGTGTGGCCAGCAAATTGTATGATCCCTGCCTTGCCCTTTCACAGCAGGAGACGCTGGTTATGAATGATCTGCGGGCTGAAAACAAGTCATTCATCCTCATAACGGGTGCCAATAGTGGCGGGAAAAGTACCTTTTTGCGGGCTTTGGGCGTCAATCAGTTACTGCTTCAGAGTGGTTTGCCAGTGGCCGCCGAACAATTCACAGCGAGTCTTTGTGATGAAGTTTATACCCACTTCAAGCTGGAAGAGGACGTGAGTATGTGCAGTGGGAAATTTGATGAAGAGCTTCTCCGCATGGCTGCTCTGGTCCCTAAACTGAAAGCGACAGCTATGGTTTTGTTTAATGAATCATTTGCCGCAACCAATGAGCGTGAGGGTTCTGAAATTGCCTGGGAGATCTGTAATGCCCTGCTTGAAAAGGGTATAAAAGTTGTTTTCGTTACGCATTTATATACTTTTGCACGTAAACTTTATGCGGAGAAAAACCCTGTACTACTCGCTTTACGAGCCGCCTCCAATGAGGAACCAACCAAAAAATTCACGATCTCGGAAGCAAAGCCGCTGAGCACCAGTTTCGCAAAGGAAATTTATCAAAAGGTTTTTGCTGATTAAAACTAATAATGGCTTTGCAAACGGATTAAATAAATCTATAAAGTTGTTGTATTAGATAAAATTAAAATATGATAATTATCTTAATATCTGTGCACAACTTGCACTTCATAATTTCTCAGACTATACCTACTGTCACAAAGCGTTAGAATTTTAAAGAAGGCCTAGAGCATTATTTCGGGTTTGGGGGTTTCTGTGACAATTTATACTCGTCCATGCAGGCTAAGTCGCAGGGTTCGGAAGTTGCCGCAATGATAGTTGTCGGGAGCAGCAATATGGACATTGTCCTGCGCGTGGCCCGTGCACCTGGTGCCGGTGAGACAGTGGTTGGTTCTGATTATGCCATGCATCCTGGTGGTAAGGGGGCTAATCAGGCGGTTGCGGCGCAAAGAGCGGGTGCTTCTGTGTGCTTTGTTGCCTGTTTGGGTTGTGATGCCTATGGTGAAATCCTGCACGATAACCTGAATCGGGAAGGGTTGGATTTAAGTGCTCTCGTTCACTCTGCTATGCCTACTGGGTTAGCTTTTATTTTACTGGAAGAAAACGGGCAAAATCGGATTACCATCATATCCGGTGCAAATGCTGCGTTGACGCCAGAGCAGGTCCTGCCAGCCATTCAGCAACGCGATATTCTTTTGATGCAACTGGAAGTTCCTTTGGAAGTTGTTAAGGCTAGTGCTCAGCAAATGCACAAGATGGGTGGTTTAGTCATCCTTAATGCTTCGCCAGTACAACAAGATATGGAAGAAATCCTTTCTCTTGCGGACATTCTTCTGGTTAATGAAATAGAGGCGATGCAATTACTTGCCTTATCTGAGCCAGTTAACGCGCAAAACGCTATTGCCATGGTTGAGCAACTGGCATCAGGACGGCAGTCGGCCGTTATTACTCTAGGCAAGGCTGGAGCTGCATGGGCGACGAGTCAGGGGAAATCCGGTCTGGTTCCCGGGTTTAGCGTCGATGTCGTCGATACCACAGGCTGTGGAGATGCTTTTGCCGGTGCCTTCAGTGCTGCTATTGCCACGGACCATTCCATGGAGTCTGCCATCATTTTTGCCAATGCCGCAGGGGCCTTGGCTGCAACCCGTGAAGGTGCACAAGCTTCGTTGCCTCTGCGCACGACGATAGAAAGCTTTATTGCGCAGAATATTTCCACAAATTCCAATAATTACTTGAGGGCCTGACCATGAAACACAAAACGACTTCGGCATTGATGGCTGCAATGGCTTTATCTTTGGGGTTTTCTGGCATCGCGAGTGCGCAGGATGCCGCCCCCCAGCATTATACTTTCGGTCTGATGTTGTCCGCCATGACACCTTATTTTGCCACCATAAAAAGTGGTGCAGAAGCGGAAGCCAAGAAGCTTGGCGTACAATTACTGGTTGAAGATGGTAATAATAATTCAATCACACAAAATAATCAGATAGATACATTAATCGCCCGCAAGGTGAATTTGCTGCTGATTAATCCCACCGACGCCAAGGCCTTGGTTCCTGCCGTTGAAAAAGCCAATGCTGCACATATTCCCGTCATTTATATTGACCGTAAGGCTGACGGTGGTCATGCCATTGCCTATTTTGCTTCGGATAACAAACAGGCAGGAGCACAAGCCTGTCAATATATTGCCAATAAACTCCATGGACAGGGTAACTTGTTCATGCTTCTGGGAATATCCGGCGCTTCTGCAACCAACGAGAGAACCGCCGGTTGTGAGTCGGTTCTGAAAAGTTACCCACATATCAAAGTGGTGGCCAGACAATCAGGCGGGTTTAGTCGCGAAGGTGGGCTCACGGTTATGCGCGACGTCCTGATTGCCAACCCGAAACTCAATGCCGTGTATTCGGAAAATGGTGAAATGGCCATTGGTGCCATGCGTGCTGCTCTGGCGGCTGGTCGTTTAAAAGGACTAACCATCGCCATGATCGGTAGCGGTAGCGTCGGCGAGACGCAATTGGTAAAGGAAGGGAAAATTGCCCTGAGTGTTGCGCAGCAGCCGGCAGTCATGGGAGCCCTGGGCGTACAGGCCGGTTACAGTTACCTGTCAACGGGTACGGTTTTTGTTCCGGTACCATTGCATATGGATCTTGCGCCGAGCCATTCATGAAATCTGCAGACATGGCTGGCGAAAGAGCTGGCCAGGCCCCTCTGTTGAGCTTGCGCGGCATTGGTAAACGCTTCGGAGCGGTGCAGGCGTTGCGCGATATTGATCTGGATATCTGGCCAGGAGAAGTGCTGGCCTTGCTGGGAGATAATGGTGCTGGCAAATCTACCCTGGTAAAAATTATTGCGGGTGCCCAGGCGCCAAGCACGGGGACGATGCATTTTAACCATAAGGCCGTGCGCCAGTTTGATCCGCGTTATGCCCGGGATCTGGGTATTGAAACCTTGTATCAGGACTTGGCTGTTGCTGAAAATCTGGATGTTGCCGCCAATATTTTTCTGGGCAGGGAGCGCAAAAGACGTCTGCTCGGCATTTTCCCCATCCTGGCGCGACGGGAAATGCGCAAACAATCGGCGCTGGCTCTCCAGAAACTTGCTATTGAACTCCCTCTGCGGCAACCGGTTGGAGAGCTTTCGGGGGGACAAAGGCAGGCCGTAGCCATTGCCCGGGCCGCTTACTGGCAGGCGAAGCTGGTGATTATGGATGAACCCACTGCTGCCATCGGGGTCGGCGAGCACTCAGCCATCCTCCATTTGATTCAGACGTTGGCGGCATCGGGTGTGGCGGTGATTCTGATTACCCACACCATGCCCGACGTCTGGCAGGTGGCTTCTCGTATCACGGTACTTACACGCGGTGAAAAGGCGTTGGATGGGAATCCAGAAAATCTCGATGAGAACACGGTCGTTAAAGCCATGCTGGTGGGTAAAGGCGTGGCTGCATGAACGCCTCGGAACTGAAGGGGCACGCCCTCCGTCAGTTCCTGATGGATCAGGGGGTTTTGTTGGCTTTTATTGCCCTGCTGATTTTCTTATCATTTGTCGCCCCCCATTTTGTTTCCAGCAATAATTTTTTCAGCATCTTGACTGATGCGGCGCCATTGGTACTGCTGGCATTAAGTGAGTTGATGGTGATGTTAGTCGCCGGAATTGATCTTTCTGTTGGTGCCGTGGCCGGGCTCACGGGTGCCCTCGCCGCAACCATGATGTTGCTGGGCTTTCCTTGGCCTCTAGCGCTGTTCCTGGCTCTTTTGGCGGCCACATTAGCAGGGCTTTTACAAGGCGCCATCATCAATTACCTGCACATTACGGACTTTATAGCCACGCTGGCCGGACTTTCTATTTTTTCGAGCCTGACCCTGATTGTCACCAATGGGGAGCCCCTGAATATCAATGACAATGGTTTTAACGCCATTGGCGAAAGTCACATTCTGGGTATCCCTGATCAAGTATGGATTGCGGGTTTGATGGTCATTCTGGTCGCGCTCTTTCTGGGTCTCAGCGCCTCTGGGGCTTATTTATACGCCATTGGTGGGAATCGTGTCGCTGCCTATCGCGCGGGAATTCGGGTACGCCGCCTGCGCAGTCTGGCCTATGCTTTTTCCGGATTTTCAGCGGGGCTTGCCGGCGTGATTTTTGCCGCACAATTGGCCACTGCCGATCCCAATGCCGGTCGCGGCGACGAACTGCCGGCTATTGCGGCGGTGGTTATTGGCGGCGTTTATCTGTTTGGCGGCCGAGGCACCGTCTGGGGTGCGTTGATTGGTGCGCTGTTGCTGAGCACTATTCTGGATGGTCTAGTTTTACTGAATATTTCACCCTTCTATACCGAGCTGGTGGAAGGTGTTGTCATTTTGCTGGCAGTCATGCTCGGTTATTTGAAGAAACGCGGTACGGTTTGATGAACCCCGAAAGTTCGGGAAAGAGAAAAAGGAGTGGTTATCGCAAATACACCCTGCATAAGGGCGCTATAAATACTGAGAATAAGGAGAGTGCCATGATTAAAAAATATAATTATAGTAATCGTCCATCATTGTCTGGAAGGATTCTATCCAGACGCTTTCTGGCCTGCAGTCTGGCCGTTTCATGTGCTATTGCCCTGGGAGCGCCAGCATTGTCCAAGGCGGCCACCCCGGCCAATTCGCTGATTCCTGCCAATACCATTCTGGATAAGGCTATTGCCAACACGAAAATATCGGCCATGGTCGGCCTGATTAACTTTAGTTATCTTAATCATGCCCATACTGGTCAAGATACGCATTCCTTGGCTTTGGGTGGGCATTTGTATGTACACAGTCCACAACTGGCAGGATTCAGTCTGGGAGTCGGTGGAGACTTTGCCACCTGGACCGGTTTTTACCAGCATGAAGATCCAGAACTTACAGGTCCCTATCCCAGCCATGGCATAGCCATTGTTCGCCAGGCTTATTTGCAGTATCACTACGGACCCTTTGTCATTCGTGGCGGCCGGCAATTTATTAATACCCCGTATGCCAATTGGGATTATTACACCTACAACCCCCGGGCTTTTACGGGCGTCAGCGCGGTGGTGGACATTATTGGTCATCCCCAGGCTGGACAATGGTCCGGTAATAGTGCACTGGCTCTGGGTGGGTCGCCAGCAACCCTGAGCTTCATGGCTGCCCGGATGTACAGTTATGCCAGCCGTTACAGTGCTACTTTTACCACGGGCAATCGCTATACCAGCGCCCATACTAATGGTTTTTATGTGCTTGGTGCGCGCTATCAAACCCCGTTTTTGGGTAGTCATGTTGATTTGCAGGCCTGGTATTACGATTTTTATGGGTTTGCCAATATGTTTTACGGGCAGGCGGGTATCAGCCATCCCCTTACCAAAAATGTTTCCTTGTTCGGAAATTTTCAGGTGGTTTCTGAAGGGAACTCTGGAGCCGGTACGAGTTATCTGAGCACACTGAATGCCGACTCGGTAGATGCCCAGGTTTATGGGGGGCGTATTGGCGTCAAATTTGGCAGTCATCATGATGATAATGTGGCTTTGGTAGCAACCTATAGCCCCGTAAATTACAACTCCTTTCGTCATGGTGGCATGATTCACCCCTACAATGATCTCAGCGGTACCAGTTACACCACCACCATGCAAACCGGCATTTCCGATTTTGGACCGGGGTACGCTTATGGTATTGCCTCCAACTTTGGTTTCTTAGCCAACAAACTCAAATTGAATGCTAGCTTTATTCGTTATCTCGTCCGTTATGGGTTTGGCGGTAGTGTTTATAGTTATGGCGGCGCTTACGGATTTCCAACGGGAACAGCCATTCCCGATCAGCATCTCTGGTCCATGGATGTCGGTTTATCCTATGACCTGTCCAGTATTTTCAAGGGCCTTTATGTGGCCGATTATACGGATATTTCCATGGCGCAAAATCAGGCGGGTTATCCACATTATCAAAACCCGTATTTCAGCAACCGCTTTTACTTCAAATATCGTTTTTGAGGAGAATAAAATGAAATCCATGCATAAAAAAGTTATTGCAGTTTGTGTAGGGCTGGCCCTTGGCAGCGGCATGGCCGGAACGGCGATGGCGGCTTCAGCCCCCAGCCTGAGTGTAATCAATTGGTGGACAGCAGGATCGGAAGCCAAGGCCATGCATGTCCTGGTGGAAATGATGAAGGCCAAAGGGGTGAATATTCAGAATGACGCCATCGCTGGCGGCGGTGGTGCGCAGGCCCGCACTATTCTGAAGACGCGCCTCATGGAAGGTCAGATTCCGGGTGCCGCGCAAATTAAGGGTGTGGAGATCCAGCAATGGGGACATACGGGTCTGCTAGCCAATATTGATGCCGCAGCCCAGTCTGAAGACTGGGACAAAAATGTTCCTGCTGTGATCAACAACTTTATGAAATATAAAGGTAATTATGTAGCGGCTCCCATGGATCTACATCGTCTGAACTGGCTTTGGTACAACCGGGCCATTCTGAAAAAAGCCGGAATTGCCACCGCTCCGCAAACCTGGCCTGAACTTATGGCGGATCTCGCCAAGGTCAAGGCCGCAGGCTTTACGCCCATGGCTGGTGGCGGTAATGGCTGGATGATTGCCACCGAATTTGATCCGATTGCTTTGGAGACAGGTGGACCCGCCTGGTACAAGGATGTTTTTGTCAAACTGGACCCCAAGGCTATTGACAGCCCAACCATGGTCAAGGCATTGGAACGGTTGCGCGCCATTGAGGCTTACACCCCCAAATCCCTGGCGGGCCGCACCTGGAATTTTGATACGGCTTTAGTAGCTCACGGAAAAGCGGCATTTCAGATCATGGGTGATTGGGCCAATGGCCAGTTTGAATTTCTCCATGTGACTCCGGGTGGTCCACAAGTGGGTTGCGTGGCTTTTCCCGGCACGGCCAAGGAATTCATTTATAATGTCGATAGCTTTATTTTCTTCCGGCAGAATACTCCCGAGAAGCGGGCGGCGGAAATCAAGCTGGCAGAAACCATGGTCAGCCCGAAATTCCAGTTGCTGTTCAATAAGTACAAGGGCTCCATCCCGGATTTGATGAATGTTTCCCTGAATGGTTACAACGCCTGCCAGAAAAAATCCCGGGCACAGTTTCTGGTTGCCCGTAAAGATAATGGTTTGGTGCCCAGTTTTTCCCAGAATATGTCCACCTATGGTCCGCCCACCGGAGCATTTATTGACTCCCTGGATAAGTTCTATACTTCCAATGAAAGCCCGCAGGCTGCGGCAGCAGCCATGGCCAAACGGGTAGAAGTGGCCAAGAGTCAGGATTAATAGCTTAGGTATTGCCCGGTCGCCTGTACAGGCCGGGCTTGTTCCATTGATGTGTGCTGCAGAAGGATCCTCACATGCCATTCACCAAGGCAGAATTCAGTGGACGCGATCGGTTGATGGCAAAAATAGTGCTTTCGCCGACCATTTTGGCTGCTACCTTTTTTATCTATGGTTTTATTTTATGGACGATTTGGTTGTCCTTAACACGCTCAACCATTTTGCCCAGTAATCATTTTGTCGGACTTGCCAATTATTATGATCTTTTTGGGAGCTCACGCTGGTGGCGCTCATTAACGAATCTCGGAATTTTTGGTGGTCTTTATGTTCTGATTTCCTTGTCCATCGGTCTTGGTCTGGCTATTCTTCTGGACCAGCGTATCAAGGGCGAAAGGCTTTATCAGGTTGTTTTTCTTTATCCCATGGCGCTTTCCGCTGTGGTTACCGGGGTAGCCTGGCGCTGGTTGCTGGACCCCGGCTTTGGCTTACAGGCCATTGTCCGTTCAATGGGGTTCCCGCATTTTGCCTTTGCCTGGATAGATGATCCAGACATGGCCATATATACGGTAGTTATCGCTGCAGTGTGGCAGACGACCGGTTTTATGATGGCCATTTTTCTGGCGGGGTTGCGTGGCGTAAGTTCTGATATCGTCAAGGCGGCGCAGATTGATGGTGCCAGTAATGCGCGTATTTATTTGCGCGTAATTCTGCCCAGTCTTGCGCCCACTTTTTTTGTGGCGTTGGTGTTATCTGTCGGATTAGCTATCAAAAGCTTCGGTTTAATTATTGCTCTGACGGGTGGTGGACCCGGATACAGCACCAATGTCCCGTCCATTTTTATGTACGTTTTCTCGTTTCAACGGGGTGAAATGGGGGTGGGTGCAGCCAGTGCCCTCATGATGCTGGTCATCATGATGATTTTTGCCTTGCCCTTCCTTTATCTCGACTCGCGGAGGCAGGCCTGATGCGTACTACATCCATTTTAAGCCCGAGAAGATGGGTTGTTTATAGTCTTTTATCTCTGGCCGCGCTGTTTTTCCTGTTGCCCTTTTACGTCATGTTGGTGACCGCCTTCAAGACCATGCCGGAAATTTACTCAACGGGTATTCTGGCGTTACCCAGCAGCCTGAATTGGTATGCCTGGGTGCATGCCTGGAGTGCCGCCACCATTGGTGCAGCCAGTTCAGGGATTCATGGTTATTTTCTGAACTCTTTTATTCTGGTAATTCCCGCCGTAGTCATTTCTACAGCCATTGGTGCCTTTAATGGTTATGTGCTGACGCATTGGCGTTTTCGTGGCTCCAATGTATTTTTTTATATGTTGCTACTCGGCACCATTATTCCCTTCCAGATTGTTTTGTTACCGATGGCCTGGGTAGAAGGTCGACTGGGCATTGCGGGCACGTTGATTCCTGGCCTGATGTTGGTGCATGTGATTTATGGTCTGGCATTTACGACTTTGTTTTTTCGCAATTATTACGTCGGCATTCCGCATGATCTGGTGAAGGCGGCACGCGTGGATGGTGCCGGATTTTTCAGTATTTTTTTTCGGATCATGTTGCCAGTCAGTACGCCGATCATCATGGTAACGGCGATTTGGCAGTTCACCATGATCTGGAACAATTTCCTTTTTGGGGTGGTATTTACTCAGGGAGGACAACAGCCGGTCACTGTGGCTATCAACGATCTGGTGGATACGGTTACCAGCGTTCATATGTGGAATGTAGATATGGCGGCTGCCATTTTTGCGGCACTACCCACCTTGTTGGTGTATCTGATTGCCGGGAAATATTTTGTACGTGGATTAACGGCTGGCGCCGTAAAGGGATAAAAATGGGACGCCTGATACTCAAGGATATTCATAAAAAATTCGGTAAGGATGAAGTGCTTCACGGCATTAATATAGAAACCGAGGAAAATCAGTTTCTGATTCTGGTTGGACCTTCGGGCTGTGGAAAAACGACCTTACTGAACATTATCGCTGGTCTGGAGCAGGAAAGTGCTGGCGATATTCTCATTAATGATCGGCGGGTGAACGATCTCAGCCCTAAAAATCGGGATATTGCCATGGTCTTTCAGTCCTACGCCTTATATCCATCCATGTCAGTCCGCGACAATATTCTTTTCGGACTGGTTAACCGTCATGTCCCCAAAAATGAACGCGAGCAGATTTTGCAGGATGTGGCGCACATGCTGCAGTTGGACCATCTTCTGGATCGTCGTCCACGGCAGCTTTCAGGAGGACAGCAGCAGCGCGTGGCCATTGGCAGGGCCATCGCCCGGCGCCCTGCACTGTTTTTGTTTGATGAACCACTTTCCAATCTGGATGCCAAGCTACGCGTAGAGATGCGCACAGAAATCAAACGTCTGCATCAGCAACTAAAAACCACCATGGTTTATGTGACCCATGATCAAATTGAGGCCATGACCATGGGCGATCTCATTGCCGTGATGAATGATGGAATTATACAGCAGCTGGGTACCCCCGATGCCATTTACAATGACCCTGCCAATCGTTTTGTTGCCGGTTTCATGGGTCACATAAACCATGGTGGTTTTTAGTTGCTGATGCAGACGTTTGATTTCTGTGCGCATCTCTACGCGTAGCTTGGCA
>NZ_JAAOMP010000035.1 GCF_018853815.1 Acidithiobacillus sulfurivorans | reverse complement strand
CGTATTGTGGCGCATCAGGCTTATCGTGCTCGACTCACAGTTAAAGAAATATCCCCTGTTTTAGGATTAAAACCATGCAACACCATCAACTGACCTTTCTGCAAAAACAATGCGTCCTGAAAATTTTGTGTGCTGACTTCTGGCAAAACGATGGTTTGCCCGTCTGCAACGAGGGTGCCCATTTTAATGAGCCGCGTGTCCGCCAGCTTCAGGTGAACGACACCATGGTTTTTCCGGGATTCAGACAATACGCCACTGACGCCCGTAGTGATGAAGCCCGGCAATAGGGACACTTTGCCATTTTTGATTTTCGATGCTGCGGGATAACTAATTTTCCGTGTTACGGAAAACGGTGCAGGAGCACCCGGAATGGTCGAAATTGATACATTGGAAATTTTTTTCCCATTGTTCATCACCTTTACGGTGTAAACAGCATGGCCTTCAGCCGAAGCCATAGCCGCCACTGGAACTATCATCAAACTCAAAACAGCACCAAACATCACTTTCTTCAACATAGCATTACTCCTTTTAATGAATGAGTCTTACTCATACGTCGCGCCGATCCACGTTGCTTGCAATTCGTTTTGTTTCCCCGCATCCCCCGCCAGTTTCCCTTCTGCAGCAGAAACGGGGTTTTTTGACAAGTAATACATTTTCGATATTGGGGAATAAGCCTGTTCTAGTGAGCCTTTAGTAGCCAATTTCGCCGCCATGGAAGGTACGACAGACTTCCATACCATCGTTTGACTCTGTTGACTTTGGCCTGTGACCAGAGGTCGCCGTTGCCAGACAATAAAGCTCAATTTGGCTTTATTTCCCTTTATTTCCTGGAATTTCAATGTGTAGCTGTACGGGTAACCTAACACTATGGACACGCTTGGTAAGGCGGTTGATACGTCTACATTGGTTATCCATTGAAATGGCTGCCCATGAATTTTCCCGTGTATAAAAACGGTTCCAATGTGGTTATGCGAGAGAACCTTTATGTCATGCAAATAAAGGGCATACTGGCTACCCACATAAAGCACAGAACCGATAATGCCGACGGACAGCAATCCGACAAGAGCGCCCTGCAGAGGTTTCATGCCCCACCACCTGCGCATCTAATGACCGCCTTTGTTGGCGGTATGGAATACCGTGTGGACAGTTGTGCCATTCGCGGCCAATGGCACTAGCACGCCTCCTGCTTCACGAATTTCTCCCAAAAAAATACAATCCGGGTCCGTGCGTAAAGCTTTGCGCAACCCTTCGGCAAAAACATCTGCCGTCATATCTTCGATTTTTTCTGAAGATTTCACTCCCCGCCTCCTGCACCGTTAATGACCACCGTTTTGTTGGCGATATGGAAAACCGCATGGACGTTCGCACCGTTCGCGGACAACGCCTGGATCACCTGGCTGACCGCCTTCTGAAAATCTCCGCTGAACGTCGTGGTGTTCGGCACCTGCCAGTCCTCCGGCACCTGCCAGACCACTGTCCAGCCGGATTGTTTGGCCCACTTCTGAAGATCGGGCAGAATGAGATCACCCCGGTTGAGCAGGAAAACAGGCGTAACCCCGGCTAAGGAGGAGGCTGGGTAAGTTTGCTGTCCGTGCCCAACATGAAAGTTGGAAGGAAGCCCTGATGCGGTGCTGTTAGACCAAGCGGCGTAACCTTTGGTATTCAATGGTGGCACAGAAGGCACGGGCTTAACCCGCAAAAGCAGCGCCATGTGCTGCCAGTTGAGGGTAGCTATCAGTCCGGACTGACGGAGCACTTCACGCAAAGGTAACGTCCATGGTTGGTTTTGGGTTTTCCAGGTGACCGGAGCCGCCCCCGACACGCCAGGTTTCGCGTACACGTGCCAACCTTCCGGGAGAATAAGCCGCAGCGCATCCTTTAAGGGAATCCCTGAACCATACGAAGAGCGGGAAGACGCCGTCCCGTAACCGACGGTTTCCAGGGTTTGCTGAGGAGACTTCCATTGCGCGTACCCCTTCAGGTTCAAAGACTTCGGCGCGGTTGACGTTATGGCAGCCGGGGATGGCGTGGCCGTAGGGACGCCAGATTCCAGAAGAACAGGGGCTACAGAAAGCGCCGCCGCATGAGCCAGTACCGGCAATATCGACCAAATCACACCGTTGACCCACACCAAACCATCTTTACCTGGACGCATGCATAAACCCTGAAATGTTGTTGTAATAGCCATGATAGCGGTTATCTCCGAAAATGAAAAGCTCTTGTATAGCCTGCAAGTCCTTTATAATCCACAGCGATTCCGGTACTTCCAGACTGGATCTCCCGCATGGACCTGTTTACCAGCAATCTTTTGAGAAACCCATCGAAAGGCGTTCGTCATGCTGATCCCGAAGTACGGCAAAATAGAAAAAACGACAATCCCAATCAGCGAAACATCAAACGTAAACCAGGACATATGGATCGCCCAGATCATAAAAAAAACCGCAACACGGGCATCCACCGGTCCCACTAAGCGCGGCATCCGCGCAGTATCACACCACATGACGATCCCCTCCTTGCCTCAACGCGACTTCTCCGCTTCAATGCGATGCAACACTGCATCATCAATCCATCCTTCCCTGTGCGCGATGACCGCATCTTCCACCAGGGTACGGCCATCTTTTCTCACCATAGTATCCAAAACCCCGTAAATCTGATGGATGGGCGTATCCACCAGGCGCTGGCGATGTGCTTCATCCAGCACCAACCATTCCCGAAGGGCGATACGCCCACCACCAACGCGAGGGTATAACCGCTGCTGAATCATGACCTGCGCTTCACTTAAAAAGCTCACCGCAATGCCCGGGGCTTCAATCTCATTGAACTGATGAATAATGCGGCCTGGAATAGCCGCTACCGACGAAGCGTGAATCGTGTGATACACCGCGATCCCGATCTCCGCTGCATGCACCATGCTTTCCATGGTGGCCCGGTTGCGGGTTTCGCCGACCAGTAAAGCATCTGCCGCCTTTCGCGTGGCGCTCTCAATGCCCAACTCAAAGGATTTCACCATGCGTGGCACTTCCAACTGTTCGATCGTCCCCATGGCACCGGGTATATTTTCAAAATCAAATTCGATGGGGTCTTCTATCGTTACCAACGCACGACGATAGGTTTGCCGATACCGTTGCACCATCGCTGCAAGGCTGGTTGTCTTTCCCGAACCCATGACCCCCGCAATACTCACCAGTCCGTGATCTGGAAACAAGGAGGGAACCAACAACGCGTTGACGTTCAGTGATTCCAGCTCCGGAATGACTTCAGGAATAAAACGGAAGGTCAGCGAGACGCCCGATTCAAGCCCCGCCTTTACCCCCGTCGCATTGCCGCGCAACCGCCACTTCCCGCTACGACGATCGTTGTGCGACTTCTGAACCTCAAAGGAAAAATCGACCGGTTGTCCGCCTCTGGCTACCGAAGAAGACGACCGGTCTTGCGTGACCGCATCCAGAAGGAGTGATAACTCCAACGGCGTCGGGATATGGCGCGTTACCGGATAGTATTGGCCGTCCACCCGAACAGAAACCGGCGTCGATGAGTTCATCTTGATATCACTGGCGCCTGATTTGCCCAGCCGCCCCGCCCATCGGACAAATTGTTGCACGGTCTCAATCTGCGCCCAGCCACCCGGTAACGGCTCGTCCGGAAACAGCGGTGGGACATCGTCAAAGAGGATGTGTTCGCTAGAAGGATCGAAATGAGCATGGCCGGCATCCAATTCGTCCAGAATCGTCAAATCCCCTTAAAAGCCAAAATAGTGTCAGAGTGACGCCAGTTGGATGTCAGGTTCTCTCCATTCTGGAGCCAAACTGGTGCCAAAGTGTCTCTTTTCATTTTGAACCCAAGCTGATCTGTGGAGCCTCTAAATCCGGCTCCCACTCTTTTGGCGTGCGAAATGATCCTTCTCCCGTCAGACGAAATATCCGCTCACCGACACTTAAAGTCCGGCCGTTGACACGCATGGAAACTTCTCCTGTCGAGAGCATGGGGGCCGACATGACCCCGCGTTTGTGCAACAGCCAAAAGCGCAGCATGCCCGCATAATCTCGGGTCAAACGATGCAAGCCTAACTGAAAGCTTTTTTTGGCAGACAATTCGCCCATCTCCCAGCCTTTTCGAATGCCCGCTTTCCAGGCTGCTTGATCGGCGTCTGTCTTGGGCAAAAGAACGGGATTCGGCTTCAACGGTGGCGCACAACTTTGTAACAGGTAATTACGCCAGGTGGGGGCCACTGAAACAATGCGGCCGTATCGCAAAATATGCCAGGTCGTTTGCGCGGTAACCGCCAGGCTACGCCCCTTCTGCTGGTAGGAATCGCTATCCTCCAGGATCACCGGCGGCAACACCCGCCCACCGTCCACCAGCAAAGACGCAAAGTTATACGCGCCGTTCAATACCTGCGCATGATTCTCCGCCCACTGATTCCATTGGGACACCCCGGCACAATAGCCCGCCTGCGACCCAAAAGACTCTGCTGCCTGCAAAATGGCCCTTTCACGGATATTGCTGAAGATCGACACAAAGCCGGGTTTCTCGTGAATGGCCGACGCCGGGTCGTTGATCAGGGATTGCTCGCTATAGACCGGCATCGGCGAAATGGACGAAACGCTAGCGTCACCGGCCAAAGCCATCGGCGATACAGACCAGATGGCCGTGGCCGTCAAGGTTCCAAAAAGGAACGCATGCCGGGGGAATAAGGACAGGCTTTTGCGCGGCCTCATTTTCTACTCCATCCGCCAACGCCAGCCGTGCTGCCTGCACCAGATGCACATAATTTAATGTGTCCAGGCGTCACCTGCAGAGAAACCGAGTCCGGCAATTGTGCCGCCATGGTTTTCAGGATGCGCAAAACCGATTCATTCCGTCCGTACACAGAAACATCCAGTTGCCCACCGAGCCCAGAAGAATCCTGATAACGCCAGCCCAACTTCTGTGCCAAAGCCTTACCCAAGATGTTCGCTGATCCGCTCCATTGGACATACATCCTCGTCGCCAGCGGGCCCGCTTTGGGTGCGCTGGCGGAAATCTGCGGGACCGGATAGCCGCCGTCAGACGGAGCCGTCCCATCGCTCATCGGGAAGCCCTGATAAGCCCCATGCCAGGCCACACTATGTGCCGCCCGTAAATTGTCGGTAACCTGCTGGATCTGCCGTACGGATTGCATGAGCGATCGGTCCATATTCGGATGCGGCACATCAGACGGTGCGGGCTGCGGTAGGTGCGCACAACCAGCGAGGAAACACATCCCTAACGGCAAAGCCCACCAGCGGCTACCGACAAAATTCAGCCCCGGGAAAAGGGAAAAACGGAAAGCGATAGCCGTCTTTAACATGCAGGTATCCTTAAATGTACAAAAGCTGAATCCGTAAAAATGGAAAAAGACAACCCACTTTTCCGTATGGATCGCCGAAAACAGGCAAAATCATTATCGCGGTTTTGACCGGTTAAAAAACGAGATAATTGTTTCATCACGATTACGCCTAGCATAAGGAGATATTCACAACACAAGATCACCACCCTTCTCCTTCTCTCGCTAATCGCGCCACATAAGACAGACCATCTTCGGAGACGGGCGATGATGTTTGAGGGGGCGACGGGGGCTGTGCAGACGGGGTAGGCGGGGTAGGTGGAGAAGCTCTTGAAACCGAAGTTGCCCCATTCCCAGGGGCGGACGGTGTCTGGACGACGGGCTTTGAATCAGCAGATTGGCCAGATGGAGAAGAGGGCGCATCCTCAGATAAGTTCTCTTTGAATCTTTGCGATTGCCGATATCTTATTGAAGGGGTGGTCGCGACAGTAGAAGAATATCCGGCACCATGGGGACCGCCTGCATGGGGCAAGCCCGGCTCCGTTTCTGTAGGCCCTCCTGACTCTAAAGACGGACCCAAACGTAATGTTGATCCCGCATTCAACGTGTCGACATATAAGCGCAAGGCCATCACCAAATGATCCGAGACCGCCTTGATATTGCCGGCCCCCGTTCTCGGTAAACTGGAAAGCCACTGATAGACCGGTTGGTGCAGCGGGTTGTCCATATAGACGCGGGCGCACACCCTGAAGAACTGCGCAGAAACATCCAGTGTATCCTGAGCATCCACAGTGGTTACATCGGCAGCAAACCGATCTTCCAGGCCAACGTCCGAATCTTCCAGTCCGGCGCTTCCTGCAACATCGTCAAAACCGCTATCCCATTCTTCGTCGATATCTGCCATGGTTTAATTCACCCGACCTGTAAGCCATTTCGACCGGCGTAGTACGTCAACATGCCCAAAACCGGCAGAAATCGACCGCCGCCCATGGTATCCATGGGAACCAGTTGTGCCCGTGGGAATACTTGCTGAATAAATGGGCAAAAATCTGGCGCCCCACCACCGTAGACCCCAATAATCATACGGTCAGCATCCCCGCCCCATAAGCCATACACGGCATTCATTAAAGGGCCAGAAACCGCTTGTTCCACAGCCGTCTGCACATCGGACGACAAGTCTATCCATTGCCCCTGCAGAAACACTTTATGGCGGTTCTCCACCATGCGCATGGACTCCTTCAAATCCAGGGCCAAACCAAACCGGCCATGAATGCGGGTCCCCACCGTGGATGCCACTCTCGACATGCCAATATCCAGCCCGGAGCACAAATCCATAACGGGACGCCCCCCGCGCAGTACCGCAAAGCCCGTGGTGTAGGTGCCTACGTCAATACCACCAATCAACCCGTCCGTCTCCGAGATTTCCCGCAAATTTTGGTCTTGCGCCATCCAGTAATACAGGCCAGCCGCCGCCTGCGGCATGACCATGCTCTCTCCTTTCAAAATGGTTAAACGCATTTTGTTGCCGTGGACAACCGCCCGATGCTCACCTAGAAGGGAGGCTGCAATGCCACGCCAACGATCCCGGTACGAGGCTTGAGGAACGCCCGTCACCAAGTGAACTTCACCTTCTGAAATACCCATTTCAGAAAGGGCGCGCAGCAACAAAACCATCCAGGGGGTCGATCCTGCCCATTGATGACCTAAAGTGTCGGCCACCTGATGCTGCCGCAGATGCTCCAGGGCATATTGACCCGTCAGCCAGACGCGATCCGCATACTCGATCACGGGTAAATCAGAAGCCCCAAACTGGCCGCGCAAATGCGGCGGCAACTCACCAACCACCGAAGGAAACGAAACACGCGGACTGTTTATCATCAAACCACCCGAAATGGCTTTAACGTAACCAGAGCCCACATCTACTGCAGCGATAGACATACTTGTCCCCCTCGGTAAAACCGGAAAAAACGGCGTAAGAAGATATAAGGAATAACGCCAACATACCCACTTTAGCGAAATGCCAAACAGGTGTCAATGCGTAACCAAAGCGATGTCAAACTGGCACCAAATTGGCATCCGCTATGCTGTGACACCTAAACAGCGCCAAATTGGTGCCAAAATGGCAGTCCGGCATCCGCCCCCAGCCCACGCGCCGCACCCCATCAAAAACGAATAGGCCAAAAAAGTGCCAATTTGGCGCCAGAACACGGTCAAATGAGCGCCAATTTGACGTCCGTCACGCGTAATTCCAACAAAATGCCAGAATGGTGCCAAAAGAATGTCAAATTGGCGTTGATTTGACCCTTTGGACGTCCTGGCCCAATCTCGGCTGCGCGAGCATATCGCCAACAAAGGTTTTTCCGCGTTATACTAATTGCCACTGAAGCCACTGAAGCCGCATCTGATATGCCCAACGTCATCACCCGATCAGCCAAGACGCAGCGCCTGTACGATAATCGCGTAAAGACAACCATGCATCGCTATCAGGCGGAAACCGGGCACACCTGGGCAGACCATCCTATGGCATTCGCGGAATGGATGTTGGCGCAAAAAAGGCGGTGGAAACGGTCTACCTGGAGAATGACCCGGCTCGCTGTACAAGAGTATCTGCAGGAAGCAGGTGCCCCCATAGAAGCCATTCAGCACTTCGACGATGGACATAACCCGTCCAGTAAGGCGGCCGGGCAATTCGCCGCTGTGCGCGTCAAAGGTTTTCCGGATTCCGATCTGGAGAAACTGGTGACCCTGCTGACGAGCCCCTTGCAGGGCGCAACCCCTTCACCGGCGCCTGCCAAAACCATCCGCAGTGGCGGATATGATGTGATGCTGGCGGCCTTTTTACAGGCAAACGTACTCATTGGGCTACGCCCGTCTGAATGGGACACCGCACATTGGGTCACATTGAACGAAGAAAGGGTCTTGCAGGTGGAAAATCGGAAGACCACCAATGGCCGGAGCAACGGGACTGCGCGTTTGCTGTGTATCCACCCGGACAAGGTGGACTTGATTCAGGCAGCACTGACTGAACGTGACCGATTGCTCGCCATGGGTGCCGCATGGCCTGAAATACAAAACGGTATGGCCTGCCGGATTAAGGAAATTCGGCACCTCGTCACCAAAAAAACCTATACGCTCTATTCTACCCGACACCGATTCGTCAGCGCCGCGAAACAAAGTGGTTACAGCAAAGAAGAGATCGCCAATATGCTCGGGCATGCCAGCGAAAATACGGCGACCATGCACTATGGCCGGAAAACCGCGAAAACCAGTGGGGGCAGAGGAGAGACGGCGGAAAACTTGCAGACGCCGGCGCTACTCGTGGGGGTTACTCAGGGTATAGGGGTAACTATCGTGCCCAAAGACGACCAGGAAAATCAGGCGGCACTGACGGAAGATCAAGGAAACGCTTCGAAAGCGACAAAGCGGGACCAATAAGCCGGAAGCGTTCCTTATTCCTAAAGTGGCACCGAAAACAAGGATAACACCGTCAAGGCAAGTTCGTTGTGAGGCAAGCCTGGGCAAGGCCCGCGACAAAGACCGCCACAAGCAGGAAAAGATACAGGTGACCACGGTTTAACCTCGACAAAAAACGCTTCATTACACACCCGCCGCCGTTTCCCGCAAAATGGCATCTACAACGACCAAGTAAATAATCTCATTCGGGTCGACCCCATTCGTCAGGTGATCTGACTGATCGGACGCCTGGAAATCCCGCAGAGCTTTCTGATAATACGGAACGTACCGTCCCATACCCTTGGATTTGAATCCAGCCAGCGGGTCCGACATGGACAAAATATCCTGTAAAGGCTCGAATACCGATTCCTTGATGGACCCACCCGGATACAGCTTTGCCAAAACCCGACGGGCGGTCACCGGACCGAATTCCCGATACAGCCGGTCGCGCAAGATCGTGTCTTCCCGTGTGGACGAAAAGGCCCACAAGGCGATCGGTCCCACCGTATTCCGCAAACTTTGCACGATCTTCCCTTCATTAACGACATACCGTGCGATGATGGTGGACCCTCTCCGGTCCGGCTGCCGGAGATTATTCATCATGGCGTCCACGGAAGAAGGGTCCATGCCGAAACGCTCTGCGGCTACTTCGGCAATATTTCGTTTCCCGTTCACGCCAAACACGAAGGCCGTCGTCGAAAGGTTGGCAATCGTTTCCGGGATATCTCCGGGCTCCTGGGAGTAGACCGCAATGTGAATGTTCCACTTTCGGGATTCACGAATCACTGTCTGAATGTCGGAGACAATCTGATCGGAAACCGACGAGTTTTGAGAAACGCGATGGAACTCGTCAAAGAAGATACGCTTGTGATCCTGTTTGAGGCCCGCAATGAACCGGTCATAGTACGGCCGGTACAGGTCCGGCACCAGATTGGCGTCAGCTTCCTGGATGAAAAACCGGGAAAGCGTCAAATGCCGGGCCATCATATACATGATGGCCGTCTGCCGGTCATCGAGCGATGATCCTTTGGTGGCTACCTCATCAAGGTCCAGTGAAACTGCCCGCGCCTCACCAATGGTGAATCGGGTTGGCAAGGCGAAAACACGATACCGCTGCAAAGCTTCGGAACACTTCAACCCAAAATCATGGGTGGCAGGTTCCCCATACATACGCACCACCTGCGCGTCGTTCAGATAAGCCGCCACCTCACCCAATGTAGGTACCGCGAAGCGCTGGGCAATGGACGCATTCCCCAATTCTCCCTTGCGAAAAAAGTAATCCACGATCTCCCACCAGGACGTGTGATCATCCAACGTGAGCCGTCCTTCCTGTACTTCCTCCGCAATAACACGGTCCAGCCGAATACAGTCCAGATTGTCCGGATCATAACGGGGACGATAGATGCGCGGAGACTGGTTGTCCGAAAGACTCTGGTACGCCTTATCGATAATCAGGCTGGCCATCCCGGGGACCTTGTCCGGTGGATGCTTGTCCACATAGGGCGTTCCGATCAGGCTCATCAGATTGGTCAAAAAGCCCTTATGCAATGGCAACGGTTCCCGACAGCCAACCGCCGTATCAAAAGGATTGACGGAAAAGTCCAACGTGTTTCGCATGCGCACATAGATCGCCAGGTGCTTCTGGTCTTCGGGGAGACTCTCCCGAATCAGGGAGATGACACCGGAAGAGCTCGGCCCCACGTCGATGATGGACAAAAACGGCATGCGCGGCTGCCCTGGGGCCACGAAAAACGTAAAATTGGCCACATTGGCATTATTGGATTTGCCGGATCCCAATGGGCCGCTCCCTACTTCAATAAAGGAGGACTGCTGCCCGGAACCCTCCCGGAAAGGCAGGAACCGGCCATCATTCGTTCGGTAGGGCGTGCCGCTATCCCAGGTCGATGCCGGGCGCAGAAAAGGCAGCATACCGACGATATCCATCAGCGGGGCGGCTGCAGCCGGTGCGGGATTACCGGATTTCAAGCCGGGTATAGTGGACGCAATGGCCAGCAGTTGCCCCATGCCCATCGGCGCAGCGACGGTTGCGTGCCCCCACAGATTGACATCGCTCGCTACTTCTGACGCATGGTTTTTCAGAGTTTCTTCGTCTCTCGCGCAAACGGAGAGGGCGCACTTGAATCGCACCACAGCTTCACCCGCCAACCGGTCCGCTTGAAGCTCATGAAGGGCCTGATTGTACCGGGCATTTACAGAAGACGTTTTGGCAAACAGCGCTGTCAACGCAGATTTCCACCACAGGGGGCCCATACCATCGGCCTCGATGTGAAAAGCGATGCGCCATTCAATATCCATCGGTATTTTAGAAAACAGCACGTTAAAATTACACGGTTCTTCTGGAGGAATGTCCATCACCAGACCCCGCCAGTAACGATCGCCCCACTTCACCACGGTGTCATCCACAAACCTGGCATCTTCCTTGATGATTTGCCTGGCCAGCGACGGGTAATAGAGCTCCGCTTGAGAGGGGGCGCCATACCGGTTTTTGATCTCGTCCTTCACCCGCAAAGGAAACCGGTCTCCAGGCAGAATCGGCTTGTACGTGGACCCCGTGGGCGAAAGAGACGACCGCATCGTATAAATAGCGTCTCGAACCGACATGACTTCCGCCAGCACCCGCACCTTCGGGCTACGCATCTCTCCAATGAACGTGTCCACAAAAGAGCGATGCCCATCCCGAAGGTCCGTGGCAATCCGGTTGAACCGTTGTCCATCATGGTGCATCAACGGCAATATGCTCAACGCCTGCTTTTTAACACGGGCTTTTTGTTGTCGGCGCATGGACGGCGGCAACGAGGATAACCGTGTAATCAACGCTACATAGATACCTTCTTTGGAAACATACCGGGACACGGCTGTTTGCCAGTCGTCCAGAACGTCGTCAGCGGAACTCATTCCGAAGGCACTCAACGTCCCGCGCATGCCATCGAAAACCTTCTCCACATCGCTCGTATCATGTGGATTTCGATGGAAATAGACGATCACAGAATGTCCGACCGAGGCCAGCCCATTTTTCATCACGGAATGCACGCCGCGATTGATGTTGTCGTACTCTTCGACGCCCACCAGGCTCATGCTGCCCTTCACGCGGACCAGGCTCATCAACGACCCGTCACTCAACACTAAAGTCCGGTTATCATCCACGGTCTCCAGATCGGTGATAAACCGCAAATCACCCGTATGTGTGACAGATTCTACGGCACGAAAAACATCATCTACGATCTGGACTATCGACATATAAAATTTTGCCTTTGTAAGAAAAGCCTTAACCCGGATGTCACTGCAGGGAGATGTTACGAATAACCAACCCGGACGGATGTTTCAACATGTTTGCCCGCTGCACAATAATGGTGGCGTCGATATTTTGCGTGCTCAAATTTCCGGCAGAGCCCGCATAGGTCAACATCATTTTACCGCGAACCATCCATACGGGAATGCCATTGATTCGCCCGGCCTGCTGTACATACGCGGCGGAAATCGGCTGCAATACCGTATTCAAGCGTTGATTGGCGATTTTCTGAATGATCCCGCTGCTCTTGAGTCCAACGATCAACTGCTTAAAAGCGGTACTTGTATAATACTTCGCTGCATTACTGAGTTCTGGCTTCCATCTCGTGAAAGACAGGGACAGGGTTTTTTCCGCCGCACGCGTAGCCCATGCTGCAGCCCCGGCATTACTGACCATCGGTTCAGACCGTGGCACCACCGGCTGCACCTGCATGGATGGGTTGACCGTAATAACAATCGGTTTACGGTGTACCAGCATGTTAATGGCGTTAGGGACCAACAACCCTGCAATGACCACGGCCTCGATCACGGCGATACGGACAATCCATTGGTAGCTGTCCCGATAAAACGCACGGGACTCCTCCACCAAGTACACACCGTTTTCAGACCCGGCCCCTTTCGGAGTAGTTTTTGCCGCAGGCGTGGGTTGTGGATTACTCATCGTGCACCCCCTTCGGCTCCTGGATGATACAAAGAAAACTCATCAGAAAAACGCACCACCATATCCAATCCCCCTAAAAGAAAAGCCATTTGCAGCATCTGCACATTTTCAGAAGTGCGCTCCGGGTTATAAGCGTTTTCCACCTCATTCATGACCCACTCTTCAGAAAGCAGACCCTGTGGAAGGAATGGCGGCAATAAACCCTGCGCCAGAAGTATGGGGATCCACTCCTGGATCACCATCCCTTCCGGCGGGGAAATCAGTACCCCACCAGAGCCATAGCCAGAAACGCCGATAGAGACGCTGTGCAATTGTGCCGCCACCTCAAATAACAGCATGCGGTCCGCAGCACGTACAAAGGCGCTCGCTGGATTACGGGCAGACTTGGGTGCTTTCGGAATGGTGCCTATAGCCGCCCGCCATAAAACGTCCATAAATATCTGATAGGGGTAAGAGACGGACCGCATACGCACGGTTTCTGGATCCAAAGCGGAGCAATATCCTGGCGTGTACACCTCCGGCGACCCGAACCCACGCGGGGGCGCTCCCCATTTTCCTACTGGTTTATTCTGTACCTGACGCGGCATGGCCTGTTCCAGAATCTCCTGGATCGAACTCAGCCGTTCACCGACCACCCCTTCATGCAAGACGAATTCGCACCAGGGCAGCAGTGCAGCCAGTTCCAAAGAGGTCAGCCAGTATCCGGAACGCGCATTCCGTTGAATGTTCGCCCCGTAATTGATCATGGATTCCATTCTCGGGTCGCACCGCTTCATCGTCGCTCGAATCAGGGATCCTGGATTTTGATCCAGCCAATCCAGGATGCGTTCCGGGCCTCGCCGGCTCAATATGGACATGTCCCCGACATTTCGCCATCCACCGATGGGAAAAGGCACCCGAAACAACTGCTGCGCATGTGCCACGCGATCCACGGGAACCCGAAAATGGCCGGGAAGCAAACCATCTCCCTTTCCAGCGCGCGCCCGATCATAACTGCTGACAGACGTTGGCTGGTAAGCGTTGTCCGCCGATTCTAAAGCGGAAATAAAATAATCTGGCGGCGGCCCATCCGGAAAAAACCGGCGAACATCCGGGAGGATACGCTCTCGCAACCCATACGCAAGATCATTGAGGGGCGGGGCTGACATGGGCAGGAAATCATCCATAATGGCGATGACCTGCTCAAACAACCAGGAACTGACGCCCAAGCGAAGGAAATCACCATTATCAAAGCGTCCACCCCATACGCTTTTGGGGTTGGCCCTCAGGCCTTCCTTATCGGACTCATCGATGCCCAACTCGTTCCAGAAACGCTTCATCGGGTGCGAAAAATAGCTGTCCCGACGAAAACGCGCCCCCTGCAACCCAGAAACGCTCACCGCCTCATAAGAAAGGTTCGTCCACCAAGCCACGTCCGACGAAAGGTCTGCCGTATTACCGAAACGAAAAACCTCCTCTTTCCAGGAAGGGAGCGCCCAACCCGAATCGTGCGTGGATGGATCATCAAAAAAACAGGCACCGCAACGGACATGGGATTCCATCACATCTCCCCTGCCGTAGTCGATTTCCCGTCATCCGTAACAAGGTCTCCACACAAGAAACGCTGCGCCATTTTTTCGAAGCGGTCATAATGGCTTTTCAGCTTGTCCGCATGAATCAAGTTCATGTTTTGCTTGTAGTTATTGGCTTGCAACCAGTAACGTACGGGCCGCAAGTAATAAGAGAAATCAGGCAAGAACCGGGCGCCCCCTAGAAAAACAGACCGACGTAAATAGGCCGATTCATTCCGGTTGGCTAAGGCCATCAAAGACTCACCCAATACTGCCGCATTACTCATCCCGGCACCGAGATTCTTTTCCGCGAGGTCCCCAAAGGACTGTAGTGATTCGTATCGCTCACGGGCGGCGCGTCCCATTTCCGAGGAAAACTTCAGCGCGTCCTGCGTCCGTGATTCCTCCGCTATTTTAATCTCGGCCTCATTGGGATACTCAAAGCACATCAGGATAAACAACACATGAACGGTGATATTCAAATCTTCCTGACGAATCCAGGGTGCCCAGATAATGGAACCGGCCTCCCGGTGCCCCGCATTGCCACAATGAAAAACCGAATGACAAAAAGGACAGACCGTCAAAAGATTGTCAGGATGATTATTATGGTGATCATCGTCGATATGGTGAACCTCAAAATAACCCGCAAAACGACCTTTGAAAAATTTGCCGTTTTTAGTCTGGTCTTCTTCCCTGAGTGTACGCATCTGACAATACCGGCAGGTATACTTATCCCGAACCAGCACCTTTTTTCGGACGGTTTCGAACGCCGCGTCCGCATCTTCCGCTGCCGGGTCGTGCATCCGCCAAGTCGAGCGCTTCACCCCCAAAATTAACGGGGGCTTGCGGTCAACCGGCGAGGAGGCGAGGGTTCCAGACATGTCGAGGAATCCGCCTTAATTTTATCCCAGCACTGTACTGACTTGCGATTCATTGGACCCACTGAAAGCCGTAGCGCTACCTACATCGATCACTTCGGTGACCGACGCCAAAAGAATCCCTGCGACAATAATCACGATAGCCACCATGGGCGACTCGTGTTTCTTGTGGGCGTATCCCCACATGATGATGCCGACCACGACCATGAGTAACCCGAAAAACAAGGCAAAGTAATACAATCCTTGGGAAAGTCCGCTTGCGGTCTGTTCCTGGTAAGTCCCTATTTGCCCCAAAGTCGGCACAGCCCACGCGGATTGTGCGGCCATAAACAAAACGATGCCGGTTGCCAATCGGGAGCGCAGGCGCGCCATCTTCCCATGAGCCCCATGAAACCACTGTTTCAATACGTTACTTTTCATAAGTTTTCCCCGTGCTTAATAAAAAAATACACCATAATAGGCATGATAGCGGTTTTATTATCAACCGCCAAGAATCTTTGTGATCGCCGTTTGGAAAACCCCTCCAACGGTTGCCCCCAGAGACAACAGCATCGTCTTCATGTTCAACGCCACCACTCCGCCTACCAGATGCCCGATAGCCGGTCCCATTTTGCTGCGGTCTTCAGAAGTGTCCCTAAATAACAGCAGAGCCTTTACAGTGGCAATCAACCCCACCAGCATCAGCACATCGAAAACAAACGTCACGATCGTTGCGTATTCGCCGGTCCCGTTAGAAGATGGGTTCAGCGTCAACGCCGATGGCGCATTGGTCTGGAAAGCGGTTTGCGAAAGACTATCCATCCAGGCAGGCAGAGACGTCATCAAGACACCCGCAACAAAACTGAAAAGCGCCAGTTTCGTTACCGGAGCCCCCTGTTTTCCGGATTTGTACATGGACGTCAGGGCCCCCACAACGATGGCGAGACCACCAAAAAAGACAAAGTCTTCCAGCGTCCCCCACCAGGGACCCATCGCATTGATGAGATTTTGGAGCGCCTGGTCAGTGCCCGACGATATCACCGGATAACCCCTTCATTGGTGATCACTTTACCGAGTCCAATCCGTTGAACCAGCATACCGCCGGGCAGAACATCGCCTGCACGGACTGATTGCACTTGCCCACCCGGGCCGGAAACCATTGCGACATGCCCATTACCGCCGACGACCGACCACGCGCTCTCTGTCCTTGAGGGTGACGCAGGATGTGCCATCGTCACCCTGGGAGCAGGGGCGGCCACGGGCACATGCACATAGCGCACAATGGTTCGGGTGACTACGCGCGGTGCGGAGGCTGTTTTGTCAGACTGTAGAGCATCCTGAAGCTGTGCAATTTTTGCTTTGGACGCGGCTATTTCCGCCTGCAGCCGCACAACGGTTGGGTTAACCGTATTTGCCGCCGATGCAGTTGTTGACGAGACCATTGGCGTGCCGGCCGGGAGCCCGGCCGTTGGCGCCGGCGACAAAACGACAGGAGACTGCAGGGACGACAAAGTGGACGTTTTGGTTGTTTCTTCTGCAGGCGTCGCCATCGCTGACGTAGGCAATGCCGATACGGGCGATGGCGACGCATCCTCTGCCGTCATGGACGTATTGGCGGCAGGATGGCTTGTTGCGGTGGTAGAGTCGCCCGAAAGTTGATTCAGCGTAGCGAAGCCGCTCATCCCTGATGGTGACGGCGTCTGGGCGCTCATAGCCGCAGAATCTGGCGCAAAGCCGCTTTTCGGTGAAGCTTCTGGGTGACCTATGCTTCCCGATAACGATTTTTGTTGCATCAATGGGGTCGTCGCACGCTGGGGCAAATGTGAAGCGGGTGAAGCAGCCAATCCCATTTGCTGCTGCATAGGCGCCACACTGGATGAATGTCCATCCAAAAGAACAAAGGCCGCGCCACCACCTATTGCGATCACCACAAATCCACCTAAAACACCCCATTGCCACTTGGGTATTTTCTTTTTAGGAGAGTTGGCATTACCTGCTTTTTCTGCGTCGGCAGGCACCGTCAATTCCGGGTTCTGTGCGGCTGGTTCAAAGCGGGTGTCACCTACGACACCGTTTTCCCCTTCCGGTAAGCCTGTTTCGTCTGTTTCTGCCCAAGGCTTTTGCTGCGGGTCTTCCCAACTATCTTCGCTGTTATATGCCATGATGTCCTCTTTTCAATACGATGAAGTGATGATCCCTATCTTTTTTAAGGACGATCCAATATGGATGTAGCCCCTGTGTTCAATGTGAGCCCCGGGAAAGACAAGTTATTTCTTTGCACGGGATAACCACTTTGTGCGGTTGGCGAGACAGCCGGATTGCCGGTCGTCACCGGGCGCGCCGGACTGCCGATGACTGGCGCAGATACGGTGGTGCGCGCCGCAGTCTTTCCAGAAGAAACCACGAGCAGACCAAACGGTGTGCCCTGGGCTACTGTAATGGTGTTTGGCTCCATGACGTTATTCGCCATAGCTTCCTGGACGGGCTGCAGTTGTTGTGCAGCTTGTCCCGCTGCAATATCCATCGTTTGTGCGGGCGTCAGCATGGGATAAGTCTGCGTCGTTCCTATGCCCAACGCAGAAGTGGTCGTGGACCCTTCTTGCGCAACGGCTGCCCCATAGCCTTCCACGCCGGCAAGGAACGCAGCACCTAAAAAGTTCGCCGTTCTGGATAGAATATGGTAATCCACCCCCGTCGCCATACCGGGAAGTGTCGTGCTAGGCGATACGGCATAAGCGTCGATCTGTACGGTTTTTCCGCTCGGCAATACCAGTGTGTTCAGCCGAATGAGCAGGTCGTTGCTGCCTTTCGACAGTGTGAACGAGCCGATGACGCGATCCCCATTATATTTCCCCTGGACCAACTCACCGATCACCGGTCCCGGCATCGTGCTTTTCAGGGCGTTCTCAAAAACGCCATACAGAATGGATCCGGGCGGAATCGCGGGCGGTGCGGATGGTGTGGAGATGGAAGTCTCCGCGACCGGCGTCAGGCCAGCAGCAGATACAGCGGACATGGACGGTTCAGCCCTTTGGAATTGCGGGATGTAATATCCGGGATTGACGCCCCGCTGATTCTTCATCGCCGTCGCAATGGCGCCAATCTCCTTAGCAATCGCACCATCTGCAGCCGGTGATTGTGGCTGCTGCTGGGATGCTTGTTGTGTCTCTTGAATAGATGCCTGCTGCACCTGCGCTGAAGGCTGCTGAATAGGCGCTTGTTGGGGTGGCATGTTCATGGTCGTCGTTCCTGTTACAGGGATCCCCACGAAAGACTGATCATGGCTCAACGCATAGGCCGCTTTTTTCTTGTTGTACGCGGCAACCTCAGCCGCATAGGCGGGAGAACTTTTGCCCGGTGCGTTATGTATCCCGTTGTTGGCCTGCATATTTACATCGGCACCCGCATCGACATGGGCGCCTCGCGTTTCCAGCCAAATGGCTCCAAAAGCGGTCAGCAGGCTTACCCCACCCACGCCCACCATAAGCCAACGTCCAGCCGTCATATTGAGCGTCAACCCCATGAAGCCTTTCTTTTTTGGGGGTAAAGCAGAATCCTGATCTTCTATTTCATCGCTCATGGGAGGCGCCTTTGAAAACAGAGGTCGGCTGCAAGCCTGCCGGCTGCAAGCCCGCCGAAGCATCGTCAGATAGCAGCACGGTGCGCATTTGCCAGGTTCCATCGGTGGCACTGAGATCGTCACGCAGCATCAATACCCGGGTTTTTGGCAGGTCATAGACCATGGCCCCATCCTGTCGAACTTCTGCCGTCCAGGCGGGAGAGAGCAGCGGTATCCGTGTGCGGACGATGACCCGTCCATTCCATGACCAGGCTTTAATCCCAAACCCGCCGGATGCATGCAGCGCCTTTGCGCCCTGTGGCGGCGTCTGAGAGAGAAACAGCATCAGGTCCGAATTGACGGCAGAAGGCGGTGGTGGCGCATACAAAGGCGGTGGCGCATCGGGTCCATGTCGATCCACGCGCAAAGTCACCATACCATCCACGGTTTTATCGTGTGGGCCATCGGCCACCACATTGATCATCAACGGAGTGGATACCCCTTTCAGGGTCAGCACCAGATTGGAAGAAGACCCGAAGTATTTGGGGGAAATCGTCAACAAATTGGACGGTAACTGCACGGGTTGCGGTTTACTGGTCGTCGCCGAAGTAGAATGTACGCCAGCGGTAGCAGCCGATATGGCGTTCTGTCCATTGGGTGCGCCCGCGTCTTGCGATACGGCGGAAACATCGAAAGATTGCCCGCCGCCCACCTGTCGGGAAGTCACGGGCCAAGGAGAGCCGTTTTCACCGATCACGGAAATCGTGGTGACGTAGCCGGGAGCCAGATGAATCGTAGGCACCTGTGCGCCGGGCCCCAGGGAAACCGGCAGCGAGGGATTCTCAATCTGCAGGGGTGCGCCTTTGTGGATGGCATACTGGTCATCCTGCATCTGGTGTTTCACCCACTGGATTTCCCGTGTCGAGAGAGGGAATTGTTCCTGGTACTGGGTACCCACCATGGGACGCACATAAGCGGGACCTGGCAGAGGCGGCAAATAATACCGACCACCCATCCCATTCAGGGACTTTTGCGACTGTTGGTTGTATTTCTCGATCCGCGCATCCCGCTTGGCCTGTTGGGCCGCCAGACGTGCTTCTTCCGCCTGAATGGCGGCTTTCTGAGCGGGGGTCTCGGCAGGAGCGGCAGATGTCGTGGACGCAGTAGGCCCCGTCCCGCCGACCACGTTATTCAGGATACTGTCTGGAGAACTGGCCGGTGCAGCAGCCCCTGAGGGGACGACAGCCGCTACAGACCAGATTGGACACATCCACAAGGAAACCGCGACGGCCACGGAGACAGCCGATGGGGTGCGTCGGGATGGTTTCCGTTGTGGACAGGCAGGCATAGCGGTTGTCTGGGGAGGTACCCGGTAAGCGGAATGGACCAAGGCAAGCGTTCCTATCAAATGCGATATTGGCTATGTTAGCGGTTTTGTGCGGCGATGGGAAGAGGTTTGCACGGGTTTAGGTGGATGGGTCGTGGATGGCGCGACGAATGGGTTCTGCTGAATGGGCAAGGGGATCTTGCGGATGCTTGAAGCATGCGTGAAGCATGAAAAAATGATGCTTGAAGCATAAAGACTAGGTCTAATTCTATTCCGTGTAAAGGAAACTTTCGTAAAACAATCATACGGCTATTCATTTGTTGGCGATTCTGACGTTATTGTTTTCGGCTGCTGACGATTTTCTTGTTGTTCTTGTTCGTATGCCTCGTTTGGCAATGCGTCTTCTTGATCGTGAGAAGACGTCGTGTGCATGGACACCCATTGCTGCATCTCGACCATTTCTGGTAACCGCAATGCGGATTGCAGTTTTTTCATGAAAACTTTGGGTTCTTGGATATCTTTTATGGCGATGTAAGCATCCCGTATAGCGTCTGGATCACGTTCTTTCAATATGTTAAACAGCGTTCTGGCCTGTATGAGGTCTTTTTTTCGTTTAGCCTCCCAGACAGACGGACGACAGGCCGACGTAACACATTTATGCCACATAAACCGTCCAGCTTCAGGGACTTGCGCTATCATCCCATATCGGGTCATCAGCAATGCCTTTTGTGGCTCTTCGAGCAGATAATCTAAAAACGGCAAGATCTCCGCATGAAACTGGATGGCAGAGACGTGGACAGGTCGCCCTGTGAAGGCATATGAGCCGGCTGTCAGAAAATCAATATGAAAATCTTTGCCTCGGATTTTCATGGAAGCTTCCCCATATTTCAAATTCATTGCGGGAACCGGAGATATCTTATCGTTCCACGCCCTGAGCACTTTTTCGATGTTGATATTTTCGGGAATGCCCAGTTTCAACCTATCTACAGACAGGTCCACGTCGTTGGTTTGTATCGCTACCCGTTCGGAAACGCCCATTTGGTGCAAAATAGCCTGATAAGCCGGCGTCCCAATAAGTGTAACCCCGGATCGAAACAGTCCCGTTCTCGAAAGGGCCAACATAGCACCTTCCATCGTAGCGTCCATTCTGGTGTACCCCGCCTGGCGCAGCATTTTCGCCATTGACCGTCTATGGTTACGGGATTCTTGCAATTCTGGGGATCGCAAACGAGCTATTGTTGCCTGGGTGTCCGTGTTGTTATCTGGGCCGATATAAGATTGCTGTCG
>NZ_JAAOMP010000034.1 GCF_018853815.1 Acidithiobacillus sulfurivorans | reverse complement strand
GTCCCTTGCCTGTTGTTCTAAGGCTCATCCTGCTGTCAGGAGAGAACTCGCCCTTTGGGCTCAGACAGCTCTCTTGACGGGCGCAGGATTTCGCCAAGAACAACAACGGCGCGGGCCAAAGTCGCTACAAAGCCTCCCGGCCACCCGCCGTTTTCAGGATTTCTTGAAAACCCGGCAGCATGATTGCTCCGGGCTTTTTTTATGATTAATGCAAGCTGTGTCCAGCATTTTGGGCAGCTTCCGCCATCACTGTTTTCACAGCTTCGGGATAATCTCCCCCGTTGACCTGTTGCAGGCCCTCCTGAAAAAAGGTGTTGGCATCGGCAGGTAAATGATGGGCGAGCGCTGCAAAAGCCTTGCGCATTTCTGCCGTATCCTGGGCGCGAGTCGCGGTAATACCCCAGTTCAGCAGTAAAATACGCCAGGGCCGTTGCGGGTCGGCGCTATCCAGATCTGCGGCATAATCTGCCGATGCGGCGGTCACCACTTCTCCCATGATCTGGGCCAGGGTTTTGAGTTCTTCTGTATCATTATGGCTGTTAGCCAGCACCGCCAGGCCATTGACGACCGGTTCCAGGGTGTGAATGGCTCCATGTTGCGTACAAATCCAGGCGGCAATACTGACCGTAATCATTTCCAGCGCAATTTTGGCTTGCTTTTCACCCAGTCGGTCTGCCCAGGTAGACAGATCCATGAGCAGCCCGATACTCAGGTCGGCAATGCGCTCCGGTTCATCCTCGGGCAGGCTGGGGTCCCATCCCGATACATCATTACTTAACACCGTGAATAGTTGTTTCAGGGCATCGACAATCATGGGTGGGGTGATTTGTTCTCCCGTGGCTATTCCGCTGCTGGCAAAGGCTGCCAGAACCGGTTGTGTGTATTGCTCAAAGCGTTTTTGCGCTGCGGAGATGTCGAGAATAAGAGCCAAGGTTTCCTCCTGATATGCCCAAAGAAGTTCTGCGTGTTATGCTAACATGGATTAGTCTGGATGCTGCAGCAGAAGGTATCCGCCAACCTCGGGAATGGTTTTTTATGCAACAGAGCAAAATGTTTTCACCCATCGATTTGCACATGCATTCGCTGGCGTCGGATGGCACCATGACGCCCCATGATCTGGTTCAGCGGGTTCATGATTCCGGTGTTCAGGTTATGGCTTTGACGGATCATGACAACACCGCCGGATTGGTGGAAGCTGGCCTCAAGGCTGCCGAACTGGGCATTCAACTGATTCCCGGGGTGGAGGTTTCCAGTGAGTGGGAAACCCAGGGGATTCACATCGTGGGTCTTTTTGTGGATCCGGAAAATACGGTTTTGCAGGAAGGGCTGGCCCGGATCATGGCATTTCGCGATTGGCGTGCTACGGAAATCAGTCGCTTGCTGGAACAGGTCGGAATTCCCGGCGCAGAAGAGGGCGCTCGAGCCATGGCGGGTAGTCGCATGGTAGGTCGGAGTCATTTTTGTCGCTGGCTGGTTCGTCAGGGACATTGTGCGGATGCCAGTGAAGCTTTTGGCAAATATCTGGGGCGTGGATGCAAGGCTTATGTCCCGAGCGACTGGATTCCCATGGCTGAAGCCGTGCAGTGGATTAACAGTGCGGGCGGTTCTGCCATTGTTGCTCATCCCGGTCGTTACAAGCTCAGTGCTACCCGCTTGCGCAATTTGTTGACGGCTTTCCGTGAGGCCGGTGGTGCGGGTCTCGAAGTGTGTTCCGGTAGTCAGGCTGCCGGTGATCGCGAGCATTTGGGACGTCTTGCCAAAGAGCTTAAAATGCTGGGTTCCCTGGGGTCTGATTTTCATGGACCGGATGTCGGTCATGCGGCCATTGGTCAATTGCTCCCTCTGCCCGACGGGGTAGAGCCGGTCTGGGCCAGAGCGGGCATTCACTTCCACTGATTGACTATTTGCAGTAACTGCCCCGAGGAAGCTGGTGCCTAAAGAACAGGAAAATTCTCGCTACGCGCTTTGGGGGCTGGGCTTGCTGCTGCTGATTTATGCCGGAGCTGCCTATACCCTGAGCCCATTCACCGGACCTTTGTTGATGGGGGCGGTATTGACCACGGTGGGCTGGCCCTGGCAGCTGCGTCTGGAGCGAGCTTTTCATTTGCCGCGCTGGTTGGGATCATTGGTGCATGCCATCGCCTGGGTGGCCATCATTATTATTCCTTCGGTCATTATTGTGGATACCATTTTGCCCAAAGTGGCCTTGCTGATTGCCCGCTGGCAGTCCGGGGATTCACTGGTGATGGTTCCCCCTGAAGTGATGCAGATTCCCTATATCGGGCATTGGCTGCGTTATCATCTGAGTACCCTGAACGGGGCCTATTTGTCTTCGTTTATCAGTGCGCATGCCAGCATTATTACGGATTCTCTCAGTCAACTCTGGATATTTACCCTGCACACCTTTTTTGCCGCCCTGACGGTTTTTGCGCTGGCCCTACATGGTGAACGTATTACCGAAGCCTTGCGACTGGGAACCACCCAGCTTTGGGGACGGGATCGGGGTGACCGTTTTTTGGCGGCCTGCCGGGACGCGGCACGTTCCGTATTGATCGGCCTGATTGGGGTCGGAGTCATTGAAGGCATGTTCATCGGTATTGCCTATGCTCTGGCGGGATTGGCACTTTGGCCCCTGTGGCTGGTGGCTACTGCGCTCATTTCACCTTTACCGTTTGGGGCCACCGCTGTAGTGGGTGCTGCCACCATTTGGCTGGCCTTCACCGGTCACTGGATTGCCGGGCTGGCCGTGCTGGGTTGGGGTTTTTTTGTGATTACGGTGGCTGATCTGGTTGTTCGACCGTTACTGACCGGATCTCAGACTCAGGCGCCGTTTTTTCTGGTATTTTTCAGTATCCTCGGTGGAGCCGAAGCCTTTGGCTTGATCGGGTTGATTATCGGCCCTATTCTGGTACTGCTGGCACGTGGTGTATGGCGGGCCTGGGAGCGCCGCATAAGACTCCAGGAATGAATTTTCGCTTGTGTCAGGATTACATGCGGCAGGAACATATACCCATCTTGACAATCTAATGATCAGGTTTTCTCGTGAAGCAGGAGCGTATCATGGACTACACAATGCTGGATCAACAGTACAATCAATTGCAGCAACAAACGCAGAATAATCTGCAGGCTCTGCAGCAGGTTGCCGGGCGGGTGAACAGCCTGGCTCCGGATAACATCACCGCCCGGGAAATCAACATGGAACTGCGGAGCTTGGCCATGAGCCTGCAGCAACAACAGCAGAATGTCGGCATGATGATGCAGCAGATGGCGCAGCGGATTCAGCAGATGGAAATGCAAATGCAGGGCATGAACCAACAGGGTATGAATCCCAATATGCAGCAACGGCCATGGAATGGGCCCATGCAGGGACAGCCGGGCATGGGTGGCGGCTTTTTGGGAAATGTCATGACCGGATTGGGGCTGGGTGCCGGATTCGCGGTGGCAGACAATATTGTCGATGACATTTTCGACAGTTTCTGAGTAGCGCGTGCCAGTTTGCGGACGTGACGACTGGTTGGCATTTGAAGCCGAGGTACTCAGCTGGGCTAGGGCTTCAGGCTGGCGTCTGGAGCGAACGGGTCCTCTGCGCCGCAAAGTTTGGCCCGTACCCAGGTTGGAGTTCCTCAGGGAAGGCGTTTTGCCATCCGAAAGCTGGGATCTGATTCTGGGTTCATGTGCGCTTTTCGTCTCGTATGAACCCGGACGTCGGGAAGCCATCAGTAGCGAAGGCATTCCGGTCAAGTTTTATCAGGTCGAAAAACCCGCTTGGGGTTTTGCGCAAATTGCTCATTCCGGTCCCGCCAACTGGGTAGATTGTTGTCGGGATTTACCTGGTTGGGATGTGTTGCCGGCAGAAACCGAATCGGCCGCTTTTGCGCGTATCGGGCTCGCAACTATCCCTCCCTCGGAACGTCGGCCGGATATTTTGTTGGGAACAAAGACGGAGTGACTTTTGCCTAAGGAACAACTTTATGGGATACATGCGGTGCATGCTGCTCTGGATGCCGGTGAGTTAGAGGAAATCTGGGTGGCCACGGAGCGGCACACGGACGAGAGAATCGTGCCTCTTCTGGAAAAGGCCCGGGCTCTGAATTTACCCGTTCATGAGTTGCGCCATGCTGCTCTGACCCGCAAATTCAATACGGATAAGCATCAGGGTATTGCCGGCGTACTATTACAACATCCAGAGCCGGATTTTACAGATATTCTCGCTGATCTGAATGGTCAGGGTTTTCTGCTGGTGCTGGATGGCGTGCTGGATCCTCATAATCTGGGTGCCTGCTTGCGCAGCGCTGAGGCTGCTGGAGTCAGTGCTGTCATTCTTCCCAAGGACAATGCTTGCCCGGTAAATGCTACCGTCCGCAAGGCTGCCGCTGGCTCGGCTTCACGACTGCCGGTCTGCACGGTGACCAATTTGTCCCGGACTCTGGCTTCCCTGCAGGAAGCGGGTTTCTGGCTGGTCGGTATGGCCGGGGATGCACCGCAAAGTATTTATGAGCTGGATTTGAACATGCCGCTGGTGATGGTCATGGGTGGGGAACAAAAGGGCCTGCGCCGTCTGACGCGTGAACACTGTGATTATCTGGCGCACATACCCATGGCCGGAGCCATTGAAAGTCTCAATGTGTCCGTAGCTACGGGCATTTGTCTTTTCGAAGCCAGCCGTCAGCGCCAGAGTCTGAAAACGTCGGCTATTGTTTAAGCCCAACAACGGCGCGGGCCAAAGTCGCGGCAAAGCCTTCAGGCCCTCTGCCGTTGTTACTATAACGGGAAATGCAGCCCTGACTTTGTTAGACTGACTCGGTTAGAAAACACTGAGAACCCTCTGAATAGGTGTAATAATGCTGGTAGACTCCCATTGCCATCTCGATTTTGAAGATTTTGCAGAAGATCGGTCAGCCATTCTCGAACGTGCCCAAGCTGCCGGGGTGCAGGAAATTCTGATCGCCGCCGTGGTGCAAAAACATTGGTCGCGCGTCCAGGCTTTAGCGGCTGAAAATACCGGTATATGGGCTGCTGCCGGGGTTCATCCCAATGAGCCAGAGGCCGAAACCCCGAGTATGGAAAACCTGCTTGCCGCTTTATCTGCGGAAAAAGTTGTGGCCGTTGGCGAGACCGGGCTGGACTATTTTCGGAGTGAGGGTGATTTGCGCTGGCAGCAGGAACGCTTTGCCCGGCACATTGCCGCCTCCAAGGTGACGGGAAAACCCGTTATTGTCCATACCCGTGAAGCTGCAGCAGATACCCTGGGGTTACTGCGGAGCGAAGATGCCCGCGCTTCCGGGGGGGTCATCCACTGTTTTACGGAAAACTGGGAATTCGCCCGTGCTGTTCTGGATCTGGGATTTTACATTTCCCTTTCCGGTATAGTGACCTTCAAAAAGTCGCTGGACTTACAAGCTGTTGCCCGGAAATTGCCGGCAGATCGTCTCCTGGTAGAGACGGATTCGCCTTATTTGGCGCCAACGCCTCTGCGCGGTAAACGCAATGAACCGGCTTATGTTCGTCATGTCGCCCAATTTTTGGCTGAGTTAAGAGCGGAGTCGTTTGCAGATCTGGCACGACAGACAACCGATAATTTTCATCATCTTTTTACCCGGACGGTGGCCGCATGAAAATCACTTTTCTGGGAACAGGGTCCAGTGCGGGCACCCCGGTGATCGCCTGCGACTGTCCGGTATGTCGAAGTACGGACCCGCACAACCGGCGCCGTCGTGCCAGCATTCTGGTAGAACACGAGGGTACGGTATTGTTGGTGGATACGGGACCGGATCTGCGCCAGCAAATGCTGGATGCCCAGGTCCAGCGATTGACTGCCGTGCTTTATACCCATTTTCATGCGGATCACATCAACGGCATTGACGACCTGCGTGCCTTTAATTTTGCCCAGAAAATCATTATCCCCTGTTATGCGGATGAACGTACGGCCAGCGAGCTGGAAAGTCGTTTTCGCTACTGCTTTTTGCCACCCGACGCGGCCTGGGCGAAACCGTCTTTATCCATGGAACGTTTCCATACTGAAAAGACTTTCGGCACTCTCAAGGTGACGCCTATTCCTATCATGCACGGTAAATTATGCATTCTTGGCTTCCGTTTCGGAGATGTAGCCTATCTGACCGATCTTAAATCAATTCCTGACGAAAGCCTGGCTCTGCTCAAGAATCTGAAATTACTGATTCTGGATTGCCTGCGCTACGAAGCTCATCCGACTCACCTCAATGTCGAGGAAGCTTTGTATTGGACCCGCCGTATTGCCGCTGACCAAACCATTTTCACCCATATGACCCATGATATTGATTATGCACAGTTCGCTGCGGAACTCCCGGCAGATATCGTACCGGCTTTTGATGGTATGGTGATTGAGCAAGCATCCGCGCCATAAATAGTGTTTGACAGTGCCGGGGCAAATCCATATATTACGCGACATCGGGGCCATAGCTCAGCTGGGAGAGCGCTTGAATGGCATTCAAGAGGTCAGCGGTTCGATCCCGCTTGGCTCCACCAGATACGACTAAGAGTCAGAGTTTTACTCTGGCTCTTTTTTTATTGGAAATTTTTACTCGCTCGGGGAGGGTTTTATGCATCATCCGGAATCGCTTTTTGCTTATGGACATGCTTCTGATCCTGATTGGCGCGTGGCTTTGGCGGCTGCACTGGATATGGCGGGCAGTCAGGCCCAAAGCGGAACCCTGGGTTTTTTGTATGTATCCGATTTGTTCGAAGCAGAATTGCCCGAGTTGCTGGCGCAACTGAATCAGCAGCTGGATGTGAAACATTGGACGGGTTGTGTAGGCATTGGAATCTGTGCCACAGGTCAGGAATATTTGGATACACCTGCCCTGGCATTGATGGTCACAGATATTCCCGAGTCGGAATTGTCCATTTTTTCAGGAATGACACCCTACCTGAGCGACCAGCCTCTCCAGGTTAGTGGTGCAGCCCCTTATTTTGCCGTTGTGCATGGTGACACCGCCACGCCTGACTTGCCCGACCTAGTGCGGGATCTGGCCGGAAAAACCCAGAGCGGGTTTATTACCGGAGGACTCAGCAGTACGCGTGGCACGGGCGGGCAATTAGCCGACAAAGCGGTTCATGGTGGTTTAAGTGGCGTTCTGTTCAGCGAAAAAGTGGCCATTGCCACCCGTCTTTCCCAGGGTTGCAGCCCAATTGGTCCCCTTCATGAAATCGGTGAGGCGAAAAGCAACATTATTGGCACCCTCGACAAGCGGCCCGCCCTCGATGTGTTATACGAAGAAATAGGGGAGATCCTCGCCCGGGATTTACAGAAGGCGGCCGGTTTTATTTTTGTCGCCTTGCCCGTAGCCAATGATGATCGCGGCGATTACACCGTCCGCAATCTGATTGGTGTGGACACGGATCGTAAATTGATGGCTATTGGTGAATATGTGGAATCCGGTCAATCGCTGATGTTTTGCAAGCGCGATGGCACTACGGCCCGGGAAGATTTGTTGCGGATGCTGACAGACCTGAAGAAACTGGTGGCTGGGCGAAGCATTCGCGGCGGCTTGTATTTTTCCTGCCTGGGCAGAGGTGAAGGGCTGTTTGGCCCCGATTCTGCGGAGTTGCGTCTGATTGAGGCGCATCTGGGTCATTTTCCGCTGATTGGTTTTTTTGCGAATGGCGAAATTTCTCATGATAAAATATATGGTTATACCGGAGTTCTGACCCTGTTTCTGGGGGATTGAGCGTTGTATGCCGGTCCGCAGGATGAGGAAAATGCTACGCTGTGCTAAAGTGAATTCAGTATATTAGAGGTTGATGATGGCGAAAGCGGAACGAATTGATCAGAGATTAATGCAGGAAGGCCGTCGGACCCGAGGTGCCCTGTATTTTGGCATAGGCTTAGGGTTAGCGGCGGGTCTGCTGATTATCCTTCAGGCTTTTATTCTCGCCCATATTATCAACGGGGTATCATTTCAGGGCCTCAGTCTCGCCGCCGTGATGCCGCTACTTTGGGCTTTGCTGGGGCTTTTTGTCCTGCGTGCCGCTTTATCCTGGGCGGGGGAGCTGGTGGCTTTTCGGGCCAGTGCCCGCATCAAAACCTATTTGCGCGAACAGTTGCTGAATCATCTCTTAAAACTGGGGCCAGTGGCTATTGCCGGTGAACGCAGCGCTGATATCGCCAGCACCATGATCGAAGGTGTGGAGGCTTTGGAGCCTTACTTTTCTCGTTATTTACCACAAATGGCCCTGGTGAGCCTGATACCTCTGGCTATTTTGATGGTGGTATTTCCTGAAGACTGGATCAGCGGTTTGATATTGCTGATAACCGGCCCTTTGATCCCTTTTTTCATGGTGTTGGTAGGTTATGCGGCCGAAGCGGTTAACCAGCGTCAGTGGCGGAAAATGCTGTTGATGAGCGCGCATTTCCTGGATGTGGTGCAAGGTCTGACCACACTCAAGATTTTTGGTCGCGCCAAAGATGAAATCGAAATCGTGGCCAGAATTTCTGACGACTACCGACGCAGTACTATGGCGGGCCTGCGGGTTGCCTTTCTGACCTCGGCCGTGCTGGAGTTTTTTGCCAGCCTTTCCATCGCCCTGGTGGCGGTCTCTCTGGGCGCCCGACTGCTGCAGGTACATGCCTCGGTCACTTTTTTTACCGCCTTTTTTGTCCTGCTGTTGGCACCGGAGTATTTTAATCCGCTGCGGGGTTTATCGACCCATTATCATGCGCGGATGAGTGCCATTGCGGCTGCCAAAAGAATTTTCGAAATACTGGACATGCCATTGCCGGAAAAGCCCCGGCAGGCTGTGGAATATTCGCCTTCTACTGAAATCAGCCTGGTGGTACGCAATCTGCACTTTTCCTATGAGGCGGGGCGCAGTGCACTAGAGGGCGTGAATGCCGAGTTTCCGGCGGGTAAAGTCACCGCTTTGGTGGGTGCCAGCGGTGCCGGGAAAAGCACCCTGGCCAGTGCTTTGCTGGGTTTTGTGCAAGCCAGTGAGGGCGAGATTCTCGTCAATGGGCAGATGCCGCTGAATGCCATAGAGCCGGAACTCTGGTGGAAACAGCTCGCCTGGGTGCCGCAAAATCCCCGTCTTTTTCATGGAAGTCTGGGGGATAATATTCGGATCGGACGCCCGGATGCGGACCTGGCTGCACTTCGCGAAGCTGCTCAAAATGCCCACGCACTGGAATTTATTGAAAACTTGCCTGATGGTTTTGAGACGATGATTGGTGATTTAGGCCAGGGGCTTTCTGGTGGACAAATCCAGCGTATAGCTCTGGCGCGGGCTTTTCTTAAAAATCCGCCACTTTTTATACTGGATGAAGCCACTGCCAATCTGGATATGGAAAATGAATCACTGGTGCTGGATGCCATGCAAAAGTTAATTGCAGGACGTACAGCAATAGTCATCGCCCATCGTCTGGCCACGGCAGAACGGGCTGATCATATTATTGTCATGGATGCAGGCAGAGTGGCTGAAAGTGGAAGCCACCAGGAGCTGCTTGCAGCGGGCGGAGTGTATGCCCGTATGGTCGCTGCCTATCGGGGGGAAATTCATGTCTGATTATATTCGTCTTTTAAAACTGTTTTTCCCCTATAAATTCTGGATGTTGGGTGGCGCTTTTCTGGCGTTGCTCACGATATTGTCCAACTTTGGATTGCTGGCGCTCTCCGGTTGGTTTCTGGCCAGTGCGGCATTGGCGGGGCTGGGTGGTTATGCCACGCTCAATTTATATAATTTTTTTCTGCCCGCTGCCGGAGTTCGGGCATTTGCCACGACGCGGGTGATTTCCCGCTGGCTGGAGCGGGTGATTACCCACGAAGCCACCTTCCGTCTGCTGGCACAACTGCGCAGCTGGTTTTACAGCCGACTGGAGCCTCTGGCCCCGGCCGGATTACAGGGCTATCGCTCGGGAGACATCCTGTCCCGCCTGGTCGCCGACATAGACACCCTGAACAACTTTTATTTGCGGGTATTTACGCCATTTCTGGTGGCCGGAATGGCTACTGTGCTGATGTCCGGTTTTTTTGCCTTTTTTTCCTGGCACCTGGCGATTGCTTTGTTTTTGTTCCTGTCAGTTTCCGGTCTGGCCCTGCCGTTTGTGGCTGAACGCCTGGGTGCCCGCAGTGGGGCGGAAATGACGGATTTGCAATCTGACTATCGGGTCCAGATTGTGGATGGCATGCAAGGTATGGGCGAGTTGCTTACTTACGGGGCCGGTCCCGAAATCCTGCGGCGCAGTCATACCCTCAACGATGCCATTTTGCAAAGACAGGCGAAAATGGCGCAAATCAGTGGGCTGGGCACTGCGGGCATGAGTTTTATGGGAAACCTGGCGATCTGGGTAATTTTGATTCTGGCCATCCCCCTGATCCACGGAGGCCATCTCGGGCCTTCCGATTTACCCATGTTTGCCTTGGGGGTAATGGGATCCTTTGAAGCTATTGTGGCCTTGCCCCTGGCGTTTCAGTTCCTGGGCCAGACCCGGCAGGCCGCCCGACGTATTTTTGCGGTGGCAGACAGCGCGTTGCCGTTTCCCGATGCCAGTGGCCCGGCGCCCAAGGTGCAGCAGCCTGATTTGTTGCTAAAAAATCTGCATTTACGCTATCCCGGCGGGCAACAGGATGCCCTGGCGGGGTTAGATCTCCATATTGTTGCTGGCAGCAAGGTGGCGATATTGGGGGCTACGGGTGCCGGAAAGAGCAGTATCGCCAATTTGTTGCTGCGTTTTTATGATTATCAAAGCGGTTCGGCCCAATTCGGCGGTCATGAACTTAAAAACTTCCCTGCGGATGACCTGCGCGAATATTTTGCGGTGGTCTCGCAGCGCTCCTATTTGTTTCACACCACCATTCGCGATAATTTGCTGGTGGCCAAGGGCGATGCAGAAGAAGAAGAACTTTGGGAGGCGTTGGCGGCTGCGCAACTGGATGACTTTGTGCGGAGTCAGCCGGATGGACTGGATACTATTGTCGGTGAAGGTGGTGTGAAATTGTCTGGAGGGCAGGGGCGGCGGGTGGCAATTGCCCGTGCCATCCTCAAAAATGCCCCTTGGCTGGTATTGGATGAACCCACTGAGGGCCTCGATCCGCTGACTGAAATGGAATTTCTGCGCGATTTGCAGCCCCTGATGCAAGGCCGCACGGTTCTTTATATTACCCACCGTTTGCTTGGTCTGGAGCAGATGGATCGGGTATTTATCATGGACGAAGGTCGAGTAGTGGAGTCGGGGACATTTGCCGAGTTGTTGAAACAAGGTGGACAGCTCAGTCATTTCGCGACTTTTCGGAACGGGGCATCGGCATGAAAAAGAGCATTATACTGCCGGGTTGGCTAGTGCTGACTTCCGCCGCTCAGACTGCCCAGTAGTTTGTTTTCCAGAGCCTTTCCTTGCTGAGCAGCGGACTGGCAAGCCGGGCTGCTTGGATTCTGCAGGCAACTGAGTTCCTTGCCAAGAATGGCCGTGCTCTTTTTTTCCAGAACGGCCTGGGTACTGCGGGTATGGGCAGGCGTGGTCATCCAGGATACCCCGTAGCCCAATGCCGACGACAAAATGGTAGCGACCAGAAATACCAGCAGCATGCGTGTAAATCCCGATTCCAGTCCCTGATCATCCAGAAAGCGTTTACTGTACCAGGAAAATACCGGATAACTGACCAGTCCTGCGACAATCCCCCACATGCTCAGGCCTCTTTGGGCATATCCAGCGGAAGGGTATAGGGCAGTTTCTGTAGGACTAAATCTGCGCCATTGCAAGCCCCGACCTTGAGGGCTTCACCCGTATTGGCCGCACGCAGAACAGCCAGAGCGGCATAATGACCAGAAGCGGATTCTGCTGCATTGATGACCAGCCCAATGCTTTGTTCACCCATACTTTCCGCAAATATTTCGTCGCCAGCCTGCAAGGGCTGATGGGCACTGACTCCATACATCTGGTTTTTAAGTTTGCCCAGATAATGAGAACGCGCAACAATTTCCTGACCAGGATAGCAACCCTTTTTGAAATTAATGCCGCCCAGTACCTCCAGATTAAGTTCTTGAGGGATCACTTTTTCGGTGGTGTCCTGGCTGATATAAGCCACTCCCGCCTGGATGGCGGCCAAACGCCATTGTGCAACAGGTGCTTCATGTCCACCCGATTGGGTCAGGAGATGCGTCAGTTCAGCCAGTTTTTCGCGCGGGGCGATCAGCTGAAAAATTTCCAGATTTGCCCAGGGCAGGCGGGTCAGGACCCAATCATCCTGGGCGACACCCCCATTTTCAAGTTCAGGCGTTGCACATCCCAAAGCCTTTGTCAGCAGGTCTCCGGCGCCGGCTCCATAAATAGCCATTATTCCGTAATCGGGTTCGGCATTTTCAATGTCCAGCTTGGCCATCATCCGAAATTTGCGCAGGCGTTCTGCAACCAGTTCTACCAGGCTGCTTGAAAGGCTTAACCAGATATGGTCCCCGGCGCGTTGCACGTAAAAATTGGCAATCATCCGCCCTTTGGCCGTACTGTAACTGCTCCACTGTCCCTGGCCGGCACTGGTCAGGCTGCGCAGATCATTGGAGAATTGGCCCTGCAGAAATTTTTCGGCCTCCGCGCCATAGGCATGAATAAGCCCCAGTTCGCTACTCAGGAGAGAAAATTGGATGACGGCTGATGACATGAATGAAAACTCCCGATGGCTATTACAAGCAGGCTCCGATGATAGCGCGATGGCTGCCGGGGACAAAGTACTTCCTGCCCTTTCCTGTGGGAGCGTTCAGCAGCAAGCACTGTTACACAGTCTGTCCTGTTGCTTGGCGGGATTCTGCGCATTTTTGAGCATGCTGGATAATTTCCGTTTTGGGATGGTCCTGTTATTGCTGGTCATCCTCTGGACATTGTGGTTTTGTCCCTGGTCAACACCAAGGCGGATGGCGCTACCGATCGCCTTGATGTCGGGACCCGAGAATCAGTATTTGCTGCAGTTGGGCAATGGCGAACAGGTACAGGTGCAGCTGCGGGCATGGCCCTTCCTGCATCCTCGGCTGGGCGTGCTGACGCTGCGCGGCATCCGCAAGCAAAAATACACGCTAATTGGTGTTTTCCCGGTCAGGGATGGTGTCTGGCGCTTGTGGCGTCTGCATCTGCGGCAGGTATGGGCCGAGCGTAAGGCTGTTCCTGGTCGCGCTGGCTGATCATATCCTGGGGATTGTTGTGGTTGTCAGGATGATCGCTATTATAATGACAACCCCGGGATTCACGCCGAAAAAGCGCAGAACGCAGCAGAATTTCTGCATTTTGGCGCATATTGCGCAACTCCTGATACGCCCTGGATACGCCCGAAACATCGCCAATCCGGGTTCGCATGCTTTCAAGATGATCAATGGCCTGCTCCATATCCCGATCGTTGCGAATGATGCCGCCGCTTTGCCACATCAGGTTCTGAATGTCGTGGCGTAGTGTCTCGATATGGTCTCTGTGGATAATGGGGTCATGAACCGTTGAAGGTGGGCAGGAATGCAGGTTGCCATCCGGTTTTTCTGGAAGTTGCGCCAAACCCTCCAGGGCTTCGACAATGCCTGCCGCGCCGACCACACATTCCAGCAGGGAATTGCTGGCCAGGCGGTTGGCACCGTGCAGTCCCGTGGAGCTGACTTCTCCGGCAGCAAATAACCCGGGCACCGTGCTGCGTCCTGACTGATCCACAACAATCCCACCGCAGGTGTAGTGCGCGGCGGGCACTACCGGAATCGGTTCACGCGTCAAATCATGGCCGCGTTCAAGACAATGGGCGTATATCGCCGGAAAATGTTGACGTACCCTTTCACTGGGCTGCGCACTGATGTCCAGAGTGACATAGGCGAGTTGATTTTTTTTCATTTCGGCATCAATGGCGCGGGCCACAATATCTCTGGGTGCCAGTTCGGCACGAGGGTCGTACTGCTCCAAAAAAGTCCTGCCATCGGGAAGACGGAGCAGGGCACCTTCACCGCGTAAAGCTTCCGAAAGTAAAAAGGGCGTGTTATCCGGATCATAAAGGGTTGTTGGATGAAACTGGATAAATTCAAGGTTGGCGATTTCAGCCCCGGCCCGGTAAGCCAGGGCCAATCCGTCTCCAGTGGCTACCAGTGGATTACTGGTATGCAAGTACAGTTGACCCGCTCCACCACTGGCCAGTATGACTGCCCGGGCAGTCCATAATTCCGGCATGCTGGACTCTTTTCCAAGGACCCAGGCCCCCTGACAGGATCCGTTCTGTAGCCATAAATCAGTGACAAAGTGATTTTCCATCAGTCTGATTTCAGGATGCTGACGCAGCTGTGCCAAAAGGGTGCTTTCAATGGCATGACCGGTCGTATCCGCCCGGTGAAGAACCCGGCGCACACGATGCCCCCCTTCGCGCGTCAAATGCCATTCACCATGCGCCTGCTGATCAAAGGGTACACCCCAGTTGATGAGCTGTTGTGCCGCCGCTGGTCCGGCACGAATAATCCGTGACACTGCCGCCGGGTGACAGAGACCCGCACCGGCACCCAGCGTGTCTTCAACATGCATGGTGATGCTGTCCCGGGTAAAATCCATGACGGCAGCCATCCCTCCCTGGGCCCAGTCGCTGGCCGAAATCGCCGCCTGATCCTTGCTGAGAATACCCACGCTACCCAGGCGGGCAAGCCCCAGTGCCGTGCTCAAGCCGGCGGCGCCGGAGCCTATAATTAAAAAATCGAAAGCGGGCATTCATCGTCCTGTGGAAAATAGTATGAAGTCGTTGCAAGAAAACGCGCTGCTCATGATACGATGACGCGCTAACAAGGTGAAGAACGGCACCGGAACCCTAAAGGAAGGCCGAATGAGTAAAACAAGTGGACGCGGCACAAGTGGTGCGCTGGAAAGTGGTGCGTCCAGCGACCTGCTCCTCGTTCAGCGGGTGCAAAAAGGCGAGAAAGGCGCATTTGATCTTCTGGTTCGCAAATATCAACACAAGGTGGTCGCCCTGGTGGGCCGTTTTGTGCGGACTCCTGAAGAAGCTGAAGATGTGGCCCAGGAAGCCTTTGTCAAAGCCTATCGGGCACTGAAGAATTTTCGGGGGGACAGTGCATTTTATACCTGGTTATATCGTATTGCCGTCAATACCGCGAAAAATCACCTGGTCGCCCAGGGTCGGCAGGTGGCTATTGTGGATGCCGAAACTGAAGATGCGGAACAATTTGCCGGTGCCGATGGACTAAGAGAGTACGATACACCTGAAGGTGTTTTGCTCAGTAAGGAACTGGCTGAGCATATTGATGGTGCTTTGTCGGAATTGCCGGAGGATTTGCGAACAGCCGTCACCCTGAGAGAATTTGAAGGGCTCAGTTATGACGAAATTGCGCAGGTTATGGAGTGTCCGGTGGGTACTGTGAGGTCCCGTATTTTCAGGGCTCGTGAGGCCATTGCCAAAGTTTTGGCACCTTTGTTAGATCAGGAACAGTCATGAACGAACAAACAAAAAAAGAGCTGATGGCCTTCATGGAAGGCGAAGTGGGTCCCTTGCAGGCGAATCGTATGGCTGCCCGATTGCAAAGTGAGCGGGGCCTTCGTGATGCCTGGGAAAACCAGTACCGGGTTTCTTTTTTGCTGCAAAATGATCGCGCCGGGACGCAATGGGCTTCTGCCGGATTTGCAGATCGCGTGGCCGCACAGATAGCCGATGAGCCCAGTATTCTGGCTCCTCGTGCCGTCATATCACGGAGTGCCATCAGTCCTTTCTGGATGAAAGCCGGTTCAGTAGCAGCCGTGCTGGTTGTGTCAGTCACCTTGGTGGGCTTGTTACCACGCAATACGCTGACTGAAGGACAGGGTGATCATGCAAATCTTGCTCATTATGATCGAACGGCATTGTTAAGCGGCACACATAGTAGTCCTGAGGTGTTTCATCTCCGCCCCGTTGCCGATTTCAATGTTCAGGCGTCGGGTCCGGATTTGATGATCCAGCGCGATATCAAGCGGCTCTGGATTCCTGGACATAGTAACTATCTGCCGGTTTCAGAATCAGCCTATTATCCAAACGCGGGTGGACTGCAAAATACGGTATATAGCCCGGCAACGGGCATCAGCAATTTTTCCAATTATAATCCTGCTGGCGGCTATCCCTAAAAAATCGATGCTAAATTGTTGCCAACATGCCCGGATACCGAGATGATAAGCAGGGTATCCAAATAAGTGATAAATCGTGGTTGGGAGGGAGTGTACTGTGAATAAACGTGTGCTGCGTAGACAGCGCCCAATGGTGGCGCTATGTGTGGGATTTGCTGTGAGTGTGGGTGGAATGCTTCCCGTTGCGGCTGTTGCGGCCTCAACGCAGGCGTCAATGGTTGCGCTTCCTGACTTTACGCCTATTGTGAAGCAATTCGGTCCGGCGGTTGTGAACATCAGTACCACGGAAACCAAGGTGACCCATAGTGCTGGTTCGCCATTTCCACCCAATTCACCGCTCAACCAGTTTTTTGCCCCTTTTTTTGGTGCGCCGGGACAACCGGGTAGTGATCAGGGAGAAGGTGCGGCTCCCGGTCATAAGTATCAGGTCCAATCGCTGGGTTCTGGTTTTATTGTCAGTTCTGATGGTTACATTGTTACGGCAGCTCATGTGGTCAAGGGTGCCCAAAAAATCATCGTCAGTCTCACCAACCATCACCAGTACACGGCTCATCTGGTGGGCTTGTCTACCCGTATGGATGTGGCGCTGCTTAAAATCGATGCCAATAATCTGCCGACGGTTCAGATTGGTGATTCCGGCAAGCTCGAAGTAGGGCAGTGGGTACTGGCTGTAGGTTCCCCCTTTGGTTTTGAGAACAGCGTGACTCAGGGGGTCGTCAGTGCTACTGCCCGGCCATTGCCGGATGACCCCTATATTCCCTTTATCCAGACTGATGTGCCCATCAATCCGGGTAATTCCGGTGGTCCATTATTTAACATGCGTGGTCAGGTCATTGGTATTAATGACCAGATTTATACCAACAGTGGCGGTTACATGGGTTTATCTTTTTCGATCCCCATCAATGTGGCCATGGATGCGGTCAAGCAACTCAAACTGCATCAGAAGGTACATTTCGGCTGGCTGGGCGTGATGATTCAGGATGTTAGCATGGATCTCGCTAAATCCTTCCACATGAAAGAACCGATAGGGGCCCTGGTGTCCCAGGTGGTGCCCGATGGCCCCGCTGCCAAGGCTGGGCTGCGCCCCGGTGACGTAATTATTTCCTTTGACGGGCATGCCGTCTACAACTCGGGCCAGTTGCCGCCCATGGTTGGCGCCTTGCCTGCCGGGTTCAAGGCAAAACTGGGGATTATTCGGGACGGTAAGCCCATGACCCTGAATATTGTCGTTGAAAGTCTGCCCGGGGATATGGACAAAGCGGCCGACAAGACGGCCGCTCCTGATGCGCAAACCCAGAAAGGTGAAATTAAACGGCTGAATATTGAAGTGGGTCCGTTGACGGCAGAAGCCCGCAAGCAACTGAATGTCAATACCGGCGTGCTGGTTTTGGGAGTCGCACCGGGTGTTGCGGCAGAAGCGGGTATTCGCCCGGGAGACGTGATTCTTCAGGTGGCGCAACAGCCCGTCAATAACGTCAGTACATTGCAAAAGCTGATAGCTTCTCTGCCTGCCGAGCAGCCAGTTCCGGTACTGGTGCGCCGTGGTGACGGTAGCTTCTATATAGTGCTTTCACTTCCGCGCTGAAGCATAGAAAAATCGTCCGGGGCTGGGTGTATATACCAGCCCTTTTTGTTATGGTGTCGATCAAGACAGTGAGACCTGTCAGGTTGTCAGGGATTTAAGGGTATATGACTGAGCAGCAACATATTCGTAATTTTTCCATAATTGCCCATGTGGACCACGGTAAATCCACGCTTGCTGATCAGTTTATCCGCTTGTGTGGTGCCCTGACCGAGCGGGAAATGTCCAGCCAGGTACTGGATACCATGGATATTGAAAAAGAACGGGGCATTACTATCAAGGCGCAAAGTGTGCGCCTGCAATTCAAGTCCAAAGATGGACAGGAATATCAGTTCAATTTGATTGATACGCCAGGCCATGTGGATTTTTCCTATGAAGTCAGTCGCTCCCTGGCAGCCTGTGAAGGGGCTTTGCTGGTAGTAGATGCTTCCCAGGGGGTGGAAGCCCAAAGTGTGGCTAATTGCTACACAGCTTTGGAGCATGATCTCGAAATTGTTCCGGTGCTGAATAAGATTGATCTTCCAGCGGCGGATCCTGCCCGGGTGCGTACGGAAATTGAGGAAATTGTCGGACTCCCCGCCGATGACGCCATTGAAGCCAGCGCCAAGGAAGGCATCGGCATTCGCGAGATTCTCGAAAAAGTAGTTGAAAAAATTCCCGCTCCCCAAGGGGATGCCAACGCCCCTTTGCAGGCGCTCATTATCGACTCCTGGTTTGACAACTATTTGGGTACTGTAGTGCTGGTGCGGGTCATGAACGGGTCCATCCGGCCCGGTCAGCGGGTCGTTACCATGGTCGGGCAGAAAAATTATGTGGTCGAAAAAGTAGGGGTTTTTACCCCGAAATCGTTGATCGTACCGGCACTGGAAACGGGTGCGGTCGGATTTGTTATTGCCGGAGTTAAAAGTATTGAAGGCGCACGGGTAGGCGATACCCTGACTGAACAGGATCGGCCAGCCTCCCAGGCTTTGCCGGGATTTCGTGAGGTTCAACCGCAAGTATTTACCGGCTTGTATCCGGTTGATTCATCCGATTATGAGGATTTTCGTGAAGCCTTGCAGAAATTGCGCTTGAATGATGCGGCCCTGCAGTTTGAACCCGAAACTTCGCAGGCCTTGGGCTTTGGATTCCGTTGTGGGTTTCTCGGCTTACTCCATATGGAAATTGTTCAGGAACGCCTGGAACGGGAATATCAGCTGGAACTCATCAGCACAGCACCCACCGTGGTTTATCAGGTGATTACCACCGATGGGCAGATCCTGAAAATCTCCAATCCCGCAGAATTGCCACCCGTCCAGAAAATCGCCGATTTTCAGGAACCGGTAATCAGTGCCAATATTCTGGTACCGGAAACCTATCTGGGACCGGTGATTGCCTTGTGCGAAGAACGGCGTGGCCAGCAGAAAAATATGCAGTTTACGGGGGGGCAGGTGATGTTGCGCTATGACTTGCCCCATAATGAGGTGGTCCTGGACTTTTTTGATCGTTTGAAATCGGTCAGTCGCGGTTACGCATCCATGGATTACGAGTTTGCCCGTTTTGAAAGCGGCCCATTGGTTAAAATGGATATTTTGATTAATGGCGAAAAGCTGGACGCCCTGTCCTGGATTGTCCATCGCGATGTTTCCGAACGTCGCGGGCGTGAGCTTGTTACCCGTTTACGTGAACTTATTCCCCGACAAATGTTCGAAGTGGCCATACAAGCGGCGATTGGTGCCCGAATTATTGCCCGTGAATCCGTCAAGGCAATGCGTAAAAATGTCCTTGCCAAATGCTATGGTGGAGATATTTCCCGCAAACGAAAATTGCTGGAGAAGCAGAAAGAGGGCAAAAAGCGTATGAAACAGATTGGACACGTAGAAATTCCGCAAGAAGCTTTTCTGGCGGTACTCAAGAGCGATAAACGCTAAAAAGGAAGGAAAAACGTCAATGGATTTTACTTTGGGTTTGTTTCTGGCGGTGCTGTTATCTGGTCTGATCTGGCTGGTAGATATTGTTTTTCTGCGGCGCAGGCGCGACAAGGAAACCCGTGAGTCTCTCATTGTAGAATATGCGCGTAGTTTTTTTCCGGTGCTTCTCGTTGTATTTTTAATTCGTTCCTTCCTGTTTGAACCGTTCCAGATCCCATCAGGCTCGATGATTCCTACCCTTCGGGTCGGTGACTTTGTTCTGGTTAACAAATTTCAGTGGGGTTTGCGACTACCCTTGATTCATACCCCCATAACCCAGGGCAGCCCGGTAGAAGCCGGGGATATTATGGTGTTTCGTTATCCCAAAAATCCCCGTATTGATTATATCAAACGGGTCATCGGTCTTCCTGGCGATACAATCGAAGTGAAGGGTAATGACCTCTATATTAACGGCAAACTGGTCCCGCAAAAATTTATCGGGAATTTTAATTATCGTCCAGAAGGACAGGGTGCCGAAGGCATGGTCATTCCCACCAAAGAATATGCTCAGGAATTGGGCGGCCACCATTTTCACATTATTGAATTTGATACGCCTGAAGCCCAGATGGATTTTGGACCCTATAAAGTTCCCCCTCATTCCTATTTCATGATGGGGGATGACCGTGACAACAGTAATGACAGTCGTTTCTGGGGGGTAGTGCCAGAGCGTAATATTGTGGGCAAAGCCATGTTTGTGTGGTTTTCTTGGGATGCTGAAGACTGGTCTATTCGTTGGAAGCAGATTGGCCGTTCGCTGGATGGTCAGCATTAATTCTTGTTGAATACACTTGCATAAAGCACCGTTGGCGTCTAACTAACGGGCATAAGTCCATCCAGAATCTTGGGAGATTCCTTCAATGCAAGTTTATAATCCATTCGTCCGCAAGCTCGGTAGTCTGCCCCTAAACACTACTGAGCTACCATCCCCGGAGGCTGGCATCGGTCTTATCGGGGTGATTTTCTGGATTTTGATGCTGGTACTGGCCATTGCTTTTGTCGTGAAAGTGATGCCCAGCTACTATGATTACTGGTCCTTACAAAACATCGTCAAGCAACAGGCGCAACAGGCCGGGCCCGAAGAGTCTGCCGGACAAATACTCTACAATCTGAATGGAAGACTGGGTGTTGCCATGATCCATATTCCACAAAAAGACATCGTTATTGAAAAAGCGGGTTCTGGCCCGGTTTTGATTACGGTTACCTACGACAAAATAGTGCCTTTGGCAGGGAATATGAGCCTGCTTCTGCATTTCCAGGCAAAGGGCGGTCACTGAAGCGTTCGTCTGAAAGCGGTCGTGGTCCGGGAAGCTTTTTGCTCCAACGTCCCTGCATCACCAGCGACTGTAGTTTCTTTTGGAGTATTCGCGACCTGTTCTTTCCGTGTATGATGGCACTATTTTTTGTTTCAAAATCACTGAGAATGGGGTTATGGGTTCGCTGGATACACTGCAAAAAACGCTGGGATACTGCTTTGTCGAAATGGGTTTGCTCACCCAGGCATTGACACATCGTAGTGCTGGATCTGCACATAATGAACGGCTGGAATTTCTGGGTGATGCTGCCCTTAATTTTGTGGTGGCGGCCCGATTGTTTGGTCGTTTCCCCAAGGTGAGCGAAGGCGATTTATCCCGAATGCGCGCGCGGCTGGTACGCGAAGAAACTCTGGCTGAAATTGCCGGTGAAATTGCCCTGGCAGATTATCTGATTTTGGGTCCGGGCGAAGTGCGCAGTGGTGGCGCGCGGCGCGATTCCATTCGCGCCGACGCCCTGGAAGCCGTTATTGGTGCGGCCTTTCTGGACGGAGGCTTCAGTGCCGCTGAAGGCATTGTCCTCAAGTTACTGGAACCGCGTATTACCGATCAGTTGGGTGATGCTGAATTGCGCGATCCCAAAACCCGTTTGCAGGAATTTTTGCAGGGTCGAGGGCGACCCCTGCCTGTTTATACGCTCATTGAAGAAAAAGGGCAGGCTCACGAAAGACGATTTGTGGCGCGCTGTAGCGTTCCTGGAATTGCGCCGACGGAAGCAGAAGATGGTAGCCGGCGCAAAGCCGAGCAACAGGCGGCTACATTGATGCTTACGCAACTGCAGAACACCCCGCGTGGCTGAAAATACTGATCAGGACCGCGTCGAAACCTACCGGAGTGGCTATGTAGCCCTGTTGGGCCGCCCCAATGTAGGGAAATCTACCTTGCTGAATCATCTGGTGGGGCAAAAAATCAGTATTACGGCCCCCCGCCCACAAACTACCCGTGATCAGATTCTGGGAATTTTAACCCGACCCGATGGCCAGGCGCTGTTTTTGGATACCCCAGGTGTCCATAGTGGTTACCGTAGCCTGAATAGGCACTTGCTCAGAGCAACGCGAGGCGCCCTGGAGACGGCAGATCTGGGGGTATTGGTGGTGGAAGCCCTCGCCTGGACAGCCGATGATAGTGAAGCCCTGCGCTGGTTGCAGCGCAGTGGCATTCCGTTACTGGCCGTGGTCAATAAAATAGACAAAATCAAGTCCAAAGAGCGTTTATTTCCTTACTTGCAGAGTTTGTCCGAACGCGCTGATTTCGCCGCAGTCATTCCTCTGTCAGCGCGTAAAACCGGGGATGTGGAACGGCTGGCCGATGTGTTGATTCCGTTATTACCCCTTTCGGAAGCGGTGTTTCCTGAGGATCAGGTAACAGATCGGAATATGCGTTTCATGGCAGCGGAAATTATTCGTGAACAGATTTTCCGGCAGTTAGGCGCAGAATTACCTTACGACACGGCTGTTGCCATTGATAGTTATCAGGTTGAAAACGGACAACAGCGTATTGAGGCGACCATTTACTGTCGGCGCTCAGGCCAAAAAGCCATCATTCTTGGTGAAGGTGGCAGTCGTTTGCAGGTTATTGGTAGTCGTGCGAGGGAAGCATTGCAGCAGTTGACCGAAGAACGCGTCTGGCTGGGCCTTTGGGTCAAACAAAAAGAGCAATGGACGGACGATCCCCATATTTTGCGCGAGCTGGGGTATGACGACTGAGTCCGGTGATCGGGCCTGGGTATTGCACCGCTATGCTTATGGAGATTCGAGCCTGGTGGTAGAGTTTTTCAGCCGGAAACAAGGACGTCTGGGGCTGCTTGCCAAGGGCGCACGACGTCCTCGCTCGCCACTTGCCAGAATTGAAGCGGGGCGACCGCTGTGGATTCGCTGGCAGGGGAAAGGGGATCTCCCCTTATTGGTCCAGGCCGAAGAACTGGCTGCCGCATATCCCCTGAATACCTTGCAAAACCTGAGCTTGTTTTATATGAACGAGTTACTGTTGCGCCTCACCCAGCGCGCTGATCCATTTCCCGAATTTTTTGACCAGTATGAAACCACTATCGAGGGCTTGAACGATGTCGCAGCAATCGCCTGGAATCTTAGGCGCTACGAACGGCATCTGCTCGAAGCCTTGGGCTGGGCGGCAGATCTGAGCCATTGTGGACAATGTGGTATCACCCTGACACCCGACACCAAATGGTCTTACCTGACTCAGACCGGGGTGTTTTGTCCCCGCCATACACCAGAACAAGGGTCTGTAACCATTCCTGCAGAAGCCTTGCAATGGCTTGATGGACCGATGAACAGCGTGCCAGCTTCCGGCTATAATGCCCACTTGAGAAATTATCTGGAACGTGAACTGCAGGTCCATCTCGGCAGCAAGGTACTGGAGAGTCGGCGCCTCCTTGCGGCATACTTGCAACGCCATAAACGTAGCGCATCAACCTGAACCATGAGGAGCATCATCCATGATTGCCTTGGGCGTTAATATTGATCATGTGGCCACTCTGCGCCAGGCGCGGGGTACCCGGTATCCCGACCCAATCGAAGCGGCCTTTGTCGCAGAACGCGCCGGAGCCGATGCCATTACTGCGCACCTGCGCGAAGATCGTCGCCATATTCAGGACCGGGACATCGAGATTCTCAGCCAAATCCTGCAGACCCGCCTCAATCTGGAAATGGCAGTGGAAGAAGGGGTACTGCGCATTGCCGAGCGACTGTCTCCCAGTGATTGCTGTCTGGTGCCGGAACGGCGTGCCGAACTCAGCACCGAAGGCGGATTGGACGTTGCCGGACAAATGCCACGCATCAAGGAAGCCTGCCAGCGTTTGGCCAAGGCCGGGGTGAGAGTGTCTTTGTTTGTTGATCCGGACCCTTTTCAGCTGGAAGCAGCGGCGGAAACGGGTGCTCCGGTGGTGGAATTGCACACTGGTCGTTATGCTAATGCGCCTGATACGGCAAAACGTCTTGAAGAGCTGGGTTTGATTGGCAGTGCGGTCAATTTTGCAGAAAGCTTAGGGTTGCAGGTGAATGCTGGTCATGGGCTGGATTACCATAATGTCCAGGCGATTGCTGCCATTCAGGGTATTCGTGAGTTAAATATTGGTCATGCCATTGTTTCCCATGCGGTATTTAGCGGCCTTGGCGCTGCTGTTACGGAAATGAAGCGATTGATGCTTGAGGCCCATGGATGATTGTCGGAATGGGTACAGATATAGTGGCTGTGGAACGCATGGCCCGTCTGCACGCCCGCTATGGTATGCGTCTGAATGAACGTATTCTGGGCCCTCTGGAGCGTGCTGATCTGCCTGATGAAGCGGCCGCTGCTGCGGCTTTTCTGGCACGTCGTTTTGCCGCGAAGGAAGCGACCTATAAGGCGCTGGGAAGCGGTCTGGGTGAAGGTATGCGCTGGTCGGACGTACAGGTTACCCACGACGCTGCTGGCCGGCCGCAATTGCTGATGCAGGGGAAATCCGGAGAATTGCTGGCGCAATGGGGAAGGGAGGTGCGTACCTGGCTTTCCATCAGTGATGAACGTCGTTATGCCACTGCGGTGGTCATTCTGGAATTGGGAGCTTAACGCATGAAAGTAACGGTTGTCGGAACCGGATATGTCGGTCTGGTCACTGGAGCCTGCCTTGCTCAGGTAGGTAATCAGGTGCTTTGCGTGGATATAGATGCGGATAAGGTAGCGCGTTTGCGTCAGGCTGAAGTCCCCATATACGAACCCGATTTACCGGGCATTGTGCAGGATGGGGTCAAAAGTGGAAGATTGCAGTTTACGACGGATATTGCTGCGGGCGTTGCTCATGGTGATTTTGTATTCATTGCGGTAGGCACCCCACCCGAAGAAGACGGCTCTGCGGACCTGCGTCATGTTCTGGCTGTTGCTGGTGAAATTGGTCAGCATCTTCAGAATCCTGTGATTGTCATCAACAAATCCACGGTTCCGGTGGGAACCGCGCGCAAAGTACAGGATCATATTGCGGCCGCCCTGACAAAGCGCGGGGTGGATATCCCTTTCGTGGTGGTCTCCAACCCGGAATTTTTGAAAGAAGGTGCGGCGGTAGCGGATTTCATGAAACCAGACCGGATTGTGGTGGGTACCGATGATCCCGCTGCCGCCGAAAAAATGCGCGCTCTCTATGCACCCTTTAATCGTAATCATGACCGTCTCATCATCATGGACCCACCTTCCGCCGAACTGACCAAATATGCCGCCAATGTCATGTTGGCCACCAAAATTTCGTTGATGAATGAATTGGCTGGACTGGCCGAATGTGTGGGTGCGGATATTGAACAGGTACGTCGGGGCATTGGTGCGGACCCCCGTATTGGCTACTCGTTTATTTATCCAGGTTGTGGTTATGGGGGGTCCTGTTTTCCCAAGGACGTGCGGGCTCTGGAGTACAGCGCCAGGCAACATGATTTTGACGCCCCGCTGCTTACGGCAGTAGAAGCCGTCAATAATCGCCAGAAACAGATTCTGGAAAAAAAACTGGTAGCCGTCCTCGGCGAAGACTTGAAAGGAAAAAAAATTGCCATATGGGGATTGGCCTTCAAACCCAATACGGATGATTTGCGCGAAGCCCCCAGCCGGGCACTGATCGCGGGTATCATGAAAAGAGGTGGCACGGTGCAGGCCTATGATCCTGTAGCAATGGATGAGGTTCGGCGGGTGTACGCCGGGGAGCCGGCACTGACCCTTTGTGCCGATCCTTACGCGGCCTGCGAGGGCGCGGATGCCCTGGTTATCTGTACGGAATGGCAGGAGTTTCGCAGTCCGGATTTTGTTAAAATGCGTCGCCTTCTCCGCCAGGCGGTCATTGTCGACGGCCGCAATATTTATGAACCGACGGTGCTGCGGGCAGAGGGCTTCATCTATTCTGCCATTGGACGGCCTTGATATGTTGAATGCGCTGGATAATCTTGCTCAGGCCCGGGTCGCCATCATTGGCGACGTGATGCTGGATCGTTACTGGTTTGGCAAGGTCGATCGTATTTCGCCGGAAGCGCCGGTGCCCGTGGTACAGGTTCGCCGTGAAGAAGAGCGTCCGGGAGGGGCCGCCAACGTGGCGCTGAATGTGCTTTCCCTGGGCGCCGAGGCGCATTTGCTGGCGCCAGTCGGCCAGGATGCTGCGGGGGCTCAGCTGACCCGCCTTCTTGAGCAGGCCGGTGTCAAAACCCGGCTGATCGCAGATGCCAGTTACCCGACTACGGTGAAATTGCGGGTCATTGGCCATCAACAGCAGTTGTTGCGTATGGATTTTGAGTCACAGCCCAGCCCTGAGCATGGGGAAAACATGCGCGCCGAGGCCCATGAAATATTGACGGGTGCGGGCGCCTTGCTGCTTTCCGATTATGGAAAAGGGGCCTTGCAGGCTGTCGAATCCCTGATTGCGTCCGGGCGGGCTGCAGGCATACCGGTGCTGATTGATCCCAAAGGACGGGATTACCGTCCCTATGCCGGAGCAACCATTATTACGCCCAACCTGAGTGAATTTCAGGCGGTGGCAGGGACCTGGGGCAGTGAAGAACAATTTCTGGCACTGGGCCGGGAATGGCGTCAGAAATTGCAGATGGAAGCACTCCTGGTTACACGCGGCGAGGAGGGCATGACCTTGTTCACCGAAAATGCCATTCATCATCATCCCGCCCAAGCGCGTGAAGTGTTTGATGTGACTGGTGCAGGGGATACGGTCATTGCCACCCTGGCGACGGCCTTGGCCGCCGGATGGCCCATGGATCAGTCGGTAGAGCTGGCTAATCGTGCGGCAGGCATTGTGGTCGGCAAGTTGGGTGCGGCCGTCGTCAGTCGCGAAGAACTGGCGGTCCAGAGCGGCGAATGAAGCAAGACCCCGATTCTTCAGGCGTGCCACGTCTGCCTGTACCCAAGTTGCTGCAGCGGCGCATTGGTCGTGCGGTGGCTGATTTTCGCATGATCCAGCCCGGTGACCGCATACTTTTGGCGCTTTCGGGGGGTAAGGATTCGCTCACGTTGCTGCACATGCTCCGTGCCATGCAGCGGCAATTTTCGGTGCCCTTTGAGCTGGGGGTGGCGACCGTTGATCCCATGAGCCCCGACTACGATCCGCAAGTGCTGCTGCCTTACATGGCGTCTTTGGGGATTCCTTATTTTCTGGAGCGACAGGATATTTACGAGCGGGCCAAAAAGCATTTGCTGCGCCCCTCCTACTGCAGCTTTTGTGCGCGCATGCGCCGGGGGGTCCTTTATCGCTGCGCCCGCCGCGAAGGTTACAATGTCCTCGCTTTGGGGCAGCATCTGGATGATTTTGCCGAAAGCTTTTTCATGTCCATGTTTTATAATGGCGAAATGCGGACGATGAAAGCCCATTATCGCGTCAGGGAAGGGGATTTACGGGTGATTCGTCCGCTGGTGTATTGTCGTGAACGACAGATGCGCCAACACGCTGAAGAACAAAAATTACCGGTCATTTATGAGAACTGTCCGGCCTGTTTTGGTAAACCCACAGAACGCCAACACATGAAAGAACTGCTGGCGCAACAGGAAGCCCATGATCCGCGCTTGTTCAAGCAGCTTCAGCGAGCCTTGCAGCCGCTGATGGGAACCGGTCTGGAAGGTTTGCATTTTGAGGATGAGCATGACTGATTTTTCACAAGTTTTTTACTGGGAAACCCTGCCATTACGCGGCGCACGCTGCCGCCTAGACGAGATTTATGCCCGGGTTTTACGCGATTTCAAGGGACAGGATGACATGGCCCAACTATTGGGCGAAGCGCTGGTTGGTCTGGCCTTATTGGCCACCACCCAGAAAAATTATGAACGCCTGATTATTCAGGCGCAAAGCAAAGGCCCGCTCAAACTTCTGGTCGCGGAGATGACGGCGGCCGGAGGTATGCGTGCCTATGGTAATTGGGAGGAGGGCGTCTCGATGGACTTGTCGCATTTGCCCGATGCCCTGCTGGCTATTACCGTGGATATGGGCATGGATCGGGATCGTTATCAGGGACTGGTTGAGCTGCGCGAAAGTCTCAGCCTTTCCCTGAATGCCTATTTTGCTGAATCAGTGCAGTCCCCTGCTTATTTTCGATTGGTAGCGGATCCACAACGGCAGCAGGCGGGCGGCTATTTTCTGCAACGCCTGCCTGGTGTGCTGGCTGCGGAAGACTGGGAATTGGCGACCCAATTCATCGCCATTGGCTCAGATCAGTCACTACTACAGGCAAAACCGGAACAGTTCCTGCCGGAAATTTTCCCCGATTCGGCGGTACGACTGCATACGCCACAAGCCCTGGTTTTCTCCTGTTCTTGTTCCCCCGAAAAAGTGGAGCGCATGCTGATTTCGCTGGGACAAACAGAAGCGGAAGAGACTCTTCAAAGTGAGGGAGAGATAGTAGTGACCTGCGAATATTGTCAGGAAGTATACCGCTTTGGTGAAGAGGAAGTGGCCTTGATGTTTGCGCCGGAACATCCTCTGCACTGATTTTTGTGTCCCCTGTGGAGAATTTCCTGCTTGGTGCTCAAGCTGCTTCTACGTTATGATTGCAAATCCTCAGTGACGGCTGACTGACAGAAACTTTGTCTGTCGTATCCAGTCTAACAAAGGGTATAAGGGGGGCGACCGGCTTCGACGCAGGTCGCGAAGCCTTCGGTGCATGCAGAGCTGCGGTTTGCTCTTAAAACTGGTCGCAGATTCATAATTGCCAACGACAGCAATTACGCCCTCGCTGCTTAAGCAGTGAGCCCTCTGCCCGGATTTGTTCGTGGATCCGGAGTCGAAAGACGCGCGGAGGGTCATAAAACACGGAATCGGGTTTGTTCTAGTCTGTGGAACCAATCCTAAACTAAAGCAGAATCGCCGTAGCATCATCCTGTTTGTCGGAGGGTGGCGCGGTTAAAGCCAATAGACAAACTACGCATGTAGATCCGGTGGTCTAGGTACTGCGGACGCGGGTTCAATTCCCGCCGCCTCCACCATTTTTATGGTGACAACCCGTCTCTCCAGAGTGATTCTCTGGGTAGACGGGTTTTCTTTTTCCCCTTTTATTCAAAGGGTTTCTGGCGTTTTGACATCTTTCCGGAACCTCTCTCCAGCCACCCGATTCTCTCCATTCTTCCCACGTTCATTCTCTGTTTGGGCCGGTATTCTCTGTTTTCTTCGGACAGGGTCCGACACGAGTCATATTGCAGATATCCTTTAAGAACAATTATTTATCCAAATGACGGTATTTTGGGGTTGTGTCAAGACATCAAACGACCTGAAAAACCACCCATTTTCACAAACCAAAAGTCGCTCGCAGGTTTCGGGAAGTGATATTTATTCGGATTTCCATAAGTCAGTATTGCTTGGGAAAGTATTCTTTGCCCGCTTGCCAAATATATTTATCGACCTGTTTCAGGGTGAATTCTTCCAGTCCATAGAACCTGCTGAACTCCATCAATACGGCGTGGTATGTCGGATAGTGCTTCAGGTCGTCTTTTTTGAATTTATAGAATTTATCCACCCGCTTGAAGTGCATGAGCATCTTTTTTACGCGGTTCGTTTGTCCCGCCTGCGCCATTGCGGGAATTACGCTTGATTGCCCACCAGCGCCAGAAGCTGGTCGGCATGCTGGCCTCCGAAAAGAACCGCCTACACAAGGTGCTGACCGACGGGTGGATCCGCTTGGGCGTGGTGGTCAGCGACATTCATGGTCAATCGGCACGCGCCATGATCAAGGCGCTGATTCAGGGGGCCACGCCCCAGGAGGTGCTGTTCCCTGGCGAGCCATCGCCTCAAGGCCAGCCG
>NZ_JAAOMP010000033.1 GCF_018853815.1 Acidithiobacillus sulfurivorans | reverse complement strand
TGTGGTGGTTATCCGCTATGAAGGACCTAAAGGTGGTCCCGGTATGCCGGAAATGCTGACGCCTACCGCCAATATCATGGGAATGGGATTGGGTGAAAGCGTAGCTCTGATTACCGATGGTCGTTTCAGCGGTGCCACCCGAGGTGCCTGTATTGGTCATATTTCTCCTGAAGCGGCTGAAGGCGGGCCGATTGGTTTGCTGAAAGCCGGTGATATCATCTCTCTGGACCTGGACAATGGCAAAATTCATGTCGATTTGAGTGATGAAGAACTGGCCGAGCGTCGCAAGCATTGGGTGCCCATTGAAAAACCTTTGACGTCTTCCTGGCTGCGGCGTTATCGCAAGCTGGTTACCAATGCGGCCAATGGCGCCATTCTGGAGTCCTGATTATTCATGAGTAATGGTGAGTTGCATATTGGTGTTTATGTAGATGCGGAAAATGTGCGCTATAACGGTGGCTATGCCATGCGTTATGACGTATTGCGGCGTTTCGCCGCGCGTGAAGATCAGGCGCGCCTGCTGCGCCTGAATACCTATATGGCCGTGGATGGAGATCGCATGAAAAGTGACCGTGAGTACCGGGAAGGTATTCGCAGTTACCAACAGGCGGTTCGTGATCTGGGTTGGAAAATCATTGAAAAACCAGTGCGCTGGTTTGTGGATGAAGAAGGTAACCGGGTTTCAAAAGCCAATGCCGACCTGGATCTGGCGGTTGATGTCATGCTTCAGTCCGAACGACTAGATCAGTTGCTGCTGGTGACCGGAGATGGTGATTTTCTACAGGTAGTCAGGGCGCTGCAAAATAAGGGTTGCCGGGTAGAAGTGCTGGCATTCCGCAATGTTTCCAGGGAATTGCAGCATGAGGCTGATGCTTTTTATTCAGGCTATCTGGTGCCGGGTTTACTCCCGACCCGGGGTGATGTGCGTGTCCCTTGGGGAGAAATGGGCTCGCGTATCCGTGGTATTTGCATTCGTTGGGAAGCCGAGCGCGGCTTTGGTTTTATTCGTTTTTTGACCAATATTTCCGCCCATCTCTGGGTGACCGACACGCGTCATGAGGACTCTCCCTACGAATCGGCTTTTGTGCATATTTCCGACTTGCCCCGTGAGCTGGATACGGACGAACTCCCCAGTCGGGATATTATTCTGGAATTTGACATTGAGCCCAGTGAAACCGAAAAAGGCGGATTCATTGCCCGACGTTGTACGGTGGTCAATCGTTATGATGGACGTAGCGGCGGCATGAGCAAACAACCTGAACGTCCGGGTTTGGATCGCGGTGAAGAACAACCTTTTGGAGATGCTCCAGAAGCTGAGAAGGGGGAGGTTCTGGAGGAGACCACGCCTTAAATCAGTTTTTTCAGAGAATCTGAAAAAAAACCTGACTACGACGTTGGAAATTAAAGAGTTGCTGCCGTGGAACAGGAAGTTCCTCCAGGGTTCCCTGGCGGAATTTACGCTCCAGAAACCAGTGGGTTGTTTGGGTGCTCAATACAAAAATCTGTGACAATTGCCGTTCCCTGGCCCAGTTCTCACAAAACGCCATCAGCCGCTCACCGCGTCCCTGACGACGATAACGGCTGTCCACCGCCAGACAGGCGACCTCCGCCATGCCCTGATCGGGATAAGGATAGACGGCCGCGCAGCCAATAATCTTGCCGTCCCGTTCCATCACTACAAAATGATCCGCTTCCATTTCCAGCCGCTCACGACTGCGTTTCACCAGAATCCCTTTTTCTTCCAGAGGCCGGATCAGAGCGAGAATGCCGGGAATGTCGGCGACAGTGGCCATCCGCATATGCTCAAAGGAATCCCTGGATATCAGAGTGCCCAGGCCATCGCGGGTAAACAGTTCGCGGAGTAGAGCACCATCCACATGCCGGGAAATCAGATGAACCCGTTCTACTCCCCGCGCACAGGCTGCTCCGGCACTCAGCAGATGCTCACGGGCATCGGCCGAAATATTTTGACGGTCCAGCAAGCTGGGGATTTCTGAAGAGGTCAGTTGCCGCAGGATCTGTCCATCTCCATCCAGAACGCCGTCTTCGTCCATATAAAAAACCAGTTTTGCCGCACCCAAAGCAATGGCTGCAGCGACGGCTACTTCTTCAGCACGGATATTGAACAGGGTTCCGGTAGGGGAAACGCCGATGGGTGAAAGCAGGATAATTTCGTCAGCGGCCAGATGTCGTTCCATGGCCTCATTGGCCACCCGCCGTACTTGTCCGGTACTTTGATAATCCACCCCGTCGAGTATACCCAAAGGCTGGGCAATGATGAAATTACCGCTGACCACCTGAAGGCCGGCATGCGCCATGGGCGAGCCCATTTGTCCTTCGGACAATGCTGCTTCCACCACCAGGCGCGCGCCGCCCACCGCTTCCCGCAGTACCTGCATGGCTTCGGGGCTGGTAATGCGCTTACCATTGACGCGCTGCGTTTGCAAGCCATGAACCTGCAGAGCCGCATCGATTTGCGGTCCGGCGCCATGAACCAGCACCACGTTAATACCCAGGCTGTTGAGCAGGGCAATGTCATGGGCCAGACCGCGAATACTGCCATCGGCAATGGCATCGCCACCAAAATTGATGACAAAAGTCTGTCCCCTGAAGCGGTGGATATAGGGAGAAGACTCGCGAAAACTGCGGACAAAACTATCAGCAGGCATGTTTTGTCCCTGCAATATCGAGCGCAAAGCAGTTATTGTCAGTCAGCAATGATGGCTGTCCGATGCTTTACTGGGTATTCAGTGAGATGCTCGGGCGCTGGGTTTTGGGTTTGTTCAGCGCGGCAAATTCTTCGGGGGTATAAGCCTTGACGGCCAAGGCATGAATTTTTTCCTGTACTGACTCCGTCGCCGCGTTGACCAGCCGGTGACGGGCGAGGGGGGCCATGCCTTCGAACTGTGTGCAGACAATGCGCAACTCGTAGTGACCACCACCGTCGGACTGCTCGTGCGAGCTGTGGGCCTTACTACGATCCTTGATTTCCAGAAGCTCGGGATGAAGGGCATCTTTAATGAGTTGTTCAAGTACTTGCTTGTTCATGGTAAAAACACTCCTTTGTAGGGACGAACACTGACATCTGCATAGACGCCAGCACTGAGATAGGGTTCGGCAGCCGCCCAGGCATGGGCTTCTTCCAGAGAATTAAAACGGGCGATTATCAGGCTGCCGGTAAATCCTGCTTCGCCGGGTTCTTCCGTATCAGCAGCCGGGAAAGGGCCGGCCGTCAGCAGTCGCCCTTCGGATTGTAACTGATGCAGGCGCGCCAGATGATCACCCCGGGCGTTTTGGCGCTTGCTCAGGGAATTCGGATTATCGGTGCCAATGATACAGTAATACATAAGCATGTCCTGTCAATGAATGAGCGGTATGCGCGTTTTCAGCATCGGCGTTCACGAGTCACTGTCTTTGATTTCCTGGGGAAGTGCCCGGGAAATGACCACGGCCTGGAACAGCACAAAAATGATGGTAATGCCGAGCATACCGAAAAGCTTGAAGTCTACCCAGATACCCGTCGAAAAACTGTAGGCCACCACCAGGTTCAGGATCGCGCCAAAAATAAAAAACGTGATCCAGTAGATATTGAGGCGTCTCCAGAACGACTGCGGCAAAGTAGCTGGCAGTTGACTACCCATCAGGCGTTCGAGCAGGGGCTGTTCCCGCCAATGGGTGAACAACAGGACTCCGGCAAAAAGCAGATAGAGGATGCTGGGTTTGACCTTGATGAAGGTGTCATTATGAAAATAGAGAGTCAGGCCACCGAAAATCAGGATCAGCAGAGTGGAGACCCAGGTCATTGTCTCAATGCGACCACGCCGCCACCATTGCCAGGCCATAAGCACAATGGCGGCAACAATCAGCACTTCTGTAGCCGTATAAATACCATGAATCTTATACGCTACAAAAAAGAGGATGATGGGTAGAAAGTCGGTAAGCAGTTTCATGACGGGACGCAGTAATATAGAGTGGAACGCAGCTATCTAATCACAGAAAGGAGTTTATGGACAGTGGAACGTCAGCATTTGCTTCAAAGTTTAGCGGCGCTGCTGGGGGATGGCAGTGATCATCCCTTGCCGGATTTCGCCAGCATCAAGGCTGCGCGCTGGCGACATTTGCCCCTGGGTGGGCGTCTGGAGGCCGTCAGCCGGGTGGATTTGCCGGATATGGATGAGTTGTTGGGTATTGACGAAACCAAGGCGGCCCTGGAATTGAATACCCGGCAGTTTGTGGCCGGATTCCCGGCCAATGACGCACTGCTCTGGGGCGGAAGGGGAACGGGAAAGTCGTCCCTGGTCAAAGCCTTGCTGCGGCGTTATGCGGATCAGGGCTTGCGTCTTGTTGAAATAGATGCGGATGGCATTCTGGATTTACCGGAGATATTGGCCGCCCTGCAGGCTGCTGATCCCGAACAGTGTTATCACTTTGCCCTGTTTTGTGATGATTTGTCTTTTGGTTCTGATGACCCTGGCTATAAGGCCCTCAAATCACTGCTGGATGGCGGTGTGGAGGCGCGGCCCGATAATGTGCTTTTGTATGCCACCAGTAACCGGCGCCATCTCATGCCCCGGCATTTTTCCGACAATGAAGAATATCACCGTCATGGCGATGAGATTATTGCGGGCGAAACCGCTGAGGAAAAAATCAGTTTATCGGAGCGTTTTGGATTGTGGCTGGGTTTTTATCCCTTTGATCAGGCCATGTATCTGGATATTTGTGCCATCCATTTGCGGCGTCTGAATATGCCGGCAGATCCTGAGCAATGGCAGGAGGAAGCCTTGCGCTGGGCACTGCAGCGTGGTTCCCGCAGTGGGCGGGTGGCCCGCCAGTTTGCCCGGCACTGGGCCGGATCAAGGTCACTGGCAGGACAGTAAAGCACCGCGCTCGAGCTGCGGGTTTTCAGGTCTTGGGCTTGTTGATTTCCTGGCTGATGATGTGGAGCATCTGCGCATGTACGCGCAGATTGCCCGCCACAATGTTGCCATTTTCCAGAAATCCCTGGTCCCCCGTGAAGTCGGTGGCTACCCCGCCAGCCTCCTGAACCAGCAGTGCTCCTGCTGCCAGATCCCAGGGTTTGAGGTTGAATTCCCAGAATCCGTCATAACGGCCGGCAGCCACATAAGCCAGATCCAGAGCGGCAGAACCCGGGCGCCGAATACCTGCTGTTTTCAGCATGAAGGCCTTGAAGGTGGCGAGATAGGTATCCAGATAGGAAAAATCCCGAAAAGGAAACCCGGTACCCAGAAGCGCGCCATCCAGATCCTTGCGTTGGGCAATGCGCAGGCGGCGATCATTCAGATGGGCGCCGCCGCCGCGCGTGGCGGTAAACAGCTCATCGTGGATGGGATTGTAAATAACTGCATGCTCCAGTCGGTCAAAATGTTTAATGCCAATGGAAACACAGAGCTGTGGCATGCCGTGAATGAAATTGGTGGTGCCGTCGAGAGGATCAATAATCCATTCGAAGTCCTTGTCGGGAATCCGGTTGCCTTCTTCGGCCAGAATGCCATGATCCGGGTAGGCGCGGCGGATGATTTCGACGATGGCCGCCTCGGCGCGTTGATCCACGTCGGTCACAAAGTCATTGTGCGCTTTGCTTGTGATGGTGATTTCATTGACCCGGGCAAAACTGCGATTGATGATATCGCCAGCTTTGCGGGCGGCACGGATAGCGGTAACTAGTATGGGATGCTGCATGGGTATCCTATGGAAAAACAAATTGGGTCCATTATAAAGGAGAACGGCAATGACCGCACGAATGGCGCTGCGAACAAACTAACGATTAAACTCAACAGTGCGTGATCAGGGGTAACTAAGCTTGAGTACAAAATTTCTGGAGGGGCTGCGGGTGGTTCTGGTGGAAACCAGTCATCCGGGCAATATTGGCGCTACTGCCCGCGCCATGAAAGTTATGGGACTGCAACATCTGGTCCTGGTGAATCCGCGTTTTTTTCCCCATCCTGAGGCGACAGCACTGGCATCAGGTGCCGAGGATATTCTTGAAAGGGCGCAAGTCACAGCAGATCTGGCTTCAGCCTTGCAGGGCTGCCACAAGGTCTATGGGACCAGCGCCCGAGATCGCCGCATTCAGTGGCCCGTGCTGGATGCCCGTGAGGCGGCTGTGGAAATGGTTGCGGAGCTTGCTGCCGGAAATTGTGCGCTGGTTTTCGGCCGCGAACGCACAGGTCTCAGTAATGAGGAGCTGGATCACTGTCAGGTTCTGGTCAATATTCCCACGGCGGAATTATATCATTCCCTGAATCTTGGTCAGGCAGTGCAGGTCCTGGCTTATGAGCTGCACATGGCGACACTTTGCAGCACTGCCGAACTGCGTTCTGATCCTGATGCCACAAGCATTGAAGTAGCAGCGCCTATGGAAGACATGGAAGGTTTTTATGGTCATCTGGAGCAGGTTTTGTGGCAAAGTGGTTTTTTGCAGGAAATTCGTGCCATCCGGATGATGCGTCGTTTGCGCCGTCTATATGACCGGGCGCGGCCTACGGCTAATGAAGTCAATATTCTGCGCGGTATTCTCACCGAAATACAGCGCTGGGCGACGAATAGTAGACAAAAAGGGTCGGGATAGTCTTTAATGCGGGCTGACAAGGGTGCGTAAAAGCGGGAGGAACATAACGAATGGCTGGTCATTGGCGTGCTGACCTCGATGCCGTATTTGCCCGTGATCCTGCCGCCCGCAATCGTCTTGAGGTTTTGCTGACCTATCCTGGTGTACATGCCCTGTTTATGCACCGCTTGGCCCACGGACTCTGGAGGCGGCGCTGGCGCTTGCTGGCCCGGAGTCTCGCGGCTTTTTCCCGTTTCTGGACGGGCATTGAAATTCATCCTGGTGCCTGCATTGGACAACGCTTTTTTATTGATCATGGCATGGGTGTAGTGATCGGTGAGACGGCAGAAATTGGCGATGATTGTACGCTTTATCATGGTGTTACCCTGGGTGGAACGTCCTGGCAACCGGGCAAGCGTCATCCCACATTGGGTAATGGCGTGATTGTAGGCGCGGGGGCCAAAGTGCTGGGACCCATTATGGTTGGCGATCAGGCTCGGATTGGTTCCAACGCTGTCGTGGTCAAATCGGTTCCGGCAGGGGCGACGGTAGTGGGTATTCCCGGCCGGGTAGTGAATAAAGGGGAGCAACATCCGGATAATTTTGAAGCCTATGGACTGACTGGGCAGATGCCTGACCCGGTAGCGCGAGCGATAGAATGCATGCTCGAACACATGCATCGTCAGGATGCCGAGATCACCCAGATCAGGTCCGGATTGCAACAATTACAGCCGCGTGAAGCCTTGATGCCGGTCGAGGAAATCGCTTGTTCTCTGGAAGTAGAGTCGGATTCTGCCGGACAGGGAACTTCAAAACAGAATACTTGACTAATTTAGTACAGATAGTAGGATGTGCAGCAGAGGTTACCTGATATGAAATTGACAACGAAAGGCCGCTATGCCGTAACAGCCATGCTGGATTTGGCTCTGCACCAGAGTGACGGCGTGGTGACGGTAGCGGATGTTTCCCAACGTCAGCAAATATCGGTGGCTTATCTGGAGCAGTTGTTTGGACGTATGCGGCGCTTTGGACTGATTGAAAGTGTACGTGGGCCAGGTGGAGGTTATCGGCTGGCTGTGTCGGATTCGGAAATTCCCCTGACCATGATTGTCGAGGCAGTTAATGAATCCATCAGTACAACCCAATGTGGTGGCGAACCGCAAAACTGCTGCAAGGGTGATGGTCAGCAATGCCTGACCCATGATTTGTGGGAAGAATTGGGCGATCACATTGCCAGTTTTCTCGGGAATATCACCTTGGGTGATCTGGTTGCCCGACATTTACAAAAAGAATCGGCGCAAGGTGTTCCGGTTCGTATGCAAAATCGCCATGTGTTGCGTGCGGCAACGCATGATACCGCTTGATACCGTGAGGTGCAGAAAATGAATCAACCCCAAATTATCGACCTGGAGAGCAAGAAACCCTTGCTGATTGACCCGGATCGTCCCATTTATCTGGATTACCAGGCGACTACGCCGGTAGATCCACAGGTGTTGGAACAGATGCTGCCTTATTTGACCCATGATTTTGGCAATGCGGCGAGCCGTTCCCATGCTTACGGCTGGACAGCAGAAAAGGCCGTCGAAAAAGCCCGTCAGCAGGTAGCGGATGCGCTGCATGCGGATCCCCGGGAAATTGTCTGGACCTCAGGCGCAACAGAGGCCACTAATCTGGCCTTGAAAGGCGCGGCGCATTTTTATTCCGGTAAGGGCAAGCACATTATTACCCTGCGCACCGAGCATAAAGCGACTCTGGACACCTGTCGTCAGTTGGAGCGGGAAGGTTTTGAGGTCACTTATCTGGAGGTTCGGGAAGATGGTCTGGTCGATCTGAAGGCTTTCGAAGCTGCCATTCGCCCGGATACCATCATCGCCTCGGTGCTGTTCGTGAATAATGAAATCGGTGTCATCCAGCCCATGGAAGAAATTGGCCGGATTTTGCGGGCACACAAGGTGCTTTTTCATGTGGATGCGGTGCAGGCGCTGGGTAAGGTGCCGGTAGATGTGGAAGCCATTCAGGCGGACATGATGAGCGTGTCCGGTCACAAGATTTATGGTCCCAAAGGAATCGGTGCCCTGTATGTCCGGCGCAAGCCCCGGGTGCGCGTGGAAGCCCAGGTACATGGTGGTGGTCACGAACGGGGTATGCGTTCAGGCACTTTGCCCACGCACCAGATTGTCGGTATGGGGGCAGCTGCCGAACTGGCCGTTCAGTTGATGGATGCTGATGCTCAAAGAATTGGTAAATTGCGCGATCGTCTGCTCAAAGGTATTCAGGATCGTGTTGAGGAAACCTATATTAATGGCAGTATGGAACATCGGGTTCCGCATAACCTGAATATCAGTTTTGCCTTTGTCGAAGGCGAATCTCTGATCATGGCTCTGAAGGAAATTGCGGTTTCCAGCGGTTCAGCCTGTACTTCAGCCAGTTTGGAGCCGTCTTACGTGCTCCGGGCATTGGGTAAATCCGACGAATTAGCCCATAGTTCCATTCGTTTCGGTATTGGGCGCTTCACGACCGAGGCAGAAATTGATGCCACCATCGAGTTGATTGCGGGCAAAGTGGGCAAATTGCGGGAGTTGTCACCGCTTTGGGAAATGCATCTGGAAGGCATAGATCTTAACAGTATTCAGTGGGCCGCACATTAAGGCTCTCAAGCAAGGAGAATAGTCATGGCATACAGCGAAAAAGTGATTGATCATTATGAAAATCCCCGGAATGTTGGGGCGATGGACAAGGATGATAGCGGGGTTGGCACCGGCATGGTGGGCGCGCCCGCATGTGGAGACGTCATGCGTCTGCAGATCAAGGTGAACGAGCAAGGCATTATCGAAGATGCCAAGTTCAAGACCTATGGTTGCGGTTCGGCCATTGCCTCCAGCTCACTGGTTACCGAGTGGGTCAAGGGTAAAACTCTGGACGAGGCTATGACTATCAAAAACAGTCATATTGCTGAAGAGCTGGAACTGCCGCCCGTCAAAATCCACTGCTCTGTGTTGGCAGAAGATGCCATCAAGGCGGCTGTGGAAGACTATCGCAGCAAGCGGGGTGCCGGGCACAGTCAAGCTGAAGTGGCTGCCGCCCTGGTGGCACATTAAGGATACGGTCATGGCTTTGACTTTATCGGAAAGCGCGGTCCAGCAGGTACGCAAAAGCATTGCCAAACGTGGTAAGGGCTTGGGAATCCGTATTGGTGTTAAAACCAGCGGCTGCTCCGGCTTATCCTACGTAATGGAATTTGTGGATGCCCCTAACCCGGAAGATATGGTTTTTCCCCATGATGATGTGAGTTTGTTCGTGGATCCGAAAAGCCTTATTTATCTGGATGGGACGGAGCTGGATTTTACCCGTGAAGGCCTGAATGAAGGGTTTCGCTTCAATAACCCTAATGTGAAGGACTCCTGCGGTTGCGGCGAGAGCTTCACGACCTGATGGCAGGGGTATGCATCCAGTGCGGGGCGGAGCTCAATGCTCCCCCCGCACTTTGTCATTCTTGTGGAGCCATTCAGCCTTTTCGTGCGGAGTTGTCCCTGTTCGATGTGGTCGGGTTGCCAGAAAGCTATGATCTGGATTTGCAGGAATTACGAAGTCAGGTATTGCAGTTGCAGAAAATCCTGCATCCCGACCGCTTTGCCCAGGCAGAAGCGACGACCCGGCGGTTTTCTCTGGAGTGGAGTACCCGGCTGAATGAAGCGTTGGCGGTACTGCGTGATCCCCTGAAGCGTGCGGACTATTTGTTGCAACGTCAGGGAATTGATGCCCTTGGAGAACAGGTCAAGGTGGCTGATCCGTCACTGCTGATGACTCAGATGATGTATCGTGAGCGTCTGGAAGATTTGCTTGCAGCCAAGGATCAGAACGGGCTGGACAATTTGCGCGGAGAAGTGGAAGACGCTTCATCCAAAGCAGTAAATAAGCTTCACATCCTCTTGAAAAAACTGCCCTGTGAACAGGTTGTCGAGGCTGGATCTGTACTGCGTGAGTTGCAGTTTCTGGACAAACTCCTGGGTGAAATTGATCGTGGCGAAGAATCTTTGCAAAACCTGTAATTTTTGGATGCGTCACACGAACTTTTAAGATAAAGCCTGGCGTAGATGCTTTGCAGGGACCATACCCAGAGTTTTTTTATCATGAACAAACAAGGTGCTATAGCATGGCTTTAATGCAAATTGCAGAACCTGGCATGACTGCTGATCCGCATCAGCGGCGGCTGGCTATCGGGATTGATCTGGGAACTACCCATTCTCTGGTAGCTTCCGTTTTGTCTGCGCTGCCAACGGTCATGCGTAATCATGACGGGCAATATTTGTTACCCTCGGTGGTGCGTTACTGCGAAGACGACAAGGTGGTTGTGGGTTATCCGGCACAGGCAGCGGCGGGGCAGGATCCCCATAACACCATTGCTTCGGTCAAGCGTTTTATGGGGCGTGGTCATAAAGACGTTCCACTCCTGGCCGGGCATCTACCCTACGATCTGGTCCCCGCTGAAGGTATGATTCGTCTGCGCACGCGTGCGGGTGAAAAGTCCCCCGTTGAGGTTTCTGCAGAAATTCTTAAGGTGCTGAAAGAGCTGGCAGTGGAAACGCTGGGGTCTGAGCCCGAGGGTGCCGTCATCACCGTACCTGCCTATTTTGACGAGGCGCAGCGGCAGGCGACCAAAGATGCTGCCCGTCTCGCCGGTTTGAATGTTTTGCGCCTGCTGGCCGAGCCTACGGCGGCGGCGGTGGCTTATGGACTCGATAAAAAAAGTGAAGGTCTTTTTGCTATTTATGATCTCGGCGGCGGCACTTTTGATATCTCCATTTTACGCCTGCAGGCGGGGGTGTTTGAAGTGCTGGCAACTGCCGGCGATACGGCCCTGGGTGGCGATGACATGGATCATGCCATTGCCGAATGGCTGATGACGGAATGTGGCACGCAGCTCGATGATCCACTCTGGCGTCGACAAGTTCTGCAGCAGGCGCGGCAGGGCAAAGAAGCACTGACAGATCAGGAGCAGGTTCAAATTGCGCTGGATTCTGCGCAGGGTGTCTCCCAAGTCATCAGTCTGAGCCGGGTGCAGCTTGAAACCCTCATTCAGCCTGTTCTGCAGCGCACCCTTCCGGCCTGTCGGCGCGCCCTTCGTGATGCGGGTCTGAAAGTGGCGGATGTAGATGGTGTAGTGCTGGTGGGAGGGGCAACCCGAGTTCCAGCCCTGCGTAGTCTGGTGGCCGAATTTTTTCAGCAGCCCGTATTGACCGATATTGACCCTGATCAGGTTGTGGCTTTGGGTGCGGCCATCCAGGCCGATGCGTTGGTGGGCAATCAACGCGAAGATTTACTGTTGATGGATGTTCTGCCCCTTTCATTGGGTCTGGAAACCATGGGCGGGTTGGTGGAAAAAATTATTCCCCGGAATACGCCTATCCCCGCTGCCAAAGCCCAGGAGTTCACGACTTTCAAGGATGGTCAGACGGCCATGAGTATTCATGTGCTCCAGGGGGAGCGGGATCTGGTGCAGGATTGTCGTTCTCTGGCGCGTTTCAGTTTGCGGGGGATCCCCCCTATGGTGGCTGGGGCTGCCCGAATTCGGGTTACTTTTCAGGTTGATGCCGATGGCTTGTTGACGGTGTCGGCAGAAGAAACTAGTACGGGAGTGCGTTCTGAAGTGCTGGTTAAACCCAGTTTTGGCCTGAATGACGAGGAAATTGCCCGCATGCTCCTGGATTCTTTTGCGCATGGGGCTGATGACGTAGCGCATCGGCGTCTTTCTGAAGCGCGGGTGGAAGGGGAAAGGGTGCGCGAAGCCTTGCAAAGTGCCTTATCGGTTGATGCTGCCTTGCTGCAAGCCGATGAAAAAGCCCAATTGGATGTTGCCAGTCAGCATTTAGAGCGGTGCCTGGCAGGCAGTGATGCAGATGCCATCAGTAAAGCCGCTGAGGCTGTGGAAGCTGCCGCCGAACCTCTGGTGCAGCGACGCATGGATAGTGCCTTGCGGCGGGCTATTGCCGGCCGTTCCATAGATGATCTGGGAGAGTGAATGACTAAAATACAAGTACTACCCAATGCTGAACTTTGCCCCGAAGGGGCAGAGTTTGAGGCGGAGCCGGGGGAAACCATTATTGCTGCGGCCATGCGCAACCATATAGCGATTGAGCATGCCTGTGAAATGTCCTGTGCCTGTACGACCTGTCATGTCATTTTGCGGGAAGGTTTTGACAGTCTCGAAGAAGCCGAAGAAAAAGAGGAAGATCTTCTCGATAAGGCCTGGGGTCTGGAGCCTACTTCGCGCCTGAGTTGTCAGGCCAAAGTGGCGGAAACCCCTCTGGTCATTGAAATACCCAAGTACACCATCAATCTGGAAAAGGAGCGGCACTGATGCATTGGGGCGATACCATGGATATTGTTTTCGCGCTGGATGAAGCACATCCCGATGCGGATGTGCAATTGCTCCGGTTCACGGATTTGCATCGCTGGATTGTGGAACTTACAGATTTTGATGATGATCCTGAAAAGTCCAGCGAAGGGGTTCTCGAAGCCATCCAGATGGCCTGGCTGGCAGAGCGGGACTAAGGACAGATTAACATGGCGGCGCCCAAGGCATTGGTGGCACTTTCCGGCGGTGTGGACTCAGCGGTAGCTGCGATTCTCATGCAGGAACAAGGCTATGACCTGATCGGCGTCACCATGCGCCTGTGGCCGAAAAGTCGTTGTTGTGACGAAAAAGATATTGAAGACGCAGCCGAAGTCTGTGCGCAACTCAATATCCCCTATCAGGTTCTGGATTACCGCGAGGCTTTTCGCCAGCAGGTTGTGGACGTGTTTGTGGCAGAATATCAGGCGGGGCGAACGCCCAATCCTTGTGCCCGCTGCAATCAGTTTCTCAAGTTCGATGCCCTGTTGGAAGAAGGTAAAAAGCTGGGTGCCACGATTCTGGGTACGGGTCATTATGCCCGTCTTCAGGAAACACCTTCCGGGATGGCTTTACTGCGGGGTGAGGACGCAGCAAAAGATCAGTCCTATTTTCTGTTTGCTCTGAATGCGGGTCTGCTGCCACAGTTGCGTTTTCCGGTGGGTGAAATGAATAAGGACGCAGTTCGGGCCATAGCCCGGCGGCACGGTTTGCCGGTGGCGGCCAAGCAGGACTCTCAGGATATCTGTTTTGTTCCCGACGGAGACTATCGGCGTTTCCTGGCGGATTATGCCGGCCTTGATATGGAGCAGGAAGGGGAGATGGTCGATAGCAGCGGTCAAGTGATCGGGCATCATTCCGGAACCCTGAATTTTACCGTAGGACAGCGCAAAGGTCTGGGTGGCGGCAGTGGTCAGCCGCGCTACGTGCTGGCCCTGGATCCGGTTCGTAATCAGGTGCGAGTCGGTAGCGAAAATGAATTGTATCAGCCTCAGGCCTATTTGCAGGACTGCAACTGGCTGACGCCCCTGTCTGCGTCAGATGAACACCCTGTGACCGTCAAGTTGCGGTATCGCTCGCCCCCGGAGCCGGGGCTGTTGCTCCTGAAGGAAGATGGTCATGCCGAAATTCGCTTTCATGAAGCACAACGGGCCATTACCCCCGGTCAGGCGGCGGTGTGTTATCAGGGCGAGCATCTGATCGGCGGTGGCTGGATCAGTAGCGCCCATGGTGTTTGATTGTTAAGGAGAATCAATATATGTCTGCAGATTCAAAAACCAATTCGATGATTTATCGTCATCTCGGCCGAAGCGGTTTACAGGTTAGTCTCTTTTCTTTGGGCTCCTGGGTCACCTTCCATAACCAGGTAGATGCTTCAGGCGTTCGGGAAATGATGGCGATGGCCTGGGATGCCGGGGTCAATTTTTTCGATAACGCAGAAGTATATGCTAACGGTGAAAGTGAGCTGTTAATGGGCAAGGCTCTGAAAGAGCTAGCCTGGAATCGTCTTGATTATGTGATTTCCAGTAAGTTTTTTTGGGGGTTGAAACCGGTTGGTGGCAAACAGTCCAGGATCAACAGTCAAAATACCCTCAACCGGAAATATTTAATGCAGGCTATTGATGGCAGTCTGCAGCGTCTCAAACTGGATTATCTGGATCTTATATTCTGTCATCGCGCTGATCCGCATACCCCTGTTGAGGAAACGGTTTGGGCGATGCATAACATTATCGAACAGGGCAAGGCGCTTTACTGGGGAACCAGTGAGTGGAGTGCTGATGAAATTCGTGCTGCCTGGGAAATTGCCGAGCGCCATCATTTGCATAAACCGGTGATGGAGCAGCCACAGTACCATTTGTTCCATCGTCAGCGTGTAGAAAAGGAATATGCCAGATTGTATAACGACATAGGTCTTGGTTTGACCACCTGGAGCCCGCTGGCCTCAGGGCTTTTGACGGGTAAATATGTTGAAGGAATTCCTGATGGTAGTCGTGGTGCCATGCAAAATATGGCATTTCTACAGGAAGAATTACTGGATCAGCAAAAAAATCATGCCGTGGCTCAATTGCAGGAAATTGCTCACTCATTGGATTGTAGTGTCGCACAATTGGCTTTAGCCTGGGTGGCTCATAATCCCAGAGTCAGCACGGTTATTCTTGGAGCATCTCGTCCTGAACAATTACAAGAAAATCTGGCTGCACTGGATGTTCTGAAGAAGCTTAATCCGGAAACGGTAGATAAGATCGAAGGTTTGACGGCGAAATTTGCCGATTAACTCATTTTATTCTCGTATTTATGTTTATATTCTGATAAAGTTCGCTTGCCGTCATGATACAGTCTATATGATGGTCCTTTGCATTGGTCCCCACCTTGAGAAGCGTCTGCCCAGACTGACGCCCTAGCGGCGAGGCCGGTGTTTTTTTGGAGTAAATCCCATGTCGTCTGATTTTGCATCTCTCGGTCTTTCCGAGCCCATTTGGCGTGCCGCAGCGGAACGCGGTTATACCACCCCCACACCTATTCAGGAACAAGCCATACCGGTGGTCATGTCAGGCGTGGATTTGCTGGCTGGCGCACAAACCGGCACAGGTAAAACTGCTGCTTTTGCCATGCCGATTCTCCACAAACTGGCCGCCACGTCGGAAACTGCGTTTCATGGTCCCTCCAGCGTCCGGGCCCTGGTGTTGGTCCCTACCCGGGAATTGGCTGCCCAGGTAGAAGAAAGTGTGCAGCTTTACGGAAGGAATTTGTCTTTGCGCTCCCTGATTCTGATTGGTGGCGTCAAAATCAATCCACAAATGCAGAAGTTGCGACGCAGTGTGGACGTTCTGGTGGCCACACCAGGGCGCCTTCTGGATCATATTCAGCAACGCAGCGTGGACTTGTCCCATGTCGAGATTCTGGTTCTGGATGAAGCAGATCGTATGCTGGATATGGGTTTTATCCGGGATATTCGCCGTATTCTTGCGGTGTTGCCCAAAAAACGTCAGAACTTGTTGTTTTCTGCGACTTTTTCGCCGGAAATCAGAACACTGGCTGACGGCCTCCTGAATAATCCGGTCAGTGTCGAAGTAGCCAGTCGTAACGCCACTGCCGATACGGTCTCCCAGCGCTTTTTGGCGGTAGATCAGGAGCGTAAAAGAGAACTCCTGACCCATCTTATTGGTGAACATCAATGGCATCAGGTGCTGGTGTTTACACGGACCAAGCATGGTGCGGATCGTCTGGCAAAGCATCTTTCTCAGGGAGGGATGCAGGCCATGGCCATTCATGGTGATAAAAGCCAGGGTGCCCGTACTCGTGCGCTGGCTGAATTCAAGGAAGGTAAGGTGCGGGTGTTGGTGGCTACGGATATTGCAGCCCGTGGTATTGATATCAATGAATTACCTCATGTGGTGAACTTTGAACTGCCGCATGTGCCGGAGGACTATGTGCACCGTATTGGGCGTACCGGCCGTGCCGGTAATAATGGTCAGGCAGTTTCTCTGGTCAGCGTCGATGAACGTAAACAGTTATCGGACGTAGAAAAGCTTTTGAAACGTTCTTTTACCAAGGAAACCATTGTGGGATTCGAGCCCAAGCAAAACTTTTCCAGCCACTCGCATGCGCCGCATGAGCGCCGTCCGGCCGCGCCCGGCGCTCAGCGCCGAGCACCTTCACGTCCGGCTGGTGGCGGGAATCGGTTTCGGGATAGATAAAATCTGCTAACAACTGTTGCTGGACAGTATCTGTCCGGTTTTTCGGCTTGGCAGACCCCCCGCTGATCAGTCACAATGCCCAGGGAAGGGGCGTCAATCCGAGAAAAGGCAGACATGGAAGAAGAGAAGATTTCCTCTGCACGCATTCTGGTCGTTGAGGATGAAGAGGGTATTCAGGAATTGTTGCGGGTTGCCCTGAAGCGTCAGGGTTTTGAGGTGCGTTGCGAAGGCAGTGTTGAATCCGCTGAGCCAGCACTACAGAGTTGGGCGCCTCAGCTCGTTATTCTGGACTGGATGCTACCGGGTGAAAACGGTCTTGCCTGGTGTCGGGCCTTGCGGCGTTGTGAAGAAACTCAAAAACTGCCGATCATTCTTCTGACTGCCCGAGGTGAGGAAGGGGATAGGGTGCATGGCCTGGAATCGGGGGCAGATGATTATCTGGCCAAGCCCTTTTCACCGCGTGAGCTGGTGGCCCGCGTCAACGCCTTGTTGCGCCGCAGTTATGGTAATAATGCTGCCGGTGTGGTGAAGCTGGGTGAGTTGCATGTTGACCTGCGCGCGCATCGGGTTTACGTCAAAGATGTCCAGTTGCATCTGGGCCCCACAGAATTTCGTTTGCTGCGCTTGTTTGTCACCAATCCAGATCGGGTTTTTTCTCGCGACATGTTGTTGGATCAGATTTGGGGCCGACAAAGTTTTATCGAAGAGCGCACTGTCGATGTCCACATCCGCCGTTTGCGACGGGTTCTTGATGAATACGGCCACGCGCCCTTGATTGAGACGGTTCGTGGTGAGGGTTATCGATGTAGTGCAGTGGTCGGTGGCGTATGAACATGGCACCACATAAGATTCTGAACTATCCCCCTTTGTTTTTGTGAAAACTTTACGCGCCTGGTTTTATCCGCTGGCCATATGGGCACTGATTCCTCTTTTTCTGGCCGCAGACAGTTTACGTGCCTGGTCTTATTTACCTCCTGTGATCATCGCCTTGATTCTGGCGATCTGGGTTGCCTGGCATCGGCAACAATCCCAGAGTTTCAGTGCCTGGTTCCGTAATCCCGATACCCATCTTCCCCCCCTCGCTGGAGGCCTCTGGGAGGAAACCTTTGCCGACGGTTATCACTGGCGGCGGGACCAGGAGGCCCGACAACGTCAGTTAAGTGCCCAGATTCTTCAGCTACGCGACGCACTCCAGGCAATGCCAGACGTGGTAGTCCTCATGGATGAGCGCGGCCAGTTGGTTTGGGTTAATCCTTCAGGTATTCGCCTCTTGCAATTGCAATGGCCGGATGATGTTGGCAAACCCCTGGCTTTCTGGTTGCGTACTCCCAATCTGCGGGCATTTTTAAGCGGTGAGGGTCCTTCGAGTTTGCAACTGGCTGCGCCATCAGATGCCCAGTTGCTTTTGGAGGGGGTCCGTTATCCTTTGGCTGATGCCGGAGCGTTGGTGATTTTTCGGGATGTGACCCGCATTCGCCAACTGGAGCTGGTGCGCCAGGATTTTGTGGCCAACGTCTCCCATGAACTGCGCAGTCCGTTGACTGTTGTGCGGGGCTTCCTTGAAAACTTGCTGGATGGTCCGCTGGCCGAAGACGAAGAAGTCGGCAGCCAGTTGCATTTGATGGAGCAGCAAACCCTGCGGATGCAATCCCTGGTTGAGGATTTGCTTTCACTGGCGCGTATGGAGGCGGCTGAAGCCGAACCAGAGTGCTGTGATACTGTCATTTTCAGTGCGCTGATTGAGGGTGTGCTGGACACGCTCAAGCCCAATATATCCGAAAAAAGACTGAAAATTCACACGCAGCTGGACGAGACTCTGGCTATTTTTGCGGAGCAGGTAGACTTGACCAGTATTATCCGTAATCTCCTTGAAAATGCTATCAAGTACACCCCCGCCGGGCGCAGCATCAGCATCAGCTGGGGCCGTGGTCCTGATATGCTCAGGCTGATGGTGCAGGATACGGGAGATGGTATTGCTGCAGAGCATCTGCAAAGGATTACGGAACGTTTTTATCGGGTGGACAAGGGAAGATCCCGGCGGATGGGGGGGACAGGTCTGGGACTTGCGATTGTTCGTCATGCTGTAGAGCGTTACCAAGGCCATTTGGAAGTACATAGTGAAATTGGCCAGGGAACGGTATTTACCGCACAGTTTCCCTTGTCTCTGGCGCGTAGTGGTGCCAGCGGTGTAGATCTGTCATAAAACGGTAATAAAACCCTGCTATTGTAGACTGTCTATGCAGTAGGCTTCACCACGGAAGGTTGCGTATCAATTTGAAAATTAAAAATGAATACAATACTCGTCGGTGTCAGTGTGCTGCCGAAAATATTTCAGTTTGCCATGAGTCCTGCGATGAGTGGCAAAATCTTGCCTGGGCGGGCGCGTTAATGGCCACCCTCGCCGTGTTTGTTTTGAGCCTTGGATCACGTTTTCTTATTAAAGACAGGAGCCCGCGTTAATGTCGGAACTTCAAAATACCAAAATTGCTGTTCGCCACCTGGATTTTTACTACGGCAGTAATAAATCTCTCAAGGATATCAATCTGGAGATGCCGGAAAAAAAGGTTACTGCTTTCATCGGTCCTTCGGGTTGTGGCAAGTCGACCTTGCTACGGGTATTTAACCGGATGTATTCACTTTATCCCGGGCAACGCGCTACCGGTGAGGTATTGCTGGATGGGGAAAATATTCTTTCCCCCAGTATGGACGTCAATATGTTGCGCGCCAAAATCGGCATGGTGTTTCAAAAGCCGACGCCTTTCCCGATGTCGATTTACGATAATATAGCCTTCGGCATTAAACTCTACGAAAAACTCCGCAAGGTGGAAATGGATGAGCGGGTAGAGCAAGCGCTGCGTCAGGCCGCTCTCTGGGATGAGGTCAAGGATAAACTCAAGACCAGTGGTTTGGGTCTTTCCGGGGGGCAACAGCAACGTCTGTGTATTGCCCGCGCTGTTGCGGTAAAACCGGAAGTGATTTTGCTGGATGAGCCCACTTCCGCTCTCGACCCGATAGCTACCCTGAAAATTGAAGAACTGGTCAGTGAATTGCGCAATCAGTTCACCATTCTCATTGTGACCCACAATATGCAGCAGGCCGCGCGCGTGTCTGATTACACGGCCTTTATGTATATTGGTGAAATGGTAGAGTTTGGCCAGACTAACCAATTATTTACCAATCCGGCCAAGAAGCAGACGGAAGATTACATCACGGGTCGTTATGGTTAAGGAGAACTGAACATGGATAAAGATCAGCATATTTCCCAACGTTTCAATGATGATTTGAACGAAGTACATGAGCTGGTTCTGGCGATGGGTGGCGTCGTTGAAGAACAAATCAGCAATGCCATTCGCGCGTTGCAGACCGGGGATAATGACCTGGCCCGGGAAGTGGTAGCCCGGGATCATGAGGTCAATGGTTATGAAGTACGGATTGAGGAAGAATGTATCAATATCCTCGCAATGCGCCAACCGGCGGCCTCGGACTTACGTCTGGTCATGACGCTCATCAAAAGTATTGCTGATCTCGAGCGCATGGGCGATAAAGCCAGCAAGATTGCGGATATGGTGTTGGCCATGGGGCATGGGACGCGCAATTCCAACCCGGCCTTCATGCGCGATGTGGGCGTCATGGCAGATTATGCGCTGAATATGCTGCGCCGTGCCATGGATGCCCTGGCTCGGGCAGACGCTGAACAGGCTATTGCCATTGCCAAGGGGGACGAGGTCCTCAATCAGGAATACCGGTCTGCCCTACGTCGTCTGATTACCTACATGATGGAAGATCCACGCACCATTACTCCAGCTATTGATGCCCTGTTTATTGCCAAGGCCATAGAGCGTATTGGCGACCATGCCCGCAATATTTGTGAATATGTGATTTATCTTGCCAAGGGCAAAAATGTCCGGCATCTTCCCTTGGATCAGGTAGAGCAAAGCCTCCAGGGGAAATAATCATGTCGGAACCCATGACCACTGCAGTATTGGAAAATTATTTGGCAGCAGTGGATCTGGGTTCCAATTCTTTTCATATGGTGGTGGCGGAAGAGCTGGGTTCAGAAATTCGTTTGCTTGACCGCCTGCGGGAAGGCGTGCGTCTTGCCGAAGGATTGCGGGAGGATGCGACGCTGGATCCGCTTATCGAAAAACGGGCGCTGGATTGTCTGGCACGTTTTGGTCAGCGCCTTCGTGGTATTCGTCCCGAGCGGGTACGCATCATTGGTACCAACACATTGCGCCAGGCGAGTGCTGCCGAGGGTTTTGTGCAGGCTATTGAAACCACTCTGGGTTTTCCTCTGGAAATTGTTGCCGGTCGTGAAGAGGCACGACTGGTCTATCTGGGGGTCGCGCACAGCCTGGCGGTAGATGCGGATGAACGACGTCTGGTGGTGGACATCGGTGGGGGCAGTACCGAAGTCATTGTGGGTCAGGGATTTGTTCCGAATAATCGTGAGAGTCTTCATTTTGGTTGTGTAGGCTCCAGCCGCGCTTTTTTCCCGGATGAGCTGATTACCACTGCGTCCTGTGAACGCCTTGAAAAAAAGGTGCGTATGGCCGTAGAGCCGATGCTGGATGAATTTACCGGCCATGGCTGGGATCAGGCAGTAGGTTCTTCAGGGACAGTCAAAGCCATAAACCGGATTCTGGTCGAGAATGGTCAGGGTAGCCGTATTACCCGCAACGGTATGTACTGGTTACGCGAGCAAATTCTGCAGTTGGGATCGGTGCGGGCCTTGTCCCGTCTGAAAGGTTTGAAGTCGGATCGTGCCGCTGTATTTGCGGGTGGATTCATGATTCTTTTCGCCTTGTTTGAGGCCTTGAATATTCAGGAAATGCGCTTTTCAGAGGGTGCGTTGCGGGAAGGTGCCATTTATGACCTGCTCGGCCGGATTCACCAGGAAGACACCCGCGAACTCAGTATTCACAGTCTCCAGGAGCGCTTTCACAGTCAAACCGCGCGCAATCGTGGGGTGGCTGCCTGGGCTGACCAGTTTTTTGCGGCAGCGATGGCGAGATGGTCTTTGCATGGTGCTCATCGGCAATGGCTGCAGTGGGCGGCGTTAACCCATGATATTGGGCTGGATATTGCCCATTCCGGCTTCCACAAGCACGGCGAATATATCTGGCGAAATGCCGATTTGGCGGGGTTTTCCCGCAGGGAGCAGGGCGTTGTGGCAGCATTGCTGCGAACCCAGCGCAAGCGGCTTCCGCATCTGCAGTTCTATTCTACCTTGGGTGTTGCGGCTGAAGATCTGCTCGCTGTTCAGCGTCTGGCGGTGTTACTGCGTCTCGCTATTGTTTTCCATCGCGGCGCGCAAATTTCGGGGACTGCACCCGCCTTGCAAGTGAATGACAAAGACCTGCGTCTATCCCTTCCAGAGCATTACATGGATGAAATGCCCCTGCTTTTTGCGGATATTGAGCAGGAACAGGAAAATATGGCCCCTGATTTCCATCTGCATTGGTAAGAGGATACCTCCATCGAATTCCTGAACCCGCTGTTGCACTGGCTGCATCTGCAACCGATTACTCTGAGCGTTATCAAGGAATTTCTCCGCCAGTATGGGTATTGGATACTATTTATCGGGACCTTGCTGGAAGGCGAGGCGGTAGTCATTATTGCCGGGGCGCTTGCCCATGCCGGCGTGCTGGATTTACCCGTGGTCATTGCCGTTTCCTGGCTGGGAAGCACGATTAATGATCAGGTTTTGTATCAGGTAGGTTCGCGCTATGGAGAACGGATTCTTGACTGGCTACCCAATTTTCTCAAGCGCCATGTTACCCGGGCAGAGGGATTAATTAGACGCTTTGGTGATTGGGTGACGCTGTTGTTTCGCTTTATTTACGGGACCCGAACCATCACCCCGATACTCCTGGGTGTTCATCATTATCCACCCCGACGCTATCTGGTCATGAATCCACTGGCTGCTGCTGTCTGGGCGGGCGTCATCGCCGGTATCGGTTATGTTCTCGGGGCTTCTTTGCAAAGCCTGCTGAATGGTGTACGCCAGGTGCAAATCATTTTGTTGCTGCTGCTGTTCGTGGGTGCTCTGCTTTACTGGTTTTGGCATCGCTGGAATAAATCCAAAACCGGTAGTTAGCATGGCTGCTTTGCTGCCGACCAAGGCCCGAGTGCAGGATCCAGTCTTGCTCTGGTGGGGCAACTTGTGATAAAACGCGCTGGGCTTTGCCCTAATACGCACACGTAGCCTGAGAGGATTTCCGGGTGTCCGCAAGGATGGAATCCTCGGCCGCGTGGTGGATCTTAACCCTATGAAAACTGGAGAAATCTCTATGAGCAGCAATGTAAGCATGCGTGCCCTGCTGGAAGCCGGCGTGCACTTTGGTCATCAAGCCCGTTACTGGCATCCCAAAATGGCCCCTTACCTTTTTGGTGAGCGCAATCGCATTCATATTATCAATCTTGAACATACTTTGCCCATGCTCCGTAGTGCGCTGGCTTTTATTGAGCAGGTGTCGCGCAAACACGGTCGTGTTCTTTTTGTGGGTACCAAACGCCAGGCGCGTGAGGCTGTAGAGCAGGAAGCCCGTCGTTGCGGCGCTTTTTTTGTGAACCAACGCTGGCTTGGCGGTACCCTGACCAACTTTAAAACCATTCGTCAGTCTATTCGTCGTCTGGACGAGCTAGACCAGATGACAGCCGATGGCACTCTCGAAAAGCTGACAAAAAAAGAAGGCCTTACCCTGTCGCGTGAGCGTGACAAACTGGAACGCAGTCTTGGCGGTATCAAGGAAATGAATGGTCTGCCCGATGCCATTTTTGTGATTGATGTGGGTCATGAAAATATTGCGGTGCTGGAAGCGCGCAAGTTGGGTATTCCGGTTATCGGCGTGGTCGATAGCAACTGTGACCCGTTGCTGATTGATTACCCCATTCCAGGTAACGATGATGCCACCCGTGCTATCCGTCTTTACGCTTCGCTGGTGGCCGATGCCATTTTGGCCGGTCGGCAGGGTGGTGAAGCGGATTTGCTCGATGAATTCGTCGAAGTGGACGAGGAAACCATTGAAATTGACGCCGATTAACGCATTCACCACATAACCAAGGAGTTTACATGGCTATTAGTGCACAACAGGTTAAAGAACTGCGTGAGCGCACCGGCGCCGGCATGATGGAATGCAAAACCGTTCTCACGGAAGCGGACGGTGATATGGAAGCGGCTATTGATTTGCTGCGCACCCGTGGTTTGGCCAAGGCCGATAAGAAGGCCAGCCGGGTGGCGGCGGAGGGCGTCATTGTTACTGCGCTGAGTGCAGACCAGAAGCAGGGCGTGGTTCTGGAAGTGAACTGCGAGACCGATTTTGTGGCCAAGAATGATGATTTTCTGGCCTTGGCCAAGGATTGTGCCGGGCAGGCTCTTCAACAGGGCCTGAAACAAATAGAGGCGCTGGTGGCGGATGCGTCTATTGAAGAGCGACGCAAGACCCTGGTCAGCAAGCTCGGCGAAAATATCAGTTTGCGGCGTTTGCAGCACTTGCAGGTTAAGGAAGGCGTGGTTGGAGCCTATATACATGGCAGTCGTATCGGGGTGATAGTGGCGCTGGAAGGTCAGGCGGCTACGGAAGAACTCGGTAAGGATGTGGCCATGCATGTGGCTGCAGCCCGTCCGGAAGTGGTTCGTCCTGATCAGGTATCTGCAGAACGTCTGGCACGAGAAAAGGATATTCTGGTCGCCCAGGCCGCTGATAGTGGCAAGCCAGCTGATATTGTTGAAAAAATGATATCCGGTCGGCTTAACAAGCTGGTCAACGAAATTGCGCTGACCGGACAGCCCTTTGTGAAAGATCAGGATAAAAGCGTGGGGCAGTTGGTCAAGGGTTTTTCGGGAGTGGAAGTCGTCGAATTCATCCGTTTTGAGGTGGGTGAAGGGATCGAAAAAGCGCCTACGGCTGACTTTGCCAGTGAAGTGATGGCCCAAGTCCGGGGGTCCTGAATGACCACTCCCCTGTACTCACGTGTTCTCCTGAAGCTCAGTGGGGAGGCCTTGATGGGGGATGGGCAGTATGGCGTCGACCGCGAGGTCGTACGCCGTATGGCTCGTGAAATCAAGGAGGTGGTCTCTTCTGGTGTGCAGGTCGCCATTGTCATTGGTGGTGGCAATATTTTCCGGGGGATGGCCAAGGCTGCCGAGGGTATGGACCGTGCCACTGCTGACTATATGGGGATGCTGGCGACGGTAATGAATGCTCTGGCGGTTCAGGATGCTCTGGAGCATTTGGGCCTGCCGACGCGGGTGCTTTCCGCCCTGCATATAGAGCAGGTCGCGGAACCTTATATCCGTAGGCGTGCCATACGCCATCTGGAAAAAGGTCGGGTAGTGATTTTTGGCGCTGGCACGGGTAATCCTTTTTTTACCACGGATACAGCCGCCAGTTTGCGGGCTGTTGAAATCAATGCCGAGTTGGTTCTGAAAGGCACCAAGGTGGATGGCGTGTATACGGATGATCCGGTCACTCACCCCGAGGCCATGCGTTACCGTGAACTGTCTTACAATCAGGTTCTGGAGCAGAATCTTCAGGTGATGGATGCGACAGCGATTACCCTTTGTCGTGATAATGACATGCCCATCATCGTTTTTTCCATTAACAAATCCGGCGCATTGATGCGGGTAATGCTGGGTGAAGAGGAAGGCACCTCGGTGCGTAGAGAGGTTCCATGAGTATTCAGGAAATCAAAAAAGACGCCGAAACCCGGATGAAAAAAAGCATCGAATCCCTCAAGGGGGAGTTGACGCGTTTGCGTACTGGTCGCGCCAGTGCTGGCTTGCTGGATCATGTGATGATTGATTATTACAATGCTCCCACCCCACTGGCCCAGGTGGCCTCGGTTTCCGTAGCCGATGCCCGCTCTCTGGTAGTGACACCCTGGGAAAAAAACCTCATCCCTAAAATTGATAAAGCCATTCGCGATGCTGGACTGGGGCTGAATCCGGTAGCCAGTTCGGACAATATTCGTGTACCTCTGCCAGCACTTTCTGAAGAGCGGCGCAAGGAAATGGTGAAAGTGGTCAGGCAGGAGGGCGAAGGTGCCCGAGTGGCCATTCGTAATATTCGTCGTGACAGTATTTCTCAGGTCAAGGACCTTCATAAGCAAAAACTCATTTCCGAAGACGAAGAACGTCAGGCAGAAGAGGCTTTTCAGAAGCTGACTGATCGCTTTGTGGATGAAGTAGATGCCGTGGTGGAGGCCAAGGAAGCTGATCTCATGGAGGTCTGAGTATTATGGCTGTACTGCCTGGATCAGAAGCCCCCAAGTTCCCTCGCCATGTTGCGGTCATTATGGATGGTAATGGCCGCTGGGCGTATCGTCAGCATTTACCCCGTGTGGCCGGTCATCGACGAGGGGCTGAAGTGGTCCGGGAGATGGTTCAATCCTGTGTAGACCTGGGTATTCCCCATCTCACTCTCTTTGCGTTTAGCACTGAAAATTGGCGGCGGCCTCCTCTGGAAGTGCGTCTGCTCATGAATCTATTCCGCTTGCTCCTGAAGCGTGAAGCCCGTAAGTTGCATGAAAATGGGGTGCGCTTACGGATTATCGGTGATCGCAGCGCGCTGGAACGGGATATCCGTCAGTTGATTGAAGAGGCTGAAAATCTCACCCGGAATAATACCCGTTTGCAACTCAACCTCGCAGTAAATTACGGTGGACGTTGGGATGTTGTCCAGGCTACACGCGCTGCAATTGCTGCGTTTCAGTCTGCAGATTTGAATCTGCAGGATCTCGGCGAGCAGGATATTGCCCAACATTTGAGTCTGGCCGATGGCCCCGAGCCGGATTTGTTGATTCGTACGGGTGGGGAAGAACGCATCAGTAATTTTCTGGTCTGGCAACTGGCGTATACAGAGTTCTATTTTACCGACACGCTCTGGCCGGATTTTGATCGCGCTTCTCTGGAACATGCACTGCATTCTTTTGCGCATCGTCAAAGGCGTTTTGGACGTACTGGTGATCAGATCCTGGAGGGCGATTGCTCCGTCAGCGACTGATCACCGCCGCCTTTTTGTTGCTGCTGGTTTTTGTCCTGATTTTTCAGGCTTCCTCTCAAATTTTCCTGGCTTTTTTAATGCTGCTCGCCTTGTTTGCCGGACAGGAATGGGGTCGTCTAAGCTTATTCTCCAAGCCCTTTGCCCTGCTTCTGGGGCTGTCGCTTGCGCTGCTTTTGCTGCTGCCGCTTTGGTTAAAAAACCTGATCGGCCCCCTGTTGGCGGATATTTCGGTGGTAGCTTGGCTATTATGGGCGGTGCTGATGCTTGCTGTGTCACCCAGCATGCTACACAGAGCTTCACTTTGGCAGCGTCCGCTTACGGGTTTCCTGCTGTTGCCGGCTTTTTTGCCGGCTTTCTGGTTTGCCTTGCAACTTCAGCGTCAGGCCCCCCATCAACTTTTGTGGGTGATTTTGATGATCAGCGCAGGAGATGTTGGCGCCATGACTTTTGGGAAATTGTGGGGACGGCGGCGGCTGATCCCGCAGGTCAGCCCGGGTAAAACCTGGGAAGGCCTGTTGGGTGGCTTGCTTGCCAGCGCCATTGTGGGCACACTGGGCGCATGGATCTGGCTGGGGGCTCACCCTCTCGTATTATGCTCAGGGGCTTTGCTGGGAGTGGTGACAGCAATATTTGCAGTCATTGGTGACCTGGCAGAAAGTTATCTTAAACGCCGCGCAGATCGTAAGGATAGTGGGCAATTACTGCCAGGACACGGTGGTTTGCTTGACCGTCTGGATAGTATCAGCGCGGGTATCCCGGTTTTTGTAGCCGGGCTTTACTATCTGGGTTGGTGGAAATGACAAGAGGCATCTGCATACTCGGAGCCACGGGCTCCATTGGAAAAAGCACCCTGGATGTGCTTTCACGTCATTCTGATGTATTCCGGGTGGTGGCCTTAACGGGTAATCAGCGTGTTGCGGAGATGCTGGCACTCTGCAAAATCCATCAACCCGAACAGGTCGTGATGGTGGCGCCTGATGCCGCACAACAATTGCGGGTGCTGTTACGTGATGCCGGTCTTAAACAGATAAACGTAGAAAGTGGTCCCGAGGCATTGACAGCTGTTGCCGGAATGGACGGTATTGACGAGGTAATGGCCGCAATTGTCGGAGCAGCTGGCCTTTTGCCCACTCTAGCTGCAGTGGAAGCCGGCAAAAAGGTGTACCTGGCCAACAAGGAATGTCTGGTGATGGCGGGCAAGCTGTTTATGGACCGGGTGCGGGCGTGTCAGGTGACCCTGCTGCCTATTGATAGTGAGCATAATGCCGTTTTCCAGTGCTTTGCCGATGGGCGAGGGGTGCGCCGCATCCTCTTGACGGCTTCTGGCGGTCCTTTCCGGACCTGGCCTTTGGAGCGTCTCGCGGGAGTGACTCCGGATCAGGCCTGTGCACACCCCAACTGGGTGATGGGCCGGAAAATTTCTGTAGATTCAGCGACGATGATGAACAAGGGGCTGGAAGTGATTGAAGCCCATTGGCTGTTTAATCTTCCTGCAGAACAAATTGATGTGCTCATCCACCCCCAAAGTATTATTCATTCCATGGTGGAATACGTAGACGGTTCGGTGTTGGCCCAACTGGGTAATCCGGACATGCGTACGCCCATTGCCCATGCCCTGGCTTACCCGGAGCGCATTGAAAGTGGGGTGTCCTCGCTGGATCTGGCCAAGACCGCAGATTTGCAATTTGAAACCCCTGACCTGCAACGTTTCCCTTGTCTGGCTTTAGCTTTTTCAGCACTTAAAGCGGGTGGTGCTGCAGCTACCGTTCTCAATGCCGCCAATGAAGTAGCGGTTCAGGCTTTTCTGGATGAGGTTTTACCTTTTGCCCGGATTGCTGCCGTTGTGGAAAATACCCTGGCCGAATTGCAACCTGCAGCACCCGATGAACTGGATGCCGTTCTGGCTATTGATCAGCAGGCCAGAGTGATAGCCAGTAAGCATCTGCGCCGTTATGCTGAATCCGCTTTGGCCTGATTTCGGGTTACTGTGCACATACTCGAAACCATAGGCGCTTTTATTCTTGCAATTGGCATTTTGGTGCTGATTCATGAATCCGGACATTTCTGGGTCGCCAAATTCATGGGCGTGAAGGTGCTGAAATTCAGCATCGGCTTTGGTCCTGCTCTGATCAGTCGGCGTTGGGGCAAGGATCGCACCGAATATGTCATCGCCGCGTTACCTTTGGGTGGTTACGTCAAAATGCTCGGTGAACAGGCCGGTGAAGAAGTAATGCCTGAAGACCGTTCACGGACTTTTGAGCAACTGGCCCCCGGCAAACGCTTTCTCATTGCCCTGGCCGGTCCTGCAGCCAATCTCCTGTTTGCGATCATTGCTTATGCCGGGGTTGCCTGGATTGGTATTCCCGGGCTGGCCCCCATTATTGGACTGGTGAATGATCATTCCCTGGCTGCTCAGGCCCATTTGCAGCCGGGGCAACGCATTACCTCCCTGAATGGGCAGCAGGTATACACCTGGGAAGACATGCGCATGGGTTTGTTGTCGGCCGCCATTGCCCGGGTGCCAGCACATCTTGAGACTACCAAGCAGGGCAGATTGACAACCCATACTCTGCCTTTACAAAGCCTGAAGGCAGATTCTGTGGGGCCGGACTTTGTTGGCAAGATCATCGGAATGGAGCCTTACCTGCCAGCAACTGTGGGAGCGGTCGAAGCCAAAAGTCCGGCCGCCCAGGCCGGACTGGTTGCTGGCGATCGTATTACCGGCATTGATCATCATCCTGTCCCGAGCTGGGAGAGTCTGGCCCGTCACATTGAAGCGCATCCAGACAAAACGGTGGAGATGACCTACCGGACGACTGCGGGGATCAGCAAAACCATTCAGATCAAACCACAATTGTTTCTCGACAAGGCGGGAAAGGCGATTGGCAGGATCGGTATTGTCATGGCGCCCCTGCCCAAGGATCTCATCGTTATACGCCAGCGGGGACCGCTTGAGGGATTGATCTATGGTGCGCGCAGTACCTGGCAGATGTCCTGGATGACGGTGGAGATGATCGTTCGGATGGTGCAAGGTTTTGTTTCGCCGGATAATATCAGCGGGCCTATTAGCATTGCCGAATTTGCGGGGCAGTCGGCGCAGGCTGGCATGGCGCCATTTCTGTCTTTTCTGGCTTTGGTCAGCATCAGTTTGGGTATCCTCAATTTGCTCCCTATTCCCATACTGGATGGTGGTCATCTGGTGTTTTACGCCCTGGAAATGGTACGGGGTAAGCCGCTTTCGCCGGCGGTGGTGCAAAAAGCCCAACAGATCGGTATAGTGCTGCTTCTGATGCTGATGTCCTTCGCTTTTTACAACGATATTACGAGATTGATGACTCCGTGAAAAAATTCAGCCTGACTTCACCTTCGCCTCTGGTTCTTGCCTCGGGTATTGCCTGTTTAGCGGCCGTTTGGACAGCTCCAGCCTGGGCATTTACACCCTTCACTGTGAAAAACATAGAGATAAGAGGACTGCAGCACATTGCTCCCGGGACGGTCTATAACTACCTGCCCATTCATATCGGTGAAGAAGTAGATGACCAGAAAGCGCAGCAGGCGATTAAAGATCTTTACTCTACTGGTTTTTTCAAAGATGTGACCATTGCCCGTTCGGATGACAATTTGTTGGTGGTCGTCCAGGAACGTCCGATCATTGCCAGCATCAAGACGCACGGCATCAAGGCTTTTTCCAAAAAAGAAGTGGAAGGAACCCTGAAAGGCATCGGTTTGGTTGACCGTCATATTTTCAATCAGTCCCTTCTTGACGAGGTCGTACATGGACTGCAGCAGCAGTATGAAGGTATGGGTTATTACAATGCGAAAATTCATGCCAAGGTGGAGAAACTGCCACGTAACCGCGTAGCCATTTATCTGGATGCCAACGAGGGAGAGCAGGCTACCATCAAGCAGGTGACCATAGTCGGTAATCACGCTTTCAGTGAAAGTCGGCTGCGTGGGCTTTTCGATATTGGTGCCCCTGACGCCTTCTCATTTTTTACCAAAAATGATCGTTATTCTCAGGAGAAATTGATGAAGGGCCTGGAAGCCCTGCACAATTTCTACCTGGATCGCGGCTATCTGAATTTTGATATTGAATCCAATCAGGTACAGGTCACACCAGATCGTCGTTTTGTCTATATTACGGTTAATGTGCATGAAGGACCGGTTTATCATGTGAAGTCGGTGAATTTGACAGGTAATCTGGTGATTCCCAAGCCGGAGCTGGAAAAACTGGTGGAAATTCATCCAGGTGAAGTATTTTCCCGGGCAAAAATCAATGACACCAATAGTGCTATCGCCAACAAGCTGGGTGATCTGGGTTATGCTTTTGCCAATACCACGCCGGTGCCGACGGTAGATGAAAAAACCCGTGAAGTGGCTCTGAATTTTGAAGTGGACCCAGGGCGCAAAGTATACATTCGCCGCATTGAAATTACCGGCAATGATCGCAGTCGGGACTATGTAGTCCGGCGCCAGTTCAGGCAGATGGAAGGATCTCTTTATAATGGCGCGCAAATCAGGCGTTCCAAGGAGCGCCTCCAGCAGACCGGTTTTTACGACAAAATCGACACTAAAACGGTTCCGGTTCCCGGGCATCCTGATCAGATGAATCTGGATGTGCATGTCAGCGAGCGGCCAACGGGCAGTTTCAGCCTGGGTGTAGGTTACTCCAATGCGCAGGGTATTTTGTTTAATGGTTCCATCAGCCAGAACAATTTTATGGGTACCGGAAATGCGCTGTCTTTTTCGGCCAACGTGGGCGGATTGGGCACAGCATTCAACCTGTCTTATACTGATCCTTATTTTACTCCGGATGGTATCAGTCTGGGTGTTAATCTTTATCGGAATGATACCAATCTTTCCAGTCTTGCTGTCGCGCCCTATCAGGAAATTGACTATGGTGCCACGGGCACGCTGGGCATACCCATCATGCAGTATGTCTATGACTATATGTCCTTGGGCTATAGTAATACGACCATTAATCTGACTTCAGACAGTTCGCAAATTTATAATTCTTACGTAAATACTTTCGGAAATACGGCCACCGCTGTCACTGTAGGCAACAGCCTCGTTTATGACAGTCGCAACTCGCCCATATTCCCGACCAAGGGGTTTTATGGCAGCTTAGATCTGAAAGCGGCTGTTCCTCCAGGAAAATTGAAGTGGTACAAGGCCGAAGTCAAGGCTGACTATTATCATCCTATTACCTCCTGGTTAACCGGCGGGCTCAGTGGGCGATATGGTTTCATAAACGGTTATGGTGGCAAGCCAGTTCCCTTCTTTAATAACTATTATTTGGGTGGGCCCACGACCTTGCCGGGTTACCAGACATATTCCCTGGGCGAACAAATTGATGGTTATCCCGTCGGAGGTACACGGGAGTTATTGTTTAACGCCAGTTTGTACTTTCCGTTACCAGGCCTGGCAGATAATCATAATTTCCGGATGTCTCTCTTTGCCGCCAGTGGTTGGGTTTATGGGGTGCAGTCCTACCTCGGTGGTGCAAACAGTACCAATTATTTCCCCAGTCTGGGTGAGATGCGCACAACGGCTGGCGTGGGCTTTCTGTGGATCAGTCCTCTCGGGCCTCTGCGCCTGTCCCTGGCGATTCCCCTGGACAAGAAGCCGGGAGATCTTACCCAACCCCTACAGTTCACTGTGGGTAACAACTTCTGATGCCCCGGTGATATGGGTATGATGCGTCAGTTACTTCTGGGTCTAGGTTTGTTGCTGTTTGCCGGGATAGCCTTTGCGGACCCCATGAAAATTGGCTTTGTCGATCTTGATAAAGCCTTGCGTGAGCTTCCAGAAGCGCAAGTCGGCGCGGCGAACCTCAATAAGCAGGTGGAGGCGAAGCAAAAGGAAATTGAAGCAAAGCGCCAACAGATAGATGCTTTTCAGAAATCGCTGGAAAAAGATTTTCCGCATTTGAATAACGCCCAGCGACAGGATCGCGAAGCACAATTGCAAAGTATGATTCTCAGTCTTCAGCAATTTCAGCGCCAGGCTCAGGATACGCTCAACTATCAGCGCAATCAGATCCTCAAGAATATTCAGACCCAACTGGTCAAGGTGGTCAGTCAAATTGGTCGTGCCGGGCATTATACGGTCATCCTCAATGATAAGTCAGTGTTGTATGTCAGTGGTGCCATTGATTTGACCGGGCAGGTGGTAGCAGCGATGAACAGCACGATGAGTGCGGCAAAGTCCGCAGGTAAAAAATAATGAGAGCAGCCAGCACGCATCGTCTCCAGGAACTTGCACAACACATCGCTGGAGAAGTGCGCGGCGATGCGGAATACCTGATTACCGGCATAGCCCCTCTTGATACCGCCGAGGCCGGGGATATTACTTTTTTCCAGGCGAGCAGCTTGCGTAGCTGTTTGCAGTCCAGTCAGGCTGGTGCCGTTATTCTCAGCCCTGAATCTGCCGATGATTTTTCTGGGAACTGCATTGTTGTCAAAAATCCCTATGCGGCTTTCGCTAAAATCATGCAGTACCTGTTTCCTGTAGCCCGGCATGAACCGGGTATTCATCACAGCGCTCAACTGGATCGGAATGTGCAGATCCATCCTGAGGTACGCATGGATGCTTTCGTCAAGGTGGATTCGGGGGCGCAGATCGCGGCGGGAGTTTGGTTGGAGGCAGGCGTATTTGTGGGCGCTGACGTTCAGATAGGGGCAGGAACCCATGTTTATCCGGGTGCGAAAATCTATTCTGGTTGCCGCATTGGCGAACGTTGTGTTCTCCACGCGGGTGCGGTCATTGGTGCCGATGGCTTTGGGTTTGCGGAAGAAAACGGAAAATATCTGAAAATTCCCCAGATAGGCGGGGTGTTGATTGGCAATGATGTGGAGATAGGTGCCAATACCTGTATTGATCGTGGTGTTCTGACCGACACGGTCCTTGCCGACGGGGTCAAGATCGATAATCTGGTGCAAATCGGTCACAATGTGCAAATAGGCGCGCATACCGTTATTGCCGGCCAAACGGGCATAGCGGGCAGTACCCGTATTGGCAGTCATTGCCGGATTGGCGGGCAGGTTGGCGTTACCGGACATGTTGATTTAGCAGATAACTGCGTGATTGCCGGACAAAGTGCTATTACCCATTCCTTGCGCAGTCCGGGGGTTTATTCGGGAGTGGTCCCAGCCCATGAAATTACGCGTTGGCGGCGCATTGTTGCCCGCTTTGACGGGCTGGACACCTTGTTCCGGCGGGTAAAAACTCTGGAGAAAAAATCTGCGCACCATGCATCATTTGACGGAGAGCCATTTCATGGGGAATGAACTGAATATTCAGGATATTATGAAGCGATTACCGCATCGCTATCCTTTTTTGCTGGTGGATCGCGTGCTTCATCTGGAGATCGGAAAGTCGTTGCGGGCAGTTAAAAATGTCACCATGAATGAGCCCTTTTTCCAGGGGCATTTTCCGGCCATGCCCGTCATGCCAGGGGTTTTGATTATTGAGTCCCTGGCCCAGGCCGCTGCTCTGCTGGCTTTTGTTTCGGAAGACAAATATGGTGAAAATGCCGCCGTGTATTTTGCCGGTATTGATAAGGCCCGCTTCCGCAAACCGGTCACTCCAGGCGATCGCCTGGAACTTCTGGCTAATGTCAGTCGGCGTCGCTCAGGAATGTGGCAAATGGAAACCCAGGCATTGGTGGATGGTCATGAGGTGGCTTCGGCCCTGTTGCTGGCAACGCTTAGGGAAACCGCTTCATGAGTGTGGATATTCACCCTACGGCCATTGTCGATCCAAGTGCCATTGTTGGTTCCGGTTGTAAAATTGGTCCTTACGCAGTGATAGGTGCCAATGTGGAGCTGGGCGATCACTGTCAGATTGGTGCGCATGCGGTACTGGAAGGTCCGACCAGGATCGGTAGTCAAAATCATATTTTTCAGTTCGCTTCGGTGGGGACAGCCCCACAGGATTTAGGGTACAAGGGCGAGCCTACGTCACTGGAAATCGGGTCGCACAATACCTTGCGGGAATTCGTGACGGTTAATCGCGGCACGGTGAAGGGTGGCGGTATGACGCGAATTGGTAGCCACAATCTGCTCATGGCCTATTGTCATGTGGCCCATGACTGCCGCATCGGCGATCAGGTGGTGATGGCCAATGCAGCGACTCTGGCCGGACATGTATGCATTGAAGATCATGCTATTCTGGGTGGCCTTTCTGCCGTCCATCAATTTGCACGCATTGGTTCGCACGCTATTTTGGGTGGAGGGACTATGGCGCCCCTGGATATTCCACCCTATATGATGGCTGCCGGAAACCATGCCAGTCTTCATGGTATTAATGTGCGTGGTCTGGCCCGGCGTGGCATTTCCCGCGAGACTATTTTGCAAATCAAACGCGCTTACAGAATTTTGTTCCGCTCTGGACAGCGCCTGGATGATGCTATGGAAGAGCTGCGCCAGCGTGGTCTTGATGCCCCGGAAATCGCCCATTTACTGGATTTCATCCAGAACAGTAAGCGAGGAATTACCCGACCATGAAAAATCTCAAAACAGCCGTGATCGGTGTGGGTCATTTAGGCCGCTTTCATGCCCAGAAATATGCAAATTTGTCCGATCTGCAAGGCGTTTATGACGCCAATCCCGATCGTGCTGCTGAAGTGGCCCAGGAATTGGGTTGTCGGGCTTTTGACAGTATTTCTGAGCTGCTGGCTTCAGTAGAGGCCATATCCATAGCGACTCCAACTTCAACCCATCATGCGGTGGCTGAAGAAGCCCTGCGTGCGGGAGTGCATTGTCTGGTTGAAAAGCCGTTCACACTGGATATTCCGGAAGCAGATGCCCTGATTGCCCTGGCTCAGGAACGTCAACTGGTTCTGGCTGTGGGTCATATCAAAAGAGTGCATCCAGCTATTCGCTATTTGCGTCAGGCGGGTTATGGCACCCCTCGTTACCTGGAGGCAGAGCGTTTGGCACCGTTCAAACCCCGTTCTCTGGATATTGATGTCATCATGGATCTCATGATTCATGATCTTGATCTGACCTTACTGCTGACCGAGGCCGAACCTGTTGATGTGCGCGCGGTAGGCGTTGCTGCGGTGACCGACAAGGCCGACATGGCTAATGCCTGGATCACTCTCAGTAATGGTACCGTGGCGAACCTTGCGGCCTCCCGGGTGGTTCGCGAACCGGCCCGGCGCTTGCGGATTTTCTGGCAGGACCGTTATGCTTCTGTGGATTTTATCCAGAATACCCTGCACATTTACCATCGCGGAGAAGGGGCCGTGCCGGGTATTCCTGGTGTTCGGGATGAAGCCGTCAGCTTGGGCAAAACCGATGCCCTGGCCGCAGAAATTGAAGATTTTCTGGGTGCGGTGCTTCATCAATCTCCGGTATTTTGTGATGGTACGGCGGGTCGCCGGGTATTGGCGGCAGCGCTGCAAGTACGCAAGGCGGTGGATGGTTTTCTTTCCCGATGAGGGATGGACCAGACCCAGTGAATGGATTTTTAAACAGGATATCAATACATGAGTCATAGTACAGCCATTCCCATGGTCGATTTGCGCGCCCATTTTCAGCCACTGCGTGAAGAAATTCTTGCCGGATTGGGAAAAATTCTGGATCAGGCGGGTTTTATCCTCGGAGAACACGGTCGTGCTCTGGAACAGGATGTGGCCCAACTCTGTGGGGTAGCACACGGGGTGGGCTGTGCGTCGGGAACAGATGCGTTGTTGCTGGCGCTGCGTGCTTTGGAGATTGGGCCGGGGGATGAGGTCATTGTGCCTACCTTCACCTTTATTGCTACGGCAGAAGCGGTCCTTTACGTAGGCGCCAAACCGGTCTTTGTAGACGTGGACCCGCAAAATTATGTGCTGACCGTGCCACTCATTGAAGCGGCCATCACAACCCGCACCAAAGCCATTATTCCCGTTCATCTTTATGGCCTGCCTGCCGATATGCCCGCGATCATGTCTTTGGCGCAGCAGTATCATCTGAAGGTCATTGAAGATTGTGCCCAGGCTATTGGGGCCAGTATTCATGGGCGTGCGGTGGGAAGCTTTGGTGATATCGGCTGTTTTTCCTTTTTCCCCAGCAAAAATCTTGGCGGTGCCGGTGATGGCGGCATGGTGGTGACCAATGATCCGGAACTGGAAAAACAATTACGGGGCTTGCGCAATCATGGTTCTTGGCAGACTTATCATCATGATGTGCTGGGTTATAACAGTCGTCTGGATGAAATGCAGGCATTGATTTTGCGCACGGAATTTCCGCATCTTTCTACTTTTAATGCGGGTCGTCAGCAGGCTGCTGCCTGGTATGCCGGGCATCTGGCGGGTCTGGATCTGCAGTTGCCCCATGCACCAGAAGGTTATCAGCATGTATATCACCAATATACGATTCAGCTGGAGTCACGGGATGCGGTAAAGGCCGCCTTACAGGCTGAGCACATTGCCAGTGCCATTTACTACCCCATTCCCGGTCATCGCCAGAAAATGTTTGGTGATCAGCCTCAAGGTCATTGTCCGGTAGCGGACCAGCTGGCCGAGCGGGTTTTGTCCTTGCCCATGTTTCCCGAGCTGCAAGAGGTGCAGGTTGCCCGGGTGGCAGAGGTGATTCGCCGCACTCTGAAGGATTAAAGCATTGGGCAAGGTGTTTATCCTTGCTGTAGAGCGGTCCGGGGAAAATCTCGGACTGGAGATCATGGAAAGTGCGACTGCGGCAGGCCTGGATTTACATTGGTCTGGAGTAGTGGGTTCGCGTTTGCAGGCCGCTGGCGTTGAAAATATTGCCGACGGGGAAACTCTTGCCATCATCGGTCTGGTTGAGGTGCTGCGCCATTATGGGGCACTCCGCCGACTGTATCATCAGGTGGTATCGCACCTGAAAAAAGAAAGGCCCACTTGTGTCATTCTGATTGATCACCCGGCATTTAATCTGCGTATTGCCAAGGCAGCCAAGGCACTGGGCATTCGCGTCCTTTATGTGGTGGGGCCGCAGATTTGGGCCTGGCGCGGGCAGCGCATTCACCAGATCAAGCAGATTGTTGATCAAATGCTGGTGCTTTTTCCCTTCGAGGTTCCCATTTATGCCGAAGCCGGTGTTCCGGTGCAGGTTCTGGCGCATCCCTTGTTGGCACAGACTACTGCTGCACCCGATCGTTTGACTGCCCGGACGGCTCTGGGGCTCACAGCGGATGATCAGGTGCTCGCCTTGCTGCCCGGCAGTCGGCGTGGTGAGCTGGAAAAACTTTCCCGCCGTTATGCGCAAACCGCGAGTTTGCTGCGAGCGCAAATGCCCCGGTTGAAAATTGTCGTGGCTCTGGCTCGTGATGAACTGGCATCCGCCTGGAACCGCCAGTGGGAACAGGGAGCCGGCCCCGGTGATGCTCTGGTGGTTATTGCCCAAACCCGCACGGTACTGTCAGCTGCTAATGTGGTACTGGTGGCTTCCGGAACGGCGACCCTCGAAACCGCACTGATGGAACGCCCGGCGGTAGTGGTTTATGCCCTGAATCCCCTGACCTACGCTTTTGCACGGCGCCTGGTTAAAACCCCTTTTGTGGCTATGCCCAATATTTTACTCAAGGAGTCTGTTTATCCGGAGTTTTTGCAGGATGCCTTTATACCCGGACAAGTTGCTGCAGCTCTGTTACCCTTATTTGCCGAGGCTGGGCATCAACAAGTTCAGCGCCTGAAGCAGATACGTGACTTGTTGCAGGGGGATTCCCCGGAGGCGCTGCAAGAGGTTTTGCGGAAAATGCTTTCATGACGGGTAAATCCAAAAATGGCCATTGGCATGAATAAGCCAGGATGAGCACAGCAAAAAGATCTCCGGTTTTGGAGCACTGGGGCCCCGCTTGCGCGGGTGTGGATGAAGCCGGTCGTGGTCCGCTGGCGGGGCCGGTCATTGCGGCAGCGGTGATTTTGCGTGAACCTCTTTACGGTCTTAACGACTCCAAGAAAATGACCGCCAAAGCCCGCTTGCAATGGGCTGCCAGAATTCGGCAGGAAGCGCTGGCCTGGTCGTTGAGCTGGGCTGCAGTGTGGGAAATTGAGCGCTACAATATTTTACAGGCTTCGTTACGGGCCATGTCTCGGGCTATTGCTGCCCTGCCAGTGCGTCCTGAGCGTGTGGTTGTGGATGGTAATCAGTCACCGCCGGGCTGGCAGGTTGAGACCCTGGTGGGCGGCGATGGTCGGGTAGATGCCATTGCAGCGGCCAGTATTCTCGCCAAGGTGGCCAGAGATCAGACCATGCAGGCGTTGGATGCTTATTATCCGCACTATGGTTTGGCCCGGCACATGGGTTATGGAACCGCAGTCCATAGGCAGGCATTACAGCGATATGGACCTTGTCCGCTGCATCGACGTGGTTTTGGTCCGGTGGATCGAGCCTGGGAGGCAAAGCAGTGAGTGAACCGACTTTTGTCCATCTTCATGTGCATTCCGAATACTCCCTGGAGGATGGCATTATTCCGGTCAAGGCGCTGGCCAAGCGCTGTGCCGAAAAAAATATGCCGGCAGTGGCGATTACGGATCACGGTAACCTTTTTGCGCTGGTGAAGTTTTATACTGCCGCCCGCAGTCAGGGCGTGAAGCCGCTGATCGGTAGTGAAATCTGGGTTCACGATGGAGCAGATGCCGATCGCCCCGCCAGCCTGATTTTGTTGTGCATGAACAAAACCGGTTACGCCAATCTCAGCCGTCTGTTGAGTCGCGCTTATCTGGAAGGACATCAGCAGGGCCGCCCGCAAATTGCCGCCGAATGGTTGCAGCATGCCAGTGAAGGATTAATTGCCCTGTCCGCCGCAGGGCAGGGTGAAATTGGTCGGGCTTTGCTGCGCCGCGATCATGCGCAGGCTGAACTGTTGGCAAAACGCTATGCAGACTGGTTTCCTGAACGCTTCTATCTGGAACTGCAACGGAATGGCGAAAAAGATCAGGAAAGTCTGCTGCAAGCAACCCTCGGGCTGGCCGAAAAGCTGAATTTGCCGGTGGTGGCTACCAATAATGCCCATTTTCTGGATGCTGCCGATTTTGCCGCTTTTGATGCCCGTCAATGTATTTCTGCAGGGCTGACACTGGATGACCCACGTCGGCCAAGACGCTTCACCGCCGCGCATCGTTTGCCGGATCCAGAGGAAATGCGGACACTTTTTGCGGATTTACCCGAAGCTTGTGACAACACGGTAGAAATTGCCAAACGCTGTAATCTGGAGTTGGTGCTGGGCCAATACGCCTTGCCTGATTATCCGATTCCTGAGGGGCAATCTATAGATGAATATCTGCATGATGCCGCTCAGAAAGGGCTGCAGACGCGTCTGGATGCTCTGCATATTCGTGCCCAGGATAGCCTCCCCTACCATGAACGCCTGCTGCGTGAAGTAGGGGTTATTCAACAAATGGGTTTTCCCGGTTATTTTCTGATTGTGGCGGACTTCATCCAATGGGCCAAGAATAACGGGGTTCCAGTCGGACCCGGACGTGGTTCGGGAGCCGGTTCTCTGGTGGCCTATGCCCTGGGGATTACCGATCTCGATCCTATCAGCAATGGCCTGCTCTTTGAACGCTTTCTGAATCCGGAACGGGTCTCCATGCCCGATTTCGACGTGGATTTCTGTATGGATCAGCGCGATCGGGTCATTCAGTATGTCGCCGAAAAATATGGCCGCGAACGGGTCGGTCAGATCATCACCTTTGGAACCATGAAAGCGCGGGCGGTAGTCCGGGACGTCGGCCGGGTGCTGGGACTGCCCTACGGGTTTGTGGATCAGCTCGCCAAGCTGGTGCCCGGTGATTTGGGCATGACCCTGGCCAAAGCCCTGGAAGAATCCGAAGAGTTGCGGCGTCGCCAGACCGAAGAAGACGACGTCCGTGATCTTCTGGATATTGCCTTGCGTCTGGAGGGGTTGCCTCGCCATGCTTCCACCCATGCGGGGGGTGTTGTCATCTCTCCAGAGCCGCTGGCGGATCGTTTGCCGCTATTTACGGATAGCTCCGGGGGCGGTGGTAATGTGACCCAGCTGGACAAGGATGATGTCGAAAAAATGGGTCTGGTCAAATTCGACTTTTTAGGTTTGCGAACCCTGACCATTATTGACATGGCGGTGAAACTGATTAATGCCGCTGCCGTCACGGCGGGCCGTGCGCGCCTGGATATTCAGCAACTCCCGCTGGATGATCCAGAGACTTTTGCACTGCTGAAATCCACGGAAACCGTGGCCGTGTTTCAGCTGGAATCATCGGGCATGCGTGATTTGGTGCGGCGTCTGCAACCCGATACTTTTGAGGATATTGTGGCCCTGGTCGCCCTGTTTCGTCCCGGTCCTTTGCAGTCGGGCATGGTGGACGATTTTATTGCCCGCAAACATGGCAAGGCCCAGGTCAGTTATTTGCACGCCAATCTCGAACCCATTCTCAAGGAAACTTACGGCGTCATTGTTTATCAGGAGCAGGTCATGCAATCGGCTCAGGTCCTGGCGGGCTATTCCCTGGGGGGTGCCGATTTGCTGCGCCGGGCCATGGGCAAGAAAAAACCCGAAGAAATGGCCAAACAACGCAGTGTTTTTCTGGAGGGCGCACATAAAAATGGCCTGCATCCTGATCAGGCAGGAGCTATCTTCGACCTGATGGAAAAATTTGCGGAATATGGTTTCAACAAATCCCATTCTGCCGCCTATGCTCTGGTTTCCTATCAGACGGCTTATCTCAAGGCGCATTATCCCCAGTTTTTTATGGCGGCGGTACTGACTGCGGATATGGACCATACCGACAAGGTCGTAGCGATGATTGCCGAATGCCAGCACATGGGTCTGCGCATTGCCCCGCCCAGCGTGCAATGCAGTGGTCTGGAGTTTAAACCCGAAGGCAAGCAGGATATCCGTTTTGGTCTGGGAGCGATCAAGGGCCTGGGACGGGCAGCGATTCAAAGTATTCTGGAAGCGCGTAGGGAAGGTCCTTTCCAGAGCCTCTTTGACCTGCTTTGTCGGGTAGAGAGCCAAAAAATCAATCGCCGCGCGCTGGAGGCCTTGATTCGTGCCGGCGCCATGGATGACTGGCAGGTGTCCAGAGCAGATCTGATGGCTTCTCTGGAAAGCGCCATTGAAGCAGCCGCCCAATTTCAGCAAAGCCAGGCCAGTCTGCAGGAGTCCCTTTTTGACGGACTGGAATCTTTGCCTGTCGCGCCCCCTATTCGTCATGCTGAGCTATGGACATCCACAGAAATACTGCGTCAGGAACGGGAAACCCTGGGCTTTTATTTCAGCGGTCATCCCATGGATGATCTCCGTACGGAACTTGCCGAGCTGGGTGTGCAGCCTTTGAGTAACATTGTGGTGGGAACCGTTGTGTTGGTTGCCGGATTAGTAGTGGCGCGGCGCAGTACCCGTACCAAAAGGGGCGATCGTATTTATTTTCTGACTCTGGATGATGGCGAAGGGCGTCTGGAGGTGGTGGTATTTGCCGAAGTCTGGGCTCAGGCGGGAAAAATCGGGGAAGGGGAAGAACCTGTGCTGGTCCTGGGTGAGGTCGGCGAAGATAGTTATTCCGGTGGCCTGCGGCTCAGCGCCCTGCGGGTGCTGGATCGCCAGCGGGTTCGCGAAGAGTTGGCAACACAATTGATAGTGGAGATTCCTCAGGGTGAGCCGCTGGCTCCCGAGCTTTTGCGTGACTGGCTTCAGCAATATCCGGGCTCTGTGCGTCTGCTCCTGCGTTTACCGGTGGACAATGACCTGCAGGTACTGTTAAAAGTGCCGGAAACCTTAAGTTTTGTGGCGAGTGCAGAGGCCCTGGCGACACTGCAGGCATGTATGCCCCAGGATTATCAATGGCAGTGGACGTACCGTGCCGCTAATTCGCTGGTAAATAATGTGATTCCTCTGGAACGTGGACAGCGCAAGACCCGGCGTCCCGCCTGAGGTAAGTTTTCAGATTGTTCAGGAGTACCTATGAAAATCAGTTATCTGGATTTTGAACAGGGTGTAGCGGAGCTGGAAGCCAAGGTAGAAGAGCTGCATGCTCTGAATCAGCCCGGTATTGCCGATGAAATCAAACGCCTCGAAGTGAAGGCCCGCAAGGAGCTGCAGCGCATATACAGTAAGCTGGGTGCCTGGCAGACCGTACAGGTGGCGCGGCATCCCCAGCGCCCCTATACCCTCGATTATGTGCAGGCCCTGTTCAGTGAAGTGCAAATTCTGGCCGGAGACCGCGCTTTTGCTGATGATCAGGCTATCATTGGCGGTTTGGCCCGCTTCAATGATCAGCCTATTGTCTGGATGGGACATCAAAAAGGGCGCGATACCAAGGAAAAAATCCAGCGTAATTTTGGTATGCCGCGCCCTGAGGGGTATCGCAAGGCGCTGCGCCTCTTGCGTTTGGCCGAACGCTTTCAATTGCCGGTGTTCACTTTTATTGATACGCCCGGTGCCTATCCTGGAATCGGTGCAGAAGAACGCGGCCAAAGTGAAGCCATTGCCCGGAATCTGGCCGTCATGTCCGATCTCGCCGTTCCCATCATTTGTACCGTCATTGGCGAAGGTGGCTCTGGCGGTGCGCTCGCCATTGGCGTCGGTGATCGGATGCTGATGCTGGAATACAGTGTTTATTCCGTTATTTCACCGGAAGGCTGTGCGTCTATTCTCTGGAAAGATGCAGGAATGGCGGCGGAAGCGGCAGAAACCCTCGGCATTACTGCTCGCCGTTTACAGTCTCTCGGACTGGTAGATGAAGTCCTGGTTGAACCTCTGGGTGGTGCTCATCGTGATCCGGAAGCCGTTTTCACTTTGGTCCGGGAGCGTTTCGCCCAGCATCTGGACGAACTGAAAGCGATGGATACCAGTAAATTACTGACCACCCGTTATGAACGCCTGATGCACTATGGAGTGGTCGGCGCGGCCTGATCTGGAGCTGAGGCTCCAGAATGTTCTCCAAAAATGGGAGCTTCTGCCTCGGGAGCGCCCGTTTTTTGTGGCCTATAGTGGCGGATCAGATTCGACCGCTTTGCTGGTCGCTCTTGTAGTCTTGGGTTGTCCTGTGCGTGCTTTGCATGTAGATCATTGCTGGCACGCCGAGAGCCCGGACTGGGCGCGTTTCTGCGTCGAGCAGGCCAGCGCCTTGGGTGTCTCCTGTACCGTACTGCATTTACCTCCGGAAACTTCAGGAGAAGGCCCGGAAGATCGGGCGCGTCGCGGTCGCTATGCGTTATTGGCGGCACAGCTTCAGGCCGGGGACTATTTGCTGACCGCTCAACATCAGCAAGATCAGGCCGAGACTTTTTTCCTGCAGTTATTGCGGGGTACCGGTATTGCCGGACTCTCTGCCATGCCCCAGCAAAAACCCTTGGGAGCAGGGGTGTTGCTTCGTCCTTTTTTGCAGGTTCCCAAACAGGAACTGCTGGACTACCTCCAGGAAAAGAGAATCCCCTATATTTCCGATCCTGCGAATCAGGATCCTCGTTATGACCGGACCCGTGTCCGCGAGCAGCTGTTACCACTGCTCGAAAACCTCGGTTGGCCCCACGCTGTGGCTACCGTGGCCCGAACGGCAGAAAATCTGGGCGATGTTCACGAACTCGTCGATGACTGGTTTGCCATGTATTGTGACCAGCACCAGTCAGAACACCCCGGGTTGAAAGAAGACGCCTTGTCCTTAAGCTTTTTGCAGCAGTTGTCTCCAGCCCGGCAAAGGATGTTTTTGCGGGGCTGGCTGCAACGTCTTCAGTGTCCATTACCTTCCCGGGCGCGTCTGGAGGTCCTTCAGGACGCACTGAAGACCGCTAAAGCTAAAAGTATTCAGTGGGAAGGGGGTGCCTGCAGGATTCAGGGGAAAGTACTTTATTTAAGTCGTGCCCCGGAGTTTGATGATAATTGGCAAGAGGGCAACTGGGAGATTTCCCGGCCCCTTCCTTTTCGCGGCTGGGAATGCCGGTTACTGGCGCAAGGGCCTGTAGAAGGCGTCAGTCATGCTTTGCTCGCGGAGTGTGCCCAGGTCAATTTATATTGGCGGCGCCGTCAAAACGGTGAGCGATCACGGATGGCTAACGGGCAGCATCGAACGGTAAAAAATATCATGCTGGAGGCTGGCATACCGCCCGAGTGGCGAGCGGATATTCCCCTGCTGTGGGATGAAGCCGGGCATTTGTTGTGCATTCCCGGTTATTATCAGGCCCCGTGGGTTCGCGCCCCGTTGGGGGGCGCTGCGCTCTGCTTGCTCCGAAAATAAAACTTTTCAGTCTTGCGCCATTTGTTTTTCGCGTTTTTCTTCAAGTGTTTTGCAATCAATGCAAAGCGTGGCCGTTGGTCTGGCTTCAAGACGCCGCAGGCCAATTTCCACGCCACAGGATTCGCAATAGCCGTATTCATTTTCCTTGATGCGACCCAGAGCCTGAGTAATTTTGCGAATCAGTTTGCGTTCCCGGTCCCTTGCCCGTAATTCCAGACCCATGTCGGTTTCGAGACTGGCACGATCATTGGGATCCGAGTAGTTGACGTTTTCCATTTGCATGTGTTGCACAGTACGATCGACCTCAGCCATGAGTTCGCCGCGCCAGTCTTCCAGGATTTTCTGGAAGTGAGCGATTTGCGCGTCGTTCATGTATTCTTCGTCAGGCTTTGGTTCGTAAGGAACAAATGCGGTATATTGCTGAACATTTTTGGGGCTGATGCCAGCAGTTTGAGAGGCTTTGTCTGCCATGTGATCTTCCTGTCCTTGTAATAAATCCGCTTACGTTTAACAGAGATCAGCCATTTTGGCAATCTTGCGGCTTATGTTTACAATGCCAGCACCTTCAACTCTGTACCAGGAATAAAGCCTATGCCCTTGCGCGCCCTGATTTTTGATGTGGACGGAACTCTTGCCGATACCGAGCGGGATGCTCACCGTGTGGCTTTCAACCAGGCATTTGCCGCTGCAGACCTCCCCTTTGACTGGGATGTGCCTACCTATGGACATTATTTGAAGGTGACCGGTGGCAAGGAGCGTTTGCGCAGTTTTTTGAATGACCATCCTGATTATCCGCAGCTTGGTGATGCGGATATTGCCCGAATCCACAAGCAGAAAACGGCTTTTTATGTCGAGATGATGGAAGCGGGCCTTTTACCCTTGCGCCCCGGCGTGGAACGCCTGCTGAATGCTGCCAGAGAGGTCGGGCTACCCATAGCCATAGCGACCACGACCACCCCGGCCAATGTGGAGTCCTTGCTGAAAAGCACCCTGGGTAAAGATGGACCAAGCCGATTCCTGACCATTGGCGCCGGCGATATTGTGCCGCACAAAAAGCCTGCCCCGGATATCTACTTGTATGTAATGAAGCAATTGGGTTTTCCGGCCTCGGACTGTCTGGCTCTGGAGGACTCGGAAAATGGCTTGCGTTCAGCCGTCTCTGCCGGTCTGGTTACGGTGATTACGCAAACGGAATATACGCAAAACCAGGATTTTTCATCGGCTCTGCGGGTGCTGGATCAACTCGGCGAGCCCCAGGCTCCCGCACAGATTTTGCGGGGACGGGAAGCGGGTGCACGCATTGTGGTTGATGTGGATGTGCTGTCCCAGTGGTGGGAAGATAAAACGCAGCATTAACCTGAATACGGCCGTTGGCCGTTTTCAGGATTAATCCACCAAAAAACACCCGAAGATGATGGGTGTTCTTTCTTCGGGTATGTGCAGGCTCAATCCGACGTGAGCATCCGGTATATTTCATCTTTCAGAAGCAGGCGTTTTTTCTTCATTTCTTCCAGACTTTGTGAACCGGTAGCCGCATCATTGCGCTCAATGTGTTCAATTTGTGCGGTCAGATCATTGAACTCTTCATAGCGCCTGGTGAAATGTCCCTGTTCTGCCAGGAGTTGGTCCATGCGTCCAGCTAGTTCAGGAAACTCTGCTTTCAAGTCTTGATGTTCAGTAATCATATGTATTCTCCGGTAGTGATTGGATCCACTGGCTGGTCGAGTGGCAACAGGACACGCCTTCTGTGACCAGTATAGCCTGCCGTTTTGTGCACGAAAAGCAGACAAAACGTGTTCCACAGGGATAGCGTGTTCCAATTTTGTTAAAGGTTAGGTTTTTTTACTGTTTTGGTTTTAATAAAAAATATTTTTCTGAGAGTAAATATGTATCACATGTTTTACGTCTGGCTTTTGTCTATGGATGATTTTTAGAGTGAGGGACGGTGAAGAGCTCTATTTGTATTACATGGTATAAAAATTGCTTGTGCTGGATATCTGAAATTTTGGTTAGGCAATAACGAGGTGTGTCATGCAAAAATCTGTTCCAGAGATGGCAAAAAAATCTGTTCGAACTGCAGTCTTTCCGGTGGCAGGCATGGGTACCCGTTTTCTTCCTGCAACAAAGGCAACGCCTAAGGAAATGATGCCCGTAGTGGATAAGCCGCTGATTCAATATGCCGTTGAAGAGGCATTGGCAGCAGGTTGTGATCGTCTGGTTTTCATTACCGGGCGGGGGAAGCGTGCTATTGCAGATCATTTTGATGTCGCCTATGAGCTGGAAACAGAACTTGAAAAACGCGGTAAAACAGCTCTACTGAAGGAAATTCAGAATATTGTACCGCGCGGTGTGACCACGACATTTATTCGCCAGCCTCGGGCTTTAGGCCTTGGTCATGCGGTGCTTATGGCGCGCGATGTGGTTGGCGATAATCCCTTTGCGGTGCTCTTGGCGGATGACCTGATTCTTTCAGAAAAGCCGGTGCTTTTACAGATGAAAGAACAGTATAGCCGTTATCAGACAGCTATACTGGCAATTCAACAGGTTCTTAGGGAAGAATGTAGTCGTTATGGAATAATTGCTTCATTGGGTCAGGAAGAACAGATTGTGCGTGTCGGCGGTATTGTCGAAAAACCATCGCCTGAGTCAGCGCCTTCCAATTTAGGGGTGGTGGGCCGCTATGTGCTTCCTGCAAGGATCTTTGACCTTCTGGAAGAATTGCCCTCGGGCGCTGGAGGTGAGATTCAACTAACGGATGCCATTGCCCGTTTGGCTCTTGAGCGTCAGGTGCTTGGTTATGAATTTGAAGGACAGCGCTTTGATTGTGGCGATAAGTTTGGTTACCTACAAGCCATTGTCGAGTTTGCACTCAGACACCCTGAATTTGGTAAAGAGTTCAAAGGTTATCTCGATAAAAGAATGATTCAGGCAGGGAAAAAGAGCAAGTCGGTTGCCAAAGTCACTTGTGTTGGATGAAGCATATGGCTAACTCTGAAAGCGCTACAAATAATCTGAGTCTCATTTTACCTCCCCGTGCCGGACAAACATTTAGAGAGTATCTGCAAGTAATTGAAAAAATTTTTCAAGAGGTGGTACAAAAAAACCCAGCTACTCTTCTCAGCGCTATGTTAACTCATGAAGTAATAGTATTTTCATCTGCTGAAGTTGATTCAGGGCAGTTGTGTAGTCTTTATAGTGTGAGTTCAAGTACTATTTCTCTAAAATTTAGTGCTTTACAGAGGCTAATTCATGTTACTAATAATGAAAAAATTATGGTAATTATTGGATCTGGTAACAACATTTATGCTTTTTTCGCGAAATTTTTATACTATTCTGATAACATCGCGATAGTTACCGCCCCATTGGCTGTTTATAAGCGATCAGTGCGAAAATATTCGCGAATTAATATAATAGAGCCGCTTAAAATATCTTGTAAAGATGGTCTGCGGTTTGATGGTGAAATGGCTGATTTTAGTCCTACTGGGATACGTTTTATTATGCCAACTATCAAAGTTATGAAACGAGATACCATGTTAGTTGAATTTGCATCGGGTGATTGCGGGGCTTGCGAGACGCTTGTTCAGGTGACTCGCAGTCAAAGGCTTACTTCCGGTACGCGCAGTCAGGTAGCTGTGCGTATGTTGCTGACTAAGATGATGAAGAATAAAATGGAATATATGTATTGGTGTTGCCGCAAGGTGCAATCGGGTAGCGCTCAATTGCGATACTGAAGCACTTTAAGTGCATGTTAAATGAATGTGCAGATATCATAATTTTTGTGTAGTTCTGTTTTCGCTAATGGTCTCTCGGTAAAATTCTGCCAGTATTGCGACCATGGCGATTTCCGACCAATTCTGGGCGAGCTTTCGGGCCTCATTGGATAATTGCTGACGTAAATTTTCATCGGCGAGAAGTTCCGCGCAAGTTCGGGCAAACGCATTGGCTTCGGCAGGCGCTGATCGGGTGCCTAAACCGCTGCGGAGAACATCTGCCGCACCCATGGCCGGAACGGCAACAATAGGTAATCCAGCAGCCAGAGCTTCCAGTAATACCATACCCTGTGTTTCCGTTTCCGATGCGAAAACCAGCAGGTCTGCGGCCGCATACGCCTGGGGTAATTCAGTAACATGATCAAGGTAACCCAAAAAGCGGACGTTCTGCGTTAACTGGCTTGATTGCACCTCGTTTTCCAGGTGAGATCTGGCTGGCCCATCACCAACGAGTAGCAGCAGAATATCGGGGAATTGTTGCCTGAGCTGCTTTAACATGGACAGAATCAGCCCGATATTTTTTTCTGGAGCCATGCGTCCTGCGTACAGCAAGACAGGGCAATTTTGGTCCAGATTATAGCGCCGCCTAAAATCCTGGCGATCACTGATGTTACGGGTCTGATGATTTATGCGAATGCCGGTTGGAATCACTCTTGTTGCTGTACGGATACCATAATTCCAGAGGACTTCAGCCATAGCTTGGGACGGAACAATTAATCCGTTTACGGCTGCACATTGCTGGCGCGATGGAATACGCGCCATAGCTTTACGTAGCGGACCGGGAATTTTTCCGTAGTAGTGGCCGAGATACGCTTCAAAATAGGTATGGTAGGAGCTGATGGCTGGCAATTTCAAACTTCGTGCCAGATGATTTCCCAGATAGTGAGCGACAAAGGGGGTCTGGATATGCAGGAGATCGTAGTGGCGAGCTTTGAGATCAGATTTTATGTTTAACAAGGCGCGGGGTTGCATCAGTCGTTCTTCAGGGAAAAAAGGAATACTCCGTGCCGGAATACGGTAAATTCCGCGCTCTTCCGCAGTGCAGGAGCCATAATCCGGAATCAGTAAATCTACCTTGTGTCCCAGCAATTCCAATCCTTGGCGAAAGCTGCGAATGGAAGTGGCCACACCGCTGATGCGTGGAAAATAAGTATCAGAAATCATGAGAATGCGCATGGAATATCCAAAAATTCAGCGGGTTGAAAGTTGTTGTTGATAGGTGGCTTCGAGAATGTCAAAGCTGCGTGTCCAGCTTTGTGATTCCGCACGCAGGCGTCCGGCCTTGCCCAAACGCTGGCGTTCAGCGGGATTGCTATAGAGTGTTTGCATAGCTGTTTCCAGATCGCTATCACGCGGAAGCAGCAGGCCATGTTCGCCATCAATGACTTGTTCGCAGACGCCTGGACAGTCATAGGCAATGATGGGTAAGGCGCTGGCTTGTGCTTCAAGTACCACATTACCGAAGGTTTCACTACAGGATGGAAAGCAGAACAAATCGGCGCTGGCGTACCAGCGAGCGAGATTCATGCCGTTTTGCATGCCCGCACAATAAATCCGTTTGTTGGCGTAATGGTCGATTTCACTGCGTAGCGGGCCATCACCGACCAGAACGAGGATAGCCCGGGGGTAGTTCCTGCTCAGTTTGCGAAAGGCTGCGAGCAGGGGCGGCAGGTTTTTTTCCCGCGCCAGACGCCCAACATACAGCAGTAATAAATCTTCATCGCCCAGTTCCAAATCCTTACGAATATTTTCATCACGCCATTGCGGATTGAAGCGCTGCGTATCTACCCCGCGCCCCCATTGCTGCAAATGCAGAAATCCCTGGTGATGGAGTCGCTGCAGAGTACCCTGACTGGGTACCAGCGTTTGCCGGGTCGCATTATGAAAATGACGTAAATAGAGACGCGCTATGTGGCGTAGGGCAGGAATCCCATAAAACGAAAAGTATTGGTCGAAATTGGTGTGGAAGCTGGTCACAACGGGCAAACCCAGTTTGCGCGCAGCGATGAGTGCCGAATAACCCAAAGGTCCTTCAGTAGCAATGTGTACCACCTCACTCCGCCAGGCCTGCAAGCAGCCAGTCAGATAGCCCGGATTGGCCCAGCCTAATTTGACCTGGGGATAAAAAAACAGAGGAAATGCTTTTACCAGCCCTTCCTGAGCAGCCTCGTCAGGTTGGCGCGGTCGAATGACCTGAACTTCGTGACCGCGTGCCCGGAGTTCTTCGACAGCCTTCCCTAAGGTAAGAGCTACTCCATTGATTTCTGGAGGGTAAGTCTCGGTGATCAGAGCGATTCTGAGTTTGCCTGTTATCATGCCTTACCGTTTGCTGAATGACTTACAGGGCGAAGCTGCTCTGCAGCTTTTCCCCTGGCCTCGTCATGATGATAACGGAGAAATATGACAATTTGATGAATCCTGGTGACATGCTGCTCAATCAAGCTATTCCGTTTATGATGGGCCGGGTAGCCAGCCCGAACTGAATTTGGGACACGATGAATAAGGAACCCTACTGTTTTGAACTATAGTGCTGAACAATTCACCGTCCTTAAGGGCCTGGAGCCTGTGCGTTTGCGCCCGGGCATGTACACGCGTACCACCTGTCCGACGCATATGGTTCAGGAGCTCATTGATAACTCTGCGGATGAAGCACTGGCCGGACATGCGACCCGTATTGAAGTAACAGTACACAGTGATGGGTCGGTCGCCGTCGAAGACAATGGTCGGGGGATTCCGGTAGGGATTCCCCCCGGTGAGACGCGCCCTGCAGCAGAATTGGCTTTTACAACCCTGCATGCAGGGGGAAAATTCGACAAGACTGACAAGTCTTCGGCTTACCGCTTTTCGGGCGGTTTGCATGGGGTAGGTGTGGCAGTCACCAATGCACTGTCCAGTCGGTTGCTGGTGGAAATTCATACCCGGGATCCTCAAGGGGGTGGGTATGGTCGTTATCGTTTGAGCTTTGTGGACAGTGTCCTTCAGGAATCATTGACCCGCGTGGAAAACAGTCAGGCCCGTCGTCATGGGACTCGGGTTCAGGTTTGGCCGGATCCCCGGTATTTTGATTCACCTCGAGTCAACACCCGGGAGTTGACTCATTTGCTGCGTGCCAAGGCTATTTTGCTGCCCGGTTTGCAGGTGATTTTGAATTTACCGGAGCAGGAGGCGCTGGTCTGGCAGTATGATTCTGGTCTGGCGGAGTATCTGGAAGAAATGCTTGCGGAAGCAGAGCCCATCACCCCGATTTTTGCGGGTGAAATGTATCAAAACGATGATAGTAATGGTTTCGCTCAGGGAGAGGGAGCGAGTTGGGCATTGTGCTGGAGTGCCCAGGGTAATCCACGCCCGGAAACCTACGTTAATCTGATTCCCACGCTCGATGGTGGAACCCATGAGTCGGGGTTCCGCGCCGGTGTTTTTGAAGCCGTCCGGAGTTTTATGGAGCACCACAGTCTGGTGCCGGCCAAGGTGAAGCTGGTGCAGGATGATGTCACCGGCAAAATGGCTTTGGTGCTTTCCGGGCGGATTCTTGATCCCCAGTTTCAGGGGCAGACCAAGGACAAACTCACCAGTCGCGAAGCCTATAAGTTAATGGTGCAAACCATCCGCGACCCTCTGGATTTGTGGCTGAACAGCCATCCCGAGGCGGGCAGGGCCATTGTCGAGCAGGCTATTCAGACTGCGCAGCTGCGCAGTCGCGCGGCGCAAAAGGTGGAACGCAAGAAGGGCTCGGGTTTGGCGACCTTGCCGGGCAAGCTGACCGATTGCGAAAGTGAGGATATTCAACGCAATGAACTGTTTCTGGTGGAAGGAGATTCTGCGGGGGGGTCAGCCAAGGCGGCTCGTGATAAAGAATATCAGGCGCTTTTGCCGCTCCGGGGCAAGGTGCTGAATACCTGGGAGGTGGATGCGGACCTGATTTTCAAAAATCAGGAAGTACACAATATGGCAGTAGCACTTGGTATTGAGCCGCATGGTGTGGCGGCGGATCCTGAGCAGGTGCTGACGGGATTGCGCTACGGCAAAGTCATGATTCTCTCCGATGCCGATGTAGATGGGAGTCATATTCAGGTGCTGATTTTAACCCTGTTTCTGCGCCATTTTCCGGCACTGCTCAGACGTGGTCATGTATTTGTGGTGAAGCCGCCCTTGTATCGGGTAGATGCCACTTGGCGCGGCAAGGCCCGCAAAATCTATTGTGAAGCCGAAGCAGAGCGGGATGTGGCCGTTGATCGTCTTCGCGCTGAAGGCGTCAAGGAGTCGGCTATTTCGGTTCAGCGTTTCAAGGGCCTGGGAGAGATGAATCCGGATCAGCTTTGGGAAACGGCCATGTGTCCCGACACCCGCTCCCTGGTACCCTTGACCATGTCGCTATCTGATCAGGCTGCTCTCCATGAGCGCTTCAGTCTGCTCATGAGCAAACAGTCGGCGGGCGGGCGTCGGGAATGGATGGAAAGAGATGGCTGGACGGCTGATCTGGATATTTGAGGAGATAACTGTGGTGAATGTTCAGAAAGGAATCCTGCATGAGTAATACACTGGACTTGTTCGATAGTTTGAGTCCTGAACGGGCGTCCAGTCCTCCAAACGAGCCCCCGCCCCCGCCGCCGACCGCAGAGGGGAGTAATCCCGAGGACCCTTCTCCGCCTCTTGCGGAATATGCCGCCAAAGCCTATCTGGCCTATGCGATGAGCGTGGTGACCGGGCGCGCCATTCCGGCGCTTGCCGATGGACAAAAGCCGGTGCAAAGACGAATCTTATATGCCATGCGCGATATGGGCCTGCAGCGTTCTCCCAAGCACGTCAAATCTGCCCGGGTGGTGGGTGAGGTCATTGGCAAGTGGCATCCCCATGGGGACAGTTCTGTGTATGATGCCATGGTGCGCATGGCGCAGCATTTTACCTTGCGTTATCCCGTGGTGGATGGACAGGGTAATTTTGGTTCTCTGGATGGGGATTCTGCTGCAGCCATGCGTTACACCGAAGCCAATCTGACCCCTATCTCCGAGTTGTTGCTGGGTGAAATTGACGAGGGTACGGTCGATTTCCGCAGTAATTATGATGGTACGCTGGAAGAACCGGTGACTCTCCCTGCGCGCCTGCCATTTTTGTTGATGAATGGTGCCTCCGGCATTGCCGTCGGCATGGCTACAGAAATTCCGCCCCATAATCTGCGCGAACTGGCAGCCGTTTGCGCGCAGTTGGCAGCAAATCCGGAGACGTCGGATGACGCTATTCTTGAGCAGATACCCGGCCCGGATTTCCCTGGGGGAGGACAGGTTATTTCAACCCCCGAACAAATTCGTGAAGCTTATCTGTCGGGGCGGGGCAGTATTCGGGTACGGGCCCGCTGGGAAGTGGAAAAGCTGGCGCGGGGTGAGTGGCGCATCAGTATTCATGAATTGCCTCCGGGCGTTTCCACGGCACAGGTGCTTTCGGAAATAGAAAATCTCTCCAATCCTCAGCCGAGGGGTGAGGGCAAGAAAAAAGCCCTGACGCCTGAGCAGCAGTCCACTAAAACGGCCATGCTTTCCCAGATTGAAACGGTGCGCGATGAGTCCGGCAAGGATCACGCAGTACGCATTGTGGTAGAGCCCCGTTCTCGGAATCAGGACCCCCAGCAACTGATGACCTATTTATTGGCGCGCACTTCTCTGGAATCCAATCAGTCCGTCAATTTGACCGTGCTGGACCTGGAAGGCCGCGCACCCTGTCTGCCGCTGACGGCCATTTTGCGGCAGTGGGTGACTTACCGTTTGCGCACGGTTCGCCGCCGTAGCCAGTTTCGTCTGGATAAGACTTTGGCGCGTATCCATATTCTCGAAGGACGACTCCGGGTTCTTCTGGATATAGATGCCATCATCCGGGTCATTCGGGAGTCCGATGATCCCAAAATAGACCTCATCGAGCACTTTGATCTGACAGAAATTCAGGCCGAAGACATTCTTGAAATCCGTTTACGTCAATTGGCCAGACTGGCTGGCATTGAACTGGAAAAAGAACTCAAGGATAAGCGGGATGTGGCCGATTATCTGACCGGCCTGCTGGCGCACGAAGAACGCCTGAGAGCCTTGCTGGTTGAGGAAATCAACGCCGATGCCCAGAAGTTTGGAGATGATCGACGCACCTTGTTGCAGGCGGATGTGGCCATCACCAGCAAGGCTGCTCAGACTATTGTGGCCGCTGTGACCGACGAGTCGGTGACGGTCATTGTGTCTCGCAAAGGCTGGTTACGCAGTCGAACGGGACACGGTATTGCCACGGAGAGTCTGAACTTCAAGGAAGGCGATCAACTCCTGCAGGTTTTTGAAGTGCGTTCTGTGGACCATCTGGTATTGCTGGATCAAACAGGTCGTGCTTATTCTGTTCCGGTCGGTCAGATTCCCGGTGGCCGTGGGGACGGGGTCCCCGCCTCCAGTCAGGTAGATTTTCAGGCCGGAGCTTCCCTTCAGGCGGCAGCTTGTGGTCCGGGCGACAGTTTGTGGCTGGTAGCGAGTAGCGCTGCTTACGGCTTTGTCACCGTGCTGGAAAACATGACCGGGCGTAATCGTGCCGGGAAGGCTTTCCTGTCTCTGGATAAAGATGAATATCCTTTGCCGCTGCTTCCTGTGCCTGATCTGTCTGCAGAAATATTGTGCGTCTCTTCAGATTATGCGGGATTGATATTTTCGCTGGCAGAAATCAAAAGCCTGCCGAAAGGGAAGGGGGTCAAATTGATGACGCTGGCCCCCCAAGCTCATTTGCAAAGCCTTTATATTCATCCCGAGGGACAGACTTTGCCGCGCACTATTCGTAAAAATCGCCTGGAGATTTGTCGTGGTAAGCGGGCCGGCAAGGGTCGTTCATTGCGCTAATGGAGGGCAAGCCAAATGCACCTATATGGTGCATTTGCATTAAGATGGTGCAATTTGCCGGGAGGCTTTTTGCTCCAACGTTCCTTGCCTGTTGTTCTAAGGCTCATCCTGCTGTCAGGAGAGAACTCGCCCTTTGGGCTCAGACAGCTCTCCTGACGGGCGCAGGATTTCGCCAAGAACAACCACGGCGCGGGCCAAAGTCGTGGCAAAGCCTCCTGGCCAATCGCCATTTTCAGGATCAACTCAATGGAATACGACGCTGGAAATGCGCTTGGTCCCGTCTGGAATGCTTCTTGCAAAGGCATCAGCATGCCGACTATCAACGGCAGGTTTTTTTGCTGAATCAGGAGTCGATAATGTCTATAAAAGATTTGCTGCGCCGTGATCCCCAGTTGTACGTCTTGCGCGATGGTTTGGGGGATAGGCATACCCCGGTTTTTTACAGCTCGCTGGCGGATAATGAGAGTGCTTTGCACGACCCCATTACCGGATCGGTATTTTTATCTCCGGCGCTGGCGCAACAGCCCCCGGAGTGGCGGTGGGCACTCCTGGCCAGGGAACTGGGGCGTGCTACAGCTCCCAAGCGCAGCAGAAGATGGCGTTTGGGGGTTGCAGCTTTTCTTCTCTGTGTGGTTCTGGATGTTGTGCTCATGCAGGTTCCCCTGGCAATGATGCCCAGGCTGGTCGATGCAGGAATAGCCACCGTATGTTTCTGGTTGGCTATCTGGCAGTTTAGAGGCTTATACGCGCGAAATACGATTCAGCAGACGGATCAGCATGCCAACGCATGGGCGCGAGATCGGGTTGAGAATTACGACGAGCTGATCGCGCAAGCCACTGCGCGGCAAAGCATCGCGCGATATTTGCGGCCCGCTCGCTGACCGGGCAGTTACATATCCCAACTGCCACTGGGTAATTTCTGTAGGTGAATATGGCGGGCGAGACGGATAACTGGTCTTATTAACAGTTCGGCGCTACCAATCACAAAAAGCCAGACGCCAGCCGTTTCCATGGAGGGATAGAAAAAAAAGAAACTGCCTACCAGAAATAATATGCCGATCATGAAATCATTGGCGATGCTGATGGTTTCGTAGCGGTTACGAATCAATAATTCATCGTGACCCATGCAGATAGTGAAATTGTTGTTTGACGGACTGTTTTCTGACAATGCCTTCTCCTGATCATGTTAACAATAGACTTTAATGTTAACACAGACTGGCATTCAGGCCGATCTCAAGCCGCCAGCGCCATCACCTGACGCGCATAAACTTTTGCCGGTATGGGAATTACGCCTTGGGCCACTGTGGTTGGTCCAGCATTATAGGCTTCCAGCGCCAGGCGAAGATGTCCATGAAAAATTGCGAGCAGACGACGCAAATAGCGAGCGCCACCCACGATATTCTGACGAGGCTTCCAGGGATTGACATGGAGGATGCGCCAGGCGGTGCTGGGCATGAGCTGCATGGGACCAACGGCTCCGGCATAGCTGACGACATTACTTGCACGACTTTCGACATGAATCACGGCGGCCAACAATTTGCGGGAAACTCCGGTTTGATTGGAAGCATACAGCACATCTTTACTGTATATGCCAGCGAGCTTCTGCCATGCACGTCCCGAAAGAGGATTCACCATTGCAGTAGCGGGTTGCGCTGTTATGTTGGATTTGGATCTTGCTGATGTGACCGTTGGTTTCAACAGCGAAATATTCGCAGGGAGTCCGGAGATACTGCGCTGCAAAGGTTGCGGCGCGATAATGAACAAGAAGCTGATTCCGGCCGTCACTGCGGCCACAAAAAGTTTTTTCAAATCAAAATAACCACATAGCTGCAAGGGCTATAGTTTATACAGGTTTTTTTTAGCGGGTGCAAGTTTTAGCCGATGCTAATATGCTTGGGCGTATCCGATTATCAAGCCCGGCCAGTCCGTTGCGTTTTCATTATCTTGTTCATGATAAAAGCATCGCGACATGGGCGCCTCCATTCTGTTTGACCTGATAAAGAGCCCGGTCTGCCCTAGCCAGTGCCAGAGAAAATGGTAGGTCTTCTTCACGCAACTCGGTCAAGCCGATGCTGGCTGAGATGGAAACTTCGTTATCGCAGAGTCTAATGCTGATTTTCTGCATTTTTTCCTGGATTCGTTCCAGAATTTCCAAGCCTTCTGACATCGTACATTTCCTGAAAATGATCGCGAATTCATCACCACCCAGGCGACCAAAAACGTCTGTTTCCCGAAGGGTCTCCTTAAAGAGTGATACAAAAACTTTCAAAACGCGATCCCCGCTCAAGTGTCCATAGCGGTCGTTAATGGGTTTGAATTTATCGAGATCAATCACGGCGAGCAGGCTATATTCTGGCTGTCTACGCAAATGCTTGATCAGATGATTGGCTTTTTCCAGAAAGGCCCGACGGTTCAATATGCCGGTCAATTCATCCATAGTAGCGAGGCGATGCAGCTTTTCTTTAATGCTGACCTGTTCGCTCACATCTCTGAACAGGCCTTCCATACCCAGAAATTGCTTATCCTCACTATAAATTGCGCTGCTGGTAATTTCGACGTCCACAATATGTCCATCTTTATGTTTCAAGCGTGCCGGGAAGTTTTGAACTTTCCCATGTTTCTTAATGGCGGTTACGATATTTGCCCGTGCTTCCGGATCACAATAGAAGCTGGAGGCAGGAAGGCCAATAACTTCTTCAGGTAAATAACCTAAAAGACCTAAGGCTGCAGGACCCACCAAGGTCAGGTTTTGCTCACTGTCAGTCCGATAGAAAACGTCAAGCATATTTTCAAAAAGGCGCTGAAAATTCTGCTCAGATTGGCTGATTTCATGCCCCATTTCTTCGCTGAGCTCGGTAGCGGTCGACATAATCAGCGAATATCCTGCGATTTCTATTAAGGTGCTGACGGATATAATGTGTTTAATTTTGCCATTGAGTGTGTAAACACGGGCTTCTGTAGGATTATTTTTAGGATTTTCATCGTTTAGTACCTCAAGACGATTAAGTATGCGCCCATGATCTAGGGGGTGTATGAATGAAGTGATATCTTTACCCAAAAAATAATCTGGATTATCTCCATCAAAAAGTTTAACAGCAGATTTATTGACAAATAGTAACTTTCTGTTGTGTGTTAATGCATGAGGTGCCGGATGTTGCTGTAATAACTCCAATGCGGGGAAACTTTTTGGCTCTTCGTCAGATTGAGTGGGTAGGGGGTAGAATGCTGTGGAGCGGTCGTGCCCTGAATTGGAGTTAGCTGATGGTC
>NZ_JAAOMP010000032.1 GCF_018853815.1 Acidithiobacillus sulfurivorans | reverse complement strand
CCGGCAAATCCGGCAGGTTATCAGGTGGTCAATTTAAACGCTGTTTTCCACCCAATTCTGGCAACTTTTGCACGCTGTTTAACAGTGGGCAATGACCAAACGACCCACGCGACCCTCAATAATTTCATCAAGCAGGCGCTTCAGGCCTTTCTTGTTGTAGTTCATCCCCGAACCCAGATCAGCCACCACCTCAAACGTCCAGCCCTGCTTGGCGCAGTACAGTTCTAACACCTGTTTCTGCCGTTCCAGATCGTCTTTCTGGTCGTGGCTGGAAACGCGGGCATAGGCGATGGTTTTACGATCTTGGGGCGCGGCATGAAATAACTCTGGCTTGATCTTGGCAAGATCGTATCGACGTTGCCCGCCCGCCGTGCGTTCGGGGATTAGCCTACCCTCAGCCTCCCAACGGCGCAGCGTCGTGATCGACACACCCAACACTTCAGAGGCTTCGCCTATCGCTACATACCTATGCATAATGGGTAATATAAGTTAGATTTGGATATGTTTCAATGAAACTGTTGTAACCCCATCAAAGAAACTGCAAAACCTGCGAATCTAGCTTGATTGCCACCTTGAGTAATAGGGCAGACCCAAACCAGGCCAGAGCGATTGAAGGCTTCTCTCGATATGATCAGCATAGGGCGATGACCTTGCTGCTCACGGCCTGAAGTCGGACTGAGGTCTGCCTGCCAAATTTCCCCTCGCCGTGGCCACCGCATCAAATCTCCTCGATTCCTGCTGATGGCGCATCTATCCATTCGCGCTCTTCGGCGCTTACGGGCTGAGTGAAGTCACACTGCGAGAGCAATTCGTCCAAGGTGTAACGCTTTTGTGCTGGTCGTGCTACCAGTGCGCCGTTTTCGATCTCCAATGAGACGGCTTGACCCTCACCGACACCCCAATTCCGTATGGTCGTGGCGGGTATGCGTAGTGCCATGCTGTGTCCCCACTTCTGAATTTTGGTCTGATTCATGAACGTGCCCCCTGTTTAATGAATAAACATTGCAGATTCAAATTGACTATGACGCAAGCTACTGAGGGCAACACATAGTAGGCATGAGCTTCTAGCATACTACACGCAGGGTTTTTTACCGCAATAATCATCATCAGAACCGCCACCACGGGCGGGTTTGGTGATGATTATGATGTTTAACATTTACGAATCAAAAGTTGTTTGGGTAGCCATAGGGGAAGATTGAAGCGGGGCGCTGGGCGGATAACAGCAATGGCCGGTCTGGCGCCTAATCTGAGCGCAGCCTGGGCATTATTTGGGAAAAAAGTCAATTAAGACGCAAAAAAGCACTTAGCAAGTTGTGCTAAGTGCTTGATTCTTTTGGCTCCCCGGGACAGGCTCGAACTGCCGACCTAGTGATTAACAGTCACCCGCTCTACCGACTGAGCTACCGGGGAAAAGTGGGCGTATCCTAGCCTTCCCTTTGGTTCGCGTCAAGAACTGCGGGGCATTTTTTAAGATAATGTTGCGACACCGCTTCACGGTCCGAGTATTTCGCGATAGACTGCCCCACGCAATAATGTAACGTCCTGATCCTACCCATCCAATCATTCGGTGAACCCAGCCATGATGTTCCTGAAACGCCTGCCAACCGTACAAGAACCGCGATTGTACATGGCACTGGAACGCACGTATCTAGGTTACTTTAAGCTGCTGTTTGTATCGATCGGAACAGGATTGGTTTCAGCACGTCTAGCCGTGCTCTTTCTGGCATTACATTACGCAAAACTGGGCCATTTTTTTACCGAGCTTTTCAATGTACTGACTTGGCCCGCCATTGCTCTGGTTTTTGTGGTAGGCTTGAATTTTATGTTTGATCTGCAACATATTGAAAAAGGACCCCCCGTGGCAGCAAAAGAGATTATTGATCCGCGTATTTATATGGCCGCCGAACGTACTTTTCTGGCATGGGTGCGAACGGGTATTGGTCTGATTGCTTTTGGCTTTGTCATCGAAAAGTTTGATTTTTTTCTGGAACAACTTTCTATCATGCTCCATACTAAGCTGGTTATTGGAGAAGGGTTCTCAGGGATGGGCATTATTTTTATTGTCCTTGGAATCACCAACCTGATGATCGGTGGTATCAATTTCATTCGCACAGTCAAGAAGGTAGATGAAGGCTGCTACCATGTCCATAAATTCCTGTATGGTCTTTATGGCGTTATTTTATTTGGTATTACCGTCGCGCTGGCAGTCATGATTATTCGGGTTTCCCTGTAAAATCAGGAAAGCGGAATCAATGCATCCTGATAAGCCCAATAGCAGGCATGAAAGGGATATTTTTCGGATCCTTTACGACCATTTCGCCAAACCGGCAATCCGCTTTCTACCAGTAATTCCAGACAACTGCACACCCGCTGATCATAGGCAGATGCCGGAATACCGGCATGCCCTCCCCAGGCGATAATCACACCCGAACTTGCCGCAAGCGTTGTTTTGATGACCTTGTCATTCTGCGGGCCGACTACATGCGCCGCGCCATTCGCAAGCAACGCTTTCCCCACTTCTTTACTGTCTGTACCCCTGAGCGCAAAAAGATTCAAAATGTAGACCCCCCCACTTTCCGGGAAATTGCGCCATACATATTCCGAGGCCGTGCGTACGGTTTTATCTGCGGAGAGCTCGCTGGCACTGGAAGGGTTTTTGAGGAAAACCGTCATCATAGCGCCTTCGCGCTCACGAAATGGCAAGCTCAATCCATACCGCCAGGTACGGCACGGTGAAAAATCTGCCTGAATAGCTGCCATATCCACGGCTGGCGCATGTTGTACGGTTCGCCCGATTCTCAAGGTGCTGGAGGATAGATTCTTCGTCATGTTTTGGATTCCCGTAATCATTGCCTGTGAATCATCAACAATATCAGCAGGTGGGGCCGCCCGACCAGCAGTACCCATCGCTATCAAAGCCAGGGCATCATGATCAGCAAAAGGACAAGCTGGCCGCAGCATAGCACTGCAACGCTCCGTTGCAACGATTCAACATAATAAAATGTATATTTAACAATTAGATACAAAATTAAATTGTTGCAGTGATTTTTAGAGATTTTATAAAAACCATATTTTACATGCGCTTATTGTTTGGCACAGTTTCTGCTAATAGACAGGCAAACACTTTGGGCGTTGCTTAGGCTCATAAAAACCTGCAAGGAACCTGTCTATGAAAACAAACACCTGGCGTTGTGCATTAGTTTGCGGCCCGCTCCTTTTGGGCATGGGTTTAGGCACGGCCCTGGCGGCCGCGCCGAGCCTCGTGACAGTGCAAACGGCTCCCGGCATTGGTCCCGTGCTGGGGGGCCGGGTCATCCCGGCGTTTACGGTTACCCTACGTGCCCAGTTGCCTGGCCGGGTCAAATTTGTGGCGGGTGAAGCCGGAATGCCCATTGCACCAGGTCAGCCTTTGGTGGCTTTGGATGATGATCAGCTGCTTGCCCAGAAAGCCCAGGCTATTGCTGCCTATCAGGCCGATGAGGTCGCCCTGCACAACGGTTATTCCCAGTACGGATACCAGCTTTACAGTTATGATCCCCCCTCTTTCATGAACCCCTTTACCTGGATGGGCCAGGGCTTCAAGGCCATGATGGGCAACAGCCAGAATCCCTGGGCCACCTATCAATCCAATCTGGAAAATCGGAAAGCTACCGCCCTCAAGGCGCAAACCCAGCTGGAGGCTTCAGCCTGGAGAATTCGCCAGATTGAGGCGGAGATGAACAACTCGGTTTCCATCGCCCCCTTTCAGGGCGTAGTCCTCGCAAAAGAGGTTAATCCGGGGGATATTGTGCAGCCCGGTCAGCCGCTCATGGTGCTGGGCAGTGGTGGCCCCAAGCAACTGCTGGTCAAGGTGCCGGAAAGTCTGGCTGGTAATCTGAACCCCGGACAATCCCTGCCCGTCCACCTGGGCGATAACGCGGGCATGGTGACTGGCAGGGTTTTCCATGTAGCCCCCCAGGCCAATCCCCAAACCCATACAGTGGCGGTCAAGGTCAGTCTGCCCCGCAATGCCGCCATCCGCGTTGGGGCGTATGCGACCATCAGTCTGCCCAGCTACGGCCGCTCTGCCCAGAATGAACCAGCCATTCCCCGTAGTGCCCTCATTCCCGGGACTTCTTTGCCCTCGGTGCTGGTGGATCATCAGGGGGTGACTGAAATGCATGTGCTGCGCCTGGGTGGACCCTTGCCGGATGGGCAGATTCAGGTGCTGGCCGGACTGCGTGTGGGCCAGATCATCGTCAATGATCCCCCCGTCGGAATCGGGTCCGGCTATCAGCTCCAGACCAGCGCGTCTTCCGGAGAGTAAGCACCATGCATAACGGTTGCCAAACCCCTGAGCCGGAAACCCCGGAAACCAAACCCTCGCGCAGTCTGGGCGTAGCAGGATCCATCGCGAAGATTTTTGTCAGTTCGCCCCTGGCCCCCCTGCTCCTGATTGTGCTGCTCGCGGCGGGCATTCTTGGCCTGATTTCCACGCCCAGAGCTTCCAACCCGCAAATATCCGTACCCATGATTGATATTTTTGGCTCTTCGTCAGATTGAGTGGGTAGGGGGTAGAATGCTGTGGAGCGGTCGTGCCCTGAATTGGAGTTAGCTGATGGTC
>NZ_JAAOMP010000031.1 GCF_018853815.1 Acidithiobacillus sulfurivorans | reverse complement strand
CTTCGGACAGCGCCGGATAAAATACACGGCGCGCTCAATATACGGATCATCGAAATATCTGTAAAATGCAGGACCTTACCCGCCCCCGAAATGCCGGGGCAACTTTCCTTTTCCTATAGGTTTTGATCATGTCTGCCAACCACCATTACCCTGTTCTGCGCCTGCGCCCCAAGGAAGACCGCCGCCTGCGTGCCGGCCACCTCTGGATTTACAGCAACGAAATCGACGTCGCCAAAACGCCTTTGCATGAAATTATCCCCGGCAGTGTCTGCAGAATAGAAGATGCCCAAGGAAAAGCCATCGGCCTGGCGCATATCAATCCTCACACGCTCCTCTGCGGACGCCTCCTCAGCCGTGATCCCCATCTACTGATTGATGAAGCATTTTATCAGGAGCGGCTGCAACAGGCGTTGCGCATGCGTGAAAAATTGTTTTCCGCGCCTTTTTACCGATTGGTGCATGGCGAGGGAGATGGCCTGCCCGGTCTGGTTATTGACCGCTATGAAGATACCTTGGTCCTGCAGCCTGGCAGCCTGGGCATGGATCGGGACATCGCCCTGATTACCAACGCCCTGCAAGCACTTTTACACCCCACGGGCATATTACTGAAAGCGGGCGGCGCGGCGCGGCGTCTGGAAGGTTTGGAAGATCGGGTAGAGGTTTTATTCGGACAGGTTCCGGAGCGTCTGCAGATTTGGGAGAATGATTGCTTATTTGAGATGGACCCGCGCGGCGGCCAAAAAACCGGATGGTTTTATGACCATCGCGCCAACCGTCGCCGCCTGCTGAGCTATGCCCCCGGTAGGCGCGTTCTGGATTGCTTTGCCTATCTCGGCGCTTTCAGCATTCCCTTGGCCAAGGCCGGGGCGCTTGAAGTCACCGCAGTAGACAGCTCGGCACCCGCTCTGGCCTTGCTGGAAGAAAATGCCCGGCGCAATGCTGTAGCCCCTATTCGCATTATGCACGATGATGCCATGGAAACTTTAGCCCGACTTCGGGACCGTGGTGAGCAGTTTGATCTGATCGTCCTCGACCCCCCGGCATTGATCAAATCCAAAAAGGATTTCAAGGAAGGCAGCATTGCCTACCGGCGCTTCAATGATCTGGCCATGCGCCTGCTCGCGCCGGGCGGTATCCTGTTCACGGCCTCCTGCTCCCATCATCTCAACCGCGAGACGCTGCTCGGCCAGATTGCCTTTGGCGCACAAAGGGGCGATTACGCCATCATCGGCGAAGGAACCCAGGACATGGATCACCCCATTCATCCCGCTGTGCCCGAAAGCAGCTATTTGAAAGGTTTTTACGTACATCGACGGGAATTGATTGCTGACGAACCAGAGTAGTTTTCACGATGGGGCGGATTCAACTTGACAGAAGGCAGTGGCTCGGCCATGGTTGCGGGAAATTGTGAGGACACCCATGCTGCATTTTCCTGATATCAATACTGTTGGTTTTCCCCTGGGTCCCATTACCATTCACTGGTATGGATTGCTTGAAATCATCAGCTTTGTCATTGCGACGGTATGGCTGATCCGGCGCGGCAAAATGTCGCACTGGAACTGGCGCAAGGAACAGGTTGTCGACCTGGAATTTTATGTGGCTGTCGGGGCCATACTGGGTGGTCGGGTAGGTTACATTATCTGGTATAACCTGCCCTACTATCTCAGTGAACCCATCAAAATGCTGTATATTTGGGATGGTGGCATGTCCTTTCATGGCGGGCTGCTGGGCGTAGTTCTGGCTTGCTGGGCGTTTGCCAAGTCTCATCAGGATCACAGTTTTCTGCCTACCCTCGATTTTATTGCGCCGGCTGTACCCATTGGTTTGGGGCTGGGGCGTTTGGCGAATTTCATTAACGATCAGTTGTTTGGCCGCGTCAGTCACCTGCCCTGGGCCATGGTTTTTCCTGCCGGTGGACCGCAACCGCGCCAACCTTCGCAGATTTACGAATTTCTGCTGGAGGGGGTGTTGTTGTTTCTGATTCTGGCTATTTACAGCCGCAAAGCGCGCCCCGCCGGGTCAATAGGCGGTATGTTCGTGCTTTTTTACGGGATATTCCGTTTTGTGGCTGAGTTTGCCCGCCAACCCGATATTCAGTTGGGTTTTGTGTTTGGTCCGTTCACCATGGGACAGGTCTTGTCCGTACCCATGATTATTCTCGGCCCGGTGATTATCTGGTGGGCGTACAAGGGAGGCTTTGCCGAGTCGCCGCCGGCAACACACTCTGCAGCATCCAGCAAAACCGTCAGCGAACACTGATTTTCGATATTATCGGGGGCTACTGACCAGTGGCTGATGAACTCAATGCACCGCAACTGGAGGCCGTCCACCACATTCATGGCCCCTTGCTGGTTCTGGCCGGAGCGGGTTCCGGCAAAACCCGGGTCATCACGCGTAAAATTGTGCATCTGATTCGTGATCAACAGGTGGCGCCCAAACATATTTGCGCGGTGACTTTTACCAACAAGGCCGCCCGCGAAATGAAAAGCCGGGTCAGCCAGTCCTTGCAGGGGCACAACAGCCGGGGCCTAATGGTTTCCACCTTCCATCGTCTGGGCCTGGATATTTTGCGCAAGGACATTGAACGCCTGGGTTATCGCAACAACTTCAGCGTCATTGATCCGGGAGACAGTCTCAGCATGGTGCGCAACCTGCTGCGCGATGCCAATGGTCCCAGCGATCTGGCAGAGGCCATTCAGGCGCGCATTTCGCGCTTTAAAAATGATGGGTTTCTGCCCAAGGAGGCGCAAGGGGATGATCGGCTGGGGGAAGAAGCAGCGGCCATCTACAAGCCCTATCAACGTGCCCTGAGCGCCTGCAATGCGGTAGATCTGGATGACCTGATTCTGCTCCCTACCCGCCTGCTGCAGGAAAACGAGGATTCCCGCCTGGCCTGGCAGGATCGTATCCGTTATTTACTGGTGGACGAGTATCAGGACAGTAATGGTGCCCAGTATCGCTTGATCCGCAATTTGCTGGGTGTGCGTCATAATCTGACCGCTGTGGGGGATGATGATCAGAGTATTTATTCCTGGCGGGGGGCTGCAGCCGATAATTTGCATCGTCTGGCCCAGGATTATCCGGCCCTGAAAGTCATCAAGCTGGAGCAGAATTATCGTTCTACCGGCCGTATTCTCCAGTCCGCCAACGCGGTGATTGCGCAAAATCCCCATCTTTTTGAAAAGCGCCTATGGAGCACCCTGGGCGATGGTCATCCTATTCGGGTGTTGAACTGCGCCGCTGAAAGTGATGAAGCCGAACAGGTCGTCAACGCCATTCTCCGCGACCGTTTTCAGCGCCAGGGAGAGTATCGGGATTATGCGATTCTGTATCGCAGTAACCATCAGTCCCGACCTTTTGAGGCGGCTTTGCGCAATGCCCGCATTCCTTACCAGATTTCCGGTGGGTTGTCGTTTTTTGAGCGCAGTGAAATCAAGGATTTTCTGGCCTATTTGCGTTTGCTGAGTAATCCCGATGACGATCCGGCCTTTTTGCGTGCGGTCAACACCCCGCGTCGGGGCATTGGCAGCAGCACCCTCGAAAAACTGGGCGAGTTTGCCAAGGCCCAGAATCTGTCTCTGTTTGCTGCGGTTTGGGAAGATGGACTGGAACTGCCGGAAAAAGGCCGTAGCGCCCTGCGCAGTTTTGCCGGATGGGTCAACCTGAAAGCCGATGAAGTCCAGAAAGCGGAGCTGATGCCGGCCCTGCAAAGCCTGCCCGATGACATTGGCTATCTGCCCTATCTGCATAATGAAGGGGATGAAAAAGATGCAGCCCGGCGCTGGGAGAACATTCAGGAGCTGCTGGCCTGGATGCAGCGCCTGCAGGAACAGGAAGATGGCCCGCAAACGCTGGTGGAAATTCTCAACCGGCTGATGCTGTTTAATGTGCTGGAGCGGGAAGAGGACGATGACCGGGATGTGCTGCGCCTTTCGACCCTGCATGCCGCCAAGGGCCTGGAATTTCCCCAGGTGTTTCTGGTGGGCGCGGAGGAGGAGTTACTGCCGCATCGTAACAGTGAAACCCCGGAACAAATCGCCGAAGAACGGCGCTTGTTTTATGTGGGAATGACCCGCGCCCGTTTCCGCCTGACCCTCAGCCGCTGCCGCAAACGGCGGCGCTATGGCCAGGACGTCAATCCCAAGGCCTCCCGCTTTTTGCAGGAAATCCCCAAGGAACATCTGGACTGGCAGGGCGCAGACAGCGAGGAAGAAACCATGGACCCCGCTGTGGCTTTTGCCCGCCTGCGCGAAATGCTCAGCAAAAACTGATCTGATCCTGCATCTGGCAGCAGCTCTGGATGACGCTCACGCAAAAGGGGCCATCCACAGACAGCCCCTTTTAGCTGTAACAGCGCGCTGCAATCAGTGTGCGGCGACGCTACCCATCGCCTTGACGCGTGCAGAAAGACGGCTCTTGGTACGTGCAGCAGCGTTAGGATGAACGATTCCCTTACCGGCCGTCTTGTCGATGACCGACTCTGCGGCATGCAGGGCCACGCGGGCTTCTTCCTGATTACCAGCGTGGACGGCCTTGAGCACCTTCTTCACGTAGGTACGCAGGCGTGAACGCATGCTGGCATTGTGCAAGCGATGATTTTCGTTTTGTAACACGCGCTTGCGCGCCTGAGCTGTATTCGCCAAGTTTTACTCTCCGTGTCTTTGCGTTGCTGATCACTGCTGAATTTTGAAGCTGCGGATTTTGACCCTTTCCTGCAGCATTGTCAACGGATTATGTTCGCTTGGGGCAAATCAACCCATCCACTCAAAATAAGGAGATTTGGCGGCTTTTTTATCAAACGTCAGCGTGCCAGAGCAGTCGGCATTCCGGGCTGCAAGACCAATCAGCAGGTCTGACAGATCGAACGTGTTCGCGCTTGCAGCTTGAATAAAGGTCCGCAAAAGTTCTTGCTTTTCAAAGCGCATAATGGGCATAGACAGCAGTGCAGACAAACTATCCAGCAAATCTTTTCGTGGGACCTCATAAACGCTTTCGAGAACCCAGATGAGTTCCATAACCACCAGCAGGCTGATATAAAAAACTTCCTGCCCGCTTTCAGCCTCTTCCAGGTGCTGGCGGACCGTTTCCGCCTGTTGCCGATCATCCTGCACTAAAAATCTTACCAGCACATTCGTATCCAGGGCTTTCATACGGTATTTTTCTTCATGCGGTTTTTGATGGCTTCCTGCATGGTTTCCAGAGAAACGGCTGAATCCTTTTTGTAGGCACCCAATCTCCCTGCAACATCAGCGACTTTTTTGGTCATGGGCTTGATCAGAACTTCATTGTTTTCTGTAAAAATAAATTCAACCTTGTCGCCCTGATCCAGATGCAGTCGATCACGAATAGTTTTAGGGATGGTGATCTGTCCTTTACTGGTCATGGATGACGTAGAAGAATGCATAAAATCCCCCAATGTAATACTTTAAAAAAATTTCTTACCATATAGTAAGGGAAAACCTGCTTTTGTCAAAAACCGCTGAGTTATTCTGCCGTCATTATCTGCACATGCCTGGGTTGCACGCAGACCTTGAGGAAGTTTCCCACGCTGATCTGTGCGGCTTCGGCCTGGGGGCGGGGCAACAGCATTTCCAGGGGGGTGGGCCCTTCCAGATAAAGGCGCATGCTCAGACCTTCTTTTCGGCAAGCCTTGACCTGAACAGACAGAGGATTGGGACAAAAATGCGTTGCCCCCGTCTCTTGCAGGTAGATATCTTCAGCGCGCAAGGCCAGTTGCACTGAGGTCCCCACCGACAGACCAGCCTGCCACTCGGCCTGCAACTGCCAATCGGAACCTGCCACCTGCAGATGTGATTCATCTTCGGAGTCAATCACCCGACCCGATAGAAAATTACGGAAACCCAGTAATCGGGCTGAAGCGACATGACCCGGCCGGGCAAACACTTCGGTGGGGGCGCCTTCTTGGACAATGCGGCCATCGCGCAAAATAGCCATATGGTCCGCCAACATCGCCAGATGCGGATCATGACTGACCGCCAGTACAGGAATCCCGAATTCGTAAATCTCCCGTACCAATTCATCCATCACCTCGTCCCGGGTCGCCATATCCAGCGCTGAAGTGGGCTCATCCAGCAGTAATAGCCGGGGTTTTCGGGCCAGCGCCCGCGCCAGGGCTACCCGCTGTTTCTGACCTCCGGAAAGTTCAGACGGAAAACGATTCGCCAAATCTTCAAGGCCAACCCGTTGGAGCAAGGCCAGGGCATCCGTACGGCGATGTGCAGAGCGCGACAAGGGAAATGCAACATTTTCCCAGGCCCGCAGGTGTGGGAAAAGCGCATAGCCCTGGGGCAAATAAGCAATGGGACGTTGCTCTACGGCCAGATCTCCGTAAGGACTGACCTGGGCCGGGAGCAAACCAGCAATGGCCTTCAGCAGCGTCGATTTACCCACACCGGAAACCCCCAGGAGTACGGTGAAACCTCTTACCTGCAAGCTAATATCCAGGGCAAGGGGCTGCACCATCCGACAACGAATGTGCAGGGCGGGCGCAGATTGCTTCAAAACAGGGCCTGCGTCTGCCGCCGGGCGCGCAAACCAATCCAGAGCGGCAAGGGAACAGCCACCAGAAAAAATATCCACAGCAAGGGGTAAACTGCACTGAGACCTATGTCTTGCAAATTGACCCACAATTTGACCGGGATACCCTCAGGAAAATATGCCACAATCAACACAATGCCAAACTCACCCATGGCCCGCACCCAGGCCAGGGCCACCCCGGCTGACAAACCAATTCGTGCCAACGGTAAGGTGACCTGCCAAAAAGTCTGAAGGCGATTACGCCCCAATGTCTGGCTGATTTGCTCCAGTTCGCGGGGAACGCCTTCAAAAGCTGCCCGCGCTGCGATGATGTAATAAGGCATGGCACCATAAATCTGGGCGAGGATAAACGCCGGAGCCGTATTGGTGAGGTAGAGGCCTGCGTGGCTGAATAGAGTACCTACCGGTGAATAGGGACCATAAAAACTGCTCAGCAAAATTCCCAAAGCGAGGGGCGGCGTCAGCAGGGGCAACATCAGCAGGGCATCAAAAAACCACTTGCCACGACCCTGCCCGCGCGCCAGCCACCAGGCCAGCGGCGTTCCGGCCAACACGGAAATGATCAGCGCCAGCATACTGTAAAGTAAGGAGGTCCGGATCGCCCCGAGATCCCCCTCGGCAAAATGAAAATCATGCCAGTCCGTCGCAAATATCAACGCGGCAAAGGGTGCCAGCAAAAAGACAAATACCAGGCCCGCCAAAGCAGGCCCCATCCAGCGAAAACGGTCAAAACCCGCTGTCACCCGATAGACCGGAAAGCCTGGGCCATAATCCGCGCTTCGCAATACCCCTCCCCACAAAAGCCGTGCCAGGGAAATCCTTACGTTATTCCCAATTAAACATATCCAATGGACTTATAGCGCTGCCGCACTAACCGGTCAAGCTTGCAGCAACAGCCCAGCGCCGCAACTGCCTATAGAGCAAGCACCAGGCCCAGGTCGAATAGTACAGGCATGACTCCGGTATTTTTATGCTATGCTTATGGAATAAATAGCGTTAACTATCCATTAAAGAGTCAGACAAAATGCACTGGACCATTCTCCTCAAATCCGACCCCGAAGCAAAGGGTAATCCTGTTCTGCACGGCCTGCGCATGGCGGCGTCGGCTTTGGCGGATGGCGTTGAGGTCAGCATTTTTCTTGCTCAGGAAGCCTGCCCCCTGGCTTTTCAGGATGAGCAAACCAGTGCAAAACAGTTAGTTCATCAGGACCTTATACATGAACTTCAGGAACTCGGTGCGCGGATATATGTGGTCGGCCTGGAATGGCTGCATCAGTCTGAAAAATCCCTGCTCAACTCCAGTATTGAGACGGCCAGCATGAAAACCCTGGTCCGCCAGATGAAAATCTCCGATCAGGTCATCACCCTTTAATATCATGAGTGCCACTTACGCATTGGGAGATGTGCAGGGTTGTTGTGCCCCCTTTACCGAGTTATTGCAAAAAATCGGCTTTGATGCGCAGCATGACCGACTCTGGTTGGCGGGCGACTTGCTGAATCGTGGTCCCGATAGTCGTCCATTACTGAAAAAGCTTTTCAACTGGCAGGATCGCCTCCAGATTGTACTGGGCAATCATGATTTATATGCGCTTTCGCGCTGGGCGGGTATTGTTCCCGCTAAAAAAAGCGACACCCTCGGCACCTTGCTCAGTGACAAAAATGCCGGGGATTGGCTGGATTGGCTACGGCAAAGACCGCTGCTCCATCATGACGAAGAGCTGGGCTGGACAATGGTCCATGCCGCCATCCATCCTGACTGGGATATTTCCAGCGCTACAGAGCATGCTTTGCAGGTGCAGGAAGCACTTTGTGGCCCACACTGGAAACGCTTTTTGAAATCATTGTGGGCTGCGCCCGCTCCGGATCGCTGGGAAGATTGCCGCAACGAAGAAGACGCCCAGCGTTTTCGGGTGGCGGTATTTACCCGCGCCCGTTATGTCACTGCAGATGGTCGTTTCAACTGGCCCAGCACCCCACCCAAAGACCTTGCGCATATATATGCACCGTGGCATCAATGGTTTTTTGAGCGGCAATCCAGCGGTGCTATTATCTGCGGGCATTGGGCGACTCAGGGTCTGTTGGTGCATGAACGCTTGCTGGCTCTGGATAGTGGCTGCGTCTGGGGTCGCCAGTTGAGCGCGGCCCGCATTGATCTCAGCGAACCACAAATTCATCAAATAAACTGTCCCACCTATGCCCAACCCGGTAACTAAGGAATAACATCAGCTTAGCAGATATGCCCACCATCACGCCCTCTCTCGAAATCCTGCGCCACACTTTCGGCTATGAACAGTTTCGAGCTCCCCAAGAGGAAGTCATCGCCACACTCATGAGCGGCCAGGACGCACTGGTGTTGATGCCTACCGGGGGCGGCAAGTCATTGTGTTACCAGATTCCTGCTATCGCCCGTCCGGGTGCTGGCGTAGTCATATCACCACTTATCGCGCTGATGGAAGATCAGGTGAATGCCTTACGGCAGGCGGGGGTTGCAGCTGCAGCTCTCAATTCCAGCATTCAGCCCCGGGAAATCCGCGAAACCGAAGAAGCGCTGCGCAGCGGCCAACTGGATTTACTGTACATTGCCCCCGAGCGTCTGCTGCAAGATCGTACTCTGCGCCTGCTGCAACAATGTCAGATCAATCTTTTCGCGATTGATGAGGCGCATTGCGTATCCCAGTGGGGACATGATTTTCGTCCGGAATATTTGCAACTGAAGGTTCTCCACGAGCGCTTCCCGGCCATACCGCGCATTGCCCTGACCGCCACCGCAGACCCCAAAACCCGCCTGGAAATCATCGAACGGCTGGGGCTGCAACGCGCACGGATTTTTACCCGGTCTTTTGATCGTCCCAATATCCGCTACCACATACACAGCAGCAGCCAGGGTGCGCGTAACGCCCTGCTGCGTTTTATTCGCGACCGCCATGATGGTGAAGCGGGCATTGTTTATTGCCTTTCCCGTAAACGCGTCGAAGAAATAGCCGCATGGCTTCAGACAGAAGGATTGGACGCCCTGCCCTATCATGCTGGCCTTTCTGCGGATGAACGGCGCCGCCATCAACAGCGTTTTCAGCGCGATGAGAGTGTCATTATTGTAGCAACCATTGCTTTTGGTATGGGCATCGACAAGCCCAATGTGCGTTTTGTGGCTCATCTCAATTTGCCCAAAAGTATCGAAGCCTATTATCAGGAAACCGGCCGGGCGGGACGTGACGGTTTGCCTGCAGAAGCCTGGATGCATTATGGTCTGCAGGATGTGGTGCAACTTCGGCAGATGATTCAGCAATCTGAAGCCGACCAGCAACGCAAGCAAATGGAAGGACAAAAACTGGATGCCATGCTCGCCCTTTGCGAAACGACTCAATGCCGGCGCCAGACCCTGCTCAGTTATTTTGGCGAAACCCTCGCCCTGCCCTGTGGTAATTGCGACAACTGTCTGACCCCTCCGGCCACCTGGGATGCCACCGTCGCCGCACAAAAAGCCCTCTCTGCGGTACACCGCACGGGCCAGCGTTTTGGTGTTCAGTATCTGGTCGACGTCTTACTCGCCCGCGATGATCCCCGTATTCAGCAATGGGGTCATCATCAACTCCGGGTTTATGGCATTGGCAAGGAATTATCTGCCAACGCCTGGCGTGCCTTGTTCCGCCATCTGTTACTCCGGGGCCTGGTTGAAGTAGATAGCGAAGGACATGGTGGCTTGCGCCTGAGTCCCCTGAGTCGTCCCATTTTGCGCGGCGAACAAACCCTCACCCTGCGCCAGCACGAAAATACCCAATCCCAAAAAAAAGAGAAGGTCCAGGAAATTCCAGCCGGTGACAAAGCACTATGGGAAGATTTACGGCAGCATCGCCGCGCCCTGGCACAAACCCAGGGAGTGCCTCCCTACGTGATTTTTCATGATGCGACGCTGATGGAAATGCTGCGCCTACGCCCCCGCACCCTGGTCAGTCTCGCCACGGTGCCCGGCGTTGGTGAACGCAAACTCGCCGCCTATGGTGAATCGTTTCTGGGCATATTACTGGATCACGCAGGCCGGTCCTGATGGATCAAAACTTGCCCTGCAACAGGCCAGGTCGCATCATAGGACCAAACTTGAGGAAACCGGAATGAACGATAAAAGCTTTGCCGTCGCCGTTGAAAACACCCTGACAGAACTGCTGACCCGCATTGAGGAACGCGCTGCAGATGTGGAATGTGATTTGGTAGACAGCGTGCTCACCCTGCTCCTGCCCGATGGCAGCCAGATTATCATCAACCGCCAGGAGGCCGTACAGCAAATCTGGCTGGCCTGCAGTGATGGTCCCGCCCGCTTCTCGGCCAAGGATGATCAATGGCTGGACAGCAAAACGGGAGAAAGCCTGACGACCGCCCTGGGGCGGCTACTCAGCCATCGTTTACATGACCACATCGTCCTGGACTGAAATGATGGCCTACTGGTTAATGAAAACTGAACCCGAAGCCTTTTCTCTGGATGATTTGCAGGCGCGCGGCCAGGAACCCTGGGACGGTATCCGCAATTATCAGGCGCGGAATTTTCTGCGCAGCATGCAGCCGGGGGATGGTATTTTTATTTACCATTCCCGGGTAGCGGTGCCGGGTATTGTCGGGATGGCCGAAGTCGTCAGCAGCGCCCACCCCGACCCCACCCAGTTTGATCCGCGCAGTCATTATTACGATTCCGGCTCCAGCCTCGACAAGCCACGCTGGGATCTGGTGGACGTTGCCTATCGAAGTAGCTTTACGCAATGCATTTCCCTGGATAGCCTGCGCAACATGCCGGAATTTGCAGACAGCCCCCTGGTACGCAAAGGCAACCGCCTGTCCATACTGCCCATCACGGAAAGCCAATGGCAGCATGTGCTGAGCCTTGTTGATGATGGTCGCCAATGAGCGATTCTGCCCGCGAAATCCACCTGTATCACCGTTGGTCTTCTACTGCCGGGCAGATGCTACGAATGGTGTTGAGCGCCAAAAAGTTACATTGGCAAGATCATCCCTGTGCCCTACGCGACCAGGAAACAGCTTTTGATCTGGACTATGCCGATTTACCCGTAATGGTCCATGCCAATGGCCAGAAACAGCAAGCTACGCTGTCCGAATTGGCGGAACTGGATCGGCTTTATCCCGAAACCCTGCCTATGCAGCAGAGCATTGCCGAGCCGGAATGGGTGGCCTTTTGTCAGTGGCGCAATAGCCTGACGCCGCTTCTGGAAAGACTGATCGCTCCGGTTTTGCCTGCCTATGATGAAATCAGTCATGATGAAGAAGACATGAATTTTTATCGGAACGAATGTGAACGCCGTTTCCAGCAGTCCGTCGAGGCTTTGGCCAATGATCGCTACGGCGCGTATCAGCAACTTGAGAGTCGGGGACGATTACGCGAATTGGGCAAAATCCTGACTCGCCGGCGCTTTTACACGGGTGATTTATCACTGGTGGATATTATCCTGACGGCCGACCTGCATTTACTCAGATTGCTGGATGGCGTGACCATTCCTTTGGATCTGCAATATTATTTTCAACGTGTCGCTGATGCTTGTAATATCTCGCTGAATGACGGCATGACCCAGTCCCTTTGATTTTCTGGAGTATGTAATGACTTACCAAGAGTTGGTGGAATTTTTGAATCATCACCTGGGATATCCTTTCCTCGGTGATCTGAGCCCCGCAGAAGCCTTACAGGCTGCCCAAAACAACACGTTGGAAGACCCTTTGACGGCAGAAGTGCTTAACGCCATTTACCAGGGAAACCAATGCCAGACTTTGAGTGATCCGGTAGACCGTGCTCACAGTTTTGATGGGCTGGCCCGCCTGCGGCTGCGCGTCCAGGCCGACGATGCTGACCCTGCCATTTTTCGTAAGGTGCTCAAGTTGTCCCAGGAACTGGATAACGCCTTTGATCAGGAACTCATCCGACAGCGGCAGTGAGAGCCAGGGCAGAAATTTTGCCCTTCAAGAGCCACTCTCTAATCTTTTTTTTCGGCCGTCAGAATATCCAGATAATTCACCCAGTACTGGGGGCGGCTCTGCTTGTTACGTTTTGCCACGTACAGGGCTTCATCTGCATGGCGCAACAAACCGTCTGGAGCGGCTGAATCTTCAGGATACAAGGTCAGTCCGGCACTGCAGCCTACCGACACGGAGCTTTGTGTCTCCAGCAGGATAGGCGATTCTACTGCCTTACGAATATGGTTCATGACCGGTTGCAGATCTGCACCGCTATGCAGCCCTTCCAGTAAAACAACAAATTCGTCTCCCCCGAGGCGTACCAGAAAATCGGTACTACGCGTTACGCCCTTCAAGGCTTCAGAGACTTTGATCAGCAGTCGATCACCCGCTTCATGACCATAGGTGTCATTAATGGGTTTAAAATCATCCAAATCAACAATCAAAATAGCCAGCAGAGTATTATTACGCTGCGCCCGCAAGATGGCATGGATGAAATAGGTATCTAAACCTCGACGATTATTCAAACCGGTTAATGCATCATGATTTGCCAACCAGCTTTGCCGATTTTGCTCGTCCGCCAGTTGCTTTTTCAGGTCCATTTCATCCAGGCCGCGACCCAGCAATGAAGCAACTCTATGCAAGAGCTCGTTCACATCCGCACTGATTAGATGTTCGACCAAACAACATCTCACCACCAGAACACTCCACAACTTGGCGTTGCGAATAATCGGCAAGAGCGCAACCGGGAGCTCCGCGCTATTTGCGCTGTCACTCTCAGAGGGAAATAGCGCTTGACCGGTTTTCCATACATGCAGCACCATATCTCGCAGCAAATCGGCGGTAATTTGCTCAATCAGACTATTAGCATCTTCGGTTACCGATGAAACAAAGGCCAAGGTATCCAGAGATCCATCCTCAGCAGGGCGAGTCAGCCAGGCCGACTCAAACAATGTACTGCCGACTAAACGTCTGCATATTTCTTCTAACAAAGGTTGTTCTGCATTCATTTTGAGAACAGCATCCGCCTCATCCAGCAATGCCTGATATAGTAAATTACGGCGAAGAATTTCTGCCTTGTTGCTGATTTGCTGATCGGCAACATGTAAAATTTCTGTGAGCTGATGCAGAAAAATCTGGAGATTATTACTGAAATATACGGGATCAGTGCTACTGACAAACAAAACTGCATGCACACCTGAATCATCCCACAAAGGCCAGGCACCGATCACCGCAACATTTTTCATTCCGGGTTCAGTATCTTTCCAGGCTTGCAAAGCTGAATTTAAACGCACCTCATCAACACAAGGACGTTCTTTTTCGCGGACACGCTCCATGACCGTATCAAACCATTGCCGGCTTACACCGTCCTTCTCCAATCCCATTCTGAGTGAAGCCTCAGGTATCGACCCCCGAGAAGCCACTAAAAAATCAGAGGTGTTCGCCTGTTTCTTTTCGGGATAAGCAACAATCCAGGCACTGAGGGCGTCAGCACGCGTAGTGAGCATGGAAAGAGCAAGGTTATAGGCTGCCGACAACTCTTTGACCTCAAGAATATCCTTAAGAAAATCGACAATCACTAACTGAAACCCTGAAATACGACTGACATTGATAGCGTTCTTGCGCCTTTCCAGAAAAACGACAAAATCATCTGCAAGTCGAGTCCATAAGGTATGACTTAATGGAACTGTATTTATTGATTTTGGGAGAAAAAAAACAATAACACCCTTGTCACCATCCAGACTACGATATGGAACACTCAGGCTGATATGAAAGGTGGCATCATCAGCAATCGGCCAATGCTTATAGGAAGTATCACCCTTAAGCGACAAACGCTGGACGCACCCACTATCCAATGTTTTCCGTACAGAACCATCTGCATCAAGAGGAACCGTGAAACTAACAGCGGCCATTTTATGTGATCCCGCCAAAGACATGACGCTCACAGTGTTATCCGTAGTTTTCTGCACACCAATCCAGACTAGAGAAGCATTCAGACGTTTAGAAAGGATTTCCACCATCTGTCGCGTAGTTGACGAAATGTCTTTAGTCAAGGAATCGCCCAAAAGCCTATCCACCTCCAACAAGGCAAACTGCAAATCTGCTTTGGAGTTCAGCTCTCGGAGCATCTTACGATTTTTAACCAGCGCACGAAAAACCACAGACAAACCGGCTATTAAAAACAGGAGTAGCAGTGTTTTCAGCATAAACATTGTCCGGCCATCTATAACAGAGACCTCTGATATATAAAACTCTTCGTTAGAGTTTTTCCGCAAAGCCAAAATCTGGAACTATCTCCATCAAATCACACAATGCAGCATAAGTTTCATTCAAAATGATGAGATTCGATTCCTTACTTTGTCTTTGTTGACTGAGAGATTGAATACGTGGCTGGATATTAGTAGAAGAATCCACAATAGCTTCCAATGCGACCATTTTTTCTTTCGACTGAGCGGCAAAAAGCTCTAATTGACGATTCATCAAATCCAGAGATTCATTCACCCAATTGCGCAGCTCTTTTCGTGTTTCTTCTACAAATGCCTCTATTTGCTGGGCGAGTGAGAAAAAAGCTTTGCGAACCACAGATCCTTGAGTTGAAGCAGCTATTTCCAGGCGTTTCCCGAAGCGCTCATAACGATCAGCCATTGCCAGTAACTCGGCACGCCGGGGTAAAATAGCATAGGGAATGGTATCAAGTTTGGGCAAACCATACTGTTGCTCAAGTATTCGATAAGCATCCAGCATTAGTGCTGAAAGGCGATTAGCCCGTTCCAGAGCATTATCAAATTGTGCAATAGTTTCCTCAAAAAACCTTGAAAACCGGTCATAAATACCGACCGTCGTCCAGGCAGCCAACAACTCGGCACGGGCAGAAACGACAATCTGATCCAGCTGCTCCAAAGAAAGTGCCTGTAATAACCAGGAATTGGCTGATTCCAGAAATTCTTGTTCTTTCAACATAAAGGAATCACGATCACCGGCAAATGATCGCAATAGTTTTTGCTGCCTTTCCAGCAATCGTGGCAGCTGCTCGCCAGTTTGCGCCTGAAGCCGTTCCATACTTTCAATCTCGCCGCCGAGATTCTTGATTTGTTCTTCTAAAAGCACCCGCTGGTCAATAACTACTCTTTTAATAAGCCGTTGCGCACTATCGAGAATGGATTTGCACCTTCCTGGAATGAGCGTTTCTGCTATAGCTTCTTCCAGCTCTTTCAGCCCACTTCTGGCAGACAATTGTTCATCATGCCGAATACGACCTAATAGGCCTTTCTGAGCAGAAACGGCTATGACCTGATCGACATTTATACCTAACTGTACTGCAGTCTTTTCCCGTTGGGATTGAACAACTGCAGATTCCTGTCCAGGTTCTCGTAAATCATCCCATAGCGTATCTACTTTATTCAATACCACCAACTGATTTTGTAAGGCATGGCGTCCGAGCGATTGTTCCCATATTGCGAGATCACTTTGAGTTACGCCAGTATCGGCGCTCAGCACAAATATCAGGGCATCAGCACTACGCGCTGCCTCTAGGCCCAAATCCGCCTCGCTGCCCAAAGAGTTAAGACCCGGTGTGTCCAATATGACCAATCCGGCCTCTAGTACCGGATGTGGCCATTGCAACAATGCGTAACGCCACCGAGAAATTTTCACCATCCCTTCCCCACAGGAAGCACAGTGCGTTGTTGCAATGTTCGAACCTAATTCTTTGACCTGCGGGCACAGTCCATAACTTCGAGCTTCTTGCACTGAAACACAAAGAGTTTCTGTCAACTGTCCCATATGCTCTGCACAATCGTTCAGGTCATCGGGATTCAATGGAGAAAAAGTCCACAGACCAGAATTTTTCTTTAATTTTTCTATTGAATCATTGAGTGTTCTACTGCGTATTGGTAACAATTGAAGTGAAGGCGGCGCCAAACCATAAGCAATTTCAACCGGACACATAGTGGTCTGCCCTGGACCAGAGGGCATCAGGCGAGCACCAAGATCTGAAAAAAACAGGGCATTAATGAGTTCGGATTTACCTCGCGCAAACTCACCAAAAAATGAAATACGCAGCTGATCACCGACAATTTCACGGGATAGATTCTGCATCCGCAACATGGTACCGCTAGGTAGAATTTCCAAATCGACAGAAAGCTTTGCTATTTGATCCACAGCATTTGCGATACGCACGCGCCACTGATGGTATGCTCGCAGGCGTTCAATCAGCAAAGGTAGGGCCATGATCATTTCTCCATCCAACAACCGGATCATCTGAAATCGTCTTGTACAATTCCGAGGAAGCTGGCCACATTATAATGTAAACAGGCGGCGTCACAACGAAAAAATCAGCGATTAATTTCTTTTAAGCAATACGATGCAAAAAACCGGCAATAATAGCAAACAGAACAATGGGAAGCAGCGTAGCCATTGATGGGCTAATCCCACCAGACACGCTGATATATCCAGACATCTCCGTCAAAAAATGAAAACCCAGCCCGAGCACCAGTCCGGCCATAACCCTGGCGGCAAGCCCTCCACCACGGGGATTGCGGGTGACAAATGGGACCGCCAACAAGATCATGATCAGGCCTACCCACGGATAACTCAAGCGTCGCCAGAACGCCAAGGCAAAACGATTCATTTTAAATGCCCCGGTTTGCAAATTCTGGTAGTTGCGCCAGAGCGTGGGCAGGGTCATGGTGCGCGTCGGATGGGCAAAGCTGCTGAGGGTAGAAGGCGGCATTTCGATGTTCCAGGGCAAGCTTTGTTCATGCTGCATCTGTAACTGTTGCGGCGAAATCGTGGCCAGATCAATATTCTGCAATACCCAATGACCCGCCGCAAAATGAGCGGAAGCTGCGCTGGTCATGGTCTTCAGTCCCACCATCCCCGGACTGAGTGAGATTATGCGCACATTCTGCAGTACCTTGCCTGAATCACCCACTGCACCAATCTGGATGAGCTGATCATCACGCCGCAACCAGAGCCCCTCATTCCCCATATTATGAAAACCGGCACCGGGCTCACTGGCGTTGGCCCACATGGCTTCAGATGCCGGAGCAGTCACAGGAATCACCCATTCTCCAAGGACGAACATCAACACCGTTCCCAGCAAGCCAACCAGCAACAAGGGCTGCTCCAGACGCCACAGAGACCAGCCGGACATCCGCAAGGCAATCACCTCAGAATGGCCACTGAGAATACTCATCCAAACCAAAGTACCGAGCAGCAAGGCCAGAGGAATAACATCATAGGCAACATCGGGCAATTGCAAAGCCGCGTACTGCATGAGTCGCGTCATATTCCAGACGCCGTGCCCCGGTCCCGAAGCTTTGGCAATTAACTGAGCAATAAAAACCAGTGCCAACAACAGCAGCAAAACAAGGCCACTGTAGGCGAGCATGCCACGAAACAGCAGCCGATCAGCGCGTTTCATTGGCACTCTGATTAAACAATACAGGCAGCAAACCCAAATCCCGACTCCGGCGTAAAAAAGTATAAAAAGCGATCAAGGCGATGCCCAGCACTACCCAGAGAAATCCTGGAAATAGCGGCATCTTGCCAGCCATCATGTGCTCTTTTATGTAGATCAAAATGTTATTTATCGCCAGCAGGAAGAGAACGCCCAGCAACATCCCGGCGGCTCTTCCACCACCGCGCGGCTCACTGTAAGCCAGTGGAATAGCCAACAATGCCAGAAGTGGCAAAGCGATAGGCCATATTAGACGCCATTGCAGCTCCGTCACCGCATAACGCCTGTCCAGGCCAGAAAAATGATCCACCAACTGGGCCAAGGAAGCATTACTCCAGCTGATTCCGCCAGCCTGGTTAGTACCATTACTAGCAGAATTGCCAAGCATCACCCGGTAACGCGCAAATGAAAGCACCTTGAAACCATTTTGTCCGGGTTGACCGAGATAGCGCTGCCCATCAATAAGCACCAGACTGAGTGCGCCATCAGCACCCGGTTTGATTTCACCATAAGCTGCGGTTGCCATATCTGATTGTGCACCTTGGGCGATGGAGAGAAAAATTTCATGGTAACGGTGTGTATTTTTTCCGATGGCAGAACCCACATAAATAACCCGTCCCCCCGATAAGGAGGTAAAACTGCCGGGCTGCAGCATCGCTTCTGCAGCGACATTGGCCAACCTTTCGGACTCCGACTGGAGCATGCGTTGAGCTGCGGGAGCCCAGGACAAAGCCAGGCCCAGCTCCAGGCAAAAAACAACTCCAGCCACTACGGTTACTGCAGGCAATAATCCTGTCAAACCGGTACCTGTACTACGAATGGCTACCATTTCATTGGAACGATACAAATTATTAAACACCAAATACACCGCGAAAAAAAACGCAAGGGGCAAAACCGTCACCAAAAGTGTTGGCACGGCCAGTCCTAACAATTGCAGGACAATAGGTAACGGCAACTGCCCCGATGCCACCTGCTTCAGCAGCTGGGTCAATTGACCAATAGCCAAAATAGCGAGAATGACTAGACAGGTCAGCAGAAAAGTGACGGAAATGTTTCGGATAATTTGCAGATGGATACGGGTCATGAACGATTCTCTTGTAATCCATCACTTGATTCACTGCGCCTTTGGGGCTTACTTTGTACGCTTTCGTTCATATTGAATTCCTCAGTCATAGATTATCAGGAGATTTAACGTGGAGATAGCCATTCATGCCCACAAGCCCAGTACCGACAAAATGGATTGTATCGTCGTTGGTGTTTATGAAGACGGAATCCTGAGCCCTGCAGCCACCTTGGTAGACTTAGCCTGTAATGGCGGCCTGCAGAAATTTTTAGCGATGGGAGACTTCAGCGGCCAGTGTGGAGAGACCCAAATTCTCTACCAACTGCCCGGATTGGCCACCCAACGCGTGATGGTGTTGGGCTTGGGCACCCATGGCAAACTCAAAGACAGCAAATTTTGTAAAGCAGTACAAAGTGTCAGCAAGGCCTTGCGACAAGCGCAAATCACTCAAGTCAGCTTTTATCTGCTGGAAACACCCGTTGCCCGCCGCTCACCCGCAGCGTTGAGCAAAATTGTGGTGCAGGCGGTCATGGATGCCGATTATCAGTTTGATCATCATAAGGAACCATCGGAAAAGCCCCGGCGCAGCCTGACCCATCTGCATTTGAATGTGGCCAGTGGCGCGGAAGAAGAAGCCGCTATTAAACAGGCTAGTGCCGAAGCGCTGGCGACCGCGCGGGCGATCGCCTGGGCGAAAGATTTGGCCAATGAACCCGGCAACATCTGTACCCCCAGCTGGCTGGCACAACAGGCCGAAGTCATGGCGCAACGTACTGGAATCAAAAGCACCATCCTCGGTCCAGACGCCATGGAAGCACTGGATATGCGCCTATTACTGGGTGTTGCTCAGGGATCCCGTCAGGAACCGCGCCTGATTATTCTGGAATACTGGGGGGGGAGCGATGAACAGGCTCCCATTGTTTTTGTAGGCAAGGGCCTGACTTTTGACGCAGGTGGCATTTCTCTGAAGCCTGCTGACAAAATGGACGAAATGAAATACGACATGTGCGGAGGTGCTGCAGCCCTTGCTGCCATCCAGGCGGCTGCCGAACTGAAACTACCCTTGAACATCATCACGGTAGTACCCGCGTCTGAAAACCTTCCGGACGGCCTGGCCACCAAACCCGGTGATATTCACAAGAGCATGAAAGGCCTGACGGTAGAGGTCATTAATACGGATGCTGAAGGTCGCCTGATTCTCGCTGATGCCCTCACCTACGTTGAGCGCTTCGAACCCGATGTAGTCATTGACATGGCCACCCTGACCGGAGCATGTGTCATTGCCCTGGGGCACCAAACCGCCGCTGTGTTAGGTAACCACGAAGGGCTGGTTCATGATCTGATCAGCGCTGGCAAGGAAAGCATGGACCGCGCCTGGGAATTACCTCTTTTTGAAGAATACCAGGAACAGCTGAAGAGCCCTTTTGCGGATCTTTCCAACGTCGGTGGTCGTCCTGCCGGAACCATTACTGCAGCCTGCTTTTTGTCTCGTTTCACGGAAAACTACCATTGGGCGCACTTGGATATTGCTGGCGTAGCCTGGAAAAGCGGCGAAAACAAGGGTGCCACGGGACGACCTGTCGCTTTGTTGGTCGAATATCTACTCAACCGATCCCGTCAAACTGCCTGAGGGGACGACGTTGCCAGATGCTTCCTTCTATGACCTGCCAGCTACCCTGTTGACGCCGCAAGAGCAATTGCGTGCCATGTGTCGGGTCATCAACAAGGTCTGGCAAGTTGTTGGGGAAGCAGATATTCTCTGTGCAGATTTGGCAACAGCTCAGAGCGTGGACGACATGCTCTGGACTTTTCAGGCAGATGCTTTTATTCCTCATGGACTAGGGGCAAAGTACTCTGTACGAATACACTACCAGCAGTCATGGCCGGATGCCTGCGTGGTTGCCGTGTTGTGCGCCTTGCAGAATCTCCCTGAGCCACTTCCGGCCTGTGAAAGACTGGTGGATTTTATTCCAGCCGAAAACATCGCTCGAGATCAGGCAAGAGAGAGATATAAAACGTTGAAGAACATCGGATACACTTTGCAGGTACATACCCTGGAAGCCTGACCGGAGATACCACAATGAATAAACAATTTGATCGCAGGGAACCCGTGCTCGAAGAAACACCGGAAGACAACGACGACGCGCCCTTGCTGCTTACCAAGATTGTACGAGAAGGTTTACCCCCGCAGCTTTGGCGCCATGAAGAATCGCCTGCCATGCCGGAACCCGATAGCGAATCCAATAAAACGCAAGCATCCCTTCATGCCGGACCGGCAGATAAATTTTCGATGCAATGGGAAGAAGCAGAGTCCGACTCTCCAGCCGCCGCTGTCACAGAACAAGCTAAAATGTACACACAGAGTGAAGCGCGTTGGCAGCCAGCAGAAACAGCCAATCCGCAGCATGACTTTGAAGACCGCGACCTGGAAGCAGCACTTAAGCGTATGCGCCAAGGACTCATGCAGTTTACCACCTCCAGATCCGAGCCTACATTTGGGGAAAAAAGTGATTCTGATTTCGCAGATCAAGCCGTTATTGGTCTGGTCAGCGAACATCTGAAGCCTGCAGCAAAAAATCCGGAACTCACTGAAACACCAATACTATCTGAAGAGGACATTGTCGAATCGCCAGTGTTTGAAGCCCTGGAACCTGAGCACATTATCAATGAAACTGCAGAGCGTAATCCTGAACCCGCTGAGGAATCTGTCGACGAAGTAATTGTGGATGCTGCCGGGTCTGAGCCGGAGACATTCATTACAGATGCGGCTGCAGATGCGGCAATTCATCCATCCGTCGAAGAACATCAAGAGTTCGTGGAAGAGCATTCAGTACAGGAACCTGAGCCATCACCTGTGCCAGACAAACCTCCTCTTGATCTGGATTTCCTGAAAGATTTTGAGCAATTACTCTTTCAGGAAATAGAAAGACGGGTCATTAACGAGATGGAAGAACAGATGACTCAGTATCTGCAGAAAGTCTGGAAAGAGCAGGTCAGCCTGACCGTAATGCGCACGCTGGCGCTGGAAGGCATTAAATTGCGCGAGAGCCTTGCCCAGGAAATGCGCGCTTCCCTACCTGAAATTCTCCAGCGCGTACTGCATAATGGCCTGGAACAAATCACCCCCACCGAACCTGACTGATGAAGGCTCATGACTGACCATTTAGACCGCCCCTTCGCCCCCGCCGAAATAGAACATACCTGTTACCAACACTGGGAGGAGCTTGGAATATTCCAGCCCCAGCCCGGGCAAAAGCCCTACTGCATCATGTTGCCGCCCCCCAATGTCACCGGCACCCTGCATATGGGGCATGCGTTTCAGGATACCCTCATGGATATTCTCGTCCGGGTTCACCGGATGCGCGGCGAAGAAACACTTTGGCAACCCGGCACCGACCACGCCGGAATTGCCACACAAATGCTGGTGGAACGCCAGATTGTTCAGGAAGGTGGCGACCGTCATCAGATGGGTCGCAGCGCCTTTCTGGAGAAAGTCTGGGAATGGCGTCATGCGTCAGGGGGGCATATTACCCGACAGATGCGCCGTCTGGGTGCCTCCTGTGACTGGACGCGAGAACGTTTCACCCTCGATAGCGGTTTGTCGCAAGCGGTCACCGAAGTATTTGTGCAACTTCACGATGAAGGCCTCATCTATCGTGGCAAACGTCTGGTCAATTGGGATCCGGTACTGCGCACCGCAGTATCCGATCTGGAAGTGCTCAGCGAGGAAGAAGACGGTTTTCTTTGGCACATCCGTTATCCACTGAGCGATGGCAGCGGTTCTCTGGTGGTGGCAACCACCCGTCCGGAAACCCTGCTGGGAGACGCCGCCGTTGCTGTGCATCCCGACGACCCACGTTATGCAGCCCTGATTGGCAAAACTCTGCGTCTGCCAATCATGGGGCGGGAAATTCCGGTCATTGCCGATCATTATGTAGATCCGGAATTTGGATCGGGATGCGTCAAAATCACCCCGGCCCATGATTTTAATGACTATCAGGTGGGTCAGCGTCACCATTTACCCTTGATCAACGTATTTACCCCCGATGCCCGTATTCGTGACAGTCTTGAGGTATTTACCAGCGCAGAATCCGTCCCGGCCGAAGAAATTCCGAGCGCATTAAGAGGACTGGACCGCTATGCTGCGCGCAAGCAGATACTGGCCCAGCTGGAAAGCGAAGGACTTTTAGTCCAGACAGACGCCCACAAGCTGATGGTGCCGCGTGGCGATCGTTCCCAGGCGGTCATTGAACCCTATTTGACGGATCAGTGGTATGTAAAAGTGGCACCACTGGCTGAACCCGCCATCAAGGCCGTAGAAGAAGGCCGGATTCGCTTTGTGCCAGAAAACTGGAACAAAACCTATTTTGACTGGATGAACCGGATTGAAGACTGGTGCATTTCCCGGCAGCTCTGGTGGGGACACCAGATTCCGGCCTGGTATGGCCCTGACGGGCACATATTTGTCGCGCGCCACGAAGAGGAAGCCCACAGTCAGGCCAGCCGCCATTACGGGATGCCCGTGACTCTGGAACGGGATCCCGATGTACTCGACACCTGGTTCAGCTCCGCCCTCTGGCCGTTTACAACCCTTGGCTGGCCGGAAAAAACACCGGATCTCGCACGCTTTTATCCGGGTAGTGTTCTCGTTACCGGATTCGACATCATTTTCTTCTGGGTCGCACGCATGATTATGATGGGTTTACGCTTCATGGATGAAGTGCCCTTCCAGGAAGTGTACATCCATGGCCTGGTCCGTGATGCCGAAGGCCAGAAAATGAGTAAATCCAAGGGTAACGTGCTGGATCCCATTGATTTGATCGATGGTATCAGCCTGGAAGATCTGGTTGCCAAACGCACCAGGGGACTCATGCAACCGCAAATGGCTGCCAAAATCGAAAAATCCACTCGCAAGGAATTTGCCGAGGGTATTCCCGCCTTCGGAACTGACGCCCTGCGCTTTACCTTTACCGCTCTGGCCACCCAGGGTCGGGACATTAAATTTGATTTGAAACGCGTGGAAGGTAACCGGAATTTCTGCAACAAACTCTGGAATGCCTCCCGTTTTGCCATGATGCAGGTTCCCGAAATCAGTTTGCTGCACGGCGAGAAAGAAATGATGGCTCCGGAACGCTGGATTATCGGACGTCTGCAGCACTGTGAAGCAGCGGTAAACGCCGCCATTGATCAGTATCGGTTTGCCGACGCCGCCCACGCACTGTATCAATTTTTCTGGAATGATTACTGCGACTGGTACATTGAACTCTGCAAACCGGTTCTGCGTGAGGACAGTCCGTTTACAGCAGTACAGCAATGCGGTACCCGCAATACCCTGTTGCGGGTACTGGAGGCGGGGTTACGTCTGCTGCATCCAGTGATGCCGTTCATTAGTGAAGAACTTTGGCAGCGCATAGCGCCCATGCTCGACAAAGGCGGTAGCAGTATTGCCGTAGCACCCTACCCCATAGCCGATCTGCACCGCGTTGATCCCGAGGCTGATGCCGATACCGTATGGCTCATCAATGCCATTCGCGCCGTACGCTCCGTCCGTGGTGAGATGGACATTCCACCCAGCAAATTACTGCCAATTTTGCTGCAAGGCGGCGATGCCCGGGATCGTACCCGCGCAGAGCATTACCAACCTTGGCTGTTTGCCCTTGCCCGTTTAAGCAGTCTGGAATGGCTGACAGACAGCGAAGAAGCCCCCCCGGCAGCTCTGCAACTACTGGGAGACCTGAAAGTCCTGGTCCCTCTGGCTGGCGTCATAGATGTCGGCGCAGAGCGGGCTCGTTTGCACAAGGAGCAGCAACGCCTGGAATCCGACCGGGGTAAGACCCTCGGTAAACTGGGCCAGGAAAGTTTTCGTAGCCGTGCTCCCGCCGAAGTCGTCGCCAAAGAAGAAGAGCGTTTGCGGGAAATTGAAGCGGCCCTGCAGCAACTGGAGGAACAGGCAGCACGACTGGAGTTGCTCTGAACATGACGGATTCCGAGTCTCGCCAAGCACGTTACTACCCCCTCGAACTGCTATTTGGCAAGGCCTTTTCGCCTTTCGAGCAGTTTTTGCGGCGGGCGACGGCAGGCGGAATTATTCTCATTGGCGCGACGCTGCTGACCCTGTTCCTCAGCAATTCCCCCTGGCATCAGCCATATCACCTGTTTTGGGAAAATCATTTCGGCATCCATTGGGGTCATTGGATGCTCGACCAGAGTCTGCACCACTGGATCAATGACGGACTGATGGTCGTGTTCTTTTTTGTGGTCGGCCTGGAATTAAAACGTGAATTTCTGGTAGGAGAATTATCTTCACTACGGGACGCAGCCCTGCCCATTATTGCCGCAGGGGGCGGGATGCTGGTTCCCGCACTGATATATCACCAAATCAATCCCAGTGGGCCTGCCGCCGAAGGCTGGGGAATTCCCATGGCAACGGACATTGCCTTTGCCATTGGCATCCTGGTTTTGCTGGCCTGGCGGATCCCGCGTAACCTGATCGTTTTTCTGACCGCTCTGGCCATTGCTGATGATCTTGGCGCGGTACTGGTCATAGCTATTTTTTACACCCCATCCCTGAATGTTTCGGCATTGATCATCGCCGGATTGATACTGCTGGGCTTGATTCTGCTTAATCAGAGTGGCGTTCGCAAAGTCCTGCCTTACCTGATTCTGGGGCTACCTTTCTGGTATTTTGTGATGCTCTCCGGCATTCATGCCACGGTCGCCGGCATTTTGCTGGCCTTCACCATCCCGGCACGGGGACGCGTTCGTCCTGACCAACTGGCGGACACCCTCAGCGCCCGCAGTGAAAACCTGCGCGATACCATCATTCACAGCAAACGTCTTGATCCGCTGGTCAACGGCAAGCTTGCGGGCATCATTCAAAGCATTGAACACAGCAGTGCCGAGGCCATTGCACCGCAACAACATCTGGAACATCGCCTCCAGCCCTGGGTGACCTTTGCCGTGATTCCCATTTTTGCGCTGGCCAATGCCGGCATCAATTTCGCCTACGTCAGCAGCGAAATGCTGCTCAGCCGGGTCACGCTGGGTATTTTTCTGGGACTGGTACTCGGGAAATTTGTCGGCATTTCCCTGTCAAGCTGGCTGGCCATCAAAGTCAAAATGGCCCGTATGCCCAATGGCGTCCGTTGGCCCCATCTTCTGGGGGCCGCCTGGCTGGCTGGAGTCGGCTTTACCATGTCTTTATTTATCAGTGACCTGGCCTTTAAAGATGCATTATTGGTAGAAGAAGCCAAGCTCGGCATTTTACTGGCGTCACTGACTGCCGCCTGCATAGGGCTGGTCTGGCTATTTTGGGTAGGTAGTAAAACCAAGGAGTTAGAATGATTCCTGAAGACCTCATAGAGGTTGTCAAACAAGCGCTTCGCGAAGATATAGGAAGCGGTGATCTGACCGCTGCACTCATTCCCGAAGCGCAGACACTCCAGGCCCGCATCATCAGTCGTGAGCCAGGGATTCTCTGTGGACAACCCTACGCCACGGCCACGTTTGCCGCACTTTCCGACCAGCTGAAGCTACACTGGGAAGTTGCAGAAGGGAGCGCCGTTGCTGCCGATCAGGTGCTGTGCCGCCTGGAAGGTCCGGCCCGAGCACTCCTCAGTGCCGAGCGTTGCGCCCTGAACTTTCTCCAAACCCTCTCGGGCACAGCAACGGTAGTACATCATTTTGTAGAATTACTGAAGGGCAGCAGGACCCGCCTGCTGGATACCCGCAAAACCATACCCGGCTTACGTCAGGCGCAAAAATATGCGGTGCGTGTGGGTGGCGGGCACAACCATCGGCTGGGACTGTTTGATGGAATTCTCATCAAGGAAAATCACATTGCCGCCTGTGGCAGCATTACAGCGGCGCTAAATGCTGCCAAGGCCCTTGCCCCGGCCCTGACCCGCACCGAAATTGAGGTGGAAAACCTGGAACAACTCGAAGAAGCTTTGGCGGCAGGGGCGGACATGATCCTGCTCGATAATTTCGGGCTGGAATCCCTGCGCCAGGCCGTGCAGAGAGTGGCCGGAAAAATCCCTCTGGAAGCTTCGGGGAATATGGGCATCCACAACATAGCCGCTGTCGCCGCTACCGGCGTCGATTTTATCTCCGTCGGTAGCCTTACCCGTAATTTACACAGCCTGGATTTATCCCTGCGCTATTTTTGAGCTCAGGCGCGGGCTTCTGCGTCCAAGCTACGCAGGGTCTCATCGGCACCCGCAGCAGCGGTCAGGTCAGCGACATTTTCCTTGGTGAAAAACCCCTGAAAACCGCCAAAACGCTGCACATATTCAATAATCAGGGAAGAGTGCTCGGAAGCACTGGAAAAAATCTGTTTTAATCCTTCCTGCTCCGAACCGATAACCTGCAACAGAAACTTCTGCCCGCAATTTCGCAGGGCATCCACCACATAATCAATGTTGATCTGATCATGTGTACGTCCGTCCTGCACGCCCACGGCAATATGATGCAGGCGGGGGCCAAAATTACGCACAAAGGCCTCGGTGGGCGAAGGCTGACCAATCAAATGATTGCAAAAATAAGGATGATTGGCGGCGGTAAACACCTTGGCAGGACTATTCAACACGTTTTCATAATGCACGCTTTTAGTAACATTGGTAGAAGAGTTCTGGTCAGGAATATCGTAAGAACCCCAGTAGTAATAACTGGATAGGGTCAGATATTCGAGAATGGCGGCTTCGCGGTTCTGGCTGTATACCCGGGTTGCCAGATGATCGATAGGCAGCAGTAATTGCTCCAGCCCCAGTTTTTCTCGTAACACTTTGGCTTGTTCAAAAGCCACTTGCATATCATCGCGGATGGAAGACAAACCCAGAGAATAAACGCGGATATCATCATCAGGCCGTTCCCAGTAACCGACAATATTGTGGGTATAGGGGGAAGGTTTGACGATGGCCATGTTACCCGGCAACTCCAGATGCCGCACCTGTTCCTGATTAAAAAAACGGACTTCGCGGTTTTTTTGTACCTCCCGAACTTCATGCAGGTTTTTGACCTGAAAGACTTCTCCCATGTAGCGCGAGTTGGGACGCTTGGCGCCCACCGGATACACTTCGTTCAGGCTGCGGAAAATACCATGAAGATTGGGATCTTTCACCTCACGAACCAACACATCGGGAGCATTCATATTAATGCGGAGAACGTGGGTGGAATGCTGATCGGTTTCGAGGGTGACCAGATAATTGTAAGGCGTCATCAAACACAACTCATGCACATAAGCGGCAGAATGTCCCGGCTCTACCGTAATCATCAACGCATCAATACGGCCAATATTTTCCGTAAGCCCCTGGCGATCGCGATCTTCCAACAGGTGCCCTAACCATTCTTCAAAAAAAGCCGAATTCTGCTTGTCACCCTGCCGCTGAAAATCCATTGATGCTTTCATCCACCCCCCCGATTCATCATCACACAGGCTGTTAGTCTAACGTGCTTCAAGCTATTTGCTCAAACCGAATACAGGTTCCGTTGCAGCAATAATTGACAATATACCGTTTGGTCGGTATCTTCCAACGCCATGATGAACATGATTCAACGCAAAACGCGCAATCCCGAACAGACCCGCAACGATCTTCTGGATGCTGCTTACCATGAAATTCTGGAATCCGGCTTTCAGGCCGCGAGTCTGGAACGTATTCTCGCCAATACTTCCGTGAGCAAGGGGGCGCTTTATCATCATTTTGGTACCAAGCGCGATCTTGGGCTCGCGGTTATTGAAGAAGTGATCGGACCGCAACTGGAAGAGCGCTGGTTTACCATGCTTGCTCAGCATGATAATCCCATCAGCGGCCTATACAATCTCATTGCAGAAAAAATTTCCCACGCCGATGAATCCGTCATTCGCTATGGTTGCCCGCTTAACAACCTGATTCAGGAAATGAGCCCTCTGGATGAATCATTTCGGCAGGGGCTGCAAAAAATCATTGAACGTTGGGTAGAAGTCGTCGCAGAGGCACTCAAGGAAGGACAATCCGCAGGCCAGGTCCGTCCGGACTCAAACCCCGAGGATATCGCCCTTTATATTGTGGCTTCCATTGAAGGCTGTGTCGGGCTGGGCAAAAATGCCCAATCCATCAACGCCTACCAACGTTGCCTCCGGCAACTGCAAGTATACATTCAGTCTTTAGCGGTCTGATCACGTAACAATCCCCCCTTCCCTTTTTTCACACGCGAATAAGGAGGTAGAGTGATGTCTGAAATTCATTCGGAATGGCTACAACTGGAAAACGGTCCCCGTGCCTGGTACGCCCGCCCCGGCATCGACGGCCCGTATCCTGGCGTTGTCATATTTATTGAAGCTTTTGGCATCAACAGCCATTTTCAGGAGGTGGCCGAACGATTTGCCAAAGCGGGATACTGTGCCATCGTCCCCGATTTGTATCATGGTAAAACGTACGAATATGCCGATTTTGAAAATGCCATCGGACATCTTAAAACTCTGAAGGACGATCTGGCCATGCAGGAAGCGGGGCTGGCCATTGCCGAACTGCAAAAACGCCCCGAAGTCATGAAGCACGCCATCGGAGCCGTCGGCTTTTGTATGGGTGGCCGCTTTGCGTTCATGGCCAATGCCGTGCATGCCGATAAACTCAGCGCTTCCGTCGCCTTTTATGGCGGTGGTATTGCCCCGGATAAGGACCCGGCCGGACGCCAACCCCTTCTGCATCTGGTCGATCAAATGCGCGCGCCCCTGCTACTTCTTTACGGGGCCGAAGATCACTCCATCACCCCGGAAGAACATGGACGCATTGCCGCAGCCCTCAGCACGGCCAAAAAGCGTTACACCCTGACTCTTTTCCCCGGTGCCCCCCATGGTTTTTTTGCTGACCCGCGTGACAGCTATCGCCCCGAAGCTGCCGCCGAAGGCTGGCGTCTCACCCTGGATCATTTCAGTCAACATCTTGGAGGGCAGGCATGAGTCACAAACTGTTCACGCCCTGGACCATGCGCAGTATCACGTTGCGCAACCGTATTGTCGTCGCACCCATGTGTCAGTACTCCACCCCGGATGGGGTAGCCAGTGATTGGCACATGGTGCACCTTGGCAGCCGTGCGGTAGGTGGCGCCGGACTGGTCATGGCCGAAGCCAGCGCGGTAAGTCCCGAGGGTCGCATTTCTCCGCGCGATCTGGGTATCTGGAATGACCCCCAAGCCGAGGCTCTGGCACCCATCGTCCGCTTCATGAAAAATCAGGGAGCCGTGACTGCCATACAAATTGCCCATGCCGGACGCAAGGCCTCTACTCAGGCCCCCTTTGCCGGTGGCGCGCCCATCGCGCCTGATGCGGAACAGGGTTGGCAACCTTATGGCCCCAGTCCGCTGCCTTTCAGTCCGGCACACACGGTACCTGAGGCAATGACTGCTCAGGATATCGAAAAGGTCCGCAAGGACTTTGTTGCTGCTGCGCAAAGAGCGCTACATGCCGGATTTGAAGTCCTCGAACTGCACATGGCCCATGGCTATCTCCTGCACAGCTTTCTTTCACCCATCAGTAATCATCGCGATGATGCCTATGGTGGCAGCCTCGAAAACCGGATGCGCCTGCCTCTGGAAATCACCGATGCCGTGCGCGCGGTCTGGCCCGACCATCTGCCACTGTGGGTCCGAATTTCGGCCACAGACTGGGTGCCCGGCGGCTGGGATCTGGAACAATCGGTCGCTCTTGCCAACCAGTTGCAGGCAAGAGGTGTGGACGTCATTGACTGCAGCAGCGGCGGGATGACCCCTGATGCCGTTATTCCGGCTGGCCCTGGATTTCAGACGCCCTTCGCGCAACAAATTCGCGAGCAAACCGGATTACCCAGTGTTGCCGTCGGATTGATTACCGAAGCCATGCAGGCCGAACATATTCTGGTTACAGAACAGGCCGACGGCATCGCCCTTGCCCGGGAATTACTCCGCAATCCCTACTGGCCCCTGCACGCTGCCCGCGAACTGGGGGTAGACTTGCCTTGGCCAGAACAATACGATCGAGCCAAATTGCGCTAAACCGTCGCTTATCTCTCCAAAGGAGGGATGAAGTGAGCTGCCGGGATGGGTTGCTATCCCGGTTTTTACATTCTGGAGCCACTGACTGATGTCTTCCCCCAAAAAACCGGTGACAATCTGGCCTTTGGCTGCACTGGCCCTGTTGTCCCTGATCTGGGGATATAACTGGGTCGTCATGAAAGTCGCCATAAGCGACTGCCCGCCCCTGCTTTTTGCCACTCTGCGCGTTTGGCTAAGTGTCATCGTCCTGATTCCCTTGATCATCTGGCTAAAAAGACCGCTGCGGATGCCCTCAGCCCGCTATATCATTCCCTTTGGCCTGCTGCAAACTACCGGTTTTATTGGTCTTGCGCTCTGGGCGCTGGAATATGGCGGGGCTGGGAAAACGGCCATTCTCGTCTACATGATGCCGCTTTGGCTGATTGTGTTTGCCTGGCCTCTGCTCGGCGAGAAATTGTACGGATTACAATGGCCGGCAGTGCTGTTGGCCCTGTTGGGTCTGATCGCCATTCTCAAGCCCTGGAGTTTTAACGGCGAGTGGACTGGCAGCGTGATTGCGCTGATTTCCGGTATTTTGTGGGCCAGTTCCGCCCTCTGGCAAAAGCGTTATGCGCCTCCCAACATGGATTTATTCAACAGCACCTTGTGGCAAACCATTTTCGGAGGACTTGGGCTGATTGTCATGACCTTGTTTATTGACCCGCTGACGGTTCACTGGACGCCCGTATTTGTCGGTGCTCTGCTTTATAACGCGATTCCTGGCACTGCCCTGGCCTATTTTCTTTGGGCCTACGCCTTGCAGAAACTTCCCTCAGGAATCGCTGGCATGGGCACCCTGGCAGCGCCGCTGATTGGCGTCGTTGCCGCATGGCTACAATTGGGAGAAACCCCGGGAGGCTGGGAAGGTGTGGGAATGGTCTGCATTTTTGTCGCACTGGCTTTGGTCAGTTGGCAACACCTGCGCCCCCGTGAGTCGGAAAATGCTATTGTGCCAACGGGTCAGGAATAAATGGAAAATTTTGGGTTTTAAAGTCCATTTTGCGGCTGCTCTTCCTCCAGCATTTTGCGCAATTGCTGACCAGTCGCACGCTTGACCGGTTTTCCATCCACAGGCGAAGCGGGGCTACGCCGATCTTCATCCAGTGCAAAAATGACCAGACGAATCTCCGTGTCTGCGTAGTCAATTTTCAGGCAGGGATAATCTTGCGCTGGGGCATCGCCAAAATGCAGGCGCTGCCAGCTTTCTTCATAAGGTGTTTTCTGGTCCATCAAAAAGAAAATGACCGTCTCAGGGGCATCCGCAAATAAATGCAGGGTAATTGCCGCATGGCACGTAGCCGTACCACTCAACACCGGGCCGGTCAGACGCGGCTGAAACGCCTCCAGCCACTGCATGGCTTTCAGCGCCCGCTCCCGCAGTTCGCGTAAATCCGCCGCATGGGCAGGTCCGTGAAAAAGCTGCAGACGGGCATGTAATTCCGATTCTATCTCACTGTTATTCGGCCAGTGGTGCTGGGCATCCCCCCCCGCACCCAAACGCCGCGCCGCTTTTTCCTTGGCTACCCGAAAATCCACGACGCCCTCCTCCGCCATGATCCGGGCCGACTCCACAGCCAGCAAACGGCGTAAACGATGGGGTTGCTGTGACTTGCTCATGCTCGGTGCTCCGATGATTGTCGTCCGGGACTATTCCGCATAAGATAGCGCGTAAGCGAGAGTGGCGGAATTGGTAGACGCACTGGATTTAGGTTCCAGCGCCGCACGGCGTGGGAGTTCGAGTCTCCCCTTTCGCACCAAACGGGATGCAGAAGCGTGGGCACGGCGGACAAAATCGCCAAACTGCACTTGTCACGAATTCGCGGCGCTGACCTCGCAGAGTATCGAGATCGGCGATTGAAGGCGGGGCTTTCTGATAGCTCCGTACGCCAGGAACTCGCCATCATCTCCAATCTGTACACGGTCGCCATGAAGGAGTGGCGTATGGAAGGGTTGCGCAATCCGGTATTGTCAGTGCGGAAACCATCGCCAGGTAAGGCACGAGATAGACGGTTGTCGCCGATTGAAGAAAAGAAGCTGTTGGGCGAATGTACTCCATCATTGAAGGCCATCATCCTCTTCGCTCTGGAAACCGGCATGCGGCGAGGGGAAATACGAAAGATGCTCTGGAAGGATGTGGACCTAAACAAATGCACTGCCCAGTTATTTGATACAAAAAACGGGGAAGATCGGACTATTCCATTGTCCAGTCGCGCGGTGAATGTCCTGAAATCGTTACCGCGTAACATCAACGGCAAGGTGTTCCCAGGCGCGGATATATCGCACACATTCGCTGCCGCCTGCAAACGCGCTGGGATAGAAGACTTGCGCTTCCACGATCTACGCCACGAGGCCACCAGCCGATTATTTGAGAAGAACCTGAACCCCATGCAGGTGGCGGCCATCACGGGGCACAAGACATTGCAGATGCTAAAACGCTATACTCACTTGAGGGCTGAGGATCTGGCGAAGTTGCTGGGGTGATGGAGTGAAGCTACGCTTTAATAAGGTGGTTCGGGTGTCCATCGCGGACGAACTGAAAAAGGCGTCCACCTATGGCGGTATTGGGTTGGGATTGTTGGGATACTCCATGAAAGCCCCGTCTGTTTTGCTGGCGGCCTTTCTCTGGTGGATCACCTGCCAGACTATCGCAAACCTGTTATTGGCAATGGAAGATGACGAGGGCTAACCAATGAGCATGGCTACGGCGGCATTTATCGGTATGGGGGCAGTGGTTCTCTATGGACTTGTGGCCTTGGGTATTGCTGCTCTGCATGGCCGCAAGGCACCTGGCGAGGACAAGTCCAAACACGCGCATTGACACAGCGGATCGGCTGCTGAACGATCCACAACGCGTCGCCGTCATACAACCCAAAGCCCAACTCCGCACTCACGATGCCAGCGGGATATATGAATGCACTCGGCAGGCTCTAATGCTTCCAATGCCGCAACACTTGCGGGTTATTCGCCAGCAAGCGCACGGTCACAAGGGAGTTATCTGCTGACAAATCATAACATCCGCGCGCGCGTGCGCGAATTGCAGGCTGAATGGCACGCGGAACAGATCGCGGCGATTCAAACGCTGGCGGAAATCGCGTCAGGACAGGCCGACGCCAAGGGTGCCCAGGCGCGTGTATTGGCCTCATGTGCCCTTCTGGACCGTGCGGCGGGCTCCCAACCTATCCAGAAGGTAGAGACGAACCAGCAAACGGCGATCATCGTTCAAATATCCCGCGATGATATGGTCCTATAAAACCTTGACGTAACCTTGGTGTTGCAGGCCCTGCAATGTGCGGGGTTTTTCTTTGGCTGGAGCGGAAAAAGTCGCAGGGTGCAACCACAAAAAAGCTGGTGCTTGGCAAAAATTAGAAAATAGCCTAATACCCCCTTGAGCTTTATCTAACCAAAGGGGTTCACAATGAATAAAATAGCTGTAGCCGTCGCTCTTACGCTGCTTCCGGTCTACGCCTTGGGCGCAACAGGCATGACCGGTTCATTCGGGCAGACGCAAAACCTGATCGGCATTTATGGCCAGGCAGTTGGTACACCCTCCTCTGTTTCCGCTTCAGATTCTAGCGGCTCCGCCTCAGCATCCGGAGGCAATACTGTTGGTGGCGTTGGTGTCTTTGCAAACGGCGTGAACAGTGATCTGTGGTTTGTACATCTGGGGTTCAACTATGCTGCTGGAGCTGCCATCTCTGGAGGATCCGGCACCGTCAACAACAATAACGCCAGCGGCTCTACTTCTGTGAATGGGCACTCTCTGCAGTTTAACGCCAGACTGGGCAAGCTGTTTGCTGTGACGCCAGTAGTGGCTATTGGTCCTTACCTGGCCTATCAATATGCCGACTTCAAGCTGGGGGTTAATGGCTTCGGTAATGCGACCTACGGTAATAATGCTCTGGGCGGCGGCGTCGAGTTTGTCACCAATACCGGAGGCCCTTTTGATGTTGATGCGCATATTGGTTATCTTGCCGGCGTAGATGCTAGCGCCAGTGCAAATACCATTGACGGGAGCAGTTCCGTCTCCAATCCGCCGTCCTCCGGTGTTCTGCAGTTGGGTGCTAAGGGTGTTTATGCCTTCACCCCGCAATTCAGCGCATTTGCTGGGGTTGCGTATGATCGTTATCACGCTTCATATAGCTATCCTCTTGAGGCTGCAAGCGCATCGGCCACAATCAACGAGGTGCGCGGCATGGTTGGATTGGCCTACAACTTCGGATAAGCCCTTGTTGCTGTCCTTGTGCCGTTGAGTGTTCCCTGGAAGGTGCCTGTAATTGTTCTGGGGCACTTACCGTGATGGTGACACACGCGAAACTGTAATCAGATACGATCCGGCAACCGCAACCCCTGCACCAGCTTGGTCAGGGGATTTTCTTTTGCAGGCGTTGTTACCGTAACGCCTGCGGAATTACAAGGAAAAGGCGAAGGAACGGTAAACCAGGAAGCCGGCTGAACCGGAAGCCAGCACCGCAACCACCGGGCAGTCGTAAAAACGCCCACTAAGGCGTCATGCTTGCCCTGTAGCGCATCCTGCGGCATTGGGTGTCCATCCTTCTCTCCTCCCTACCATCACCGCACAAAGCACCTGAGAAAGCCTGAGATTTGCCCACGCGTGAATTTTCGCAGACGTACGCGCGCGCGAGGCGCTACCAATCGGACGCCTTTTTTATAGACGGCACTTTGCCAGGTGTGCTCCCGTAAAAACCTGACAAATCCGGAAATCTTCGCGCGTAAGGCTCTGGATGCCCGTTATGGCAAAAGTGGCCGGGATAGTGGCCGGTAGCCACCCCCCAAAAAAAAGAACGCTCATGTTGACCGGGAGACGCCACCGGAAAGCACGCAAACAGGCCAGAGCCATCATTACACCAGTTTCTCCACAGGATGCAGCACGGGGCAGATACTGCGCCTACCTGCCCATTTGCAAAACACCCCATGAAAGAACCTGCAAGACTGTTACCGCGTAACGACAACCCCTGATCTTCGGATGTAGGGGCTTTTCTTTGGCTGGTGCTGTTGCGGTTTTCCTTACTGAGGTTAGCCCCGCGTTAGCCCGGAAAAATAAAGACACCCAGCAAGTTGCGCTAAGTGCCTGTTTTATTTGGTGCTGGCGAGAGGAATCGAACCCCTGACCCACTGATTACAAATCAGTAGCTCTACCGACTGAGCTACGCCAGCTCTTGGGTGCTCAATTATATCTTGATGCCACTCTCTGTGGCAACGCATCATACCGCCATGAACACGGTAATCCGTTATACTCGCAGTCAGACCATGCTTTATCGGGCCATTTAACGCATTTAATCATAGCGAGGCGGTTCAACATGCATAATCGTCGTACCTTCCTGAAATTTGCCGGGCTGAGTGGGGTAGCGCTGCCGGTTGCGGGTATCGCTTTTTACTCTCGCAACCTGATCTCTCGGGCTTTTGCAGGTTCAGAGCTGTCACCGCTGCCCGGTCAATGTTCTACCTCGTGGATTGGCAACAGCTTTGCCGGAAAGGGTCAGAACGGTTCCGGTCGCTGGGTTCAGGATGAAATTGTCGCCATGACCGTCACAAATGATGGCACCGTGCTGACCGCATCATTGTGGGATGAGGCTGGGCGTTGTACCGGCTTGTATCGGGAAAATGATACCAATGTCCAATGCCTCATGGCCGAGGGTGAAGTCCGTTCACGGGCCTGGGGTTGGGGCACAGCAGGAACCAGTGTAGCTGTAATCGGCCATCTGCTTTTTATCACCAATACGGCCGGTGACTTATTACAATTTTACTGGAACGATCCACACAATATTCAATCCGCCATTAAATACCAGGGACACAGCAAATCCGGGGTGGCGCTCGCCATGGCAGGACGCGCAGAAACCCTGGCCGTGGCACTCAAGAGCGGCGGCATTCAGATCCGCAATCCGCAGGACATGAGCATCCGTAGTACCCTTCCTCTATCCGATATCACCGGCCTCGCCATTGACTCGAAAAACACCTTGTGGGTGATACAAAAAGGGCAAATCCTGCATTATGGTATGGATGGTCAGATATTGCCCGGTCGGATTGGCAATGTGGCCAAAGCTACTGCTATTTCCATCGATAAAAATGATGTTCTGCTGATTTGCGATAATGGTCCCGATCAACAGGTGCTGAGTTATACCCTCTATTCTGATCCACAGCTCAATCAGCGTTATGGGGTTCAGGGCGGGCTGCGGGCGGGCACACCGGGAAAAATGGCTGCCAACAAGTTTTTTGCCCTGCGCGGTGCGGGTCTGGATGCTGCTGGTAATCTTTATGTCGGCATGTGTTTTGGACCCAATCCCAATTCTCCGGTGGTCATTCGTTCTTTGAACCCCCAGCAGCAATTACGTTGGGAGTTATCAAAATATGCCTGGGTGACCGCTTTCTGTTTTGATCCCCGCAGTGATGGCACGATGGTTTATGGTCCTGAATCCATTTTTTCCTACGACCCTGACCAGGAGCCCGGCAAAGGCTGGCAGGCGGAGGCCATCACTCTGGATGCCGTGCGCCACCCTGATGATCCACGCATTATGGGTAAAGATGCCTGCTCTACCGAACTACGCCATCTGCAGGGGAAAAGACTGCTTTACACCATGGGACAAACCGGAGGCGGATACGATTTATACGCCTTTGAACCGGCTCCCAGCCAAATTGCCCATCATGTAGCCAGCCTCAAGGGCGATGGGTTTGCCTGGAACGTGGACGCGGAAGGTGGTATCTGGCGTGGGCAAACACCCGATCAAAACATCTGGCATTATGGCTTTGCTGCCTGGTCTGATGCAGGCATCCCCCATTTTAAATCTCCGGTGAAATATCCGGTGCCCGATTTATTTACCCGAGTGACCCGTGCACATTATGACAGCAGCAGCGATAGTCTCTATATCGGTGGCTACACCGCCAATAAAGGCAAAAAAAGCTGGGGGCTGATAGGCGCAGTCGTCGCGCGCTATGATCACTGGAAAAGCGGAAACGCTCAATTTCGCTGGGCAGTCAACATGCCTGAAGACGGACATGGCTTACCACCAAAAGCATTTGATATTGCCGGTGATTATCTGTTTACCGTGGCCGTATTTCCCACTGCAGGCAAGGATGCGGTAGTGACTATTTTCCGCCTCGACAATGGGGCAAAGGTAGGGAACATTTCACCAGGAGCGGCGGTGGGTAATCAAAGCGGTTGGGTGGACATGATCCACGCCATTCATGCCCTGCGCCGGAAAAACGGGCAGTACCTGATCATGGTCGAAGAAGATGCTCGCGGTAAAAATCTCATTTATCAGTGGGCACCGGTCTGAGACTGCAGATCAGGCGGTGCTTCATGATGACGATGTAATCCTATCCACAACAAGGCACCCGGCAGACTGGTCAGGACCATGGTGAAGCCGAGCAACAAGGAGAGCGCCAAAGCCTGATCATGCCCCATGTGCAAATAACCCAGATAAAAAACCATCAGGCCTTCACGCAGCCCCCAACCGGCAAAGGATATGGGCAAGGCCAGAAACAGACTGATTACCGGCCACACCACCCAGAGCGCCACGGCGTCCGGGGCCTCGCCAAGGGCATGGGCGAGCAACCAGAAGGTCAGAACCGATATGCACTGAATAGCAAAAGACAGAACAATGGTCCCGCTCAATGCCAGACGATGGCACAGCAGTGCGCTCATGCCCAAGCGAATATCATGGAGCTTATCGCCGAGTTTTCCAGAAATTTTTTCGAGAAAATTCAGCAGCGGACTTAAAATAAGAATGATAATAAGGACATAGGCAAAAAGCAGAATCCCGATGGTCCAGCCCATCTGCGGGAGCAGCCCTACCCTTGCTCCACCCAGAGCAAAAGCGACCGCTGCAATGACAATCAAAGCGCCCATCCCCATAAAGCGGTCACCAAAAACCGCTGCAAGCGCCAGCGGCATGGAACCGGTTTGATGACGGGTGTACCAGGCACGAATCACATCGCCAGAAACCGCCCCCGGCAATACCTGATTAAAATAGGCCCCAACCCAATTCAGACGCAACAACCAGAGGATGGGAGCCGTACGCTCCATAGCCAACAGAATAATACGCCAGCGAATAACCGATACCGATAAATTCAGGGCATAGGAGGCCATGGCCGCGACAAACCACCAGGGTCGTATTTCTGCAAAACGTTGACTGAGCGACTGCCAGTTGGTGTTATGCAAAAGCCAGAACAGAACGCCAATGGTAAAGACAATTTGTAGCAGCAGTTGCCATCGGGTGTGGAGTTTTTTTCGGGACATGCCTGACTTTCAAAAGCGATCTATGGGTCGGACTCTATGCGAGACCAGCCAGTGCTGCAAGTTCCCGATGGAACAAAGCCACTTTGTCCAGGCTTTCCTGATACTCAGCAGTAGCCACAGAGTCCGAGACGATGCCCCCGCCGCCCCAGAACTGCAGTTCTCCCTGGCTGGCCGTGATGGTACGGATAGCAATATTCATATCCAATCTTCCACTGCGGTCGATATAACCGATACTGCCACAATAAAGACCCCGCGATGCGGATTCGAGTTCATGGATGATTTCCATGGCACGACGCTTGGGCGCACCCGTAATGGACCCTCCCGGAAAGCAGGCAGCCAATGCGTGAAGGGGGTCCAGTCCATCCTGTAATTGGGCTTCCACGACACTGACCAGATGATGAACCTGGGCGTTGGATTCCAGGCCACAAAGCTGGGCCACCCGCACGGAACCCGTTTCCGCCACTTTACCCAGATCATTGCGCAGTAAATCCACAATCATCACGTTTTCCGCACGATCTTTAGGGCTGCTCAGCAGGTCTTCGGCCAGCTGGGCATCCTGCAATGCGTCTGCCGAGCGGGGACGGGTGCCTTTGATGGGGCGAACCTGCATTTGTCCCTGCCGGACCTGCAGCAATCTCTCTGGAGAAAAGCTCAATGCACTGCCCCAGGGAAAGCGCAAATAAGCCGAAAAAGCTGCCGGATTCATTAATCGCATCTGCTGATACAAATACCAGGGCGAGCCACTATAGGTGGCAGAAAACTTTTGTGCCAAATTGATCTGATAACAATCACCGGCATGAATATAAGCTTCCACCTGACGAAAAGCCTGGTCATATTGGGCAGGAGACCATTGCGCTTGCACGGCTCCGTGCGTCTGGAACACCGGCCATAAGGCAGGCTCCCGGACAGCCGCCAATCGGGCTTCCCATTGTAAACGTACCCTGGCTATTTGATCTTCTGGGGCAAGCAGCCAGGAACAAGACTGCAGATGGTCAACAATGAAGGCCGTATCGTAAACACCAAAAGCCGCTTCTGGCCAGAAAGTCTTCTCAGGCATTGCGAGCCCCTGCTCCGCCAAAGCAAAATCATACGCCAGGTAACCCAGCACCCCGCCGGTAAAGGGCATATCTTCGCCCTGAGGTAACTGCGTTGCAGGCAGATTGGCAAGACTTTCCCGCAAGACCTGCCACAACGAGGATGTCGAAAGCTGTGCGGGCTGATTACCCTCGGCCACCCACAATTGTCCGTGATGCTGCCAGATACGGCGACGCGGTTGTGTCACCATAATGCTGTATCTCCCCTGCCCTGGCGTCTGGGTACTGCTATCCAGCCACTGCGACCAATCCGTTTCGGCAAGATCTGCAAATACTTTCTCAAGACGATCGGGATAGGCCAAAGCACAGCAAACCAAGGGAGACAGCGTCATAATCCTGCCAAAAATCCTGCCAAATAGAGCTTTGTAGCATAAGCGATGAAAGATCCTTTGCCCATGAGCGCTTGACCACCGACCGATCGGTCGGTATTGTCTGAAATCTCCTTCAGGCACAGGAAATGCCCATGCGCGCCAATCGTTCTGCTTCGTCTTTGTCGTTGCTTGCCGCTGCGTTGCTGTTGAGCAGCAGTTCTGCCTGGGCAGAAAACCTGATGGATGCCTATCAGCAGGCCTACCATACCGACCCGGTACTGGCCCAGGCCCGCGCCGAACTGTCCGCGCAAATGCAGGACAAGCCCCTGGCGCGTTCGGCCTTGCTACCACATGTGGGGGTTGGCGCATCGGTAGGCTTTAATACCGCCGACATTACCGGCTTTGGTAATATCGATATTAATCGCGCCTATTTGTCTGACAGCTATAGCGTCAATATCACCCAATCCGTATTCAACGGCCAGGCCTGGACGGCGCTGAAACAGGCGGACTCGCGGATTCAAGCCAGCGCTGCGGGCCTGACCTACTCCGAACAGCAGCTCGCCCTGCAGGTGGCCAAGGCCTATTTTGGGGTGCTGGAAGCCCAGGCCCAGGAACGGGTTGCGCAAAAACAGAAATCACTGCTGGAGAGCATTTACAAGCAAACAGAAGCCACTCTGAAAATCGGCACCGGTGACATTATCGCCGTGCGTGAGGCCCAAGCCCGGGTTGATGCCGCCGAAGCCGATCTCATCAAGGCCAGCAACGGGGTGGCGATAGCCGGGAAACAGTTACAGCGTCTGACCCATCATCCCATTGGCGTGCTGGAACCTTTAGGCCATTATCAGGCCCTGGGGCCGCAGCCCGATGACATGCAGAGCTGGGTGCATAGTGCCGTTCAGGATCAGCCGCTGATGCATCAGGCCCAGGACCAGCTCCATACGGCCCAGCAGGAAGTGCAATACCATCAGCGCGCGCGCTGGCCGGTAGTCAACCTGCAGGGGGTAGCCCAGCATGCCCTGGGGAATCCCTTTCCGGGGCTGATCATGAATCAGGCCGGAGTCAGCCTGAATTTGTCCGTCCCGCTTTATGAAGGCGGCAACATTTCCGCCTCCGTGCAAAAAGCCCAGGCGCAAACGGTAGCCAGTGTGGATCATGTCGCCAATGTGCGCGATGAAGTCACCCTGAACACCCAAACCGCCTTTCTCAATTTGAAAAACAGTGTGGCGCAGCTCAAGGCGGCCAAAGAAACTGTAAATTCTGCCCAATTATCCCTAGAAGGAACGCGCAAGGGCTATGAAGTGGGCACCCGCTCCATCATTGACCTGCTGCACACCGCCACCGACTACGTGCGTGCCGAGCAGGACTACAACGTCGCTTTCTACAACCAGGTGATCGCCCGGGTACAGCTCAAGGCAGCTTCCGGACAAATCAATATGGCGGATTTGCAGGCTATCAATGCGCTGTTGAAAAAAAGCGCTTAGCCTTAAAAACAGCTACGGCAATATCAAACGTGCAGAAGGTCAAGCGCGACAACGCGCAGAGGATGAGCCGATCGTTTTTATGCTTCATCTGAGCTACAATTAAGCCTCTTTCTGAAAGGAGGCTAGATCATGGCTGCAACAGCATTTGTCCGGGCGCGGATTGACGAAACACTGAAAAACGAGGCCGCTGCCGTGTTGGCGGATATGGGTCTGACTGTTTCCGATGTGGTGCGCATCGCGCTGACCAAAATCGCCAAAGAAAAGGCTTTGCCGTTCGAGATGCGCGTACCCAATGCTTTGACGGCGAAAACGCTGGCGAATAGCGAGCGCGGTGAGGATCTTCACCATGCCAAGGATGCTGAAGATCTGTTCAACCAGTTGGGTATCTGATGCGCCAAGCCGACTATTCCGGCCAGTTCAAGCGCGATGTGAAGCAAATGCAGAAACGCAGTAAAGACATGGACAAGCTCAAAGTCTTGCTGGGTTTGCTCATTGACAGCGAGCCATTGCCAGCGTCCTACCTTGACCATCCGCTGAAAGGAGGCTGGCGTGACTTCTGTGATGCGCACATTGAGCCGGATTGGTTGCTGATCTACAAGATTGCGGGCGACGTAGTGCGCTTTGAGCGCACCGGACGGCATTCGGATTTGTTCGATGAGTAGAGCATCATGCCTGCCATCGGTTCCACCAGCTCAGGTACCCGCCAGCACGCCCATCACCGCCTGCTCGTCATACACTTTGCTGTCCACCTTGCAGTACACCGCGCCTTCATCCTTGAACACCGCCACCTCAGCAATACCTGGAAGCGCCAGCAAACGGGTCGCCAGATCACTCTGACGCTCGGCAGATTCAGTCAAGGTGAACACCCGGGTCGCCAGATAACGCGGCCTTTGCATGGTCAGGGCAACCACCAGCCAGATGGCATAAATAACGGCTACCGCCCAGAAAATGTCGCTGTAATTACGTGCGCCCGGAATATACAGCAAACCACCCAGCAAGCCTCCACAAAAAGCACCCAGAAATTCGGACGTGGTATACACACCCGTTGCCGTACCCTTGGCACCGGGATGACAGAATTTGGCGACCAACGAAGGCAGGCTGGCTTCAAGCACATTGAAGCCCATAAAAAACAGGAAAAGCGCTACGGCAATCAGCCAGATATTATGGGCTGACAGCGCCATCAAAATGACCGAAACCAGTAAAATCGCAATGGCGATGATGAATACTTCCTTGAGCTTCCGCTTGGCTTCACCCACGATAATCATCGGCAACATGGCTACAAAAGAGAGCAGCATGACCGGCAAATACAGCATCCATTGATCATTCAGACTGAGCAGCGGATGCCGGGGATCAATCAGCACCAGCGGCAGCACCACGAATATGGCCGTGAGTCCGGTATGCAGGGAAAAAATGCCAAAATCCAGACGCAACAAACTGGGATCGCGCAACACATCACCCAACATGGCCGGGCTCATTTCCGCATCGCGATGAAAGCGGGTGGGAACCGCCGGAATCACCAGATAAAGAACACCAATGGCGGCAAGGGACAAGACTGCAGTCAGCCAGAATATGCCACTCACCCCAATCCAGCCTGCAAGCGGTGCCGAAAGAATCAGCGAAACACTGAAACTGATACCAATGGTAATGCCGATAATCGCCATAGCCTTGGTCCAGCGTTCTTCCCGGACTAGATCGGCGGTCAGGGCAATAATGGCGGCTGCCACTGCGCCAGCGCCTTGCACAATACGGCCAATCAACAACCATTCAATACTGGTCGCCGTAGCAGCAATGGCGCTACCAATGGCAAAAATCAGCAGCCCTATGGCAATGACCGGCTTGCGTCCCCACTGGTCAGAAAGTTTGCCGAAGGGAATCTGAAAAAATGCCTGGGTCAGACCATAAGCCCCCAGGGCAATACCTATTAATACCGGATGATCCATGGCACCCCGTAAACCATGGGCATAAACAGAAAACACCGGGAGAACCAGAAAGAGCCCCAATAATCGCAGGCCAAATATTCCGGCCAGGGAAAATACGGCGCGTCGTTCCTTCTGATTGAGTGCGGCTTCAGGGTTTTTCATGTACGGCTCCTTGCTGACTATTTATCGGACGATTTATCCGGGTGAATTTTTTCCTGGACAACATAATGATTTTCCGGAATATCCAGACCCTTTTTGAAGAGCGGGTAGGTATAAATACTTTGCTCCAGAAACACCCGGCGCAATGCAAAAGCCGTCAGTGAGGTGACCATGGCCGGGAGCAGAATATGATAATTATTCGTTAATTCCACCACCATGACCGGCGCACTGATCAGGGCTCCGGTACTTGCCCCCACCATCCCCGCCATTCCGCACATGGCAAATAGTGGAATACTGCCATGCCAACCCAGCAAGCCCTCTGCCAGATAACCAACGCCTGCACCCATGGCTGCCCCCATAAACAAGGAAGGAGAGAAAATCCCGCCAGAACCGCCCGTACCAATGGTCAGGCTGGTGGCAACGCCCTTCAGAATCAACAGTAAAATCAGAAAGCCGAGCAGGTGTAAGTGACCGGTTAAAATTTCCGAAATAGCAAAATAACTGCCACCAATCAGGTAATAATGGCCGGTAAACCAGAACAGTCCATACAGGAGCAAACCCACCAGCAACATGGCGCTCATGTGTCTCAGGTAAGGATTGGGCAAGTAGACTTTGCTGGTCTGCCCCGTCCAGGTCAGCAACTGTATGAACAAAAAGCTCATTAATCCCGCTACAATGCCCAGCAGCGCAAAAGCCGGAAGCATCAGACTTCCGGAAAGTGCCGGTGTGGGCACATAGGCGAGGATATGGAAATTGCCCAGACCGGTTTCCGTGACCCAGGTGGCGGAAACCGTTGCTACCAGCGTGGATAGCACCGTCCAGGGGCGCCAATCGGGCACAATGACCTCCATGGCAAAAAACCAGCCACCCAGGGGGGCATTAAAAACCGCTGCGATGCCCGCACCGACTCCGCAACCCACCAGATGAATACGGCGACTGTCGGACATGGGCAGCACATGGCCCATTAAGGCGCCCATTGCCGCACCAAACTGCATGGCGGGTCCCTCGCGCCCCGCAGAACCTCCCGAACCCAAAGTCAGCGCTGTCGCCAGTGGCCGCAAAACGGCAATAATGGGGCGGATGCGTCCGCCATCCGTATGCACCGACTCCATAACCTGGCTGACGCCAGCCCCTTCGACTTCGGTGGTAACCCGTTGCACCAGAATGGTAACCAGAAAGGCACCCAATACCGGCACCAGAATCACCCACGACCCCCAAAGCGCCGGTGTGGATGGCAAGTGCTCATTGTAATAAAAACTCCAGCTTCCCTGAAAAAACAGGTTGTGGAGCAGCGCTATCAGGTAATGGAAAAGCAGCGCACCGCCACCAGTAAACAAGCCCACCAAGGCACCAAGAATAATCAAGCCCGGCCCTTCACCCGCCGGGGAAAGCCGACTATGAAGAGTGCGGCGCAGGCTTGTCCAAGTCTGTTTCATCATACGGTATCACGGCTCATTGCGGGCCTCGCTCCGGTCGCAGCAGAACCTGAGGCAGAGAGGCATAACTGAGAATATCTTCCACGGTCACCACGGCCACCACGTCCTCATGATGTTCAGGGGGATCCTTTTTACAGAGCAACGCCGTTTCGCAGGCACAGGCGCGCAGACGGGCGACCAGATCATACAGCTGACTGTCATCACGCACCGCCACCCAGTCGGTACTGGCCAGATCACGCAAGGGCACATGGCGGATTTCCCGACGCAGAATTTCTGCCACCCGATGCGCGGGGATGACTGCCAAAGGCATGGTCCCTTCAATAATCAGCACATGGGGTAGCTCGCGACGATGCAGGAGTATTTTTTGTAAATCTTCTAATGTGCGGTCTCCACGCAAGCGCACCATAGGCGTTTCTATGAGTTGCGCCGCAGGACGCATCAGGTAAAGATTGCTGTGCCGGGCTTCAGGAATAAAATGTCCCCGCCGAATCAGCTTGCGCGTGTATATGCTCTCGCGGGTAAACAGCCTGCGCACACCAAAGGCCAGACCCGATACCACGATCAGCGGGATAATGATGTGGTAGTCATTGGTCATCTCAAAAATCATAACGGCACCAGTGACGGCGGCCCCGGTAGACGCCCCGACCATCCCTGCCATACCCAGTGCTGCTCCTACCGCCATACCCATCTGATAGTCCGGAATCCAGTGACTCACCAGGGCTGCGAAAGCCCCCCCCAGCACGGCGCCCACGAACAGGGAAGGAGAAAAAACCCCGCCGGACCCTCCCGAACCCAAAGTGACTGAAAAAGAAAACACCTTCAATACCAACAACAACAGCAGAAAGCCGGGATTCAGCAGGGTACTTTCCAGAACATTCTGGACCGTGGCATAACCCACGCCTTCCACATAGTAATGTCCGGTGCAGCGTTGGATCAAATACATGGCCAGGCCCACCGCCGCCATTCCCAAAATAGTGCGCAGATAGACGTTTTTGAACCATTTTTCCAGCAAGTCTTCGGTCCAGTAAAGGGTATTGGTGAACAGCAAACCCACGCCCCCTACCAGCAATCCAAAAACCACATAAGCCACATAATCGGCAGCCGTTTCATGCGCTGTACTGGCAATAATGCTGGCAGGAATCACAAAAGAAGGATGATTTCCCAGAAACAGGCGTGACACAAAGGTGGCCGTTCCGGTGGCAATCATGACCGGCACCAGAGTACGGGCACTGACTTCCACCAGCATCAATTCCACCGCAAACAGAATGCCGCCAACCGGCGTATTGAAAGTGGCTGCAATTCCGGCACCAGCACCGGCAGCAATCAAGCCCAGACGTTGCCACTCATGCAAGCGCAACCATTGCGACAGGCTCGATCCAAAGGCTGCGCCCATCTGGATAATAGGCCCTTCCCGGCCCACGGAGCCGCCACTCCCAATGGTAATGGCCGAAGCCAGCGCCTTGATCAAAACCACAGCAGGGCGAATCACCCCGCGCTTATAGTAAATGGCATCCATCACTTCGGGCACGCCGTGACCTTTGGCCTCGGGCGCAAAGTTGCGTACCAGCCAGACCACCATCAGACCCCCGATAATGGGGGCCAAAATAATTCCAGCGCCCCAGATACTGGCATCGGAATGTTGCAGTGCATTAAAAGAGAAAGACCACTGACCAAAGAAAAAGAGGTTATGCATCAGGCCGATGAGACGCCGGAATGCCACCGCTCCCAGTCCGGCAATAATGCCGACAAAAAAGGCCAGCAACAGGTGAAATAAAGGGTTGCGGCGCAGCTTGCCCTGCCACCCGCCTACTTCTCTTTCGATTACATGGGTCAAAACTTCGGGAGCAATTGGGGTATTTTCCGGCATTACCAACTCTTGGAAATGATTTTGTTTTGACGGTACGCTATCCTTGAAACTCAAACAAATCGATTTAGTTGAATATTGATTCGGATTAATTGATGAATATTAGCGCAGAACAATGGCTGACCCTATTACTGCTCGCCGAAACCGGCAGTGTCAGCGAAGTCGCCTCCCGCCTGCATCGCGGACAACCCGCGATCTCTGAACGCCTGCATAAAATATCGGAAGAAGTTGGCGAGCCCCTCTATATCCGGGAGGGAGGCAGCATTCGCCTGACAGATGCCGGTCAAGCCCTGTTGCCCGATATCCGCCAGCTCCGTGACAAAATCAGCGACATAGAACGTCAGGTCAGCCGCCGCCAGTCCCTGCAAAGCGGCGATTTGCGCATTGCCTCGACCAGTCTGATTGCCAACCACCTCCTCCCGGCTTATCTGCAAAAGTTTCAGAGCAATCATCCAGATATCAACTTACATATAAAAAGTGGCGTGGCTTATTGGCAGGATATTCAGCTCTCTGCAATGGATATTCTTTTTTTTGAGGGGGATATGGATATCCCCAACCTCCCCGCTTACTACGAAAAGCTGCCCTGGTGCGCGGATGAAATTATCGCCATCGTCCCCCATGACCATCCTTTGGCCATTCACGCGGAAGTTCCCATTCAGGATTTTCAGGTTTATCCAATCATCTGGCGGGAACCCTCCTCGGGTGTGCGCAAAATCATGGAAGGCGTTTTTAAAGCCAGAGATATTCAGCCACAACGCTACGTGGAAGTAGCTGATGTAGAATCTGTGGGTGCCATGGTTCAAGCCGGACTCGGGGTAGGCTTCATCACCCGGACGGTTTTTGAAAAACGCCTGGATTGGGGACTTCATGGTATCCGCATAGCCACCCCCAGTCCGGTCTGGAGAAGCTATATTGCCGTCCCCAAAAGTCTGCAAAGATCCCGTGTACTTTCCACCTTCATGGATATTCTCGGCATCGACAAGAACGCCCATAGCCGAACCCTACACGACTGATATACTCTGCAAATTCGCGGCTTGATCCACACGGAGCATACGTCAATTCATGCAACGCTTTTTTTTTCTGGCCATTTTGATTTTGCTGGGCTGGTTGACCATTCGCCTGTCTCCCGTGCTTACCCCCTTTTTGCTGGCAGCCATTCTGGCCTATCTGGGTAACCCTCTGGTGACTTATCTCCAGCGTCATCGCATTGGTCGCAGTTGGGGCACCACATTGGTGTTTGTGATTGTCCTGCTGATTTTTGCGGGTAGCATCATGGCCCTGTTACCGGTCATCAAGCATCAATCCCTGCTTTTTGTGGAGTATCTGCAAAAATATGGCGGATTATTGCAAAGCCGCTTGATCCCGCAAATTGCCGCAGCAACGGGTATTCAACTGGATAGCGGGGCTATTTCCCACTACGCCACCAGTAATGCCCAGAAGCTAGCTACCTGGCTGGGACATGGCGTACAAGTGGCCCTGAGCTCCGGGTCAGGGTTATTAACCGGCGCATTAAGCATCATTCTGGTGCCGGTTCTGGGTTTTTATTTGTTACGGGACTGGCCGCGTTTACTGGTCCGGATTGATCAGTGGATTCCGCAAAAGCATGCGCCTTTGGTTCGTCTTTTGAGCCGGGATGCCGACACCATGCTGATGGCCTTTCTGCGTGGCCAACTGCTGGTCATGCTCGCCCTGGGCTGCAGTTATGCCATTGGTCTCAGCATTATCGGCCTTAAAACCGCCATTCTCATTGGTCTGATAGCTGGAATCCTGAGTTTTGTCCCTTATCTGGGCGTCATCAGTGGCGTCCTCATGGCCAGCCTCGCCATGTATGTGCAAACCGGTTCGCTGCTTTCGGTGGCGTGGGTGTTGTTGGTATTTTTCATCGGACAGATTCTCGAAAGCATGGTATTTACCCCTTATCTGGTAGGAGATCGCATCGGCCTGCATCCTGTAGCCGTGATATTTGCCGTGATGGCCGGAGGGGAGTTGTTCGGTTTTATCGGTCTCTTGCTCGCCCTACCCGTCACCGCCGTATTAGTGGCATTATTACGGCATTTTCAAAACTGGTATTTGCAAAGCCCTTACTATCTGGGCAAGGAATAAGCCCCTTGGATAAAGTCATCATTATTGGTGGCGGACTTTCCGGTCTCGCCAGTGCCTATTTTTTGCAGCAACAAGGCGTGCAGTCACGTCTGCTGGAAGCAGCACCCCAAGTGGGGGGCAATCTCCTGAGCATAAAAGAAAATGGTTTTCTGCGAGATGCAGGACCAAATTCGCTGATGATCAAAGGTCAGGTGGTTCCGGCACTGATTGAGTCACTCCAACTGGAACAGGAAATCGTCGAAGCCAACGCTCTGGCTAAAAGGCGCTACATACTCAATCGCAAGCGCCAACTGGTCCCGCTCGGACCGGGGGTACTATTCAGCGGAAAGTTATTATCCCTGCAAGGTCGCCTGCGCCTCCTCAGCGAAGCTTTTCGCGGGCGAGGCAACGCTGCGGCGGAAGAAAGCATCGCCGCCTTTGTACGCCGCCGCCTGGGTCCAGAAGTGCTTACCTGGCTGGTTGACCCTTTTGTTTCTGGGGTATTTGCCGGAGATCCAGAGCGATTGGCAGTAGCCGCTACTTTTCCCCGCCTGGTCAAAATGGAACAGGAACATGGGTCGTTGTTCAGGGCCGCATTTGCTGGCCGTAAAAACACCACCAAGCCACGTCTGGTTTCCTTCCGTAATGGCTTGCAGGCCTTACCCCTGCGCATGGCGGAACGACTGGAGGGGCCCCTCCACTGCAATGCGCCGGTAAATCTACTGCAACAACATGAGGACGGAACTTGGGAAGTATTCAGTCAACAGCAAAGCTGGCGGAGTGAAAAAATCATTCTGGCCCTGCCTGCCCATAAAGCAGCGGCCCTGCTGGCAACGCTTCAGCCGACCTTGGCGGCAGAGCTGAAAGCCATCAGCTATCCAGCAGTCACTACGCTTTCTCTGGGATTCCCGCGCAGCAGCGTTGAGCATCCCCTGGATGGTTTCGGCCTGCTGATTCCCCGTACGATGGGTCTGGAAACCCTGGGCGTCCTGTTCTCCTCCACGCTGTTTCCAGATCGCGCAGCCCCAGATCAGGTACTGATGACGGCATTCATTGGCGGCAGCCAGAATCCTTTGCAGGGTCGCAGTGGCAGCGATCTTCTCCAGACCGTTTTGCACGAAATCCGACCCATTTTGGGCATAGCGGGAGAACCCGGCTTCAGTCGCTGCCAAAACTGGCCAGAAGCCATCCCCCAATATGAATTAGGCCATCTGGCTCGCCTGGAACGCATCACCAAAATGACCCGTCAGATTCCTGGATTGCATTTCCGCGCCAACTGGAGTGACGGTGTCGCCCTGGGTGATTGTATGGAAGCCGCCCGGCAACTCAGCCAGAAGCTCGCAAACTAGAGCTCATGAGGCTGTAGAACTTTATGGATTTTTGTCTTTTCCCAGTTTGGCCAGGAGCATATCCATATCTGTTTCCCCGGAAGAATCTGACGATTTTTTTGCACCCGAATTTCGGGCGTATTTGACGGGGCTTAAGTGCGTGGCCGTGCTGTGCGACTCGACAATACTTCCCGCCTTACGGTGCTGATACTGCGACCATGCCAGTTCGGCTTTCGGGTCAAAATTATGTCGATAACCCTTCACCTCACCAACAATTTCTACCGGCGTGCCGACCTGTACCAGCGCCGCAATTTGTTGCGCATTCCAGTTGGACAAGGCTACGCAGCCCGCCGTCCAGCGACCGGGAAACACCTTGCTTTCAGGATCATCAGCAAACTGCGGGCCCATCCCATGAATGCCAATTTCACCTCCCAACGGGGTATTCTGAGGTGGGGTCTGACCGGCATCAATAGCGTCCACAATCGCCAGATACTGGTTATGGGTAATAATGCCCTCTTGCAATCCCCACTCGGCATTTTCCTTGTTAGGATAGGTGAGTCCCATGAAGGGGCCATACTGAGTTCCGTGGAGAATCCAGCCAATATGATAATGACCCACCGGCGTGACATCATCGCCACGCGTACGACGCGGTGCCGAACCGTTAAAGCCAATGGCCACAGGGTAAGTAGCCAGGAGCGTGTCTCCCCGATAAATCCGCAGCAAATGCGCAGTTGTTGAGACTACTATCCGTACGGGTTGCTGCTGCGCAAGTGCAGAAACTGTCGGCGATACCACCGGAGCCACAGGGGTAATGACCGGCGCCTTGATTTGCGCCGCATAATAGGCCACAGAATGCACGGGCGGCGCAGAAATGTGGGGAGCACATCCGTCCAGACCCCACAGAACAAATAAGCCCAGCAGCCACCACCATTTTCTTAAAGTACCCATGCACCCGCTTCCTTGGTTTTTCATTTTAAGACTTTCATAATATACCCGAGCTAGATCATCAAAGTCCATGATAATCGGCAAGTTTTCATTCAACCCACCTGACTGTAATCCAGACGGTTACCCAGCCAGCGCTGAATCAGGGCCTGCACTGCTCCTGGGTTTTCGTGCAGCAATTGTGCAGCGAGGCCTGGTAACTCGGCCAGCAGCGCTTCATCCCGCATCATGTCTGCCACCCGCATCTGCAGCAATCCGGTTTGACGGGTGCCCAGATACTCGCCCGGGCCGCGCAATTCCAGGTCCTTGCGGGCAATCACAAAGCCATCGCGACTGTCGCGCATGACCTGCAGGCGCGCCCGGGCTTTTTCACCCAAAGGCGGATGATAAAGGAGTATACAACTACTTTGCCGTTGACCTCGCCCTACCCTGCCGCGCAACTGATGGAGTTGCGCGAGGCCCATCCGTTCAGCATGCTCAATCACCATCAGACTGGCATTGGGCACGTCCACACCGACCTCGATGACCGTGGTCGCCACCAGAATTCTGGTTTTCCCGGCCTTGAAATCTGCCATTACCCGGGCCTTTTCGGCTGCAGGCAGGCGTCCATGGACCAGCGCGATGGCCACTTCCGGCAAGGCTGCCTGTAAATCGGCATAACTGGTTTCTGCTGCCTGCAGTGCCAAAATCTCGGATTCTTCAATGAGCGGACAAACCCAGTAAATCTGATCCCCTTCAGCCAGTCTGTGCTGCATGCGGGTCATCAACTCTGCCCGCCGGGTATCGGCAACAACCAGAGTTTCTACGGGACTGCGCCCCGGCGGCAGTGCGTCAATAATCGACAAATCCAGATCCGCATGCACCGTCATCGCCAAAGTTCGGGGGATAGGAGTCGCCGTCATCACCAGAAGATGGGGAATGGTTCCCTTTTCCAGCAACTGCCGGCGCTGATCTACGCCAAAACGATGTTGTTCATCAATAATCACCAGGCCGAGTCCGGCAAATTTTACCTCATCCTGAAAAAGTGCCTGAGTACCTACGACAATCTGGATGCGTTGATTATGTAAATTTTCCAATACCTCGCGCCGGGCTTTCTGGCCAAGCCCCCCCACCAGAAAACCCACCTGAATACCGAGGGGTGTCAACCATTCGACAAAACGGTCATGCAACTGTTCGACAAGGATTTCCGTCGGTGCCATCAGGGCTACCTGATAACTTTGTTCCACGGCCGTTAATGCTGCTGCGGCGGCCACCAGAGTTTTGCCGGAGCCCACATCGCCTTGCAACAAACGCCGCATGGGCCGGGCCTGGGCCATATTCTGGTTAATTTCCGCAATGACCCGCTGTTGTGCGGCAGTTGGTGCAAAAGGTAGCTGTTTCAGAAACGCAGCCCATAGGGTTCCGCTGGCCTTAATTACCGGAGCACCCGTTTCATCGCTGGCCGTACGGGCAGAGCGAATAGCCAGATGATTGGCGAGTAACTCTTCCAATGCCAGACGCTGCCAGGCAGGATGCGCAGGCGTCGGTACTTCTTCTGCACTTTCGTGCAAAAGCCGTAGGCCCTCACCCAGAGGGGGCCACGCCGGACCTAAATATTTCGCGAGATAATCGGGGAGCTGATCAACCAGGGTCAGTGCCTGGGCAACCCAGCGCCGCCACTGTGCCTGAGTAATTCCCTGGGTACTGGGATAAAAAGGGGTGAGGTGGGTAGGCGCCTGAAATTGCGGCTGGTCGGCCATTTGCCACTCAGGATGCACCATTTCCAGACCCTGGTAACCCGCACGGGTTTCCCCGAAACACCATAAGCGCCTGCCCTTCTGCCATTGGGCACGCATCGGCGCCAGCATATGAAAAAGGCGGATATACAGTTGTCCGGTACCGTCACTGAGGGTAACCAGCCACTGATCGCGACGCCCACGCAAGTGTTCCACCTGGGTAATCTCGCCCAGCACCGCGCCTTCCTGTTCGGGCAACAGTGTCCCGATGGGCAGAAGATGGCGCCGGTCCTGATAGCGGCTGGGCAGATGGAAAAGCACATCCTGAACCCTCCAGATATCCATGCGCTGTAAGCGTTGGACCAGTGCCGGGCCGACACCCCGCAGTGCCGAAACCGAACTTTGCAGGTAGAGAGGAGAGGAGGCAGACACCTGCTCAGTCGCTGTGCGGCAGAGCCTCGCGATGGGCCCACTCGTTTAGGATTTCGTTAAGATCTACCGCATGCATCCGCGCCACCCCGGCCAGGGTTTCGCGATCGGCAACAAAGCATTCACCGCAATGAATACCCCGCTCTTCCAGCAACGAAACCAGCACCGGATGTTCCTGCAGCAGAACCCGCATCGGCTGGGCCAGAAGTTCGGCGCGCTCCATATCAGTCCGATTTGCCCAAGGCGACAATACCGTCAATTTCCACCTGGGCACCCCGGGGCAGTGCCGCAACCTGCACCACCGCACGGGCTGGATAGGGTTGAGCAAACTCCGCTTCCAACGCCTGGTTAACCGCTGCAAAATTGCCAAGATCCGTCAGAAAAACCTGCAATTTGATAGCCTGTTGCAAGTCCGTACCGGCAGCCGCACAAACCGCCTTGAGATTGTCGAGCACCCGCCGTATCTGCAGTGAAAAGTCACCTTCCACCATCTGCCCGGTGCCGGGGTCCAGCGGTATTTGTCCCGACAGGTAGAGCAGACCGTTATGGGTCATCGCCTGACTGTATGCGCCAATAGCCTGGGGTGCTGCATCACTGTGTACTGGTGTCGGCATGATTTCTCCTTGGATTAGTTCTTGACCCGCTGTACCCGGGACACCATGGGCAAACTCCGCAAACTACGCATGATTTTCGCCAGATGATCCCGGTCATGGGCTAATATGGTAAAGGTGATTCCGGTATAGAGTCCATCCTGGGGCTCAATATCCACATGATCAATGTTGGAATCTTCATCAGAAATCAGGGTGGCAATGCGGGCCAGAACGCCCCGGGCACTTTCTGCCACCACCCGGATAGTCACCGGGAAATCTCCATGAGCATCGGGGTCCCACTGCACATCCACCCAACGATCACGACGCTTGCGCCATTCCCGAATGTTATGACAATCGTGGGTATGAACCACCACCCCTTTACCGGCGCTGATAAAGCCCAAAATCGGATCACCCGGAATCGGCCGGCAGCAACGCGCCAGAGTCACCGGCAAACCCTCAGTGCCGCGAATCAGCAGCGGTTTTTTCACCGCCACCTCGCGATTCAGACGGCTGGGCAGCAGTTGGCTTACTGCCTGCCCCAGACGCCGCGCAGTTTGCGCCAGACGCCCCCGGTCATCTTCTTCCGGTAACAACTTATGGGCTACGACCAGCGGAAATACTTCGCCCATTCCGATGGCCGCCAGCAACTGGCCTTCTTCCTGAACATTGAAAGTGCCCAGGACGCGCTGCCAATCCGCCGCAGCCAACTGTTGATAATTTCCGCCCAGGCTCTGCAGAGCCTTCTCCAGCAAATTGCGTCCGAGGGTTTCTGCATCTTCGCGTTGAATGGTTTTGAGATAGGCCCTGACACTGCTGCGGGCCTTGGCAGTAACAACCACGTCCAGCCAGCCGGGCTGCGGATGCGCCGAAGTGGCAGTGACAATATCCACCTTGTCACCATTATTCAGAGGGCTGCGCAGGGGCACATACATATCATTGACGCGGGCTGCCACCGCCTGATTACCAATGTCCGTATGAACGGCATAGGCAAAATCAACGGCCGTGGCCCCACGCGGCAGGCTGAGAATTTTTCCTTTGGGCGTAAATACATACACCTCATCAGGAAAAAGATCGAGTTTGACACTCTCGAGGAACTCCTGCGAGTCGCCGCCCTGGGTCTGCAACTCCAGCAGGCGCTGCAGCCAGGCCCGGGCCTGGGTTTCGGCATGGGCATGATTCATCCCGGTTTTGTAAAGCCAGTGGGCAGCCACACCGGCTTCCGCCACCCGATGCATATCTTCAGTGCGAATCTGGACTTCCACGGGGTGTCCGAAAGGCCCCAGCAATACCGTGTGTAGAGACTGGTAGCCGTTGGACTTGGGAATCGCAATATAGTCCTTAAAACGCCCGGGGATTGGCCGATATAAGCTATGAATGATGCCCAATACGCGATAGCAGGTATCCACATCCGCCACAATCACCCGAAAGGCGTGCAAATCCAGAATGGAACTAAAAGCCATCCCCTTTTTTTGCATCTTGCTATAAATGCTGTAAACATGCTTCTCGCGGCCACTGACCTGAGCTTCAAAACCCTCCTGATGCAGACGGTCCAGCAAAGCTTGTTCGATTTTCTGGACGGCTTCCTTGCGATGACCACGAGCCGCCTTGACGGCTTCGTTGAGCGTATGCCAGCGCTTGGGATAAAGATGGGAAAAGGCCAGTTCTTCGAGCTCAATACGAATGGCATGAATACCCAGACGCTGCGCAATCGGGGCATAAATATCAAGCGTTTCACGGGAAATCCGCCGTCTCTTTTCGGGGGTCATGACCCCCATCGTCCGCATGTTGTGCAGACGATCAGCCAGCTTGATCAGCACTACCCGAATATCCCGGGACATGGCCAGAAACATTTTGCGGAAATTTTCGGCCTGGGCTTCTTCCCTGGTTTCGAAACGGACCTGACCCAGCTTGCTGACGCCATCGACCATTTCCGCAACTTCCGGACCAAAACGCTCGGCGAGACTTTCCTTGCTGATGCCACAGTCTTCAATGACATCATGCAGCAAGGCTGCCTGTACGGAAAAAATATCCAGTTGTAATTCTGCCAGAATACAGGCCACCGCTACCGGATGATGAATATAGGGCTCACCACTGCGACGGGTTTGCTCGCCATGCGCTGCCAGTGCCAGTTCATAGGCTTCCCGGACCCGAGTTACTTCTTCTGGAGTCATGTACTGCTGCAATAACGCCCGCAAAGGCGCACAGGGATCGTCCAGTGCCGGCTTTACCGGTGGTAGCCGCAATACTTCACCAACCCCGGATGCCAAAGGCAATACGGGGACAGAAACCGCCTCCACCGATTCAGACGCCGGAGGCATCCTCTGCTCCCGCTAAATCGCGACCCGCTGCGCCCGGAAAATTAGGCATGGGGGGTGGCATCTGCTCATTCAGAATGGACCGGGTTACCAAGCCTGCCGCGATTTCGCGAAGGGCCACTACGGTGTTTTTGTCCCGTCCTGCTTCCACTCCGGCTATAGCTCCAGATGCCAGCTGCCGGGCACGACGCGCCGCCACCAGGGTCAGTTCAAAACGATTGATGACATTTTCCAGACAATCCTCAACAGTTACTCTCGCCATTTCTACTTACCCTTATTCCAGTGTTAATGAATCATACCCAAAAGATCTTTCAGGCGCTGATGCTGGGCATGCTGTTGGCTGCCCAAACGCAGATGTTCCGCATGCACAATGCTGCGCAAATCTGCCAGTGCCGTTTCAAACTGGTCATTCACTACCAGATAATCAAATTCGTCATAATGTAGCAATTCTTCACGCGCTGCCGCCACACGCCGCGCAATGACTTCATCCGAATCCTGGGCGCGACCCCGCAAACGGGTTTCCAGCGTGCCCAGGGAAGGCGGCAGAATAAAAATACTGACGGCCTGCCCTGGTAAACGTTCACGTACCTGACGCGCGCCCTGCCAGTCTATCTCCAGCAACACATCCATACCGGCAAACAGCTGACTTTTGACCCAGGGCTCGCTGGTGCCATAACCATTACCATGCACCCGGGCATATTCCAGAAACTCGCCCCGCTCCGCCATTTCGCTAAATTGCGCCATTTCCACGAAATGGTAGTCTGTCCCATCCACCTCTCCGGGCCGTGCCGGACGCGTGGTGTAGGAAACAGAAGTGCGAAACTGCGACGTCACTTCTACCAGTGCTCGCGACAAGCTGGTTTTCCCCGCCCCGCTAGGCGCCGAAATAATCCACAGGATACCGCGTTCTGCGCTACTCGTCATGATTTTCTACTCCACATTCTGCACCTGCTCGCGCATCTGTTCGATCAACACCTTCAGCTCCACAGAAGCAAAAGTCACCTGACTGTCTGCGGCCTTGGAGGCCAGGGTGTTGGCTTCGCGATTCAGTTCTTGCATTAAAAAATCCAGACGCCGTCCAACCGCTTCGCGGCGGGTCAGTATCCGTCTTAATTCCTGCAGATGCGTATCCAGCCGATCCAGTTCTTCAGCCGTATCCTGACGCTGAAGATAAAACAGAATCTCCTGCTCCCAACGCTGCGGATCCACCTGAATGGCCAGGTCAGCAAGACGGGACTGCAAACGATTCCGCACCGCCTCTTCCAGTTCCGGAAGATGCGCCCGCAAAGCGCGGGTTTGTTCGCCAATAGCCTCCACCCGGCTCAATAGTATCTGCGCCAGAGCTGCCCCCTCACGCTCCCGGGTGGCCTGCAATTCTTCAATGGTACTATCCAGCAAGGACAACACTTCTTCTTCCAGAACAGCACTGTCTGTGCCGGTGCTTTGCACCAGCCCGGGCCAACGCAAGGCGTCCAGTGGATTCAAGGCCGTCTCGCGCAAATTCCAGCACTGCAGCAATTCGCAGTAAATGGTCTGTAATTCTACCGCCAGATCACGATTGAGGCGCAACCCTCCACCTTCAACAGCCTGAAAGCGCAGCCAGACATCAACTCTTCCGCGCTGCAGGGATTTTTGCAAGCGTGCCCGGATCGCCGCTTCATACACGGAAAAACCTTCCGGCAACCGTAAACTGATATCCAGGTAACGGTGATTAACGGTACGCAACTCCCAGACCAGCGTGCCCCAGTCTCCATGCCTTTCACTGCGGGCAAACCCCGTCATACTTCGAATCATGTGTACCACTCCGTTGCGAGATGCCACTGTAATACGCGCTTAACCTAGCATAAGGACAGGAAAGCAGCGAGAAGCGTAATTTTAGTATATGCGCATATGAATATAATTATTGACGCCACCCCTAAGCTGAACTATACCTAATGAGTCTTACCCCAAAAGCACCCCATCCAAATAAGGGTGCATTCATGAAATTGCACAACGGGAGAGTGTTCTATGGCTGCCACACAGGAAATGTTATTTGAATGGGACGAATGGAAAGAGCGGGCTCTTGCCCGGGGCATTGCTGAAGATTTGGCAGAATTAGGTAAAAATCTGATGCGCGACGCCTACATGCAACGCTGGCCCGAAGCCGTACTGAGTGATTGCGGCTGGGACGATGATGGTTTTGGGATGCTGGCCCTGGCACAAGCAAAACCCGCCGAAACACGACGCGATTGGGAACGGTTGTATGCCCAACACCACCGGCGACCGGCTTGCCCACTGGAGCAGCCATTATCAGTGGATGCGAAAGCCCTGGCACCCATCAATCCGTCAACGCGCCCACAGGGAAGTAGCCATACATCACTACTCATGGGACATCCAAAGTAATCGCCAGACGACAACGGGTAGGGAAATAGCTCCTACATAGCGGCCTACAATCTGCCCCTTGTGGTTAATCAGCAAGGAGGTGGGGGTCAGGGTGACGCCACCCAGAATCTGTGCGGCCGCTCCGTTTTTATCCGCATAGAGAGGATAATCCATAGCAAAGCGGGAGCGCGCCGCTGCGATGGCCTGCGGCGTGTTTCCGGCAACAGCTACACCCAGCACCGTAAATCCAATACCCCCAAACCATTGCTGGAGCCAGTTGAGAGCGGGAATTTCGGCAATGCAGGGCGGGCAATCCGTAGACCAGAAATTGATCAGGGTCACCTGGTTTGCTCCGGGATGATACTGTACCCACTGCCCATCCAGCTTTTGCAGGGTCAAAACCGGCAATGTGGCTGGGGTAGCAACATCACTTGCGCCGCGCCACTGTGTCCATACATACACCCCGGCCACCACCAATACCATCAACACAATATCCAGAGCCCAGCGCCGCAGGCGATGCTTTCCCAATACTATCAACCTCATCTGATCAACATGAAATGGACTGGAGCGTAGCGGTAAATCCCGCTATAATTGTCCGACTATATTCGAACCATGGCCCATGATTCAACTTCGCACTTACGTCTACATAGACTCCCTACAACCGCAACTCGCTGCATATATGGCCTCGGTCTCCCAGGGCTTTCTTCCTGTGCCTGGCGATGCGGCCTTGTGGATTGAAGTTTCCCCTGCCATGGCGATTCACCGTCTTACGGACATTGCCCTGAAAGCTACCCGCGTGCACCTTTCCCAACAAGTCATTGAACGCGAATTTGGAGCAATGGTCGTTCATCATCGCGACCAAAGCGATGTGCGGGAGGCTGGTCGAGTGGTTTTGCAGCGTATGGGTGCCAGCCAGCAGGATCGCACCGCCTGCAAAATCACCTGGAAAGAAATCATCCGTGGAATGATGCCGGATCACACCGTACTCATAAACCGCCAGGGTCGTCGTGGCTCCATGATTCTTCCTGAGCAAAGCATGTTCATTCTGGAAACTGATCCGGCCGGTTACGTCATTTATGCCGCCAACCAGGCGGAAAAAGCCGCCAATATTACGCTTGTCGATGTGCGTGCCGTGGGTGCCTACGGACGCCTGACCATTGCCGGAAAGGAAGCGGACGTGGATGAAGCCGCAGCAGCCGCCATCCACGCCGTGGAAAACCCCTCCTGGACTTGATGCAGATGGATCGGCAAACCCTGCAAACCCTGCTCTGCCAGTATCGTAGTCACTATATGGAAGAGCTGGCTTATGCCCGTCGGGGTTGCGCTCTTTTGCAAAGCGATCCGGATTGCTTTTTTCGGGAAGGCAGCGGCCTGCACATTACCGCTTCCACCTGGATTCTCAACCCTGCCGGTACAGCCACGCTGTTTATGCTCCATCGGAAACTGGAACAATGGTTTCAGCCGGGAGGGCATGCGGATGGTGATGAAAATGTCCTCGCCGTAGCCCTCAAGGAGTGCAGCGAAGAAACCGGGGTTGCAGACACGGATATCCACTTGCTGCAATCAAACATATTTGATGTGGATATTCACCGGACTCCCCGGCACGGCACCGAGCCAGCCCATCAGCATCTGGATATTCGATTTCTGGTAGAAATAGATGATCGTATCCCCCTGGATGGAAACAGTGAGTCCCATGCCTTGCGTTGGATCCCCCTGCATGAGGTACACGCCTACAATAAGGGACTTTCCATCCATCGGATGCTGATCAAAAGCATGGAGTGGTTGCGTCAGCACAGAAACCGGGGGTAACGTCGGCCCGAATCAAGTTAGAAAGCCCTTAATTCTCAAAATGGTCGGAGCCTGGAGGCTTTGCAGCGACTTTGGCCCGCGCCGTTTCAGGTTAAAAGAAAGTCCCGACGGCCGCATCCAAGGCGTCACGCATATCCGGATCATCCGTAATCGGGCGCACCAGAGCCATACTGCAGGCGGCAATGGGTGCCACACCCTTCTGCATCAACGCACCGGCATAAATGAGCATACGCGTGGACAAGCCTTCATCCAGACCATGACCCTTGAGGTTGCGCGAACGTTCGGCAATGGAAACCAGCTTTTCCGCCATATCTTCCGAAACACCCGACTCATGAGCCACAATTTCCACTTCAATCGTCCGTTCTGGATAGGAAAAATCCAAAGCCCCAAAACGCTGCTTGGTGGATTGTTTCAGATCTTTCATGGAAGACTGGTATCCGGGATTAAAGGAAATCACCAGCTGAAAATCAGGATGCGCATGAATCAGCTCGCCCTTCTTATCCAGTGGAAGCGTGCGGCGATGATCAGTAAGGGGATGGATCACCACCGTCGTATCCTGACGAGCCTCGACAATTTCATCCAGATAACAAATGGCCCCCATTCGCGCAGCGGTGGTTAAGGGACCGTCCTGCCATTTGGTGCCATCCTTGTCCAGCAGGAACCGCCCTACCAGGTCTGAAGCCGTCATGTCCTCGTTACAAGCCACGCTGATCAGAGGCCGCTTCAGGCGCCACGCCATATATTCAATGAAACGGGACTTTCCGCAGCCGGTCGGGCCCTTGACCATCATCGGCAGACGGGCTGCGTAAGCCGCTTCATACAAGGAAATTTCATCGTGGACTTCCTTGTAATACGGTTCTTTCTCAATCAGGTACTTTTCTTTTGAATCACTGTTCACCGTAACACCTCTTGATATTAATTCTTGAATTTTACCAGCCGACTGACCTGGATGTCCGTAACAAACACAACGCCGGTATGCTTCTCAAAAAATGGCGCAAAGCCTTCCAGAATAGGAGACACCAATTCTTCGGGAACAGCCACAATAATCATGATCAGCACATCATCTTCATTGAACATGACGTGTCCTTCATAAATGCCGTGACTGCCTTTTCCAGACAAATTACCGACAATGGTATAACCTTTCACCCCGGCCCTGTCGAGAAGATCCGTAGCAAAGTCCTTATGGGCGCCCTCCATGATAACTTCCAGCTTTTTCAAGGGGCTCAAATTCAGTGTTTTCATGCGATTTCCTCCAGGAGAGTCTGTCTGTCAGGGGTTTCGGTTCGATCTTGCAAGTGAAAAGCACCGTCTTCCAGGACGTAGGCGCGATAATCATCTTCCGGATCCATGATGATAACCCGGACCCAACCACCACCCAGCAGCGCCTTAATTTTAACCAGGTTACCCACTGATCTCTGGGCAAAAGCTAGTGGGGCCTCAACCAGCACAATCAAGCGCACCGGCTCATGGTAAGGTTTGCCATCCTTAAGAACGGTCTGGGTAGGCAGCCCCGTACGCAAATCACTCTGGTTGCCGGTCATCACTGCAAAACGCCCCGCCACGTTGTGGTACACCTTACTGCCACTACCATAGTGTTCAGTATCCACAACGGAAAAATAATGTTCCAGATTAATCCATTCACCCACCACCATGGGACTGGAAAGAATGGTTTCCAGAAGACGGCCCTTGGGATCCAGGCGGTAATCGTAAGAATGGAGAAAGGCCCGGCTTTCCAGATTCAGGCCCTGGGTCAATTCCCGCCGGCCAACAATAGCATAGGCATTGCGGGTCAAACCCCACTCCGGGCGGACCTGAGACCAGTCGTGGGTCAGGCGCTGGGCCATGGCCGCCGCTGCATAGGGATCCTCGGCCAGCTTTGCATCTCCTCCGAGCTGGGGCATGCGTTCCGCCGCAGAACGACGGGTAGCTGCTGACAAACCATTCTGCAAGCGCTCCAGATAGAGCAGGTGTCTTGCTGGCAACAAGTCGACATCATGCAGATCCACCACGTCTGAAGTGGTATTATGCACGGCTGGCATAAACCAGGTATCGTCAGGAATGATAATCCCCTTGTCGCGCAAACGCCGACGCACCTCGGGTTTGTTGGCCATCGCCGCAAATACCCGGGCATTGGGAAGCCCCTTGCCGCCTCCACAGGCCCCACAATCCAGAGCAGATTCATAGGGATTGTTTTCAGTTGTGCTTTCATGCCCGACCAACAGCACAAAGCGCGAAAAATTATGATTCATACCAATCAGCAGCAGGGCCTGAGAAATGTAGCGGACCTGTTCATCCAGACTGAAACCAATACGGCCCAGTCGCTCCATCTGCAAACTGGTTTCATGCCGTTCGACCCGGTATATGTCACGCAATTTCTGGATGAATTCAGATTCCTGATGGGCAGACAAATTGCGGCGTCGGGCCAGCGCACTGGGTCCAGGGATATGTTCCAAAGCAATTTCGCGCAGCTCTTTGACATCGTCGTCCGTCACCTGATCTCGCGGAACATTCCATTCCTTGATCAACGCACGGACGATCATCGCCCGTTGCACAGCCCGCAAAATGGAATCCGCCTGATCCGGACTGAGCTTATCCAGGAGCAGTCGCGTTACCGGCTTTTCAGCATGCAGTTTGTGATGGAGATGATGATAGGTCAGCGGTGCGACGGTCTTGCCAATCAAGCCCAGACTGAAAATGAGCCCCACGGCTTCTACTGCCACAAATGGGGACAACACCGAACTTTTCAGTTCATGAAGCACATGCTCCAGAGCGCCATAAAGCGGCTCTTCTTCCAATTCCAGTTTGGCGGGGATTTCCAGCACCAGATTTTTGGGGGTCTGAATCGCCGGACAAAGATGCACTTCAGTGCCGCGACCATACTCCAGAAAGCTGATCGGTACCCCAAAAAACCCCCCAATTCCAAAAGTCTGATAATCACCAATCGCTTCCAGATGTCGGCGCATGGGTTCCGAACGTACGTCAATACAGAGCAACGCCTGGGCAAAAGGCCGTTTCTCCTCCGCCATTGCAGGCGCCTGGGGAATATGAATCCGGTTGACCAGATCCTTAATGTAGTGAGACTCCATGGAACGCAACCAGGTAAAGCCTTCCTGCTTTTCCCAGGCCCGGATAATCTCCAAAAACCTGTCGAGCTGATCAGGCGTCATCGCCAACAGTTCCGCTTCTGCTTCTGCACCCATGACTTTAGCCAGTCGCTGCAGATTCTTAACCTGACGTTCCGCTTCCCAGCGGGATTTGGCAGTAATGTACTGCTGCGCCATCTTGTCAAAACCAGAGCGTTTGCGCCGAGCCAGTACATCTTCTACCGGTTGTGCCCAGGCGGGTAAGATGGAACCCGTGTACAACTCCAGACGCAAATAGGCAGAAAAAGGATCCGCATGCACAAAATCCTGAATTTCTTCGGCATTGGCCGGACAAGCGTGGTGCCTGACCGCCTCTTGAAGCAACGCCATACCCAGAACCATGCGTACGGCCAGAAAATCGGTCAGATCCGCCGGATACTGCTCTGCCCAGTAATAATGTTTGGCTGTACTCCGATAGCGGATAAAGCCCGCCCAACCATGCAAACGCGTCAACTGCCGGGTAATATATTTTTGCCAGGAAGCCTCGGGAACTTTCAGATTCCGGAGAATATGCGCCACTACGCCTTCAGGCGTCGCTTCCGATTCCAGAAGATTGCGCAAATGCAATCCACGCAGGAAAAAGCGCACATTATGCTGAGCCACTTCTTTCCACGCAGCAAAAAACCCCTGCTTGCGTCCCGGCGACTGCCAGGCTGACTGGCCTTCATCAAAAAAGTCCAGGCAGCTTTTTACCAGCAGATCATCCAGGGTACTGCCGATGTCCGTCCCGAACAGACGATCGACATTGGCGTAAACTGGCCCGTCCAGGGCTATTTTATGGCTGAGAATGTCTTGCAGGCGGTGTTTCTGGGTTTCGCTATCTTGATCCGGCGCTTGTCCATGGAGAACCGCATGCAGCATTTGACCATCCAGCCAATCCGTCGCGGGAACCATCTGTTCGTTCTGGCAACGCGTCAGCAGGGACCAGAGCCAATGCTCCATGGAAATTCCGGGCAGATCCTCTGCGTGTTTTTCGAGAAAAACACGCAGGTATTTGCGCAGGGCCTTTTCGTCGACTTTTCCGGCTTGCCAATATTCCTGATATTCGCTGCGGGAAAGATAACCGCGTCCGTGAAATAATCGGCCAGCCTCTTCCACCGCCTCTTCAAAATGGAGATGTTCCAGACCAAACAAAGGGTTATGGTGGATGAAGGTGCGCATTGGCCAAAACCGGGGGATGGGCTCGCTGGCCACATAAATCATCGTCCGTACTTTCAGACGATCCCCCAAAGTCAGTTGATGATCCATATGCCCCCCCAGAAGATTCCGACCAAAGCAAATACCCCCAAAGTCAGCCCACCCAACCAGGTGCCAGCCACACTCAAATCATGCACCGCTTCGCCATGGTATATACCGAAAAGTAAATCCTGCAAAAGCCGCCCTACGGTCCACCCCCAAAGGAGCAGGACCAGCAATAGCAAAGGCATCCAGATGATTGGCAAGCTTTCCATAGCCTGTAATAAGGCGAAAAAATTGGGAAAGATGGGTGTGGCGGTAGCGGCAAGCGCGGTCAGCGAGATCAGTACGGAAAGACGTGGCAAAACCCGGGCAAAACCACCGCTCAAGCCCAGATAGGAAGCTCCGGTTTGCTTCGTCAAAACGCCCGCCCATATCAGCATCAGGGCGGCAGGGATGGACCATGCGAGCACAAAAAGTTGCATATCCCAGTGTTGCGGCAGCAATCCAACCAGAAGCCAGGTCAGGGACAAGCCGGAAGTAGCCATAAAACGCGCCCAAATCTGCACATCCCGGGTTCCTGCAGCGCGGTAGGCGTACAAAATTGCCGTGAATAATGCCAACGCCCGCAAAGCTATGGGCATTTCCTGTCCAAGCACATACCAGGCCCCGGATTTCAGAAGCAACAGCAGACCCAGTTGTGGTAAGACAATAACCGCCAGCGCGCGCGCCCAGGCACCCGGCGCACTGACCAGCAAGCGGTTAAAAATCCAGCTGAACGGGAACCAGGGGAGCAGGGATCCTGCGACAATCCAGAGGATGATATCCATCTCAGCACCACCGTAACAAAACATTGAGACGCCGCGCCCCACTCAACAAAACCTGAGTCATGCGTGCATACAAATCATTGACATACAGCTCTCTGGACAACAAGGCATACAAGGCCAGATAAACACCACGCCAGCGTCCCTGGTCTGCGCGATCCCACCAGCCGCTGGAATCCGCAAAAAAGGTCAAAGCCCAGGCACCGACAAAAAGCAGCGCCAGAATGATGACCAACACATCAAAATAGACACTGTTGATGCTGGCGGCACTATAGAGCTGATAACCTTCTCCGTGCGGATATAAAAAGTGTCCGAAGTAATGGCTGATCAGGGTATAACCGATGACTACCAGAACAAATGATCCAAGAATACCGCCCATCAAACGCCACGGATTGGTATGGGTCATTTTGTGGGTCGCAAACAAGGCCTGGGCCCCGGTCACCCAGCCGAAAAAGAGCAGAATAATGACCCCCTGCTCGTGCAGAAGTCGCGATGAAACAAACAAATGGGAGACACTGAGTACCACTACCGGAACAATAATGGTCAACGCTGCCGCTGCCAGCCAGGGCAGACGTGAAGGCTTGGCCGGGCGCCGTTCCACAATCGAGGTGTACACCGAGTCCGGAGGAACACCATCATGTTCACGAGCTTCGCCAATAATATTTCCTGCCCCCAAAAACAGGGATGCCTTGAAAAATCCATGGGCAATCAAATGGAAAACAGCCAGAGCGAAAGCTCCGACTCCACATTCCATGACCATAAAACCCATCTGCCCCATAGTCGAATAGCCGAGCGAGCGTTTTACATCATTCTGAATCAACATCATGGCTGAGCCTACAACCGCAGTAATGAGGCCCACTATAAAAACAAAATGCAAAACAATACTCGCGTGTTCGAATACCGGAAAAAACCGGTTAAACAAAAAGCCACCCGCGTTGACGATACCCGCATGCATCAGCGCTGATACGGGGGTCGGACCATCCATGGTGTAGGGTAACCAGCCATGGAGCAAAAACTGGGCAGAACGCGCAAAAGCGGCAAAAGCCAGGAGAAAACCCACCAGCTCCGGAATCGACAAGCCCCAGAAAGCGTCCAGATGCGGATACATTTGCAACCGGGAAAAAATCACTGGAAGGGAAATGGAGTGGTAGCTTCTGATCAGTACAAAAGCGGCCAACCAGAGTGGCACATCTCCAGCCCGGTAAGTAATTTGCGTCCAGAACGCATAACGACCGGCTGCGGGACGATTAGTATCGTGGCCCAGCAGAAAATAAAGCACCACTCCCACCAGAAACCAGGCGACCAGCAAGGTAATCAGATCAGCCGCAGAAACCATAAATAAAATGGTCGCGGTCATCAAGTCAAGAAGTGCGAAAAAGCGGGTATAATTGGCCTCTTCGACCATGTAGCGCACTGAGTACATATGTACCAGCAGGCTGATTCCGCAAACAAAACTCCACATAATGAGCGTTAAAGGATCGAGCCAGACACTCCCCCAGAGGGTGCCGATAATCTCTACCCGTGAAAAGCCTCCCAGGGCATAGCTGGTGAGCTCAATGAGGGCCAATATAAAAGTCAGCAAGGTAATGATCACGCTGATTCGCGCCGCCGCCTTGCGGGCAGAATGCATGAAAATAAAAATAACAGCTGCCGATAAAATTGGCAGGAATGGAATTACGATTGCCAAATCACCCATTCGAATCTCCCTGTGTAATGCTCCAAGCTGAATTCATTTGGTCATGGATATATAAAGTTGGGGTAATTTTTCTGGAAGCTTGTCCACATGATCCAGTACCAGATAATTACGTTGCCCAAAAATTCTGGAAACATATTCATCCGCATAAGGGTCCAGAGACAGACAAAAAGTTCGGATACCTTTGCGGCTCAATTCTTCTACGGCTTTTTTGGTATCAAAACGCAAATATTGTGGATCGCGCACATCATTATCTGCGGGTTCACCATCCGTGAGGAGCAAAATCAATTTTTTCTGGCTGGCACGTTGATCCAGCAGATGTCCGGCATGGCGCAGTGCCGCACCCATACGCGTCGAAAGCTGTCCGGTCATTCCCGCCAGGCGACCTTTCACCTTGTCATCATAGGGCGCATCAAAGTCCTTGAACTTGTAGAACTCCACGTCGTGACGTCCATTGGAATCAAAGCCGCAGAGCATATAGGGGTCGCCAATACGTTCCAGAGCCTCAGCCAACAAAGCCGTCGCTTCCCTGGCCAAATGCAGCACACTGACATCGCCCTCAGAACGCGTACGCAGCAAGTCATTGGTCGATTCGGAAAGATCAACCAGCAACATGACGGAAAGATCACGAATATTCAGACGAGTGCGAATACCAATACGAGGATCCGGCTGTTGCCCCATGCGGATATCAGTCATCGCCAGAATGGCCGCATTAATATCAATTTCATCCCCATCTTCAACTTTGCGCGTCCGTACCACGCCCTGGGGCTGTACTGCTTCAATCAGCTTGCGCAGCCTTTGCACCAGAGGCTTTTGTTGCTCCAGCATCACATTGATTTCAGAAGGATCTCCCATTTTGGGATGTTTTTCATACACGGTGACCCACAAAGGACGTTCCAGCTGGGTCTGATAGTCCCACTCGGAATAATTTACCGGTTGCGACACCGGCGTCTTGCCCTCTTTGTCGTTAAACGTCAGACCATCGTCGTCATAAAATTCTGTCGCAAGTACCCAGACTTCCTGAGCATCATCTCCCGCTGTTTCTACATCGACCGCGTTGATCATTTCCATGATGTTGACGTATTTGCGCACCTGAGCCTGACCACCGGATAGAGGGTCACCACTCCAGTCTGTACCAGGAGCCGTCCAGAGATAACGATTGTCGTCGCGATAGAGACTTTCAGACTGATCTTTCTGAACTGAGTACTTCCAGGAAGAATTTTCACAATCTTCGGCCAGTTTTTCAGCAGCCACCATCAGCACATCATAAACGTCCTCTTCTGCTGCCAGCACCCGGACGAATGCTTCTCGCGCCTTTGCCACAAAGGGATGTGGATCAGCATAGTCAGCATCGAGCAGGGCCATGCTGATGCGATCCATAATGGCTACGGTTTCAGGCTCTGCTGCCTGTTCCGCGCAGGCTGGCAGACGGCCCAAATGTTGCCATAGAGGGAAAAGACCCGGGAATTTCTGGATGGCAAGATGCTCAACCCTGGCATCTTCCAGAATACCAATCCACAAACGTTGCAAGGGCTTTGCCAGCTCAAAACGAGGGTCATGTTTGGAAAAAACCACATGCGCAGCAGCATGGGCTGCGGCAGCACGATACAATTCGAGCGCCGACGTTTTTTCACCCTGGGCATTTTCCACATCATCATAGGCGTCGGGAACATGAATAAAGTAATTTTCTATGTAGGGCTGATAACCTTCTCTGGTTTCATAATCACCAGAAGTCGGGCGCAGAAAAAAATCTCGACCCCATAAAGCCCGCAAGTACATGATCAGGCGGCGCTGCACATCAATAAAGAGGACTCCACGACGTTCCTGCTGAAGCACCGCCAGCGATTGCGGAGTCTCCAAACCGAAAAATTCCACCTGTGCGGCAAAATCATTGCGATAGGCAGAAATACCCCAACTGGCCCAGCGCCGCAAACCACCCAGGGTCATTTTTTCGAGGAGCACTTCTATTTTGCCCAACATCGGACGGACACCACGCGGTGCCTGGGCAAGCAACTGATCGAGCAGCAGCAAATAGCCGCGAAATAATCCTAGTTCACCCAAACGACGGGCAACAACCGGAGCACTGGTGAAAAATAAGACCAGCACTTCGGCGCTGGTTTTGGAAAACATACGAATAGCCATAGAGAGCATTTCGAAAACAGCCTGCTCGCCAATTTCACGGGCTACCTGCGGGGCGCTTTCTATAAAGGCAAGAACCAGATCGGAGCCGCGACCCAACGCCTTGAGACTACTGGCACCCTGTAAATAGGATTCCAGACCGCGACGGCCGAAAACCCGGGCAGCCTCATGCCAATTAGACTCCAGCACTTCTGAAGCGTGTGGGCCCAGATCTTCCAATATCTCCGGATAATCCGCCAATTGAATTGACATACCTAGCTCACCCCATTTTTATTGCAAGCCATCCTAAGCCCATGAAATACGCACAGGCTGGCCAAAATTTATCAGGAAGAATGCGGTGTTAGTCTGGCCAAATACGCTGAGGGTTGATTTCGCGTCCACCACCCGCATTTAGATCACTCACGGCTGGCGTTGTTTCAGGCGTGCTTTTCTGAGCCGGTTTACTGCTCGTTGCCGGTTTATTGCCCGTAGTTGTTTTTTCGGTACCCGCTGCAGAAGTGCTGTTCGTACCGGCAGCCGGAGTGCGCCGTCTGGGACTCTGGATACTCGCGTTGAGTTTGTTCTCCAAATTGCTCATTTCAAGATCTCCTCAATAATTCCTTCGAATTCCTGTACGGCAGCCGTTGCCCGCTTACCCATCTGATACACACTTTTTCCTTCAATAGCTGCATTCCGGTATATGGCCCGGCGGGCGACCTGCACGGGTAATACATTCAGGCCCATTGCCTGAACTGCAGATTCTGCAGCACGAGACAAGGCACTGTGGCTTTCCACCTGATTCAACACAAATGCCGCATTTCGGGCTGATTTACCCGCATGCAGGGCTGAAATCACTTCCACACTGCGTTGACTCGCCCATAAATCCAGTGGAGAAGGCAGCACTGGTAATAATATCCAGTCCGCCATCGCGAGCACTTCCTGGGTTTCAGCGCTCTCCAGAGAAGGCGGACAATCAATCACCCAGTAGGCAAAATCATCGGATTGCCCCGCGCTTTGTTCAGACCAGTTTTGTACAGACAAAGCATGACCATCAGCTTCAGCAGCCCAATCTGCCCAATATCCCAGGCTACCCTGAGGATCAGCATCCAGCAGCAAGGTGGCTCCGCGCTTGGACAAGCCCATCGCCAGGTTCCAGGCCAGAGTAGTTTTGCCACAACCACCTTTGGCATTAAAAAGAGCAATCCGCTTGGCTGTGGTCATGATCAGCGTTACTCCCGTGCCTGCTCTGCGCAGTGCTCAGCCGCTGCGGCGAATTCTGCCCGCTCAGGCTCCACGGCATCCCCTTCAAATTGAATCGCGACGACCACGTAGGTCTTCGCAAAATTCAGGTTTGGATAATAGCCGAGTTTTTCAGAAACCCCCGTCAGCAAATCCAGAAATTGACGGGTTTGTGCATAGTCGGCAAACTCAAATCGTTTGCTCCACCCCAAAGGACGACGCTGAATTTCCCATCCCTCGGGAGCTTGCAGATCCTGGAGTTCCTGGTTCACAAACACCCTCCAAACTTAGTGAAAACGCTTCAACATTTCGGCAAGCGACCGCATGTGACCTTCTTCATCGGCGCGCAGATGGGCAAACACCTCGGCAGAAGGAATATCCCGCATACGCTCGGAAAAATTCTGTGCTTCGCTATACAATTGCACAGCTGAAAACTCCAGATCCTGATCGTGAGTCAACATTTCCCGCAAATCCCTACCCGGGCGCGGTGGACGTAATTGCGCACCCGTCGGCGCTATTCCCATCAACAAAAGCTGCTGACTGAGAATACCAGCATGATCCAGCTCTTCCCGCGATTCATTACGAAAATATTCCGCCCAATCTGCCATTCCCCAAAGCGTACAAAGACTCGACTGGGTACGGTACTGCTGCACTGCTGTGTACTCATGAGCCAGTGCACGCGTAAAAAAACCAATGATGCGGGGATGATGATTACGCATCCCATTCATGGATTTCAGCTCAGGTTACCGGTAACATCACCATCCCGGCCACTACCATCAGCGCTGGGAGACTGAGGTAAAATGTGTTCCACCTCGGTGTGCACCCGGGCAATAATGTGGGCAGCAACAAGGCCGTCACCAACTCTTTCGCAGGCATCCGCGCCCGCACGAACCGCAGCATTCACCGCACCCGTTTCACCACGCACCAACACGGTGACATAACCGCCACCAATAAACTGACGGCCAACCAAACGGACTTCTGCCGCTTTGGTCATCGCATCTGCTGCTTCAATAGCTGGCACCAGACCGCGTGTTTCAATCATACCCAGAGCAATACCCGTAAGTGCTGCCATCTGTGTCTCCTTTATGTTGATTACATCTGCCAGGAAGGGCGTAGGAACTACGCCCGATCACTCGCGTTCATTTAAGCGGCAATCAAACCGGTTCAGGCTGACGGCGCTTTCGGCAGAATGTGTTCCACCTCGGAATGGACACGGGCAATAATGTGGGCGGCTACCAGACCGTCACCGACCCGTTCGCAGGCATCAGCACCCGCACGAACTGCAGCATTCACTGCACCTGTTTCGCCACGCACCAACACCGTCACATAACCACCACCAACAAACTGGCGACCAATCAAACGGACTTCAGCAGCCTTGGTCATCGCATCTGCTGCTTCAATAGCTGGCACCAAACCACGGGTTTCAATCATACCCAACGCAATACCTGTTACTTCTGCCATTTCTTCAACTCCTCAATAGACAATCTAAAAATCAGAACCGCTGGATACCACTGCTTTAAGCAGTGGCAGCCTTCGGCAGAATGTGCTCGACTTCAGAGTGCACACGCGCAATGATGTGTGCAGCCACTAGGCCATCACCGACCCGTTCGCAGG
>NZ_JAAOMP010000030.1 GCF_018853815.1 Acidithiobacillus sulfurivorans | reverse complement strand
GGTCAGCACGCCCTTCTGATATGCTGATTCCACCGCCTCATTAACCGCCAGATCCAGTCCGAAATCGTCGGCGTTAACGACCAGCCGCCGGGTATGCCCCTGCCCCACTTCAGCCGTGGCGTTGCCGCAGGAAGCGCACAAACTCGACGCCCTCCCGCAAACGACGCTTCATCATCTGGGTGCTTTTGAGCATCTCAGCGGTGATTTCAGCAATTTTTCCGGCGCGGAAGTAGAAACGCTTGTACATGGTTTCCACCGAGTCAAAAATTTCCGTGTGATTCAGGTGCGGATAACTCATGGGGCTGATCTGCACACCCCGGTCATTGACCAGGTGGGCCTCATCTTCCTCGGTCAACCAACCCTGCTCCTTGGCCTGGTTGTACAGAAAAGTGCCGGGATAAGGTGCCGCCAGTGAAACCTGAATAGTGTGAGGATTGATTTCCTTGGCAAATTCAATAGTCTTCTGGATGGTTTCCTTGGTTTCGCCAGGCAGGCCAAGAATGAAAGTACCATGAATGACAATACCCAGCTTGTGACAGTCCGCAGTGAACTTACGAGCCGACTCCACTTTGATGCCTTTCTTGATGTTATTCAGAATCTGCTGATCGCCCGACTCATAACCCACCAGCAACAGGCGCAGGCCGTTTTCATGCAGTACCTTGAGGGTCTCGTAAGGCACATTGGCTTTGGCGTTGCAGGACCAGGTCACTCCCAGCTTGCCCAGACCCCGGGCGATTTCCTCAGCACGCGGGCGATCATCGGTAAACGTATCGTCATCAAAGAAAATTTCCTTCACCTGCGGGAAATTTTTCTGGATGTAACGCACTTCCTCAATCACATTGGCCGCACTGCGGGTCCGATAACGATGTCCGCCAACCGTCTGCGGCCAAAGACAGAACGTACACTGAGACCGGCATCCTCGTCCCGTGTAAAAAGAAATATAGGGATGCTTGAGATAACCAATAAAATAATCCTCAATATGCAGATCCCGCTTGTAGACTTCAGAGACAAAAGGCAAGGAGTCCATATCTTCAATCATGGCCCGGTCGGGGTTATGAATCAGCTGGCCGTCTTCCGCACGATAATTGATGCCATCCACTTCACTCAGGGGCCGACCTTCGGCAATTTCCTTGAGGGTAAAATCAAATTCTTCCCGGGCGACAAAATCGACGGCATGCCCCGCTTCCCGCAAAGACGCGTCGGGTTCTACCGCCACTTTGGCCCCGACCAGGCCAATCATCATTTTCGGATAGTGCTCCTTGAGCAACTCTGCCATGCGCACATCCGATGCAAAAGAAGGGGTGCTGGTATGAATGATGCACAACTCGTATCCAGCAGCCACTTCCAGGGTTTCTTCCACGCTCACGTCGGCGGGGGGTGCGTCCAGCAGGCGACTGCCGGGGATCATCGCAGCGGGCTGGGCCAGCCAGGTGGGAAACCAGAAAGAACGAATTTCCCGCTTGGCCTGGTAACGGGAACCAGCACCGCCGTCAAAACCTTCAAAGGAAGGAGCCTGCAGGAAAAGGGTTTTCATCGTCATTATGTTACTCCATCGTGGCCGTTCAGACGCCCGTCGGCGGTGACCGCATATTGTGACCCTCTCCAGGCAACGCGCCGTGCAAAGAGGGCATGAAACCAAATCCACAGCCCCAGAAAATCTGCCAGCAGGGCCGTACCCAAACAATCCGTTGCACCGAGTTTGTGCATAATTTGCCTATGGTACACGAGGCGCAACAAGAGAACCATACCCAGCGGTATGATCCCCCAATAACCGACCCCCCAAAACATCCAGGGCGTCAAAACCGTAACCAACGGCAGTGGATAGCTGAAAAAAGAAAAAAAGTGGCCCAGAGGCTGAACACTGCGCGTAGTCCGCGACCAGCGCAGGGCGTGCTGGTAAAATGTCCGAAAATTGGCCTCATGGACCTGAGTATCCACCACATAATCTGCCAAGATGGTGGCCTTCCCCAACTGGCGGGCGCGGGCTCCCAGCCAGTAGTCGTCCGCCAGTTGATCCGCCAGGCTTTCCAGCCCGCCTATCGCCTCCAGCGTAGAGCGCTGCAACGCCATGGTTGCCCCCCCACAAAATATATTGGGCCCCAAGCGTGCGGAAACCCGTACAGAAGGCAAAAAAAGGCTGTTGATTTGGCTCGCAAGTAGTCTGGAACTGAAATGATGGTCAGGAAGCCCGCGATATAAACAGGTCAGCACACCGGTCTGAGAGTCCATCAGCGGCGTTAGCAGATGACGCAAATACTGCGGTCCCACCACGATGTCAGCGTCGCTGATCAGCAGCAAATCATGATTACAGGCCGCCAAAATACCCGCGAGATTATTCACTTTGGGGTTACAACCCAATAGGCTTTCGCTCAATATCCAGCGCAGGGACAGGGCAGGAAATTCGCGTTGCAAGCGCTGGACCACAGCAAGCGCCGGATCAGCAGCGTCCTGTACTCCACAGATCATTTCGTAGTGGGGATAATCCTGCAGACAAAAACTACGCAGGCAGTCATACAGGTTACCATCCTCTCCATGCAGGGGCTTAAGCAGACTGAGAGCGGGCAACTCTTGAATAGTATTGGGTAAAAAACTGGCATCCGTATTCGTCAGGACCGGTTGCCAGACACGCAGCACCCACATGGCCAGCAATTGATAACCCAATGCCGCCAAAGCCAGCAGAAACGCCAGGCCTAACAGCCCTTCCTCAAAACCCATAAGCAGTCATATCCTGAACGGTGAGTTCTTGAATCCAGTCTTAAAGATAATGATTTTCCGCAAACCATTTTACTGCATCGCGCAGGGCCTCTTCGGCGGGACGATGTACATAATGCAGCCTTTCCTCGGCCTTCTGTGAGGAAAAATACATTTTGTGAGCGGCCATCCGCAACTCATCCACGGTCACTAAAGGAGTGCCCCGGCCACGCGCACGGACCACACTTTCTGCGGCCCAAGCCAGGGGGAACAACAGGTTGCGAGGAATACGCAGCAGGGGTGAACGCTTTCCGGTAAGCCCGGCAATGCGGGTCAAAATAGCCTGCAAGGACAAATTATCTCCGCCAAGGATGTAGCGTTGTCCCGGCTCTCCGTGCAAATAGGCCTGCCAGTGGCCCATGGCCACATCATCCACATGCACCACATTCAGTCCAGTATCCACATAGGCGGGCATTTTTCCGGCAGCGGCATCACGCACCAGCCGCCCGGTAGGCGTCGGCTTGCGGTCGGCAGGCCCGACAGGTGTGGAGGGATTCACCATCACAATGGGTGCAGACTCGTTCCGACAAAGCTGTTGCAGAGCTTCCTCAGCCATAAATTTGGAGCGTTTATAATGGCCGATCATATCGGCAAGACTGGACGGAGCCGCTTCATCCGCCACCCGGCCATCGGCATAATGACCCAGCACGGCAACACTGCTGGTATAAACCATGCGCTCCACCCCGGCGTCCAATGCCGCCCGGGCCAAACGCTCCGAGCCGCTGACGTTGGCCGCATACATGGGCTGCGGATCAGGCACCCAAAGACGATAATCCGCCGCCACATGAAAAACCAGCTGACAACCTGCTACGACTTTATCCAGGGCCTGAGCATCGGCCAGGTCTCCCAACACCGGCTCCACATCCAGACCTTCCCAGTTGCTGGAATCTGCACCGCTGCGGTGCAACACCCGTAATTCCAGCCCTTCAGCGAGCAGACGGCGTAACACCGCTCCGCCGACAAAACCCGAGGCACCCGTCAATAAGGCTTTCATACGCTGTTGGCTTCCTGTAAATGCGACTGAATCAGGCGCGGCTGAACCAGACGCAGGGTGTGTACGGCGGCCTGCATCTGCCGGCCCAAACCCATGAGCGGCGGCAAATCACCCGGATGGCGCAACAATCCCCGCAACAGGGGCATAACCTGGGGACGACCATAACAATCGACACTGTGAGTGGCTGTTGCAGGGAGGGACTGATGGGCAGGATCCACTACGCTGCGAATCGCCAGAAAAGGGATACCGGCTTGCGCTGCCCGTTGCGCCACGGCCCCACTTTCCATATCCACCGCCTGAGCTTCCGGATAATCTGCCCGGAGTTGGGCCTTGGCCGCCACCGATGCACAGGCTTCACTGACTGAGCAAAGCCCCCCCGCCAGCACTTTACCGGAAAATTGTTGCAACAGCGTACTCCGCCAGTCCGAGTCGGCAGGCCAGCTACGGCCCGCCCAGAATATGTGCTCGGGAACCAGCAAATCCCCGGCCCGACCGGCCGGATTCAAGCCTCCGGCAGTGCCCCAGGACAAGAGCCTGTCTACCCCGGCTTGCAGCAACTGTTCAGCCGCCTGATCAGCCCGTACCGGCCCCATTCCCGAAACCACCATGCAAAACTGTGGCTGAATGTCTATCACTGCCTGGTAGCGCAGCTTCCCGGAAAAAAGGATGCGCGCCTCGGCAGCCAACGCCACCACGACACCTATCCGCTGCGGCTGCATCCCAGGTTCCGGAAACGGGCCAGCGCCCAAAGCGGGAAATAAAAACTGTAGCCGTGGTAAATGAGGTAAAACACCTTGGGGAAGCCGGGCGCATTAAAAAAAGGATCCTGCCAGCCACCCTCGCCATCCTGATGGGTCTGCAACCATTGAATACCGCGACGCAGGGCGATGGAGCCGCGATCTCCCGCCGCCATCAAACCCAGGCAGGCCCAAGCAGTCTGGGCCGCCGTAGAAGCCTGACCAGCTCCCGCCAGACCGGGTTCTGCGTAGGAATCGTTATTTTCCCCCCAACCGCCGTCTTCCTGCTGCATGGCCCGCAACCAGTCAGCGGCCCGGTCCATGGCCGGTTGCAAGGAAGGATCCTGCAACTCCCCCAGAGCCATCAGCACCGACCAGGTTCCATAAATATAGTTGGTCCCCCAACGTCCAAACCAGGCCCCGGAAGACTCCTGCTCACGCAACAAATAAGCGACGGCCCGGCGCAGCACATCGCGATCACGAGGCCTGCCCAGGTAGCCAAGAAACGCCACCACCCTGCCCGTCACATCCGCTGTAGGCGGATCCAGCAAGGCCTTATGATCAGCAAACGGGATTTCATTTAAATAATAGTGGGTATTATCCACATCGTAAGCACCAAACCCACCATTGCGGGATTGCATTCCCGCCAGCCAGTTTGCCGCTTTTTCGATACTTTCCCGATCTTCAGGACGCCCGGCGCGCGCCAAGGCCCAGGCCACTGCCGCCGTATCATCCAGATCGGGGTAGTGGGGATTCGCATACTGAAAAGCCCAGCCGCCTCCTGCCAGCTGCGGGCGCTGCACCTGCCAGTCACCCGGATCACTGCAAATCTGCCGTTCCTTGAGCCAGGCAATGGCTTTTTCCTCTTCGCCGGTAATTCTGTCTGATCCACCGAATCCATCAACAGCGTCGGCTTCCAGCAACGCGTGAAGGGCCAGGCAGGTGTCCCAGACCGGTGACATACAGGGCTGACAGTAGGCATCCTCAGCGCGCTCCACCACCAGCTTGCGCAGCGCCGCACCCGTAGCCTGACGGTAAGGATGTTCCGGCGCATAGCCCAACAAAGCCAGCGCTTCATGGGCATTGACCATAGCCGGAAAAATACCATTCAGACCATCTTCCCCGTTAATCCGGGCCGTAAACCACAGTTCGGCGCGACGCACCGCAATGCGGCGAATGGCCGCAGGAATCCAATTTTCAATAAAGCCCCAAAAACGATCCAGCGCCAGAAAACTGCGCGCCACCAGGCCCTGTCGCGATGCAGCAAAGTAGTCCTGAATTTGTTCTGGAGGGTGACGAAATAATTCACGAATATGCACCTGCAAGGGATTTTTGGCCTGGGCCTTGAGGCTGCATAAAATAAAAAGAGGCACCATGACGGTCCGCGACCAGGACGCCACCTTGTAAATCTGAAAAGGAAACCAGCGCGGCAAAAGCATCACTTCCACCGGGATGGAGGGCACGGCACGCCAAGGCACCTGGGCGAACAAGGCCAAAGTGATTCTGGTGAATACATTGGCATGTTCGGCGCCGCCATGGGCGAGAATGGCTTCTCTGGCACGACGCATGTGGAGCAGATCCGGCACATCTCCCGCCAGTTTCAGCGCGTAATAGGCCTTCACGGAAGCACTCAAATCAAAATGACCACCATAATACAGCGGCCAACCGCCGTGATCCGCCTGCTTGCTGCGCAAATACACCGCCATTTTGGACTCCAGCGCCGCATCACGCTCATCCATATAGTGCTGCATCAGAATAAATTCGGCCGGAATGGTGCAGTCCGCCTCAAACTCAAAACACCAGTGCCCATCAGGAGCCTGTTTTTCAAGGAGTAACGACTGGGTATGTTCCAAAGCACGGTCCAAAGCCCGGTCCAGAGTCTGCTCCAGCGTGCGACGCAAATACCCGCCTACCAGCGGCAACGGCTGCAGCACACGGTTCATGCGGTCGCTACCCATGCCGTTTTGCGCAGAGGTTTAATACCCGCCCGGAAACTGGCCAGCAACAATGCATCCGAACGATGCATGAGCTTGGATAACATAACCACCCACTGCACACTATTACGACTGATTTTCACCTCAGCACCCGATGCAAAGGCGGGATTCTCGGCAATACGCCGTAAAGTCAGCACTGCCATCGCCAAGGCCCAGAGACAAAAATCACGCATGCCGGTCTGATCCGCAGGAATCATCAAGGTATATTGCAGAGCGTTTTCCAGATGTCCGGCGGCTATATCCAGCAGGCTTTGCAAGGCTGCCTGAAAGCTTGGGTCGTGACTACCGGGCTGGACGGCGGCAATATCACAACCATATTGAGCAAACACGCTGGACGGCATCCAACTGACCCCGCGGGCCCAGTCATCCCATATATCCTTGAGAATATTGGTCATTTGCAGACCCTGACCAAAAGAAACCGCCAGGCGTTGCATTTCTGTTTCCTGAGCACGCAAACGCGGTTCGTACTCCACAAAAAGGCTGGTCAGCATTTCACCAACCACGCCCGCCACCACATAGCAGTAATGATCCATGGCGGGCATGTCCACCAGCCCTTTCAGGGAAGCGTGCTGCTGAAACTCGGCCATGCCCGCCCCCATAATGCGAACACAGCGCGCCAGAGCCGCTTGCTGGCTGGCACTGAAACTGTGGGTAATCTGCACTACATCGGCCGTATGGCGAACCAGATCATGTTCTGCCTCAGGCATATCTGTAGACAGTTGCGCAGCAAATCCTCCCGCAAACGCCGCCGGATCTGCGTGGCCCTCAACCACCTGCAAAAACACCTGCTGCCAGTGGGCTTTTTCTTCCCAGGGCATAACGGGGTCATCTTCAATAGTATCGGCAATACGGCACAGCAAATAACCATTTCCGACCGCTGCACGCAAGGCCTCAGGCAATTGCGGAATGGTCAGCGCAAAAGTGCGGGAAACAAGTTGCAGGCTTTGTTGCTGCCAGGCTAAAGCCTGATCTAGCGCCGCAGTCATGCGGCGGTCCTGACTGGTGACATCCAAACTCCTTGTTTTATTGGTCCGGGCGCCAGTGCTGACCCGTCACATCGCGGCAATGTAACTATCTCGCAACAATTCCGCAAGTATAGACTATTTTTATCAAGACTCCCCGTCATCTCCCAGACCATGTTTGCGGACCCGATAGCGCAGAGTCTCGCGGGTAATCCCCAACACCCGCGCGGCTTTGGTCACATTCCCCTCGTTCAGACTCAGTACCTGCTGGAGAATCTGCCGTTCCATAGCCTCCAGATCCATGCTGCCATCCATGGGCAGAATAATGTGTTGGTCATCCACCGGACAGCCAGACGGCGCCGGACAGGCGTTATTGAGATTACCGGGCAACTGCAACCATTCCCTGGGCAGTTCTTCGCTTTCGGAAAACAGCACCGCGCGTTCAATCACATTACGCAACTCCCGGACATTTCCAGGCCAGTCGTAAGACTCCAGCGCGGTCCACACGGCCGGGCTGATATAATGCACGCGCTTGCTGGCCTGAGCATTGAATTCCGCCACAAAATGCGGCACCAGTGCATGCAGATCGGCTTTACGCTCGCGCAAGGAAGGCAAGGCCAGACGAAATACGCTCAGACGATGGAACAGATCCGCACGAAAAGCACCTTGAGCTACCTGAGCATCCAGATCCCGATTACTGGCGGCAATAAAACGCACATCCACGGCAATGGGGCGATCCCCCCCCAGTCGGCGCAAACTGTGATCTTCAATGACTTTCAACAATTTGGCCTGGAGTTCCAGCTCCATTTCCGAAATTTCATCCAGAAACAGGGTGCCGCCACTGGCCTGCTCCACTAACCCCCGATGCCGCACGGCGGCCCCGGTAAAAGCCCCCGGCTCATATCCAAACAACTCGGATTCCAGCAATTCCCGGGGTAAAGCTGCACAGTTGATTTCCACCATGGGACCGCCAGCCTGAGCGCCACTATAATGCAGAATGCGCGCAGCCAGTCCCTTACCCGTGCCCGTTTCTCCGGAAATCACCAAGGCACTATAGGGAACCTGACTGAGACGATCGAGCATGTTGCGCACGTCAGCGGCAGCCGGACTTTCCCCCAGATAGGTTTCGGGACGATAGCGGCGATGCTGGTTAGAGGTATCCTCCGCTACCCGGCGCTGGGCACGAGCACCCCGGCCAGCCGAGCGCACCACCATCTCCAGACGTTCCATTTCACAGGGCTTTTCCAGAAAATCGTAGGCACCCAGCCGCAACGCCCGCACCGAATCAGGCACGCTCCCGAAGGCCGTCAGAAAAATCCACTCTCCGGCACCGCCTTTGGCTCGCACCTTTTCCAATAAATCCAGACTATTACCATCCGGAAGATTGAGGTCCGCCAGGGTAACCAAAGGGCTGAGATCCTGCTTCAACAAGAGCTCTTCGGCATCGGCAAAGCGTTCCGCCCAATGCACTTCCCAGCCTTCCTTTTCAAAAAAGCGGCACATTTCCCGCCCCAGAAAAATCTCGTCCTCAATAATCAGCAACGCATCAGCCATGTTGTTAATTACTCCTTACCAGCAATGTCAGGACAAGGTAATACCAAACCTACTTCTGCCCCATGCGGATCCCGATTACGCAATTGCACCTCTCCCCCCAGACTGCGCACAAAACGCCGCACCATGGATAAACCCAGCCCTGTTCCCTGTTCCTTGCTGCTGGCAAAGGGACGAATACCCTCGCGCAACAAGGTATCAGGAAAACCCGGACCATTATCAGACACCGTCACTTGCAATTGTTTATCCACCTGGGCAATAGCTACGCTGATCGTTCCACCCTCGCTGGCCAGCGCCTGCATGCTGTTTAAAATGAGATTGAGCAACGCCTGACGAAACTGATCCAAGGGTAACAGACAATCGCGACAATCTCCCGGCAAGAGTTCCAGTACAACCTGGGCAGGCATCTGATAACGCAACAAATTCAGCAGGGTTTCCACCGTTTCGCGGGGTGCCACCCGGCGACCTTTTTCATGAACCTGACGGGCGCCGCGCAATTGCTGATCCAGCAAACGACTGACCCGACGCAATTCCTCTTCCATCAGGCCCAGACGTTCCGCCAGCTCCGGATCGCGGATTTCCCGACGGATATTCGCACAACCCACCTGCAATCCTGCCAGCGGATTACGCAATTCATGAGCAAAGGCCGCAGCGGCCTCTCCCACCGCCGCCAGGCGCTCCGAGCGGGCCACCGCCGCCTGTTGCGCCACCAGAGTATGGGCTGCTTCATTCACTTCCCGCTGCAAATCCTGCAAATACTGGCGCCGGGTTTTTTCCAGCTCTTCCAAACGGCCGATCATGTGATTGTAATACTGCAGCAACGGACTGATGCCAGGATCCGCATGGGCTTCCGTCACCCGCCGAAAAGCGCCGATTTCCAGAGAACGCATGGCCCCCTGCAAACGCCGCAATGGACCTAAAATTCGCAGACGGAAAAACGCCAACGTCACCAGCACAAAAATCATGAACGCAAACAGCGCCACGGCCGTTCCAATCAGGGTATAGCGGGCATCATGCCCCGCCGCCAATACCAGCCTGCGACCGCGCAGATGCTCTTCCATGCTGACATCCGAAAGCTGTAATAAAGCCTGAGGCAAGAGCGCCGGATCCTGTTTGGCCATCAACGCCTGCAAACGTCTCCAGTGCGCATTGGTTTTGACCTGCTCCGGATGCGCCGCCGCAATCCGGACCAGATTGCCCTGCAGCACGGGCAGCGCCGCAGCAGAACCGTCACTATGCCAGGTACGCAAGGTTTCCTGAGAAGTCTGCGCCAAGCTCGCCATGTAGGCCGTATAAGCATCCAGCGTATGCAAATCCTGGTTGGTGTGGACCAGCAGCACGCCGAGCAGCAGCAAAGCCAACACCACAAACTGCACCAGCAAAAAACCAATGGTCCGGAAGGGCGCAAAAGGGATGCGCTTGCGGCTGTCTGACCCGCCACCCGGCAAACGCAAAATCGCCATGGACCTAGGAACTCCCCTTAACCGGGGAAACGGTTATGGACTTCAGATCAGCAGAATGCTCGGCGCGCGCAGCACGGCGCATCAGTTGTTCACTGGCCTCGCGCGGGTCAGCACCGGCGTAAAGCACCCGATACACCTGCTCGGTAATGGGCATATCTACCCCCAGCCGCTGGGCCAGCAAAAATAAAGCCTGGGCACTGCGCACCCCTTCCGCCTCCTGGCCCAGATCACGCAATACAGTCTCCAAAGACAAACCCCGCCCCAGGCCCATACCCACCCGGCGATTGCGCGACAAATCACTGCAGGCCGTCAAAATCAGATCCCCCGCCCCGGTCAATCCCATAAAGGTTTCCGTGCGCCCTCCCAATGCCGTACCCAAACGGTGCAATTCGGCAATGCCACGGGTAATGAGCGCAGCGCGGGCACTGTCGCCATTGCCCAGCCCATCGGAAATGCCTGCCGCAATAGCCAGCACATTTTTGATCGCCCCACCCAGACACACGCCCGCCACATCATCACTGCGATACACGCGCATCTGGTCACTGGCAAACACGTCCACCACCCGCCGCGCATCATCCATATTCGCAGCAGCGGCAGTCATGGCCAGCGGTTTACCCATAATCAGATCATGCGCAAAACTCGGCCCGGAAAGTACCACTTTAGGCAAGGTCGGACAGCTTTCATCCAGCACCTGATCCAGACGCAAGGCACTCGGCAACTCCAGCCCTTTGGAAGCCAGCACCAGCAACAGATCCGGGTGTAATAAAGCTTGGGGAATAGTCGCCAGAACCGTCCGCAAGGCATGGCTGGGAACCGCCAGCAACACCCCTTCAGCGCCATCCAGCGTCGCCGCCAGATCAGAGCCTACGTCAAGACCGGACGGAAAACCGATATCAGGAAAAACCGGGGATAAACAAGTGGAATCCATAAAACCCGGCAAAGTTTCCGGGTGGCGTCCCCAGAGCCGCACCGCATGGTCCTGGCGGCACAAATGCACCGCCAACGCGGTTCCCCAGTGCCCGGCTCCAAGAACAGCCCAGCGCATGGCTTATTGCGTCGTGTGGCCCACTTGTTCTTGCTGCGCCTGCTGATACAGCGCCTCAAAATTGACGGGATGCAGATGCAGAGGCTGGAAACCGCCGCGTCCCACCATATCCGCCACCACTTCACGGGCATAAGGGAACAGAATGGTCGGACAATGCACAGCTATCAGCGCAGGCAAATGTTCTTCCGGAATATTCTGAATCCGGAACAGCCCCGCCTGCTGCACTTCCACCGCAAAGTAGGTGCTCTCACCCGCCTTGGCCTTGACCGTCACCGTCAGAATCACTTCCGTCAAGCCATCCATGCCCTCAACCTGGTTGCTGGCTGTATTCAGACCCACATCCACGGTGGGCGCCTCGGTCTGTACAAAACTCAAAGGGGCGTTGGGCGACTCAAAAGAACTGTCCTTCACATATACCCGTTCAATCATGAATACTGCTTCTGCTTCTTCCATAAGATCCTTCTTCATACCGGTGGTTAAAAGTACACTCCGCCCAGTCTAACCGAAGACCCCCCTGCGGGGCTATGGAGTGAAAGCCCGAAAATACACTTGCCCTGAAGCGCGCTTCTGTGTACGATTCTCCCCGCTGTCCAGGTCCCCATCGTCTAGCGGCCTAGGACACCGCCCTTTCACGGCGGTAACGGGGGTTCGAACCCCCCTGGGGACGCCAAATCAAACAACAAGCCAGAGACCGAACAGGAAACGTCCCATATCTTCCAGACAGTCACTGAATGGGTTGTATAGTCGGTATCTTCATGCTCAACGATTTAAGGTCCTACCAGCAAGAACGATCTTATAGTCATAACGCGCACGGGCAAGTCGGGCAATCCCATCAGTGGGCCGAAATGACGTATATCTCCGGTCAATAGAACATCTACGCCAGATGCTACGGCAGAAGCCAGCACCGGAAGATCCTTGGCGTTCAAATCCACAGAGAAATTCACCTGATCGGCGTGCGGCACTACGCGAACGTTTGTCAAAAGATTTTCCAGAACAGATTGAGCCGCTGGGCGTTTTCGTACAATGTTGCGCCGCGCTTCAGTCAGACAATAGCTGCTGCTGTGGAGGATAACTTTACGCTGTTTGGCCAGATCCCAAAGCAGTGCAAAGGCCTCTCCGCCCAGCGCAGCAGAAAAGAGGATGTTGGCATCCAGAAAAATGCTGACTGGGTGACTTATGCGTCCCAACGGGCTTTAGCCTGCATCAGTTCTTCCTGAGTCATTGCTGATGCTTCGGCAAAAGCAGCGATGCGTTCTTCGTCATAGATTTCCACAGGGAGAACCACGGCCGGGTCCAAAATGATCCGTCCACCTTCCAAATGGATCAAAAGGGTGTCACCGGGTTTCAGCCCCAATCGTTTGCGGGTATCTGCGGGCAGGGTGATCTGGCCGCGAGGGCTGATTTGTGTCGTGATGTCCATGAATGAATGATGGCTGAAAATCAGAAAGTAGGCAACTGAGTTTAGCACTTCCACGATGGTCAAAAAGGCCGTTGGCACCAAAAGCGCGCCCATTGGTATTGAATAAAATCTGTGCAAGACGTGCTATTCTGAAAAAAATCATGGACGCGTGAAGAAAATATGACGGAAGTTCTGGTCGCAATAGAACCGAAATCCATCTATGCTCGGAATCATACGTCAGAGAGAGCAGTAACATGACAGAAAATATTGAGAATCTTATGCTGGAACACCTGAAACGATTCCAGTCTGGACAAGATCGCATCGAGCGCAAACTGGATGATTTAACACGGCGTGTTAACAATCTGGAATCAGGGCAGGCCCATATCATTCAGCACTTGGAAACACTGGCTGCTGCCGATGCTCAACAGCAACTTAGGGCGGACGAGTTCAACCAGCGGTTAGAGCGCATTGAGCGCCGCCTGGAGCTATCCTGATTCAAATCTGGACCATTGCGGCGGCTCCATGGGCGTGATAACGTCACGTTATCACCTCTGGAGGTCATCATGCGCAAAGTTTTTCATACCCGCCAATTCATGGCTGGCAATTCACCTGCCGTCCGTATCCCTGTGAGTATGGCCTTCCCGAAACAGACCAAATTGGTCGTGATTCGAGAGGGAAACAGGCTCATCGTGGAGCCTGAAGAAGATTCACTCCAATCGCTTCCGGCGCTGTTCGCCGCGCTGCGACCGCAGCATACCGGCGAGCGCCCGGAGTTTATCAAGACGGAAAGATCCTGGTGATACTGCGCTACCTGCTGGACACCAACATTTGCATCTACCTTATGAAGGAGCAGCCCGCATCAGTCATCCGGCGCTTTGCGGCCTGCAAGCCCGGTGAAATTGGGATCAGTTCGATCACCTGGGCGGAGTTGTGTTGTGGCCTGGACGTGCATAACAGCCAGTTCGAAATGGCCACGCTCTTGAGCAGCCTGATCGTCAATAATTTTGATGTGGATGCAGCAGACCTCTTCGGAAAGCTCTCCCGTCAGTTTCCAGTCAGAAAGAGCAGCTTGGACCGCATGATTGCCGCACATACTTTATCGCTGGGAGTTACGCTGGTGACCAACAACACGGCTGATTTCGATCTCTATGCCGAAGCAGGACTGGTTGTTGAGAACTGGGTGGATTGACCTACCCGACCATAAACGCTAAGGTTTCGCTCCAACCAAGTGCAGCCCCGAGATAAGCAAAACGTGCCCAACCCGATTACCACCACCCTGCGACCCTACTGGCAATACCGCGACCTGGTCCGCAATCTGGTCATTAAGGATCTGAAAGTCCGCTACCAGGGAGCCGTGCTCGGTTTCTTCTGGTCTTTGGGCAACCCGCTGGCGCTGATTCTACTTTACGACTTCGTGTTTACCCACATTTTTCGCAGTAATCTGCCCAATTATATTTTGTATCTGGTCATCGGCGTCCTGCACTATAATTTGTTTTCCCAGGCGGTCAGCCAGAGTTGCGAAAGTCTGACCAGTGCTTCGGGGCTCATCCAGAAAATCTACTTCCCGCGCATTTTGGTACCCACCTCCAGCCTGCTGTTTACCCTGGCCTTGTGGGTCATCGCCATCTTCATCCTGGTAGTGCTGTACCCCTTTCTGGGCGGTGTTTATCACTGGGGTTTGCTGTTGTATCCCTTGGCGCTAGGTCTGTATATTGCCTTTATTTGGGGAATTGTGCTGACTTTTTCGGTGTTGCAGGTAGAACTCCGTGATCTGAAGCACATGGTGGACATTGCCCTCATGTTCGGCTTCTGGTTCACCCCCATTGGCTATGACATTCATGTACTGAAACCCACAACCCGAGAGATCATTTCCCTGAATCCGCTGACCCAGTTTATGGACCTGTTCCACGCCCTGCTCTATTCGGGCACCCTACCCGCCCTGAATCACGTCCTCATCGCCTGTGCCTGGACCATCGGCACGGTGAGTGTGGGCATGGTGCTGTTCCGCCGCAAAGCCCGGCATCTGGTGGAAGACCTCTGATGCCGCCCGCCATTATTGTTGAGCACGTCAGCAAGGAATTTATCCTACGCCATAATCGCGCACTGGGGCTGAAAACCCGTTTTCTCGGACTGTTTCACAAAAACAAGCGGGAGAAACGCGAACATTTTCTGGCACTGGATGACGTCAGCTTTACGGTAGAACAGGGGGAAGCGCTAGGCTTGCTGGGGCATAATGGTTCCGGCAAGAGCACCCTGCTGCAGATTATCGCCGGGATATTGCAGCCAAGCAAAGGGCGGGTCATCGCCAATGGACGGGTGGCCCCCTTGATTCAATTGGGAGTAGGTTTCAACCCTGAATTGACGGGCTATGAAAATATTTTTCTGAATGCCAGCCTCTATGGGTTTCTGAACAAGGATGTCCGCAAGCGGGTCAAAGACATTATTGAATTCTCCGAGTTGGAGCATTTCATTGACACGCCTCTTAAAAATTATTCCTCGGGTATGCAAATGCGTTTGGGCTTTGCGGTTGCGGTAAATCTGCAACCAGACATCCTACTGGCAGATGAGATATTGGCAGTAGGGGATCAGGCATTTCAGGATAAGTGTCTGGATAAAATTGCCGAGATGCGCAGCAATGGTATGTCTTTGATTCTAGTTTCTCATAGCGAGGATCAAGTGAATAAGTTTTGTAATTACTACGTAAGGCTTGACCATGGTGTAACCATAGATCATGGACCGATAATAAAACTAGAAGTAGAAAAAGTTGAATTTCAACAATGAATTTTTTAAATACAACATACTGTTCTAAATAACTAAATGACATCAGACGAATCATCTTAATTTACCATCTCAAGCAGCATCCCTACTATGGTGGACCCATGGGGCAGGTCTGTGCATCTGGCAATAGCGGGCAATGAGCCGGGCGTCCGCTTTGTCTGTTTTGGTCCGGGAAAGTTCGGTTTTACCAAAGGCGTGAATCAAGGCTGGATTCATCACACTGATCAGCAACGGCTGTTGCGCCAGAAAGCGCGCCAGGCTTCGGCCATAGGCGCCAGTCGTTTCCATACAGAGGTGGGCCTTGAGGGCCTCCTGCTTCTCCAACCAATCCAGGAATTGCCGGAACCCCTCAGGATTATTGGAAAAGACCTTGCTGCGATATTTACCATTGGGTTTCAGCAGAGCAACATCGAATTTGGCTTTCGCTACGTCAATACCAACAAAGGAAACGGGATCCATCATCATGCACCTCCTTGACTAGCATAATGGCGGTCTACGGACTATAGTGGACCCCAGATTTGAGACAGTAGTTTAAGCTTGTTGTCTGGTCAGGAGGAGACGATGAGCGCAGCAAAGCGGAAAGTGTACGGAGCAGCCTTTAAGGGCAAGGTGGGGCTGGAGGCGATCCGGGGCCTGAAAACCATCAACGAAATTGCGCAGGAGCATGGGGTACACCCGGCGCAAGTGGGGCAATGGAAGAAGGCCATTCTGGAGCAGGTGGGTACGTTATTTGAGGGCAAGCGTGGCCCGCAGCCTATTGATGCGCACAGCGACCCGGAACATCTCTACAGTGAAATCGGGCGATTGAAAGTCGAACTGGATTGGCTGAAAAAAAAGTTCGGAGTGTGACGGTAGAGACTCGGCGGACTTGGATCGTGCCGAATCCGTCGATCTCTATTCAACGGCAGTGTCACCTGGCTGGAGTGGCCCGAGCCACGGTTTACGCGCAGCGACCCGAAAAGCCGTTGAGTGTGGAAGATAAAGTGCTCATGGATTTACTGGATAGAAAAAAAACGCCTAATATAACTGCGAGGGTCCGTATGGCAGCTTTAAACCCTCGCTGATGACCAATACTAGAGGAGCACCAAACATGAATGCCGTTTTGTCTTCTATCATCTCCGAGTTTGCGGCCGCCGAGCAGTCGGTCAGCTGCACGACTTGCTGTGGGCCAAGATTGCCTCCGCCAGCACGCTTCAGACAGCGCGAAACGTCATGATTCTACCCATCTTCCGGCTTGGCGTCGGCCGACATAGATCTAGTCGCTGCCATAGACTACATCGGTCAGTATGAGTGAATGCAGTCGAACGTCTGTAGTAACGCCTGCGCATCTGTGTGTTGCCATTCAGCGCACTCCTACCTGTAGCGCATCAACGATCGTGGGCCAAGCTTGCGTGAGATCGTCGCGCACCAAAACTACATGCTCTATCTTGTTGTTACGGCCACCTGCATTGAGATCGTGAACGTGGTGTATGCCAGCCGTGAGCTCCAGATTTCTACCCCAAATGGGTAGCCTCATCGTAATGTCGCAAAAGGCCTCGCACGGAGATAAATCGATTGAAAGTTCTTCTTCTTGATCCTGCTTTCTCATCTGTTCCAATACATGATTATTTGGTTGGTGTTGGCCACGAAGTTTGGACCATAGGTAATAGGGTCAATGATCCCCTTGCACTTAGCTATCCAGATCGTTGGATCAAAGGAAACTACAATGATACAGATCTCGTAAGTAGGGTTATTGATACTTACCATTTTGATATGGTCGTGCCTGGCTGCACTGATGTATCCATGGAAACCTATGTTCGCGTTGCCCTACAACCCCATTATCATTACACATTAGAAAGTGATCAGATCCTTAGTAAAAAGCCACTTTTCAGAAAGCTTTGCGACAAGCTAAACCTGCCAGCACCGCATGCCGTACCGATCGATCAATTACCTAGTAGAGGCCGATACATCTGTAAGCCAGCTGACAGTTTCAGTGGACGCGGTGTGGTGGTATTCGATAGTGCGGACCGATCTGCAGCATCTGATGCTATAACCCACGCGAAGATGCACAGCCCAAGCGGACAGGTCGTCTGTGAAGAATTTATCGAGGGGCAACTTTATAGCTACAGCGCTTTTGTAGAAAACGGCAATGTTGACGCAAGCTATATCGTCAAAGAAGGATCTCGTTATGACCAATTCTCGGTCGATACGTCTTATCTTGTAGATGATTACAATCTGTATTTTGAGGGACAAGTTCGTGCTTCTGTAGAGTCTGTATGCCGCAATTTGGGGCTTTGCGATGGCTTATTACATGTCCAGTTTATTGATGCTGGTGATCGAATCGCGCTTATAGAGATGACACGACGATGTCCTGGAGATCTTTATTCTAGCCTCATAGAATACAGTACGGGGCACCCCTATGCTGCCCGCTATGCGTCATACTTTGTTGGTCATAAACCACCAGAGACAGTGTCTACAAGGCGCCGCTTCGTTCTCAGGAGCACGATAAAGCAGGCATCATTGGATAACTTTCGAGGATTTGATCTTGAATTGGGATCGGGTCTTTTTAGTCTGGTTCCTACAATCCGCATCGGAGAAAAACTAGACCCCTCTACGAATATGCGCGTTGGCATAGCTTTTATAGAAATGCCAGACCAGGCTAGTTTAGAAAGAAAATACTTAGAAATGGTCAGTCATAGCAATTATTAAACAGAAAAACAACGGAATATACGCAACATCTTCGACATACTGTACAGGATTAACTTTTTATGGGAATACTAAAATGCATAGAAGACGTTATAAGTCGGGTAAGAGCGTGGCGGCAGTACGAAATTGTCAGTCATGACTTCGATAAAGATTTTTATCTTACTTCCAACCCAGATGTACGAGAAAGCGGTATGGATCCGATCAAGCATTACCTGCTGTCCGGCTGGAAGGAAGGACGTAATCCTCGAAGTGACTTCGATGTAAGATTCTATTTGAGACTCTATCCAGATATCATCTTTTCTGGAATGAATCCTTTTTACCACTATCTCGTATACGGTCGGGCAAACAATCTGAAGACAACAAGTAATCAGAAAACAGGCATCGTTCCAGACGAAACGACAGATTACTTGATTGGTCGCAGCGCTCATTATGTTCAGGATAGCAATTTCCCGATTGAGGCAGAAACGGCAGAAAATGTTATGGTAATCTTGATTCCAGAACACAATGAAATGTCTGGCGGAATATACTCATTTTTCTCGATCGCTAAAGCAGCTTATAAACTTCGCCATAAACACAACTATCACGTACTACTGATGACGCGACCCAATCCACATGACGAAACCTATTTACGGCAACGAAACTTTCGAAACAGTGAAGATGTCTTCCGCTTCGAGCAGATTGTGCGATGCCGGAACGCCAAGTCTGTCTACCTTCATATTCCTGAATATATGACATCAAACTTCGTCAATCTCCTTGACGATCGGACACACAACTATCTCCGTTCTCGAGAACGACTCTATGTTAACATTCTCAATCAAAAAACAGATATTATGCCAAAAAAAGAGGAGTTTGAAGATTTGCGCGCTCTAGCTGATGAGTTAACGCAATCGGTCGCTCACCACGCATATTTCGGTCAAAAATTCACTTCCCTCTACGATACGCCGATGTTGCTACTGCCGGCCTACACTGATATTAGTGAATACGATCCAATACCATTCGAGGAAAAGGATAAGCTCATCATTTATTCACCAGACGATATAAATTATCGAGATGCTGTACTGGAAGCATTAGCGAAAGGACTGCCGGACTATAAGCTGCGCGAAATCCGTGGTATTACGTTTGATCAATATATGGATCTCGCCACTAGATGTCGATTTTCTATAACATTTGGCGAAGGCTTCGATGGCTATATTGCTCAGCCAATTCACCAAGGTGGTATTGGCTTTGCAGTGTATAATGATGAATTTTTTCCGTCAAAGGAACTAGTAAATTATTACAATATATTCGCTTCTGGGGAGATGATGGTATCAGATATCGTTGATCGTATCCGCACACTTGAGCGTGATCCGGAGTTATATCGGCGAACTAATCAAGCCATGATAGACGTCTATAATAAGCTCTACTCTAGGGAAGACTATTTACAGCGCATTGAGATGCTGATTCATCGGCAGTTCGAAATCTACCCTCTTCATCTTTTTGAACAAGCCAATACGCTCCGCCTGTGAAACTGAAAAGGAATAATGGCATATGATAGATTCTGTATCTTCTAAAATTACGCAGACTGGCCCCAAGCAGAAAATTCGAATTCTACTCGTCGGCTGCGGCCTTGGCGGTAGAAAACACCTTGAATTGCTCGCCTATTCCACGCGAAGCATCCTTGCCGCTGTCGTCGCTCCATTAAGAGACTCCAATCTCGCTTGCGCATCGGAAATGAACGTACCACTTTTTGCTTCCATGGAAGAAGCGCTAGATCGCGTCGAAATTGATGCTGCGATCATCGCTTCACCAAACAATTTTCACGCCGAACAGACGATGCTTTGCATCAATAAAGGTGTGCCGGTTTTAGTGGAAAAACCACTGACAACAGATCTGTGGAGCGCGGCCGCAATCTGCCGGGAGTCAAAAACCCGAAACGTGCCTGTCCTCGTTGGACATCACAGAGCCTATAACCCGCTCCTTTTGGCCGCGAAGGAATTTATGAACTCCGAAAAATTCGGTGAATTCGTTGCAATGCAAGGGTCAGCTCTTTTTCGAAAGCCAGAGCACTATTTCAAAGAAGGGCCTTGGCGGACTCGGATTGGCGGTGGCCCAATACTCATAAACCTCATCCACGAAATAGGTGTTATCCGATTTCTATGTGGCCCGATCAGTGCAGTCTCAGTATTGGCCAGCAATGCACGACGTCGTTTTGATGTCGAGGATACTGCAGCGATCTCAATAAGATTCAATAATGGAGCCCTAGGGACTTTTGTGCTCTCGGACATAGCGGCGAGCAACCGTAGTTGGGAGCTGGCAACTGGAGAAAACCCGGCATATCCGCATTCATCCGACGCCACTTGCTACCATTTTGCAGGAACTAAAGGCTCTCTTGATTTTCCAACTCTGCAGGCCAGATTCTACGAATCAAATGATACAGCTTCATGGTGGAATCCATTTATGACAGAAGTACTTTCTTCAACCCCGTTTGACCCCCTTAAAAGACAGCTTGCACACTTTGAAGATGTCGTCACCAAGAAAACTGAGCCTTTGGTTCCGGCGACAATTGGATTTGAGAACATGCAGGTTCTGGAAGCAATTCAGCAGGCTATCTTGACAGGAGAAACGATCAATCTGGACAATGACGCCGTGGACCAGAGAATTTAGGATATTAATTATGATGAACGATGATTTAGAATCCGGGCAGAATACCTATGTAGCAGAAAATTGTCCACCACTATATGTTAGTCAACCGCTATTACCAGATTTAAACCTGTTTAGTAATTCTGTTAAAAAAATCTGGGAATCAAAGCAAGTCACAAATAATGGGCCGCTCAGCCTAGAGCTTGAGAACAGACTTGCTACCCTCCTCAACACGCCAACAGCCATGCTTTTTAACAATGGCACTATAGGCCTGCTCACAGCGTTAAAGCTTTTCGATCTACCAGCTGGTAGTGAAGTTATAACGACACCTATGACTTTCGCAGCCACTGCGCATTCAATCGCATGGAACAATCTACGGCCAGTGTTTGCCGATATATCCGAGCATGACCTGACTATTGATCCAGAAGCTGTAGCTGCAGCAATTACACCACAAACATCTGCCATTTTGGCGGTCCATGTCTACGGCTGTATATGTGATCATGAAGCGCTAAAGCATCTCGCAGACTCACACGGGCTTAAGCTAATCTATGACGCAGCGCATGCTTTTGGTGCCAAATGGAACAACCAATCTGTTGCGACGCTCGGTGATGCAACAGTTTTTTCCTTCCACGCAACCAAATTGTACAATACGCTAGAAGGCGGCCTTCTAACAACACCATTTGCAGAGGACCGGGAAAAAATCTACCTGCTGAGGAACTTCGGCATTAAGAACGAGGAAGAGGTTGTCTCAATCGGCTTGAATGGAAAAATGAATGAGGTTCAGGCTGCAATAGGTATCCTCAATCTTGATCTTTTAGAAACAGAAAAAACACAACGAGCACTGCTGCGTGAGAGTTATCGCCGGATGTTATCTGGCTTAAAAGGAGTCAGCATTCAGGACGTTGCGCCGCATGTCACCCAATCAGAGCAATATTATCTTATCCGTATAAACCAAGATGAGTTTGGGCGCCATCGCGATGATATTAAAGCGGAATTAGAGCGCCATAATATCTTCTGTAGAAAATACTTCTTTCCACTATGTACAGATTATGACGTTTATCGTCATCTGAGGATTATAACGAAAAAACACAAGCCATATGCAGAAACGGCCAAAAATCAAGTCTTGTGTCTACCTTTCCATTCTGGAGTAAAAGATAATCATCTCGACATTATTGCGGATGTATTTCATAAAACTACCACCAGAAGGTTTTCCGCACGAAAACCTGAATATCTGGATTCCTATAACAAAAGCATACCGTGCGAATACATTGTAGGCAGCGAAAATCTTGGGGAATTCTTCTACAAAAAAGAACATGATGTCCTTATACGTGAAATACATAATGGAGTTAAAGTTATTGAGCAGATTCTCAATTGCTCGGATACCGATCTAAATAGTCGCGACTTTCTACTACAAAAATTTCTCGATTATGGTATCCCTTTGATGGATTCAGATATTTTTAGTCAATTCTCACCATCAATGAATAAAGGGGGATTTGGCGCAATTCAATTTCCTACTGAGTTTATCGATATGTTACGCAGGTTGATACCATTAGGAATATGTACTGCGGCTGAAATTGGCTCTTTCCGTGGTGGTAGCTCATATTTCATGGCAGCGGTTCTGCAAAGAGCAAGGAAAGACTTTACTTTAACAATTATAGATCCGGTTAATAACATGATTGGTTTTGATGCATTCAAATCAAAATTAAACATTGATAACAAAATACCGTCAACATCAGAAAACTTCGAAGGGCAGGTTTTTGATTTTGTGTTCATAGATGGCGCTCATGACTTTAACAGCGTTATGAGAGACTTCGAAAATGTCGGAAAATTTTCAAAAAAAGCAGTTGCTTTCCATGATATTCATGGTCATGAGTTTGACAACGAAGATGGAGGTACAGTAAAGGCGTGGGGCACGATCAAAGAAAGATTGCGGTTATCATCTGAAGTCTGCGAATACGCGCACAGCGTAGAAAGATCACTAGGAATTGGACTTATAATCCATTCATAAAATAGACATATATTAAAAATGAAACATAAATTCACTGAGTTAATTTGCCAATTTATGATGGACCATGAATCAAGACAAAAATATTTTAAGTTTATTCTGGTCCTGTTCCTTCAACCACAGCGGAATAACGCCGCCCCAAGTTATTGGGGTTGTCTAGCCCCACTTGTTAAAGCTTTAAAATGATAAATATCCTGGTTGCATAAATAAACTTTGCGACACTATACGGCAACTTTGCTAGGGTTTTTGAAACTATCCTCTTTTTTAGTGGTAGATAATTAGAAACAATATTCAGGCCTTCTTTTGCTCTTATAGCTTGATTCTTATTTTTCTTGAGAAGCCCCATTCTAAATGTGTGCAGCCAGCCATAATAAAATCTTGGCGCTATATAATCTCTAACCCAATAATCACCCTGATATTTATCGTCAGGATATTCATTGATTAGTATATAAAAATAATTTAAAAAACTTTTTTCCATTCTCTCTGAGTATGAATAACTGTCTTGATATATTCTCCACTGTATTAATGGTTTTTCTATAAATACTAATTCCCCGCATTGAAAGAAACGTAAAGATATTTCATCATCCTCATACCCGCTCAAAGTTTCGTTAAAACCACCAAGACTCAAGAACTGATCACGATCTACCAGCATTGTTCCGGGAAGAATAAACCCATTGTCGCCAAGCAAACATGTTATCTGAGTTTTAGGATGAGTTCCTAGTTTTTTTTCTCGTAAAAACCTTTTTGTAACAATTCGCGATTTACTGTCTATCCTGTCTAGATCGCTATACACCATTACACAATTATTATTTTTATTTGCCTTAAATGCTCGTACAGTTTCTGTGAGTCTATTTTTATACCAAACATCATCCTGATCTATAAAGGCTAAATATTTTCCTGATCCGAGTTTCGCCCCATAGTTTCTGGCTGATGACTGACCTCCGTTTTCTTTTCTGAAAAATTTTACCTTTTCATTATTCTTATACTTATCAATAAGCACCGTATAGTCTTCCGTTGACCCATCGTCAATTATAATTAGCTCAAATGAACTATAATCTTGCAATAAAACACTATTAATTGCATCAGTTAAGTATTTTTCAGATTTTCGAAAACCATTATAAACTGGGAGAACAACTGTAACATCAACCATTAAATCCACCTAGTTGCGAAATAAGAATATCAACAATATCAATCAACTTTTCACCATTATATAACTTGAATAGGTTGAAAATCATTTTCTTTACTCAGATGTAGGCGGATTAAATTTCAATTATACTATTTCAGTTTTTGCACGTAACACCATGACTTCCTGGGTCGGATTCTCACCTATTCGCCACCTTTGGTCAAATAGGTGATCCCCCCAGGGCCATGTCAACCTTCCATCTAAGCTGCTGATGGAGTAGTACAAAGGCCTTTTCTGAACTTCTCAGGATAAATGCGGTAACTTTTGCCGCATGGATGCTCCTACACACTCTCCAAACCAGCAAACCAGCCTGCACCGTGTTCAGGTGCGCCCCATCCTGCCCACGGAGCGGGAACGCTGGAATACGCTGATGCAAACGCATCACTACCGGGGCTTTCGCACCTTGGCGGGCCGTAACCTGCGCTACGTGGCCACGCTGGATGACCGTTGGATAGCGTTGCTGGGCTGGCAAGCGTCCGCTTTTCAATGCCAGGCGCGGGATCGGTGGATCGGCTGGTCCTGGATCCTGCGCCGCCAGCGCTTGCATCTCATCGCCAATAACGCCCGTTTTCTGATTCTGCCCGGAGAATCTTTCCCGAATCTGGCGTCCCGTATTCTGGCGTTGAATCTGCGCCGACTCTCTGCGGATTGGCAATCCGTCTATGGGCATCCCATCGTGCTGGCCGAGACCTTCGTAGAATCCCCCCGTTTTACCGGCGCCTGTTACCGGGCTGCCAACTG